>NZ_JBIWOA010000010.1:0-332816 GCF_044767525.1 Streptomyces sp. NPDC101234 | reverse complement strand
GCCCCCGCCCCCCGCGCGCGGCCCGCGGCCGGCCCGGCCCGGCTCCCCCGCTCGCCCCACGCGCCCTCCCCGGACACCCCGCCACCCCGCGGCGCCCGCCCCCCCCCCCGCGCCCACCTCTTTGTCGTCCGTCGTCCCATCTTCCGGATAATGATCGTCCTGTTGTCAGTGGGGACCGGTACGCTCGAAAGCACGATGACAGAGGACCTCTCACCGGCCGAGCGGTATGCGGCGGCCCGCAGGCGGGCCGCCGAGCAGGCCACCGCGCTCGCGTCTTTCCGCGAGATGTACGACTTCGGCCTCGACCCCTTCCAGATCGAGGCCTGCCAGGCGCTCGAAGCCGGAAAGGGCGTTCTGGTGGCCGCCCCCACCGGCTCCGGCAAGACGATCGTGGGCGAGTTCGCCGTCCACCTCGCCCTCATGCAGGGCAAGAAGTGCTTCTACACGACACCCATCAAGGCGCTGTCGAACCAGAAGTACGCCGACCTCTGCCGCCGCTACGGCGACGGCATGGTCGGCCTCCTCACCGGCGACAACAGCATCAACCCGGACGCCGCCGTGGTCGTCATGACCACCGAGGTCCTGCGGAACATGCTGTACGCGGGCTCCCAGACCCTCATCGGCCTCGGCTATGTGGTCATGGACGAGGTCCACTACCTCTCCGACCGCTTCCGCGGCGCCGTCTGGGAAGAGGTGATCATCCACCTCCCGGAGTCCGTGACCCTGGTGTCCCTGTCCGCCACCGTCTCCAACGCCGAGGAGTTCGGCGACTGGCTCGACACCGTCCGCGGCGACACCGAGGTCATCGTCTCCGAACACCGGCCCGTCCCGCTGTTCCAGCACGTACTCGCCGGACGCCGGATGTACGACCTCTTCGAGGAGGGCGAGGGCCACAAGAAGGCCGTCAACCCCGACCTCGCCCGGCTGGCCCGGATGGAGGCACAGCGTCCGTCGTACCAGGACCGCAGACGCGGCCGCGCCATGCGCGAGGCCGACCGGGAGCGTGAGCGCAGGCAGCGGTCCCGGGTGTGGACACCGGGCCGCCCCGAAGTCATCGAACGGCTCGACAACGAGGGCCTGCTGCCCGCCATCACCTTCATCTTCAGCCGCGCCGCCTGCGAGGCCGCCGTACAGCAGTGCCTGTACGCGGGACTCCGGCTCAACGACGACGAGGCCCGGGAAAAGGTGCGCGCGATCGTCGAGGAACGCACCTCGTCGATCCCGCCCGAGGACCTGCACGTCCTCGGCTACTACGAGTGGCTCGAAGGCCTGGAGCGCGGCATCGCCGCCCACCACGCGGGCATGCTGCCGACGTTCAAGGAAGTCGTCGAGGAACTCTTCGTACGCGGCCTGGTCAAGGCCGTGTTCGCCACCGAGACCCTCGCCCTCGGCATCAACATGCCCGCACGCTCCGTGGTGCTGGAGAAGCTCGTCAAGTGGAACGGCGAGCAGCACGCCGACATCACCCCGGGCGAGTACACCCAGCTGACCGGCCGGGCCGGCCGGCGGGGCATCGACGTCGAGGGCCACGCCGTGGTGCTGTGGCAGCGCGGGATGAGCCCCGAGCACCTCGCCGGCCTCGCAGGCACCCGCACCTATCCGCTGCGGTCCAGCTTCAAGCCGTCGTACAACATGGCGGTCAACCTCGTCGACCAGTTCGGGCGGCACCGCTCCCGCGAACTGCTGGAGACGTCGTTCGCGCAGTTCCAGGCCGACAAGTCGGTCGTCGGGATCTCCCGCCAGGTCCAGCGCAACGAGGAAGGACTCGCCGGCTACAAGGAGTCCATGACCTGCCACCTCGGCGACTTCGACGAGTACGCGCGGCTGCGGCGGGATTTGAAGGACCGGGAGACCGAACTGGCGAGGCAGGGCGCATCCGAGCGGCGCGCCGAGGCGGCCGTGGCACTGGAGAAGCTCAAGCCGGGCGATGTCATCCACGTCCCGACCGGCAAGTACGCTGGTCTGGCGCTCGTGCTGGACCCCGGGCTGCCCGCCGGGCGGTCCAACGGCCACCGCGGCTTCGAGCAGCACGACGGGCCGCGGCCGCTGGTGCTGACCGCCGAACGGCAGGTCAAGCGGCTCGCCTCCATAGACTTCCCGGTACCCGTGGAGGCGTTGGAGCGGATGCGGATCCCCAAGTCCTTCAACCCCCGCTCCCCGCAGTCCCGTCGGGACCTCGCCTCCGCGCTGCGCACCAAGGCCGGACACATCCCGCCGGAGCGGGCCCGCAAGAAGCGGTCCCAGGCGGCCGACGACCGCGAGATCGCACGGCTGCGCACCGCGATCCGGGCACATCCCTGTCACGGGTGCAACGACCGTGAGGACCACGCCCGTTGGGCCGAGCGCTACCACCGGCTGATGCGGGACACCTCGCAGCTGGAGCGGCGCATCGAGGGGCGGACCAACACCATCGCCCGCACCTTCGACCGGATCGTGGCCCTGTTGACCGAACTGGACTACCTGCGCGGCGACGAGGTCACCGAGCACGGCAAGCGGCTGGCCCGGCTGTACGGCGAACTCGACCTGCTCGCCAGCGAATGCCTGCGCGCCGGAGTCTGGGAAGGGCTGGGACCCGCCGAACTCGCCGCCTGCGTCTCGGCGCTGGTGTACGAGGCCCGGGTCGGGGACGACGCGATGGCCCCGAAGCTGCCGTCCGGGAACGCCAAGGCCGCGCTCGGTGAGATGGTCCGGATCTGGGGGCGGCTGGACGCCCTCGAGGAGGAGTTCCGGATCACGCAGACCGAGGGGGTCGGGCAGCGCGAACCGGACCTCGGCTTCGCCTGGGCCGCGTACATGTGGGCCTCCGGCATGGGGCTGGACGAGGTGCTGCGCGAGGCGGAGATGCCGGCCGGGGACTTCGTGCGGTGGTGCAAGCAGGTGATCGACGTACTTGGTCAGATCTCGGCGGCTTCTCCTGTGGACGGCTCGACCGTGGGGAAGACCGCGCGCAAGGCCGTTGATCTGGTGCTGCGGGGGGTTGTGGCCTACTCGTCGGTGGGGTGACGGGTGCGGCGGCGGGTGCGGGTGGGTTGTGGCTGGTCGCGCCCGCGCGGCGGTAGCCGCAGATCGACCCGGCCCCGCGCCCCCAAAAAAGGAAGGGGCGCCGGTCTCAGGCCTCCTTCAAGTAGTCGCGCCAGCCTCCGTACCGTGTGATGTCCTCGGCGCCCTTCAAAGCACTCGGTTCGCACAGGAAGCCGGGGACGCTCGTGCCGTCCGCCAGGTCCACGCTGCCCAGTGTCATCGGGTGGGGGAGCGTGGCGAGCAGGCGGCCCAGGCCCTCGGGCGGGAGGCTCCACACCTCCGCCTCGATCGCCGCCCCGCCCTCGCCCACGTGGACCAGACCCGGCTTCGGCGGGGTCGTCCGCAGCGCGTGGAAGCGGTACGTCGGTGCCGTCGTCGTGGTCCGTTCCAGTACCGCCCCCAGCGCCAGGAGCTGCGGGTTCAGGGGCTGGCCCGTCAGGTGGGCGCCCAGTACCGCCAGGCTCACCCTCGGTTCCAGTGAGCGGGCGATCGTCGCCAGGCGTTCGTCCGTGAAGGCGGGGCCGACCAGCATCACGCCGAACGGGAGGCCGTTCACCTCGCCCGCCGGGACCGCCACCGCGGCCAGGTCGAAGAGGTTCGTGGAGTTGGTGAAGCGGCCCAGGCGGGCGTTGGCGCCCAGGGGGTCGGCCGCCACCTCGGCGAGAGTGGGGTGGCCCGGGGCGGTGGGGAGCAGGACGGCGTCCGCGTCTCCCAGTGCGGCCAGGGCACGGGTGCGCAGGTCCGTCAGGCGGTCCTGGTCCGAGAAGAGCCGGTGCGCCGGGATGTCGCGGGCCCGGGTGATGATGCCGGCGACCGTGGGGTCCAGGCCCTCGCCGCCGGATGAGATCAACTTGTCGATGAAGGGGCCCACCGCCGTGTAGCGCTCGGCCACGAACGCCCCCTCGTAGAGCATGGCCGCCGCCTCGGTGAAGGGGGTGAGGTCGAGAGGGCGGATCGAGGCGCCCGCGGCGATCAGGCGGGCCACCGCCGCCTCGTAGGCCTCCGCCCAGCCCTCGTCCAGTTCGCCGAGCTGGGACAGGGGCGGGACGGCGATGCGCCAGGGGCCCGGGGGACGCTGGGGGAGGGGCGGGAGGGGACGGGCCGGGGGGTATGCGACACGGCACAGTGCCTGCTCCGCCTCCGCGAGCGTGCGGGCGAACACCGTCACGCAGTCGATCGACGCGGACGCCGGGACGACACCGTCCGTCGGCACCAGGCCCCGGGTCGGCTTCAGGCCGACGATGCCGTTGAAGGCCGCCGGGATCCGGCCCGAGCCCGCGGTGTCCGTGCCGAGGGCGAGGTCGACGATCCCCAGGGCCACGGCGACGGCCGAACCGGAACTGGAACCGCCGCTGATCCTGGCCGGGTCGATCGCGCCGCGTACCGCGCCGTACGGGGAGCGGGTGCCCACCAGGCCCGTCGCGAACTGGTCGAGGTTGGTCGTGCCGAGGGCGATGGCGCCGGCCGCGCGCAGCCGGGCCACCACCGGGGCGTCGGCCTCCGGTTCGTAGGCGTACGCCGGGCAGCCCGCCGTCGTCGGCAGCCCCCGTACGTCGATGTTGCCCTTGGCGGCGAACAGGCGCCCGGCCAGCGGGAGCCGCTCGCCCGACGCCACGCGCTCGTCGACCGCACGGGCCTCCGTCTCGACCTCCTCCCGCGGGCGCAGGTCGATCCAGATCTCGGGCCGGTCGACCGCTTCGATGCGTGCGTAGGCGGCACGGACACGGGAGAGGGTGCTGGACATGGTCTTGCTCCTGTCGGTCAGTTCGCGGTCGGCGCCAGGACGAGCAGTGCCGTCCCCGCCTCCACCTGGTCGCCGGGCCTTGCCAGGATCTCCGTCACCACGCCGGTCATCGGCGCGTGCACCCTGGACTCCATCTTCATCGCCTCCAGGGCGATCAGGGGCTGGCCGGTGGTCACCTCGTCGCCGGGCCGTACGTTCAACTGCCACACGGATGCGGCGAACTCGGCCTCTATCAGGCGGCCGCCCGGCGGGACCGCCACCTCGGCCGGCGGCGCGGCCGGGGCCGTGGCCGCGTCCGCCCTCGCGAACTCGCCCGCCGCCTCCCACGCGTCGCGCTCCGCCGCGAAGGCCGCCTGCTGCCGGGTCCTGAACGAGGCGATCGGCTCGGCGTGTTCGGCGAGGAAGGACTCGTACCCGGCCAGTGAGAAGGTCCCTTCCTCGATCCGCGGCACGAACCGGCCGGAGGTGATGTCGGCGCGCAGGTCCAGGAGTTCGTCCGCCGTCACCGGGTACCACCTGATCCGGTCGAAGAAGCGCAGCAGCCACGGCGAGCCCGGCTCGAACGCCCCGCGCTGCTGCCATCCCGACCACACCTGGGTCGTACGGCCCACGAACTGGTAGCCGCCCGGCCCCTCCATGCCGTAGATGCACAGGTAGGCGCCGCCGATGCCGACGGAGTTCTCGGCGGTCCAGGTACGGGCCGGGTTGTACTTCGTCGTGACCAGGCGGTGGCGCGGGTCGAGCGGGGTGGCGACCGGGGCGCCCAGGTACACGTCGCCCAGGCCGAGGACCAGGTACTCCGCGTCGAAGACCGTGCGGTAGACGTCCTCGACCGAGGCGAGGCCGTTGATCCGGCGGATGAACTCGATGTTCCACGGACACCAGGGGGCGTCGTCGCGGACGCCCGCCATATAGCGGGCGATCGCCTCACGGGTCGCCGGGTCGTCCCAGGAGAGGGGGAGGTGGACCGTGCGGGAGGGGACGACGAGTTCGTCGGTGGGCGGGAGAGCGGTGACGATCTCCCTTACGGCGGCCAGGAGTCCGGACTGGGGGAGGGCGGCCGGGTCCGTCCGGATCTGCAGGGAGCGGATGCCGGGGGTGAGGTCCGTGACCCCGGGCAGGTCCGCCGCCGTCACCGCCTCCATCAGTGCGTGGACGCGCATCCGGAGGGCCAGGTCGAGCTGCATCGGGCCGAACTCGACCAGCAGGTTGTCGTCTCCGCTGCGGCGGTAGGTCACGTCCCCGTCGCGGGCCAGGACGCCGCCGTCGAGGATCTCGGGGCGGGGCGCGCCCGTCACGTCGACCGGGGTGAAGCGGACCGTGTCGCCGGGGCGGAGCTGGCCCAGCTTCCAGCGCTCGCCGCTCAGGACGGTCGCCGGGCATACGAAGCCGCCGAGGGAGGGGCCGTCGGGGCCGAGCAGGACCGGCATGTCGCCGGTGTAGTCGACGGCGCCCACCGAGTACGGGGTGTCGTGGATGTTGGACGGGTGCAGGCCGGCCTCGCCGCCGTCGGTGCGCGCCCAGCGCGGCTTGGGGCCGACCAGGCGGACCCCGGTGCGGGCGGAGTTGAAGTGCACCTTCCACTCGGCCGCGTAGAAGTCCCGGATGTCGTCCTCGGTGAAGAACTCCGGGGCGGCATGCGGGCCTTCCACGGCCGCGAGCTGCCAGGAGGCGGTGAACCGTGGGCGTTCGGCGACCGGTTCGCCCTCGGTCACGGCTCCGCCGTGCAGGACGTCGCCCGTTCGCAGCGCCCTGCCGCCGTGGCCGCCGAAGCGGCCCAGGGTGAAGGTGCTCGCGCTGCCGAGGAAGGCGGGGACGTCCAGGCCGCCGCCGGCGAAGAGGACGTAGGTGCGCAGACCGTGCTCGGAAGGGGCGCCGATCTCCAGCAGCCCGCCCGCCGGGACCGTCACCGGCTCCCACTGCGCGATCCGCATGCCGTCGAGTGTCACCGGGGCCGGGGCGCCGGTGACGCAGACGGTCGTGGCGTGGGTGAAGCGCAGGGACGGTCCCTGCAGGGTGCATTCGAGGCCGGGCGCGCCCTCCGGGTTGCCCAGGGCGCGGTTGCCGAGCCGGAAGGAGCGGTCGTCCATCGGACCGCACGGGGGTACGCCGACCTGCCAGTAGCCGGTACGGCCCGGCCAGTCCTGGACGGTGGTGAGCGTGCCGGCGGAGACGACCTCGATCCGGGGGGTGGGGTCGGTGACGGTGGCCAGGGTCGCCGTGGAGTGGGCAGCGGTGCGGAAGGCCGGTTCGGCGAGCGCGGCGCGCACCAGGCCCAGGTTGGTCTCGATGCCGTCCACGCGGGTGCCGGCGAGCGCCTCGTCCAGCCTGCGCAGCGCCTGGGCTCGGTCGGGGCCGTACGCGATCACTTTCGCGAGCATCGGGTCGTACGACGTGGTCACCTCGGTGCCCGACTCCACCCAGCCGTCGACCCGCACCCCCTGCGGGAACTCCACGCGGGTCAACAGGCCTGCGCTGGGCCGGTGTTCGCGGGAGGGGTCCTCGGCGTAGACGCGGGCCTCGACTGCGTGACCGCGGGGTTCGCCCGGGTCGCGGACGACGTCGGTCTCGCCCTGTGCGAGGCGCAGCATCCAGGCGACCAGATCGACGCCGTAGATCTCCTCGGTGACCGGATGTTCCACCTGGAGACGGGTGTTGACCTCCAGGAAGTAGGCCTCCTCGCGGGCCGCGTCGTACACGAACTCGACCGTGCCCGCCGAGCGGTAGCCGACCGACGCGCACAAGTCACGGGCAGAGTCGGCGAGTTGCGTGCGTACATGGGAAGGCAGGCCGGGAGCCGGGGCCTCCTCCACCACCTTCTGGTTGCGGCGCTGCAGCGAGCAGTCCCGGTCGCCGAAGGTGACCACCCTGCCCGCGCCGTCCCCGAAGACCTGGACCTCGACATGGCGGGCGTGCTCGACGAGGCGTTCCAGGAAGACTCCGGCGGAGGAGAAGGAGGCGGCGGCGACCCGCTGGACGCGTTCCCAGGCCTCGGACAGTTCATCGGCGGACCGACATGCCGACATACCGATACCGCCGCCACCACCGGTGGCTTTGAGCATGACGGGATAGCCGATGGCGGAGGCCTCGACCAGGGCCACGTCCAGGCTGGGGAGGAGCCCGGTCCCCGGTGCGAGGGGCACTCCGGCCGCCTGCGCCGCAGCCCGTGCCGTGTGCTTGGCGCCGAACAGCTCCAGTTGCTCCGGGGCCGGGCCGACGAACACGATCCCGGCCTCCTCGCAGCGCCGGGCGAACCCGGCGTCCTCGGACAGGAAGCCGTACCCGGGGTGGATCGCGCCCGCGCCGGTGTCCTTGGCGGCCTTCAGGACCAGGTCGGCGTCGAGGTACGACTCCTTCGCGGGCGCCGGGCCGAGCCGGACCGCCTCGTCGGCGAGGCGTACATGCGGTGCCGAGCGGTCGGGGTCGGAGTAGACGGCGACCGTGCGCAGGCCCAGTTCGCGGGCGGTGCGGATGACGCGGACGGCGATCTCGCCGCGGTTGGCGACCAGCAGGGTGTCGAAGGTCATCCCGCGGCTCCGGTGATCGTCATCTGCACGGCCGTGGGCTCGAAGCCGTTGCACGGGTTGTTGATCTGGGGGCAGTTGGAGACCAGGACGAGGACGTCCCGTTCGGCACGCAGGGTCAGTTTCAGGCCGGGAGCCGAGATGCCGTCGACGATGCCGAGGGTGCCGTCCTTCTCGACGGGCACGTTCATGTACCAGTTGATGTTGGAGACCAGGTCGCGCTTGCCGAGGCCGTGCCTGGCGCCCTCCGCCAGGAAGTTGTCCACGCAGGCGTGCTGGGACCAGGTGTGGTGGCCGTAGCGCAGGGTGTTGGACTCCTTGGAGCAGGCGCCGCCCACCGTGTCGTGCCGGCCGACCTCGTCCTCGACGACGGTCATGAGCGGGGTGTGCTCGTTGGAGAGCAGCACACTGCCGGTGGTGAGGAAGAGGGTGCCCTGGGCGTGGACGGTGTCGGGGGCGCTGTAGCGGACGGACGTGTCGTGGGCGTCGTAGACGAGGAAGTCGACGGCCTGGTTGCCGTGCAGGTCGGTGATGGTGAGCGTGTCGCCCTCGCGGATCACGGAGGACCAGGCGGCGCGGGCCGGGACGACGGCGGTCTGCGTGCTCGTGCTCATGCGAGCCCCCTCGCGGCGAGGAATCCGGCGGTGTTGAGGAAGGCGCGGCGGCCTTCGGGGGTGGCGTCCCAGAGGGGGTCGCCGGGTGGGGTGGGGGCGGCGCGCCAGGCCAGGACCTCAAGAGGGGTGCTGACGTAGTCGGGGCGCGGGTCGGCCGGGTGCGGGACGTTGGCGATCAGTACGGTCAGGTCCTGCTCGGCGCGGAGCGTGACGCTGCCGCCGGGGCCGGCCGAGCCGGTGAAGTCCAGCGTGCCGTCGTCGCGCACCTCCACGCCCTGGAAGAACGACAGGGACGGCGGGAGGTCGCGCGGTTCCAGACCGTTCTTGGCGGCCGCCAGCTTGAACAGCTCGCGGCCGGCGGGGGAGGGCGACTGCGGGGTGCCGTCGCCGTAGCGGTCGGTGTTGCGGACGAGGGTGGAGGTGCCGCACAGCGCGTCGTGCCGGCCGGAGGTGTCGGCGACCACCGAGGCCAGCACCCGGCCCTGGTCGGAGAGGAGCAGTACGCCCTCGCCGAGGTAGGCGTTCCACTGGACCTTGACCGTGTCGGCGACGTTCAGCCGCTCCCAGGGGCGGCCGTCGGCGTAGAGCAGGAGATGGGCGCAGGCGTCGCCGATCGGGTCGGTCAGGCGCAGCTCGGTACCACGGGCCAGGACGCGGTGCGTGTAGTTGCCGCCCGCCACCGTCTCGGCCCACACCAGGTGGCCCGCCTCGCAGGGCGGGTCGGGCCAGTCGGCGGCCGGTACGACCGGCATCGCTTCGGCACGGGTGCCCTCCTGGGCGCGGGCGTGCGCCCGGGCTCCGTACGTGGTCGCTGTCGCCATCGCCTGCCTCCGGTTTCTCGGCCTCAGGGTTGTTTCTGTCGCCCGACAGAAATTAGGTGCGGGGCGGGTCGCGGGCATTGCCGCCGCGTTCCGGCCCGGTTACCGAGGGCTCACCGGGGTGCGGCACGGGCGCATGCCGAGATCGTCGTGCGACGTCGTGTGCGAGGATCGAACGCATGGGAACGAGCAGTGGCCGTCGGGTCGGCCGGCCGCGGGCCGCGCAGCGGCCGGACAGCGGTCTCGAACCGCGCACCGAACTGCTCGTGGCGGCCGCCGAGTTGTTCACCACCCGCGGCTACGCGGCCACCACCACCCGGGCCGTCGCCGAACGGGCGGGCATGCGGCAGGCTTCGATGTACCACTACGTCTCCGGCAAGGAGGAACTCCTCGCCGAGCTGCTGGAGTCCACCGTCACACCGTCGCTGTCGTATGCGCGTGAGCTGCTCGCGGACGACGTGACGCCGGCCGAGGAGCGGCTGCGGGCCCTGTGCCGGGCCGACGTGGAGCTGCTGTGTGCCGGGCCGCACAATCTCGGCGCGCTCTACCTGCTGCCCGAGGTGCACGAGGAGCGGTTCGCCGGCTTCCGTGCAGTGCGGGCCGAACTCAAGGACGCCTACCGGCAGTTGATCGCCGCGACGGCCGCCGGCGGGGGGCTCGCCAAGGGGGAGCTGGAGCTGCGGACCGATCTCGTCTTCGGTCTGATCGAGGGTGTCATCCTCATCCACCGCTCCGAACCGGAGCGCCGGATCGACGAGTTCGCCCGCGCGACGGCCGACGCGGCGCTGCGGATCGCCGGGGTCTGAACCCGGCGGAGGTTCCGGCTCGAAGAGCCGTTTCACCCGTCCGGTGGGCCGCACCCGCATGTCCGTTCGCCGTGACGCACCGTGTGCGAATGAACGCCCAGCGTGCAAAACGACCGAGGCTACTCCAGTCCTTTGGGCGTTTTCAGGTGCTTGCCGAATATGACACGGCGTTGATCCGGTCGGACTAAGCTCGCCCGCGGCGCACCGAGTTGAGGTGAATTCGTGCGCCTGTTCCCAAACATACGGAAGATCCCGACTGCTCCATGAACCTTCCCCCCACGAACTCTCCCGACACCCAGCCGATTCGTCTCAGAAGGCATACATGGTGAGTGTGCAACCGCCTCCCAATGGCCGTGAACTTTCCCTGGCGCGGGTGCTGTTGCTGCCCGCCATACTGATGGCCGCGGCGACCGCCGCCGCCGTGGTCCTGGTGGCGGAGCCCGCCCGGACCGCTGTCGGCGTGTGCGGGGCCGTCGGCATGCTGCTGGTCCTCGTGACGGCGGCGGAAGCGGTGCGCCGCGGCCGTAGGCTCCGGGACGCCCGTGCCGAGCACGCCCGTCACAGCGCGTATCTGGAACGCAGCCTGGCCGCCGGCGACGAGGAGATCGACCGCCTCGGCAAGGAGGTCTTCCCGACCGCGCTGTACCGGCTGAAGGCCGGGGAGTCACCCAAAGAGGTGATTCGTCAGGTCTTCGACCTGGACCCCCGGATGCGCCACGCCCCCGAGTCGCAGCGCCGGCTGATCCGGATCATGCTCGACATCGTCGACGAGGAGGACCTCCAGCGGGACTCCCTGGAGCGCTCCTTCGTCAGCGTCGCCCGGCGCGTCCAGGCCATCGTCCACCAGCAGGCCCACGAACTGCGGGAGATGGAGGAGGACCACGGCCGCAACCCCGAGGTCTTCGACGACCTGCTGCGCATCGACCACGGCACCGCGCTGATCGGACGCCTCGCCGACTCGGTCTCCGTCCTCGGCGGCGGCCGCCCCGGCCGTCAGTGGCCCAACCCCGTCGCCCTCTACAGCGTGCTGCGCGGCGCCATGTCCCGGATCCTGGAGTATCGGCGCATCGAGCTGCACTCCATCTGCCAGGTCAACATCAAGGGCACCTCCGTCGAACCGCTCATCCACGCGGCCGCCGAACTCCTCGACAACGCCACCCGCTACTCGCCGCCCTCCACCAAGGTGCACGTCACCGCGGTCGAGGTGCAGTCCGGTGTGTGCATCGAGATCGAGGACGCCGGCGTCATCCTCAACGAGGAGGCCCGCGCCCGCCTGGAGGGCCTGCTGGAGAAGGCGAAGCAGGGCAAGGACATCCAGGTCCTCGGTGAGAACCCGCGGCTGGGCCTCTCGGTCGTCGGCCGCCTCTGCACGACGTACAACATGGACGTCTCGCTGCGCGCCTCGGCGTACGGCGGTGTCCGGGCCGTCCTCATCGTGCCCAGCGACATGATGACCACCGACCCCGCTCCCGGTATCGCCCACGGCATCGGCGCCACCGGTATCCCGAAGCCCGAACTCGGCGCCCTCGAAGGACCCAAGCGGCCGCCCAAGAAGCGCCGGCCCACCAGCCCCCGCATCCCCGCCGGCATCTCCATGGAGGACGACGTCCCCGAGGTCACCGAGTGGACCGCGGGCGGACTGCCGCAGCGGCGCAGCCGGATGAAGATGCCGCTCAGCCGGCGGCTCGCCGAACAGGCCGCCATCGAGCGCGCCGAACGCGAGGGCAACCCGACCATCTGGTCGCAGCACAAGGAGCCCGAGCCCGAGAAGCCGGAGCCGGAACGCCGCGAACCCGGCCTCTGGGTCGCGGCCTTCTGGGAGGGGCTCAAGAAGAACAACCCGGGTGTCCACCCCACCGACTTCACCCGGAACCCCACCAAGTACCTGCACCTGATCAACGATCCGGCCGGCACCGAAGCCGATGACGAGGGGGACCTCAAGTGATCCAGCAGCGAGGCAACTTCGACTGGATGCTCAAGCAACTCGCCGACGGGGTTCCGGGCGTCGAGATGATCGTCGTGCTCTCCGCCGACGGCCTGCGCATCGCCCGGCACGGCGGCGACCCCGACGCCGCCGACCGGCTCGCCGCCGCCTGCGCCGGCGTGCAGAGCCTCGCCGGCGCCGTCGCCCAGGAACTCCCCATCAGCAACGGGGAGATGAACCTCGTCCTCATCGAGATCGACAGAGGCTACTTCTACCTGATGTCCGCCGGCGCCAACGCCTACCTCGCGGTACTCGCCGACGTGACCTGCGAACCCGGCCGGATGAGCGAGATGATGCGCGACCTCGTCGTCCGCATCGGCGCCCATCTCACCAGTCCGCCCCGGCGGAACGGGCAGACCGTATGACTCCTCCGCAACGCAAACGGCGCCAACCCGACCCGGATCACCTGCCACCGCTCCCGTCCGTGCCGCCGGCCCCCGAGAACGGCGGCGAGGACGGCGACAACAAGAACCCCGAGCGGCTCTACGTCATCAGCGGCGCCGACGGCGCCCGGGCCGAACTCGACCTGGTCACCTTAATCGTGGCGCGCGCCGACCCACCGCCCTCCGTCACGCCCGAACAGACGGTGCTCCTCCGGCTCTGTACCGCGCCCTTGTCCGTGGCCGAGCTCTCGGCCTATCTCAACCTGCCGTTCAGCGCGATGACCGCGCTGATCACCGAGCTGATCACGGCCGAACTGGTGCAGGCGCGCGCCCCGATCGTCCGCCAGGCACTTCCCGACCGTTCACTCCTCGAAGCGGTGATGCATGGACTTCAAAAGCTCTGACACGATCCCCGGCCCCCGCACGGAGGACCAGCTGCCGCACACCGCCCAGGCCGCGGTGAAGATCGTGATCGTGGGCGGCTTCGGAGTCGGCAAGACCACCATGGTCGGTTCCGTCAGCGAGATCAGACCGCTGACCACCGAGGAGACCATGACCCAGGCCGGCATCGGTGTCGACGACAACTACGGCTCCGAGTCCAAGACCGCCACCACCGTGGCCATGGACTTCGGCCGTATCAGCATCACCGACCAGCTGGTCCTCTACCTCTTCGGCACCCCCGGCCAGGAACGCTTCTGGTTCCTGTGGAACGGCCTGTTCGAAGGCGCCCTCGGCGCGGTCGTCCTCATCGACACCCGGCGCCTGGAGGTCAGCTTCGACGTCATGGGGCGCCTGGAGGAGCGCGGGGTGCCGTTCGTCGTCGCCGTCAACTCCTTCCCCGACGGCCCCCGTTACCCCATCGAGGAACTGCGCACCGCGCTGGACCTGTCCCCCGAGATCCCCATCATCGAGTGCGACGCCCGCCGCCGGGCCTCCAGCCGGGACGTCCTGATGACCCTGATGCGCTTCCTGCACTCGCTCGCCATGTCCGGCGCGCTCACCTGACACCTCTTCCCGGAGCGATCACTGTGACGCCTGAATCCCCCTTCCCGACCGGCGCCGGCACGGACGCGGCCCCACCACCCGGCTGCCCCGCCCACGACCGCGGACCCGGCGGACTGCAACGGCTCTACGGCGCCGACGCCGACCACCTGGGCGAGCTGTACGAGAGGCTGCGCGAGGAACACGGCGCCGTGGCACCCGTGCTGCTCCACGACGACGTACCGGTCTGGGTCGTCCTCGGCCTCACCGAGAACCTCCAGATGGTGCGCACCCCCGCCGTCTACACCCGGGACAGCCGCACCTGGACCCCGCTGCGCGAGGGCATGGTCAAGCCCGACCACCCCCTCATGCCGCACATCGCCTGGCAGCCCATCTGCTCCCACGCCGAGGGCGACGAACACCAGCGGCTGCGCGCCGCCGTCATGGGCGCCATGACCACCATCGACAACCGCAGCATCCGCCGCCTCATCGGCCGCTACACCCAGCTGCTGGTCAACGAGTTCTGCGAGAAGGGCCGCGCCGACCTGGTCTCCCAGTACTCCGAGCACCTGCCGATGGCGGTCATGTGCGAACTGCTCGGTATGCCCGAGGAGTACAACGACCGGATCGTGGAAGCCGCCCGCGACATGCTCAAGGGCACCGAGACCGCCATCGCCAGCAACGAGTACGTCATGGGCTGCCTGACCCGGCTCACCGCCCGCCGCCGGGCCCGCCCCGAGGACGACTTCACCAGCCACCTCATCAACCATCCCGCCCGGCTCAACGACGACGAGGTCGCCCAGCACCTCAGGGTCGTCCTCATCGCCGCCTACGAGACCACCGCCAACGTCCTCGCCAACGCCCTGCGCATGGTCCTCACCGAACCGGGCTTCCGTGCCCAGCTCAACGGCGGCCAGATGACCGTGCCGGAGGCGATCGAGCAGTCGCTGTGGGACGAGCCGCCGTTCAGCACGGTCTTCGCCTACTTCGCCAAGCAGGACACCGAACTCGGCGGCCAGCGCATCCGCAAGGGCGACGGACTGCTCTACGCGCCCGCCCCGGGCAACGTCGACCCGCGCGTCCGCCCCGACCTGAACGCCAACATGCAGGGCAACCGCTCCCACCTCGCCTTCGGCGGCGGCCCGCACGAATGCCCCGGCCAGGACATCGGCCGTGCCATCGCGGACGTCGGGGTCGACCAGCTGCTGACCCGCCTCTCCGACATCCAGCTCGACTGCGAAGAGGAGGAACTGCGCTGGCGGGCGTCGATCGCGTCCCGGCACCTGGTGGAACTGCCGGTCCGCTTCGACCCGAAGCCGAAGCAGGACGTGACCCTCATGCCGAGCCCGGCCCTCGTCCCGCCACAGCGCTCGGACCGGCAGCTCGGCCTGGCCCGCCCGACGGCGCCACCGGCCGCCCCACAGCCGATGCCGCCGATGGCGCCGGTGGAGCCGCGCCCGGCACCCGCCGCCCCGGTCGCGCCGGAACCGGCGGCCGAGCCGCGCGGCATCTGGCCGCGGCTGCGCCGCTGGTGGCTGGGCCGTTAGCGGAGCTCCCGGCCGGCCCACTCCTCGTACGACTCCCAGGCCCGCAGCGTCCGCCCGCTGCGCAGCCGATGCTCCACCCCCGTGACCGGATCGGTGAACTCCAGCCGCCGCGCCAGCAGTTGCAGCGGCCGCCGGAAGTCACCGTCCGGCACGGGGCCGGTCACCACCGGATACAGCGGATCGCCGAGGATCGGGACCCCCGACACGCTCATATGGACCCGCAGCTGATGCGTCTGCCCGGTGTGCGGGGTGAGCCGGTACCGCCCCAACCCGCCTCTGGTCTCGGCCAGTTCGACAACGGTCTCCGCATTGACCAGCCCCTCGACCTCGCAGGCCGCGGGCACCCCACGCTCCTTGAGGATCCGGCTGCGCACGGTCCGGGGCAGGGCGAGCGCGGGGTCGTACGGTGCGATCGCCTCGTACTCCTTGCGCACCCGCCGCTCACTGAACAACGTCTGATAGGCGCCCCGTTCCTCGGGCCGCACCGTGAACAGCACCAGCCCGGCGGTGAGCCGGTCCAGCCGGTGCGCGGCCCCCAGCGTGGGGATCCCCAGCTCCCGCCGCAGTCTTGCCAGGGCGGTCTCGGTGACATGACTGCCGCGTGGGGTGGTGGCGAGGAAGTGCGGTTTGTCGGCGACGACGATGTGGGAGTCGCGGTAGACCACGTCGAGGGGGAAGGGGACAGGGACCTCGGGGGGCAGATCGCGGTGGAACCAGAGGTAGAGGCCGGGGGCGTAAGGAGCGTGGGCGTCGACGGGGTGCCCGTCGGCGCCCACGACCAGTCCCGAGTCCAGCATCCCGGCGACGACGCCGGGGGCGGCTCCGGAGAGCCGTTCGATCAGATAGTCGCCGACCGTGGCCCAGTCGCCGGCGAAGGGCAACCGCACCCGAACGGGGTCCACCCCTTGACGCTGGGGGAGGGGCGAGGGCGGGGCGGGGGTCTTACGTCTCATTTGCAGCCAAGGGTACGGGCGGCGCCCCTTCAGGGCGCGGGGCTGTGTCGATATGCGGCTCCGCCGCGTGGGCGCGACCAGCCCCCACGCACCCGCACCCGACGAACTACGCCACAGCCTCCGGCGCAGCGACCGCACTCCGCGACTCCGTCCGGGTGAGCCGCCAAACGCCGCCCACGACCACCGTTCCGATCAGGAACAACACGGTGAACCACCGGAAGTACCAGTGACCCCCCGCCGGGTCGTAGACCGCCCCCCGAGGCCACGCCAGATTCACGGTCATCATCAGCCCGTACAGCAGCGCGACCGCGTTCACCGGCACCCCCCACCGTCCCAGCGAGAACAACGGCGCCCCGGTCTCGTCCGTCCCCTCGACCCGGAACTCACCCCGCAGCCGCCGTACCAGCAGCGGCCCGGTGACCATCGCGTACGCGAGGTACAGCATCACGATGCACGTCGTCCCGATCGCCAGAAACGCGTCCGGCGAGGCGAAGTTGAGCAACAGCAGCAGCGCGGCCAGCACCCCGACCACCACGGCCGGCGCGCTCGGCATCCCGGTGCGCGGATTCACCCGCGCCAGCGCCCGGGCGAACGGCAGCTGCCCGTCCCGTGCCATGGAGAACAGCATCCGGGAGGCGGCCGTCTGGATCGCCAGCGTCGCCACCGCGATCGCCACCACCACGTCGGCCAGCAGCACCCGCCCCACCCCGTCCCCGAGGCTGCTGGTCAGGACGTAGCTCAGCCCGTCGACGCCCAGGTGCCCGTCGGTGAGGCTCGGCGCGGCGAGCAGCCCGCCGAGGACGACCAGTCCGCCGAGCGCGCCCGCGGCGGACAGCGCCGTGAGGATCGTCCGCGGCGCCGTCCGCCGCGGCTGGTGCGTCTCCTCGCTCATCTCACCCGCACTGTCGAAGCCGATCATCACGTACGCGGCGGTGAACGAACCGACCAGCAGCGCACCCAGCAGGCCGCCCTCGGCGGCCGTCCCGGTGTGGAACGTGATGCCGGGGGAGCGCTTGGAGTGGGTGAGGAGCAGTACGACGATCAGCACCGCGCCGATGATCTCGGCGGTCACGCCGACCCGGTTGATCACGGACATCACCCGGTTGTCCATGACGTTCACGAGGGTGGTCAGCACCAGGAGCACGACGCCGAGGACGGCCGCGTTGGCTGCCCCGTCGGCCGAGGTGGGCGCGGCATCCGTGCCGATCAGCTGGAAGCCGGACCAGAGCGCGGGCAGCACCATCTGCAGGGCCAGCGCGGCCGCCGCGACCACCACGATCTGCCCGATCACCATGATCCAGCCGGCGAACCAGCCGAAGGACGGGTTCGAGAGGCGTGAGGACCACTGGTAGATCGCGCCGGAGATCGGATAGCGCGCGGCCAGTTCGGCGAAGCAGGCGGCCACCAGCAACTGGCCGGCCAGCACGGCCGGCCAGGCCCAGAAGAAGACCGGGCCGCCGAAGGCGTACCCGAAGGCGAAGAACTGGAAGACGGTCGTCAGTACGGAGATGAAGGAGAACCCGGCGGCGAAGGAGGCGTACCGGCCGAGGCTGCGATGCAGCTCCTGGCGGTAGCCGAACTCCTCCAGGGAACGGTCGTCGGGCTCCACGGAGCGGTCGTCGAGTGTCGTCACGGCGGCACCTGCCTGTCAGGCGGACTTCCTGTCGGGGACGGAAATCGCGGACTTCCTGTCGAGCGACAGAAATTAGGGACGTGCTGTTTCGCACGCGTCACGCAGGCGTGTCCGGGGCGGGCCCAAGTCCTCACGCCCTTGCGGACCCGGCCCAGACGCGATACATCGTGTGTATTGACGGCTGCCGTCGACTCGCGATATGTTCGGTCACGGATATTCGGTGACGAGGCGTACGGGAACGACGGAGAGGGTGGGGTGAGTGTCGATGGCGGCCAGGCGTCGCAAGCTGAGCAACCCGCTGGCGCTCGCCGTGATGGTGCTGCTCGCCGAGCGGCCGATGCATCCGTACGAGATCGCCCAGACCCTGCGCAGACGCGGCAAGGACACGAGCCTGAAGATCAACTACGGCTCGCTCTACACCGTCGTGCAGAACCTGGAGAAGCACGGCTTCGTCGAGGTGACCGATGTGGAGCGGCAGGGCAACCGCCCCGAGCGCACGCTCTACGGCATCACCGACGCCGGACGCGAGGAGACGGCCGAGTGGCTCTCGGACCTGGTCGCCGTGCCCGCGCGGGAGTACCCCGTCTTCGAGGCCGCGCTGTCGCTGATGGGGGCGCTCCATCCGGACGAGGCCGCCCGGCTGCTGGAGGAGCGGCTCAAGACGCTCGACGTGCAGGCCGCGAGCCTGCGCGGGGCCCTCGGCAAGCTGCGTGAGACCCTGCCCCGGCTCTTCGTGATAGAGGCCGAGTACCAGTTGCACATGATCGAGGCGCAGGCCGAGTGGGTGCGCGGCTTCCTGGCGGAGCTGACGGAGGGCGGCTTCCCGGGTGTCGTGGACTGGCGGCACTTCCATGAGACAGGGGAGATCCCCGAGAAGTACCTGGAGCTGGAGGCCGAGTTCGAGCAGAAGCAGAACTAGCGGGCAGACCCCGGCTGAGCTGTTGCAGCAGCCCGGCCGGGGTCTCGAACCCCGAACCGAACCCGCCGTGCGGCGGCTCCGGGCCATCGAGGTGCGGCACACCCAGGATAGCCCGGTGCTCATCGCGCGGATCATTCGCGACCATCCGTCGATCATCCGCGATCACTCGCGTTTTCCCCAGGAGAGCAGCCGACATGAGCACCCGTGCGCCCGCAGTGCAGGCGCGCCAGCTGATCAAGACCTACCCCGGAGACGTCACCGCACTGAACGGCATGGACGTCACCGTCGAACCCGGCACCGTCTTCGGGCTCCTCGGGCCCAACGGCGCCGGCAAGTCCACCACCGTCAAGATCCTCACCACCCTGGCCCGTCCCGACTCGGGCACCGCCACCGTGGCCGGCCATGACGTGCTGCGCCACCCCGACCGGGTGCGCCGGGCGATCGGCGTGGTCGCCCAGAACTCCGGCGCCGACCCGGTCGCCACCGGCCGGGAGAACCTCCGGCTCCAGGGCAGGCTCTACGGTCTGAGCGGCACCGCGCTGAACCGCAGGGTCGACGAACTGCTGGCCCGCTTCACCCTCACCGACGCCGCCGCCCGTCCGGTCAAGGGCTACTCCGGCGGCATGCGCCGTCGCCTCGACGTGGCCCTCGGCCTGGTGCACCGCCCCGAGGTGCTCTTCCTCGACGAACCCACCACCGGCCTCGACCCGGAGGCCCGCACCGCGATGTGGGACGAGATCGGCCGGCTGGCCGGCGAGGAGGGGCTGACCATCCTGCTCACCACGCACTACCTGGAGGAGGCCGACCGGCTCGCCGAGCGGATCGCGATCGTCGACCGCGGCCGGGTCGTGGTCGAGGGCACCCCCGACGCCCTCAAGGGCGAACTGCGCGGCGACGCCGTCCATGTGGAGCTGCGCGAGGCACCCGGGGAAGCCGGCCGCACCCTGCTCGCGGGCGCCCTGACCGGACTGCCGGGCGTGCACGAGGCGCTCTTCGACGGGCGCCGGATCAGCGCCCGCGCCGACGACGGGGCCGCCGCCATGCCCGCGCTGCTCGCCGCCCTGGAGCGGGCCGGGGTGACCGTGGTGGCCGCGACCGTCGCCCGCCCCTCCCTCGACGACGTCTATCTGCGCTATGCGGGCCGCCGGTACGCGGAGGCCGACACCGCCGATGCGCTCGCCCTTTCCGGAGGTGCGCGATGAGCAACGCCCTCTCCCAGACCTGGTACATGACCCGGCGTCAGCTGCTGGTGTTCGCGCGGCAGCCCGCGTACGCGATCATCACCCTGATCCAGCCGGTGATCTGGCTGTTCCTGTTCGGCAGCCTCTTCAGGAAGGTCGTCGAGCTGGGCGGCTTCGGCACCACCTCCTACCTCGACTACCTGGTGCCGGGCGTGGTCGTGATGAGCGCCCTCAGCTCCAACATGTGGGCCGGCATGGGCACGTTGGAGGAGATCCAGCGCGGCACCCTCAACCGCTTCCTGACCACACCGGTCAGCCGGGCCGCGCTGATGAACGGCAACGTGGTGAACAACGGCCTGATCACCGCCGGGCAGTCGCTGATCATCGTGCTGCTCGGCCTGCTGGGCGGCGCCGACTATCCGGGCGGGGTCGCCGGCACAGCGGTCCTGGTGGTGGCCGCCGTCCTGCTCGGCACGATATTCGGGGCGCTGTCCAACGCGCTCGGCATGCTGGTGCAGGAGCGGGAGTCGATCATCGGGATAAACACCTTCCTGCTTCTCCCGCTGACCTTCCTGTCCAGTGCCTTCATGGCGCCGTCCCAGATGCCGGGGTGGATGCGGCACATCGCCGACTTCAACCCGCTCAACTGGGCGATGGTCGCGGGCCGTTCCGCGATGTCGGCGGATCCCGACTGGAGCGCGGTGCTGGGCCGCGGCGGGGCGCTGCTGGCGCTGGCGGTCGCCGCCGTGTGGCTGTCGATCAGGACGTTCCGGTCCTACCAGCGATCGGTGTGAACGGCGCGGGACCGGCGGCACCTCGCGGTGTTGCCGGTCCCGGTGGGCTCACGGATTTCTCAGGCGGCGACCGGGCCGCCGCCTTCCTGCTCCGCCTCGATGCGGGCGTTCCAGTCACGCTTGGAGGCCTGCCAGCCGTCCTCGTTGTGCCCGAGGCGCCAGTAGCCGGAGATCGACAGATCCTCGCGCGGGATCTGGCGCTCGACACGCAGCATCGCCCGCAGCTCCTTCACGAAGCTCGCCTCGCCGTGGACAAAGGCGTGCACCCGGCCCTCCGGGAACTCCAGCGCCCTTACGGCGGCCACCAGGGCCTCGCCGACCGGCCGCTCGCCCCGGTGCAGCCAGACGACCTCCACATCGGAGTCGATCTTCTGTACCTCCTCGGGGCCGGACACCTCGATGAAGGCGAAGGCCTTCGCCCCGCCGGGCAGGGACTCCAGGGCGCGGGCGATCGCGGGCAGCGCGCTCTCGTCACCGGCGAGCAGATGCCAGTCGGCGTCCGTGTCCGGGGCGTAGGCGCCGCCAGGGCCCATGAAATGGACGGTCTCGCCCGGCTGGACGCGGCACGCCCACGGTCCGGCGAGCCCCTCGTCGCCGTGCACGACGAAGTCCAGGGCCAGCTCACGGTGTTCGGGGTTCCAGGAGCGCACCGTGTAGGTCCGCGTCACCGGCCAGTGCTCACGGGGGAACTCCGCGCGGATCCGCTCCGGGTCGAACGGCTCGGGGTAGGTGACGCCCGCCGGGCCGAACAGGAGCTTCACGTAATGGTCGGTGCAGGTGTCCGCCGCGAAACCGGCCAGCCCGTCACCGCCGAGGACCACGCGCTGCATGTGCGGGGTCAGCCGCTCGGTGCGTACGACCTGGGCGGAATGGGGCTTGCGCGGCTTACGTCCCGGACGCTCTGCCATGACGGCCTCCCTGCTCCATTGGTTAGGTTTACCTAAGTTAGCATCCCCTCTTTAGTTAACACCTCTTCCATGGGCACTCGATGAGTGTGTTTTGCCGGAACAATTCCTTGGCGGCTGCCCCTCCAGTGTGGGTCGGTCACCCGCCGAGTGTCACGAGCAGCCGGTGCAGCGAACCGCCCAGCCCCCACCGCGCCGACAGCGCGTCCAGCCCGGCCGCATCGCGCGGGGCCTTCGGCAGCGCGGTGTCGACATCCGGCAGCGGTACGTCACCGGCGACCCGGACCACCTTGGGCGCGACGGCGACATACGGACGGGCCTCGTCCAGCCGCTTGCGCTGCGACGGCGTCAGCTTCGCCTTCGGGTCGTCGACCGCCGCCATGATCCCGGCCAGGTCGCCGAACTCGGCGAGCAGTTTGGCGGCCGTCTTCTCGCCGATGCCCGGCACCCCCGGCAGGCCGTCACTCGGGTCGCCGCGCAGCAGCGCCAGATCCGCGTACCCGCCCCCGTCGACCCCGTACTTCTCGCGCAGCCACGCCTCGTCGGTGGTCTGCAGCGTGCCGACGCCCTTGAGGGGGTACAGCACGCGCACCCCACGTGCGTCGTCCACCAGCTGGTAGAGATCGCGGTCGCCCGTGACGATGTCCACCGGCCCGTCGGCGCGCCCGGTGAACGTGCCGATCACGTCGTCCGCCTCGTAGCCCGCGACGCCGACCCGGGCGATACCGAGTGCGTCCAGCACCTCCTCGATGATCGGCACCTGCGGGGAGAGGGTGTCCGGCACCTCCTCCTCGTCCGGGCCGCTCTCGTGCTCCGCGGCGACCCGGTGCGCCTTGTAGGAGGGGATCAGGTCGACCCGCCACTGCGGCCGCCAGTCGGCGTCCATGCAGGCCACCAACTGGTCCGGGCGGTGGTCCTTGACCAGCCGGTCGATGAAGTCCAGCAGTCCGCGCACGGCGTTCACCGGCGTGCCGTCGGGTGCCTTCACGGAGTCCGGGACGCCGAAGTAGGCGCGGAAGTACAGCGAGGCGGTGTCGAGAAGCATCAGTCGTCCGGTCACGCCACGCATCATGCCGTACGGCACTGACGGCGCCGGGGTGCCGCACACCGGGATGCGGGATGCGAGGGCCTCGTGACCTGTCCCCTGTGCGCGTCTGCCCCACACGCCGTTCTCCGAACTGTGCGCGCTCGGCGCCCGGTTGCCTCATGAGTACTGGAAGAAGTACGGCAAGCAGCTCGACGACCTCGGCGCCTGGTACGGCCTCGCTCACTCGGCATCGGTCCCGTGCCGCCGGTGGAGGCGGTCTCGCCTACGGAAAGGTTCCGGCCAACCACATAGCGCTACGGCACTGCCCAAACCTCGCCGAGTCGCCGCCCGTGACGGCCGACCGTTCGTTCGACGCGCCCCGCTCCCGGCCCACCTGGGAAGACGGCGCCCCGGACGTCACCGCGGTCCTCGGTGACGCCACGGAACAGACCGGGCCACTGCCGGCCCGACGGCGCCACCGGCCTCCAACTCGGCGCCGTCTCAAGGGACTTCACCGTCCGGCGACCCCGCCCCGGATCGACGCCCCGACCAGGTGCTCCGGGCCTGGCGCACCGCCGGGAACATCCGCGGCCGCTCGCGCATTGAAACCGTCGGGACGGCCGCTCGCCCTGATCGGGGTCCGACGCCTGCGGAACGACTCCGGGAGCAGGCCGGCCCGTGCCCACGACCCTGTATCCGGCCGGGCCGGCGGGCCGCACCGGTGAACCCCGGCGGCGGCCGCGCCGTCGCCGTTCCGCCGGCCGCACTCCTTGTCGGCCTCGACGGCCGTCCGGCCCTCCTGGTCAGCGTCTTCATCCCGAAGGGGGAGTCCGCGCCCGGCGAGTCCGGCACACTCGTGCAGTGGCGTGAACTGTGAGGGTCGCGCTCACCGGACGTGACAGGGATGTGGCGGCCGCCTGAAACGGTTTGCCGAACGTGCGTAGGGTGCAGAGAACCCATCAGGAGGGGCCCGGCCGAGGCGGGGCACCCGAAGGGCGCAACGACGAGCGAAGGAGGGAGCCGGAGCGATGGGCGACCACAAAGACCAGCAGCCCGTGCGGGTGGGCGCGGCAGTACGGCGGCGCCGCCGCGCGCTGGAACTCACCCTCGCCGTCGTGGCCGAGCGCAGCGGCCTCTCGGTGCCCTTCCTGAGCCAGATCGAGAACGACAGGGCCCGCCCCAGCCGCACCTCCCTGGAGAAGCTCGCCGACGCCCTGCGCACCACGGCCGTCGAACTCCTCGCCGCCGCCGACCCGGCGTGCAGCGTGGACGTCGTACGGGCCGAGGACGCCACCGAGCCGGACTTCGCGCCCAAGGTGCGCTCCCTGGTGCGCGGTCACCACCAGCTGCACGCCTCGGAGTTCACCGGCGACCACGACGCCGGCCGCGAATTCCAGCACCGCAACGACGAGTTGATGTACGTCGCCGACGGCGCCGTGGAGATCGAGGCAGAGGGCAGCGCCTACCGCCTCGGCCGCGGCGACACCCTCTACCTCACCGGCGGAGTCCGCCACCGCTGGCGGGCGACGGTCCCGGACACAAGGGTGATCGTGGTGGCGGTGGCAGAACACATCGAGGCGGTCCAGGACCGCCCCCGCTGAAGCACCACAGCCTCGCGCACGGGTCAGCGGACGGCATCCGGCGCGGTACGCCCCGTCACCGGCAGCGGCCCCGCAGGGACCGGCCGAGGCCCGGCGAGCAGCGCGCCGCCGAGCAGCCCGCGTACGGTGCCGGAGGCGGCCGCGACCCAGCCGATGACGAGCAGGCCGTACAGCCCCACCGCCAGCCAGTCGTACACGGCGAGCCCGGTGTGCCGCCCCAGCGCCGCGGCGCCGGTGACACACGTCCCCACCGGGAAGGTGAACGCCCACCACGTCATGGCGAACCGCATGCCCTGCCGCCGGGCCCGCGCCAGGTGCGAGACGGCCAGCGCCAGCCACAGCAGCGCGAACCCCATGACCGGAACGCCGTACAGCACGGCGAGCAGGCCGAAACCGCCGTCGTACGGCGCCGGTACGACCCCGGGCGCGACGTCGGCGAAGGCGCCCACCGCCGTCGTGGACTGCCCGAGCGGCCCCAGCACCAGGAAGAGCGTCGGCGTGAGCGCGAGGGGCAGCGGGCCGCCGGTGACCAGCCGGGCGAAGACGAGCGGCAGCATCAGCAGCGTGGCCAGCAGGCTCAGCCCGAACATCGCGAAGCAGGCGAGGAGCAGGGTCTCGCGGGGCTGCCCGGCCGGCAGATGCGGTACGAGCCGCAGCCCGAGCGCGGCCGCCACCATGGGCGCGACCAGCGGCAGCAGCCACACCGGGGTGGCCTGACCGGGTTCGACCCGATGCCGTACGGCCATGAGGTACGGCACGGCGACGGCCGCCGCCAGCCCGACGGCCGTGCCGGCGACGAACAGCACGGCGTCCAGGGCGACGGCCGCCGGTTCACCGATCCAGTCCCGTCCGAGGGCCAGGGTCCCGCCGCCGACCGCGAGCAGGGCCATGGAGAGGCAGCCGTAGAAGGGCGCCATGGCGGGGTCGAGCAGGTGGGCGCGGGCCTGGTCGGGGTGGTGCGCCCAGTGCAGGGCGCGGGCGGCGAGCAGGGCCAGGAGCTGCAGCAGGGACAGCGCCCAGACGCCGACGAGGAGTTCGTGTACGCCGCCGCCGACGCCGAGCGCGGCGCCGGCGGTGGCGAGGGCGGCGGTGCCCATGACGGAGGCGTACCAGTTGGGACCGAGATACCGGACTGCGGTGACCATGGAACCAACGGTGCCGCCGGTCCGGGGCCGCGACCAGGGAGTCCGTCTCTATGAGGGCATAAGCTGGTCTTATGAGCGAGACGGAGGACCGGGCGGCAGGCGGCACGCTGGCGCACCGCGTGCCGGACCTCGGTGCGCTGGAACTGCTGCTGGCGGTGGCGCGGCTGGGCAGCCTCGGGGCGGCCGCCCGGGAGGTCGGTATCACCCAGCCCGCGGCCAGCAGCCGGATCCGCTCCATGGAACGGCAGCTGGGCGTGGCCCTCGTCGACCGCTCACCACGCGGTTCCCGGCTCACGGACGCGGGTGCGCTGGTGACCGACTGGGCGCGGCGGGTGGTGGAGGCGGCGGAGGCCTTCGACGCGGGGGCGCAGGCGCTGCGGGACCGGCGGGACTCACGGCTGCGGGTCGCGGCGAGCATGACCATCGCCGAGTACCTGCTCCCGGGCTGGCTGCTCGCGCTGCGCGCGCAGCGTCCCGACACGGCGGTGTCCCTGCTCGCCGGCAACTCGGCGGCGGTGGCGGAACGGCTGCTCGCGGACGAGGCGGACCTGGGCTTCGTGGAGGGCCTGTCGGTGCCGCAGGGGCTGGACTCCGCGGTGATAGCCCACGACCGCCTGATCGTCGTCGTGGCCCCCGCCCACCCCTGGGCCCGCCGCCGACGCCCGCTCGCCGCCGAGGAGCTGGCGGCGACACCGCTCATCCTCCGTGAACGCGGCTCCGGCACCCGCCAGGTCCTCGACGCGGCGCTCGGCGGCCTGGCACGCCCGCTGATCGAGCTGTCCTCGACGACGGCGGTCAAGGCGTCCGCGGTCGGCGGCGCCGGCCCGGCGGTCCTGAGCGAACTGGCGGTGGGGGAGGAACTGGCGATGCGGCGCCTGGTGAGCATCCCGGTGGACGGAGTTGCGCTGCGCCGCGACCTGCGGGCGGTATGGCCGACAGGCCACCGCCCGACAGGCCCGGCACGAGAACTGCTCTCCCTGACCCGGGGCTGACAGCCCTTCGCCCATCCGCCACCCGACTGGGTCACTTGAAAGGGAGAGGTCCGAAAGACGGCCCGGCTGGGGGTGCCCCCTGGGGGAGGGCAAGGCCGGCGGGGGCGAAAAACCGTGGCGGCACCCCGCTCACAACCCGCACCATCCCTCCATGCCCACCCCCACCGCCCCACCCGCCGAAGGTGCCCGCACCCCCTGGGAGGCACTCCCCGCCCCCGTGCGTACCGCCGTCGCCGACCTGCTCGGCGGTGCCCCGGTCACCCACGCCGCCACCCAGCCCGGGGGCTTCTCCCCGGGTGTCGCCGCCAGAATCCGCACCGCCGCCCACCGCACCGCCTTCGTCAAGGCGGTAAGCGCCGACGCCAACCCCCACAGCCCCGCCCTGCACCGCACGGAGGCCCGCAACGCGGCCGCCCTCCCCGACACCGTCCCCGCACCCCGCCTGCTCGGCACCTACGACGACGGCACCTGGGTGGCCCTCGTCTTCGAGGAGGTGAAAGGCCGTCAGCCCCACATCCCCTGGCGCCCCGACGAACTCCGCCGCGTTCTCGATGCCGTTGCCACCCTCGGCCGTACCCTCACCCCGGCGCCCGTCGACGCACCACCAGCCGCCGAGCACCTCGCCGGCACCCTCGACGGTTGGCGCAAGCTGATCGAGGGCCCCGACGCGGACGCCGACCGACTCGACGAGTGGACCGTCGCGCATCTCGCCGACCTGGCCGACCTCGCCGCCCCCTGGCCCGGATCCGTCACCGGCGACACCCTCGCCCACGCCGACCTTCGCGCCGACAACATGCTGCTGACCGACGACGGAGGGGTCGTGTTCGTCGACTGGCCGCACGCGGTCCGGGCCACCCCCTGGTTCGACCTGCTGGTCATGCTGCCGTGCGTCACGGCGCAGGGCGGTCCGGACCCGGAAGGCGTGTTCGGCGCGCACCCGCTCGGCCGGGACGCGGAGCCGGACGCCGTCACCGCCGCGCTCGCCGCCCTCACCGGCTACTTCCTGCAGAGCTCGGTCCTGCCCGCCCCGCCGGGCCTGCCCACCCTGCGCCCGTTCCAGCGGGCACAGGGCGACGCGGCGCTGGCCTGGCTCAGGACGCGGCTGTGATCAGGGCCTGCATGAGCCGCAGGTCCTCGCCCATCTCCGGATGCCACTGCACGCCGAGGACCCAGCCGCGGTCGGTGGGGAGTTCGATCGCTTCCACCGTGCCGTCGGACGCGTACGCGGAGGGCGTCAGGCCGTCGCCGAGGCGGTCCACCGCCTGGTGGTGGAAGGTGGGGACCGAGGCCGCCTCCGCGACCGTCTCGGCATAGCGCGTCCCGGGGACCGGCTTCACCTCGTGCCGGCCGAAGACGCCGGGTACGTCCGCGTGGCCGTCGATGTGCTGGACGAGGGTGCCGCCGAGCGCGACGTTCAGGAGCTGCATGCCCCGGCAGATCCCGAGCAGCGGGACGCCCGCCGTCAGCGCCGCGTCGATCAGGGCCAGCTCCCAGGCGTCCCGGGGGCGGTCGGGACGGCCGGTGCGGGGGTCGGCCTCGGCGCCGTAGCGGACCGGCTCGACGTCCGGGCCGCCCGCGATCACCAGGCCGTCCAGACGGGCCACCGTCGCCGCCGCGTGCTCGGGGGCGTCCGGCGGCAGCATCGCGGCCAGGCCGCCCGCCCGCTGGACAAGACGCGGATAGCCGGCCGGCAGCAGCGCCGCCTCCAGCTCCCAGACGCCCCAGCGCGTCCCGGCCTCCAGGTACGTGCTCACGCCGATCAACGGCCGTCCGGTCATGGGCCCTCCCGTGTCATAAAGGTGTGCGTAAAGGTGCGCCTGCACACCTTTATGACATGCTCATCGGCCGTTACGCCAGAAAGCCCCGTAGCAGCGCCGCGGTCCCGGCGCAGTGCTCCCGCATCATCTCCCGCGCGCCGTCCGCGTCCCCGTCCAGCACCGCCTCCACCAGGGCGATGTGCTGGCGCTGCGAGTGCTCCAGATTACGGACCAGGAGCGGGATGCAGTCGAGGAGGTCGTTGACCGTCGCCCGTACCGCCGCGTACTGGGCGGTGAGGGAGGGGGAGCCGCACAGCTCGGCGATCGTGAGGTGGAGAAGGGTGTCCAGGCGGCGGTAGTCCGCCAGCGGTGCCTCGTGGGTGCGGGCCAGGGCTTCCCGGAGCCGGGCCGCCTGGTCGTCGGTCAGGCCGTGTGCCGCGCACAGGCCCGCCGCGCCCACCTCCAGCACCTCCCGGAAGCGCAGCACGTCCTCGATGTCCACCTCGGCGATCCGGCGCCGCAGCTCGTCCTCGCCGCCCGCGTCCGTGCGCGGCAGTACGAAGGTGCCGCCGTACCGTCCGCGCCGGGACTCCACCAGACCCTGGTCCTGGAGCACCTTCAGCACCTCGCGCAGCGTCACCCGGCTGATCCCCAGCCGCTCCGCCAGCTCCCGCTCGGCGGGCAGCCGTTCGCCGCCCGGAACCAGGCCCAGCCGGACGACCTGGAGGATCTGCTCCAGCGCCTCCTCGAAGCCGTTGCCCGCCCGCACGGGTCGTAGCACAGGCGTCAGCGCGTCGTCGAGGGCGCCGTCCGCGTCCAGTGACATATGGCCGTACCCCCTTCCCAAGCAATGGTTCTCTTCAATACCTTAGAGCTCCCGGCCCGGCCGCAGAAGCGCAGCACCAGTAGTACCGGCAGCACCAGCAGCATCAGCGTGAAAGAAGCCGAAGGAGCTCCCCCGTGGCAGACCGCACACCCCCGCTGAGCGTCGAGGAGCTGCACACCCTCGTCGCGAGCGGTGAGATCGACACTGTCGTCCTCGCCTTCCCCGACATGCAAGGGCGCCTGCAGGGCAAGCGGTTCGCCGCCCGCTTCTTCCTCGACGAAGTCCTCCATCACGGCACCGAGGGCTGCAACTACCTCCTCGCCGTCGACACCGAGATGAACACGGTCGACGGCTACGCCATGTCCTCCTGGGACCGTGGCTACGGCGACTTCGCCATGCACCCCGACCTCGCCACCCTCCGCCGCGTGCCCTGGAACGCGGGCACCGCGATGCTCGTCGCCGACCTCGCCTGGAACGACGGCTCCCCGGTCGTCGCCGCACCCCGCCAGATCCTCCGCCGCCAGCTGGAGCGCCTCGCCGAACTCGGCTACACCGCACAGGTCGGTACGGAGCTGGAGTTCATCGTGTTCAAGGACACGTACGAGGCCGCCTGGGACGCGAACTACCGAGGGCTGACCCCGGCCAACCAGTACAACATCGACTATTCGGTGCTGGGCACCGGGCGGATCGAGCCGCTCCTGCGCCGGATCCGCAACGAGATGGCGGGCGCCGGGCTGACCGTCGAGTCCGCCAAGGGGGAGTGCAACCCCGGGCAGCACGAGATCGCCTTCCGCTACGACGAGGCCCTGGTCACCTGTGACCAGCACGCCGTCTACAAGACCGGCGCGAAGGAGATCGCCGCCCAGGAGGGCGTCTCGCTCACCTTCATGGCCAAGTACAACGAGCGCGAGGGCAACTCCTGCCACATCCACCTGTCGTTGACGGACACGGACGGCCACAACGTCTTCGCCTCCCACGAGGGCATGTCCGACGTCATGCGGCACTTCCTCGCCGGACAGCTCGCCGCGCTCCGCGACTTCTCGCTCCTCTACGCCCCCAACATCAACAGCTACAAGCGGTTCCAGCCGGGCTCCTTCGCCCCGACCGCCGTCGCCTGGGGCCACGACAACCGCACCTGTGCGCTCAGAGTCGTCGGCCACGGACGTTCGCTCCGCTTCGAGAACCGGCTGCCCGGCGGCGACGTCAACCCGCACCTCGCCGTCGCCGGACTGGTCGCCGCCGGGCTGTACGGCATAGAGCAGCGGCTCGAACTCCCCGAAGCCTGCGCGGGCAACGCCTACTCCGCCGACTTCGCGCACGTCCCGACGACCCTCCGCGAGGCCGCCGAACTCTGGGAGAACAGCCCCATCGCCAAGGCCGCCTTCGGCGACGAGGTCGTCGCGCACTACCGCAACATGGCCCGCGTCGAGCTGGAGGCCTTCGACGCCGCGGTGACCGACTGGGAGCTGCGCCGCTCCTTCGAACGCATGTGAGGCACGACTTGTCGCAACAGTACGAACTCGACATCCTCAACCCGGCCACGGAGGAGGTGATCGCCACCGTCCCGGGCGCCGCGGAGGAAGACGTCGACACCGCCGTACGACGGGCCGCGCAGGCCCAGGAGCGATGGGCCGCCCTCGCACCCGCCGACCGGGCCCGGCTGCTGCGCCGCTTCGCCGTCGTCGTGGACGAACACCGGGAAGAACTCGCCCAGTCGGAGGTCCGGGAAGCCGGGCACACCGTCGGCAACGCCCGCTGGGAGGCCGGCAACGTCCGGGATCTGCTCGACTACGCGGCCGGCGGCGTGGAGCGACTGACCGGCCGTCAGATCCCGGTACCGGGCGGTCTCGACGTGACGCTCCTCGAACCCCTCGGGGTCGTCGGCGTCATCGCCCCCTGGAACTTCCCCATGCCCATCGCGGCCTGGGGCGCCGCCCCCGCCCTCGCCGCCGGCAACGCGGTGCTCCTCAAGCCCGCCGAGACGACCCCCCTCACCGCGCTCCGCCTCGCCGAACTCGCCCTGGAGGCAGGGCTGCCCGAGCATCTCTTCCAGGTACTGCCCGGCCGTGGTGACATCGCGGGCGAGGCACTCGTGAAGCATGCGGGCGTCGCCAAGATCGTGTTCACCGGTTCCACCCGGGTCGGCAAGCGCATCATGGCGCTCTGCGCCGACCAGGTGAAGCGTGTGACTCTCGAACTCGGCGGCAAGAGCCCCAACATCGTCTTCGCCGACGCCGACATCGAGGCCGCCGCGGCCGCCGCCCCCATGTCCTTCCTGGACAACTCCGGGCAGGACTGCTGCGCCCGCACCCGTATCCTCGTCCAACGCCCGGTCTACGACCGCTTCCTGGAGCTCCTCGCCCCCGCCGTCGAGTCCGTCACCGTCGGCGATCCGGCCGACGAGAGCACCGACATGGGCCCGCTGATCTCCAAAGCCCAGCTGGAACGGGTCCGTTCGTACGTCGACGCCGACGCGCCCGGCATCCGGGGCAAGGCCCCCGAAGGCCCCGGCTTCTGGTTCCCGCCGACCGTCCTCACCGGCGTCGACCCGCACGCGCGGGTGGCCGTCGAGGAGGTCTTCGGACCGGTCGCCGCCGTCATCCCCTTCGACGACGAGGCCGAGGCCGTCCGGCTCGCCAACGGCACCGAGTACGGCCTCTCCGGCTCGATCTGGACCCGGGACGTGGGCCGTGCGCTGCGCGTCTCGCAGGCCGTCAAGGCCGGCAACCTGTCCGTCAACTCCCACTCCAGCGTCCGCTACTGGACCCCCTTCGGCGGCTTCAAGCAGTCGGGGATCGGCCGTGAACTCGGCCCGGACGCGCTCACCGCCTTCACCGAGACCAAGAACGTCTTCATCAGCACGGAGGGCCCCGCACAGTGACCGCATCCACCGAAGAGACCGCAGAGTCCGCGGAGACCGTCTGCCGCCGGCTCGTCGGCCGTACGGCCGTCATCACCGGGGCCGGCAGCGGCATCGGCCTCGCCACCGCACGGCGACTGGCGTCGGAGGGCGCCAACGTCGTCTGCGCCGACGTCGACGAGCCCCGCGGCAAGGCCGCCGCGGAAGAGGTCGGCGGGATCTTCGTCAAGGTCGACGTCACCGACGCCGAACAGGTGGAGGCCCTGTTCAAGACCGCCTTCGACACCTACGGCAGCGTCGACATCGCCTTCAACAACGCCGGTATCTCGCCGCCCGACGACGACTCCATCCTGGAGACCGGCCTGGAGGCCTGGAAGCGCGTCCAGGAGGTCAACCTCACCTCCGTCTACCTGTGCTGCAAGGCCGCCATCCCCTACATGCGGCAGCAGGGCAAGGGCTCCATCATCAACACGGCGTCCTTCGTGGCGAGGATGGGCGCGGCGACCAGCCAGATCTCCTACACCGCCTCCAAGGGCGGAGTTCTGGCCATGTCCCGTGAACTGGGCGTGCAGTTCGCGCGGGAGGGCATCCGCGTGAACGCCCTCTGCCCCGGACCGGTCAACACCCCGCTGCTCCAGGAGCTGTTCGCCAAGGACCCCGAGCGGGCCGCCCGCCGCCTGGTCCACATCCCGCTGGGCCGGTTCGCCGAGGCCGAGGAGATCGCCGCCGCCGTCGCCTTCCTGGCCAGCGACGACTCCTCCTTCGTCAACGCCAGCGACTTCCTCGTCGACGGCGGGATCTCCGGGGCGTACGTCACACCCCTGTAGGAGCCGCCCCGACTCCCGTCCTACAGTGCGGGAGTGAGCATGACGCCGCCCGGCTGGTACTCCGACCCGCACGCCCCGCACCTGGAGCGCTGGTGGGACGGAGAGGCCTGGACCGAGCACGGGCGCACCCCGTCCGGCCTCCCCGTGCCGCCGACCCCGGCGGCCGGGGCGTCCGGCCGGCGGGCCAGGGCGGTCGCGCTGATATCCGCCGGGGCCGTGCTGGCGACGGCGATCGTCACCGGCGCGACCGTGGTCCGCACGGACGAGGTGCGCGGCACGGGCGACACGACGATCGACACCGCCCCCAGCGGACCGCCCGCCGCCCCGTCCCTCGTCGTCGACGAGCTCAACGGCATCACCCTGCCGGTGCCGACCGGCTGGACCAGCCCGTCCGCCATCGCCCAGGACGACGTCGTGATGACGACCGACGGCACCTACGACTGCCCCGCCCGCACCGGGCGCTGCCGCCACGGCCAGGTCATCAGCCGTACGGCGGACCGGGCCGAGGGCGCCTCACCGCGCACCGTCGCCGAACGCGACGTACCCGACGCGGCCGAGACGGCGTACGGGCACGACCCCGGCGGCCGGCGGCCCTACGGCGGCATCCGTTCCCACCAGGTCGTCAAGGCCGGCCGGGTCGCGGTCGCGGGCCGCGACGGATACCTGGTGCGCTGGCGGGTGAGGACGGCCGAGGGACCGGGCGGTTATGTCCAGTCCCTCGCCTTCCCGTCCGCCTCCGGCATCCCGGCCCCGGTCGTCGTCCGCTTCGCCTTCGACGCGGGCCCGGACGGACCGCCCCTGTCCGACATGGACGAGATCACGAAGGGCATCCGCCCGGCGCGCCAGTAGGCCGGCGGGCCGGCAGGACAGAGCGTCAGAGGAAGGTGTGACCTTCACCGCGATACGTCGGTACGGTCGCCGTCACCCGGTCACCCTCGATCAGCTGCAACTCGGCGAACCGCTCGCACAGCTCGCCCGCCTTCGCGTGCCGGAACCACACCTTGTCGCCGATCAGCAGGTCGTCCGCCGCGGAGCCGAGCAGCGGGGTCTGCACCTCGCCGGGGCCCTCCTGGGGGTCGTAGGACAGCCCCTCCGGGAGGTACGGCACCGGGAGCCGGTCGGGGCCCGGGGCGCCCGAGGCCGGGTAGCCGCCGCCGAGCACGGTCACCACGCCGACACCGGGCCGCCGCACCACCGGCATGGCGAACAGCGCGGCCGGCCGGCCGGTGAACGACGTGTAGTTGTCGAAGAGACGCGGCACATACAGGCCCGAACCCGCCGCTATCTCGGTGACCGCGTCCTCCGCCGCCGTGGTCTGCACACTGCCCGTGCCGCCGCCGTTCACGAACTCCAGGTCCGGCGTCACCGCCCGGACCGCGCGCACCACCGCGGCGCGCCGCTCGGCCAGCTCACGGCGGGCGGTGGCCTGCATCAGCCGGACCGCGCGGGACCGCAGCGGCCGGCCGACGACCGCGTCCCCGACCCCGGCGATGTGCCCCTCGTACGCCATGATCCCGACCAGTTTGAAGCCCGGCCGCCGGGCCACGGTCCGGGCCAGGTCGGCGAGCTGGGCGGGGGAGTACAGCGGCGAGCGCCGGGCCCCGACCCGCACCCGCCCGCCGAACATCTTCAGGGAGGTGTCCAACTCCAGGCAGACCCGGACCACTTCGCTCCCGCCGTCGCGGGCGGCGTCGATCAGGTCGAGCTGGGCCGGGTCGTCGATCATCACCGTCACGGCGGCGGCGAGCTTGGGATCCGCGGCCAGCTCGGCGAACCGGGCCCGGTCGGCGGACGGATAGGCCAGCAGGATGTCGTCGAACCCCGAGCGCGCGAGCCACAGCGACTCCGCGAGCGTGAAGGACATGATCCCGGCGAAACCGTCCTTCGCGAGGACCCGTTCCAGCAGGTGCCGGCAGCGCACGGACTTGCTGGCGACCCGCACCGGCTTGCCGCCGGCCCGTCGAACGAGATCATCCGCGTTGGCGTCGAAGGCCTCCAGGTCCACGATCGCGAGGGGGGCGTCCAGATGGGCGGTGGCCCGGTCGTAACGGGCCCGGTCGGCGGCGCGCGCAGTCATGAACGAAGCCTGCCAGACAGGATTACCGCAGGGTAGGGGGACGATACGGGCAGATGCCCCGGGGCCGCGGACTGGTTCCCGTTTGCCGTCGCACAACCCGTAGAGTGACGCGCACGTACGGCGGAACGACCCCGGTCGCCTGACCCGCGCCGGGATGCGGATCCGCGCGTGCGGGTATGCGTGCCCGGGGCGGACGTCTTCGCACCGGGAAGCACGACGGCCCGTACGAGGAGCAGGCCCGGGTACGAGGAAACGGGGGGCGCATGAGCATGGAAGCGCGGCACGCCCCGATCCCACGACGTCCCGGGTCCGACGAGGCCGCCACGACACCGGCACAGCAGCCCGCGCCGACGGGCGGTGACCGCGGAAACGGTGAGGCCGGCCGGGGTACGGCGCCGGGTGCGGCCGGTACGTCCGGCCGCACCGACGGGCCCGGTTTCTTCGACCGGGTGAGTCGAGTGAATGGGTCGCCCCGGTCCGACGTATTCACCGGTGGGGCCGACGCTACCGGGCAGGACCAGCTGCCGGGACGGTCCGACGGGCAGCAGAGTCGTGATGACCGGACAAGTCGGGGCGGTGCGGTGGGGCAGGGCGAGCAGAACGCGGGGGACCGGCCGGTCGGCAGCGCGGCATCCGCAGACCGAATCACCCGCCCCCGCTATCCCAACCTCCGCCCACCCCAGGGCCCTCCGTCCCAGTCCACGACCACCGCACCCCCCTCATCGGCCCGCTTCCCGGACACACCCCCGGCGCCTCCCGCCGGGGGCACCGGTCGCGCCGTGCCGCCGGTGTCTTTCGGCGGGGGGACTGGTCGTGCGGGGCAGTCTGCGCCTTCCGGCGGGGAGCCCGGTCGTCTCGGGCCGTCCGCGGGCTCGGGCCGCGAGTCTGGTCGAGGTGTGCCGCCGGTGTCTTCCGGTGGGGGGACCGGTCGTTTCGGGCCGTCCGGGGGGTCCGGGCGTGTTGCGCCGTCTGCGGATTCCGGGCGGGTGACGGGGCGCGCTGTGCCGCCTGCCGCTCCGGGGCGGGAGTCCGGTCGTGTAGCGCCGCCGTTTCGGCTGTCGTACGGGCCGGGGCCGTCGGTCCGGCGTCCGGAGGGCGCGTCGGAGACGACCGGATCGTTTCGCCCCCCGCGTGCTTCGGCGGAACCGGAATCGGAACCGGAATCGTCGTCGGACGAGCGGCGCGGAGCCGACAGGGCGCCGCACCCGTCGCGGCCGTCGGCCGTACGCCCGGGGACCACGTCCGCGCCCTCGGCCGATACGACCGAGGGTGGCACCGGTGTGGCCGGGTCCAGGCGGCCCGAGCGGCCCCGCAATGACTTCCCGACCACGATAGGCACGCCGGAGTCGGGCAGCGCATGGAGCCCGCACATGCGGACGTTCCCGGTACCGACGGCCCCACCGCGCCCCACGACACCCCCGAGGACCGCTCCGCAGCCCCCCGCGACCGGCGTTCCGCCCCGCCCGGCCGAGCCCCCGGCCGCTCCACCGCGACCGGCCGAGCCCCCGGCGACCGACAACCTCCCGCCCCGCCCGGCCGCCGCCCGTCCGCCGGCGCCCGGCAGCTCGTTCCCGGCCACCGAAGCGACGGCACACTCGACGACTTCCACCTCGGCCGGTGCCCCACCGCGTCCTTCGGCCGCCTCGGTGACCGCCCCGGACTCCGGTACCGTGCCGCATCCCGTCGCTCCGCCTCCGTACTACGACGCTCCCTCGCCCTATCACGGCCCGGGACCGGACCCCGCGATGTCCTGGACCGCCTCCGCGGGAAGTCCCGGCCGGGACCGGCCCATTGTGTCCTTCGGCGAGCCGGAGGGGTACGACGAGCGAGGCCGGGGACGGTCGTTGATCGGTCGCGTGGCGCCCCGTACCGCCGCGGCCGCCGCCTGCATGGTGCTCGGTCTGGGGCTCATCGGCGGTGCGGTGACCGGGAGTTGGCTCCTCGACGACGGCGGTGACACGGGCACGGCGAGCACCTTCAGCTCGGCCGCGGGGCTGTGGCACAACGTGCCCGTGGACGAACTGTTCCCGCCCACCGTCCAGGGCACCGGCGCCGGCCCCGGCGGAGCCGACCGCACCTGGACGCGGATCGCCGTCGCCCCGGCCACCGGCTGCGCCGACGCCTTCGACCCGCTGCTGCGCAAGGTGCTCGCCCCCGTCGGCTGCCAGCGCCTGATCCGCGCCACCTACACCGACGCCACCCAGAGCTATGTGACGACCGTGGGGCTGCTGTTCACCAAGGCCGACCCGGCGGGCATGGCCGCCCTGGCCAAGCGGTTCCAGACCGAGCACCTGGACCGCCGTACCGACCTGTTGCCCCTCCCGTACGCCGCGAAGGGCACCGCCGCCGAACGGTTCGGAGCGCACCAGCGCGCCTCCTGGACCATCTCCGTGCTCGCCGACGCCCCGGTCGTCTCCTACGCCGTCTCCGGCTGGGCCGACGGCCGTACCGTCGACTCCCCGCAGCCCGCCGCCGACGCCGAGGTGTCCGGCGCCATCACGCCCGCCGCCCAGGCCGGCCTCGGCAACGAGGCGCAGGGCCTCGCCGACCGCGTCGAACGGCGACTGCGCCAGTACATCGTCGGCACGGCAACGGAGAAGCCCTCATGAAGCGCCGCGCAACCGGGGCCGCGGTGAGCCTGCTGCTCGCCGGTTCGCTCGCCCTCCTGCCGTCCACCACCGCGTACGCCGACAGTATCCGCGCCCAGCAGTGGGGCCTGTCCGCCCTCCATCTCGACGAGGTCTGGCAGACCACCAAAGGCAAGGGCATCACCGTCGCCGTCCTGGACACCGGCGTCGAGGCGGACCATCCGGATCTCGTCGGCAACGTCCTGGCCGCCAAGGACATGATCGGCTTCGGTGCCGGTCCGGGCGACCGCGACTGGGCCCGGCACGGCACCGCCATGGCCGGCATCATCGCCGGTCACGGCCATGGCCTGGGCAACGGCGACGGCGTGATGGGGGTCGCCCCGGAGGCCAGGATCCTCCCCGTACGGGTCATCCTGGAGGACGGCGACAGCGCCCGCTCCAAGGCCCGCTCCATCCGGGGCAACGCCCTCGCCGAGGGCATCCGCTGGGCCGCCGACCATGGCGCCGACGTCATCAACCTGTCCCTCGGCGACGACTCCGACTCCGCGCACCCCGAGCCCAGCGAGGACGAGGCCATCCAGTACGCCCTGAAGAAGGACGTCGTGGTCGTCGCCTCGGCGGGCAACGGCGGCGACAAGGGCGACCACATCTCCTACCCGGCCGCCTACCCGGGGGTCATCGCCGCCACCGCGGTGGACAAGTTCGGCGCCCGCGCCTCCTTCTCCACCCGCCGCTGGTACGCCACGGTCAGTGCGCCCGGCGACGACATCGTCATCGCCGACCCGGACCACAAGTACTACGAGGGCTGGGGCACCAGCGCCGCCTCCGCCTTCGTCTCGGGGGCCGTGGCGCTGATCAAGGCCGCCCACCCGGGCCTCACCCCGGCCCAGATCAAGAAGCTCGTGGAGGACACCGCCCGCAACGCGCCGAGCGGCGGCCGCGACGACTCCCGCGGCTTCGGCATGATCGACCCGGCGGCGGCCATCAAGGCGGCGGCCAAGCTCAGGACGGAGAACCTGACGTCGGCGTCGTACGGGAAGAGGTACTTCGGCTCGGGCCCGGACGTGGAGAAGAACACGACGAGCACCTCCGACTGGGCGGCCCCTCTGGCCGGCGGCGCGGGCGGGGTCCTGCTGGTGGCGGCGGTGGTCATGTGGCGAAGTCGCCGCCGGTCCTTCGAGACGCCCTGACAGCTACGCGCCCCGAAGGGGCGCGGGGAACTGCGCGACCAGCCTCCACGCAGCCGCAGCCGCCACGGAACCTGTCGCCCCCACCCCTACTGCGAAGCCGAAGCCGACGGGGACGAATCAGCTTCCCTGAAGGAACCCACCGCCGCCTTCGCAGCCGCCTCCACCAGAGAAATCCCCTTGGCCTGACTCACCGTCCCGTTGGACAGCACGGCGACCAGATAGTCGGTCCCGCCCACCGTCACCCGCCCGATGCTGTTGACGTCCCACAGCCCGGTCGTACTCCGGGCCAGCCACCCGTTCTTCAGCGCGAACTGCGAACCGTCGGCGGCGGCCGAAACCCCCCACCGCTGGTCCGACTCGACCGTCTTCATCAGCCCCTGGATGTACGCCTGCGAGGCCTCGCTCAGCTTGGAATCGTCCCCGAACACCTGCCGGAGCAGGGTGAGCTGATCGGCGGCGGTGGTCTGGGTCAGCCCCCACAGCGCCCCGTCGCCGCCCTCCGTCCCCGTCAGCCCGAACCGCTTGTTCGCCGCGTCCAGCCCCGCCGCCTTGCCGATGATGTCCCACAGCTCCGACGCCGACGTGTTGTCGCTGTTCTCGATCATCTTCGTGGCGTACGCCTTCTCCGTCGCCGTCAGATGCCGCCCGGCGTCCTGCGCCTGCAGCAGCAGCGCCGCCAGGATGTCGACCTTGACGATGCTCGCGGTGTCGAAGGCCGCGTCGCCGTAGGCCGCGCTGTCGCCGGAGTCCAGGTCCAGCACCGCGGCCGACACCTTCGCCCCGGACGGCACGGTCACCGACTTCAGCGCCGTACTCAGCAGCGCGTCCCGGTCCACGGCCGGCTCCGTCACTGGTTCCACCGATGCCTCCCCGTTCGCCGGGGCCGAGGAGGAGGCCGACGGCGACCCGGCCGAGGATACGGTGCCGTTGTAGTCGCCCGCGTGCGCCTTCACATACACGGTCCCGGCCGCCGTGACGCCGACGACGGCGACCAGCGCGAGGCTCGTGTAGAGCAGCGCGCGGCGTCGCGGTGGGCGGGCGCGTCGGCGGCCTCGGCGGGCTTCGGGGGTGGCTCTGGGGGACTCCATGCCCGCGATGCTCGGGGCGGGGACTGTGTGCCCCGTTAGCCCGAAGTTAGAAGTCGGTCAGGGAAACCTGAGATTCCCGTGAAAGCTGTGTCGACGGGGTTTCGGGGGCCGCACAACCGCAGCAGCTTCCCACCGATAGGGTCGGGGACCGTGGCGAACAAGAACATTCCCGACTCCGGCTACTCCGACGACGACGGCACCGCCGACCCCCGGCTGGCCGCCGCGCTGGCCGCCTGGGCCGAGGACCGGACGGCCGTCGCCCCGGTCCTTGAGGCGCTGAAGGGAGCCCGGCTGCTGGTGCCGGTCGTCGCCGTGCTCGGCGAGGTCGAGGAGGACGAGAACGGGCTGCGCCGCGAGAAGACCAGCGACATGGCCGTGCCCACCCTGAAGGCCGGCCACCGCACCGCCCTGCCCGCGTTCACCTCCACCGAGTCGCTGGCCCGCTGGGACCCGGCGGCCCGGCCCGTGGCCGTACCCCTGCACCAGGCGCTGCAGGCCGCCGCGCACGAGAAGGCGGACACGGTGGTGCTGGACCTGTCGGGGCCGGTGCCGTTCGAACTGACCGGGCCGGCGCTGCTGGCCCTCGCCGAGGGGCGTACGACGGCAGATCCGCTCGCCGACCCGGCGGTGCGGGAAGCCGTCCGCGCCGCGGTGGCCGCCGAGCCCGCCGTGCTGCGCGCGCACCTCGGCCCCGGACCGGCCGACGGGACCCTGGCGCTGGTACTGGACCCGGCCGCCGCGCCGCCCGCCGAGACCGCCCAGGCCGTCGCCGAGCGGCTCGCCGCGGACGGAACACTGAGGGCCCGCCTGGTGCGCGGCCTCGACCTGGCACTGCTGCCGGCCGGAACCACGCCTCCGGGCGAGCCCTTGTACGTGAAGGTCTGATCTAGCCGTAGACCGGGCCGGTGTACTTCTCGCCGGGGCCCTGGCCCGGCTCGTCGGGGACGATCGAGGCCTCGCGGAAGGCCAGCTGGAGCGACTTCAGGCCGTCGCGCAGGGGGGCCGCGTGGAAGGAGCTGATCTCGGTCGCCGAGGCGTCGAGCAGTCCGGCGAGGGCGGTGACCAGCTTGCGGGCCTCGTCCAGGTCCTTGTACTTGTCGCCCTCCTCGGTCAGACCGAGCTTCACGGCGGCCGCGCTCATCAGGTTGACGGCGACCGTCACGATCACCTCGACCGCGGGGACCTCGGCGATGTCGCGGGTCATCTCGTCGAAGTCGGGCTGCCCGGCGTCATCGGGGCCGGGAAGGGGCGTCTCACTCATGCCCCACACGATAGGCGCAGGGGACCTGGGGCTCTTACTTAGCCCCAGGTCGTCTCAATTAGCCCTCCCCCGCCTTTACTGCTAGCCTTGTGTGACGACCGGCCGGACAGGTATGCCTCACGGCTAGCTGGACCGGCCCACAAGTGGAGGCTTCGAACTCCCACCTGACCGCCCCACGGGCGGCGGGTCACCGGTCAGACGGTCGCTTCGCCGTGCTACGGCGACGGCGTTCCGTCCGATTCTGCGCCCCGCGATCCTCGTGGCGGTGTTCCGGTAGTTCGAGGAGCCCCGCCTGTGATCGTCCGGGGCATTTTTTCTGCTTCGGTGCGGTTAGGTCTTACGGAAACAGACGTTACGCGGTTGCCCGCCAGGCCGCCGTGTGGTGCTACCGAGGAGGATCCATCAGCACCGAGCCCCGCATCAACGACCGGATTCGCGTTCCCGAGGTGCGACTTGTCGGTCCCAGCGGCGAGCAGGTCGGGATTGTTCCGCTTGCCAAGGCGCTGGAGCTTGCGCAGGAGTACGACCTTGACCTGGTCGAGGTGGCGGCGAGCGCGCGTCCGCCGGTCTGCAAGCTCATGGACTACGGGAAGTTCAAGTACGAGTCGGCCATGAAGGCCCGTGAGGCGCGCAAGAACCAGGCGCACACGGTCATCAAGGAAATGAAGCTCCGGCCGAAGATCGACCCGCACGACTATGACACCAAGAAGGGTCACGTCGTTCGGTTCCTCAAGCAGGGCGACAAGGTCAAGATCACGATCATGTTCCGTGGTCGCGAGCAGTCCCGGCCCGAGCTGGGCTACCGACTGCTGCAGCGTCTCGCGGAGGACGTCCAGGACCTCGGTTTCGTGGAGTCGAACCCGAAGCAGGACGGCCGGAACATGATCATGGTTCTCGGTCCGCACAAGAAGAAGACCGAGGCGATGGCCGAGGCCCGGCAGGCGCAGGAAGCCCGCAAGGCGGACGCGAAGGCCAACCCCGGTCGCTCGCAGAACCCCGCCGAGATCGAGGCTGACGCCGACGTCGACGTCGAGGTCGAGGCGCCCGCCGAGGAGCATGTCGAGGCGTGATCCCGGGGTAACCCGCCTCCGGGCAGTACCCAGGGGCGAGAGTCCCAGGACGTAACCGATACAAGAGCGACGTTCCGCCGTGCCCGGTTTCACGACCGGGCACCGGAGCGCCACCGACGAGGAGATAACGGCGCTATGCCGAAGAACAAGACGCACAGCGGTGCCAGCAAGCGCTTCAAGGTCACCGGCTCCGGCAAGGTGCTCCGTGAGCGCGCCGGCAAGCGCCACCTGCTCGAGCACAAGTCGTCCCGCGTGACGCGTCGCCTGACCGGCAACGCCGAGATGGCCCCGGGTGACGCCGCGAAGATCAAGAAGCTTCTCGGCAAGTGACAACGCGGGCGCCGCACGGCGCCCTGAGTCAACCCAACCGGGACCCAGTCGTTTCCGGGCCGCGTGAGTCCAACCGCGGCCCCGCTACAAGGAGTTAACAAGTGGCACGCGTCAAGCGGGCAGTCAACGCCCACAAGAAGCGCCGGGCGATCCTCGAGGCGGCCTCCGGCTACCGCGGTCAGCGTTCGCGCCTGTACCGCAAGGCCAAGGAGCAGGTCACCCACTCGCTGGTCTACAACTACAACGACCGCAAGAAGCGCAAGGGCGACTTCCGTCAGCTGTGGATCCAGCGCATCAACGCCGCTGCCCGCGCCAACGGCATCACGTACAACCGCTTCATCCAGGGTCTGAAGGCCGCGAACGTCGAGGTCGACCGCAAGATCCTCGCGGAGCTCGCCGTCAACGACGCCAGCGCCTTCGCCGCGCTCGTCGAGGTGGCCCAGAAGGCGCTGCCGGCGGACGTCAACGCCCCCAAGGCGGCGTGACGCTGCGCTGGCTTCGGCCGACGTGACTTGAGGACCCGCAGGCTCTAGGGCTTGCGGGTCCTGTTGTTGAGGCCCTCTGCCGTCGTGCGGCTGCGGGTGCGTCGTGGTTGCTCGCGCAGCTCCTCCCCCAACCTTCGGCCGGGGGGTACCCCCAGCGCCCCTTTCGCGGCGCGACATCCTGCCGGTGCCACAAAGACAGGACTTTCTCGAAGGTGAAGAACACGATGGCGACCCCCGAGTTGATCTCCCCCCGTTCCTCGCGTGTCGTCGCTGCTCGGCGGCTTGCCAGGCGGAACTTCCGGGGGAAGGACCAGCTGTTCCTCGCCGAGGGGCCGCAGGCCGTGCGGGAGGCGGCCGGGCATCGGGCCGACGACGGGCCGACGCTCGTCGAGCTGTTCGCCACTGTCGAGGCCGCGGAGCGGTACGCCGACATCGTGGGGGAGGCCAGAGCGGTCGGCGCCCGGATCCACCTCGCCTCCGAGGACGTCATCGCCGACATCTCCACCACCGTGACACCACAGGGGCTCGTCGGGGTCTGCCGGTTCCTGGACACACCGTTCGAGGAGATCCTGGCCGCCCGGCCCAAGCTCGTCGCCGTGCTCGCCAACGTCCGAGACCCCGGCAACGCCGGCACCGTGCTGCGGTGCGCCGACGCCGCCGGTGCGGAGGCCGTCGTACTCACCGACGCGTCCGTGGACCTGTACAACCCCAAGGCCGTGCGCGCCTCCGTCGGGTCCCACTTCCACCTGCCCGTCGCCGTCGGTGTTCCCGTCGAGCAGGCCGTGGCCGGGCTGAAGGACGCCGGCGTGCGGATCCTCGCCGCGGACGGGGCCGGGACCGACGACCTCGACGACGAGCTGGACAAGGGGACCATGGGCGGGCCCACCGCCTGGGTGTTCGGGAACGAGGCCTGGGGGCTCCCGGCCGAGACCCGCGCGCTGGCGGACGCCGTGGTGCGCGTCCCGATCCACGGGAAGGCCGAGAGCCTGAACCTCGCCACCGCCGCCGCCGTATGTCTCTACGCATCGGCCCGTGCACAGCGCGCCTCCGGAGGCTGCCGTTCCGTCACCGAGAGCTAGTAGGGTGACCAGCTCGGGGGCCTGCTGCGCCGTCTGAGAGGTGGAGTACGGGGTATGACTGTCGGCACCAGCAACGCGCCGGGGGGCCGCGGTACCGGCCGTGTGCCCGCGCCCCGGCACGGTGACCTCACCGGGCTCGGCATCGACCCCGACGAACTGCCCGACGGCCTGGTGATCGCCGACGAGCACGGTCTCGTCGTCTGCTTCAACGCCGCCGCCGCCCGTATCACCGCCACCGCCCCCGCCGACGCCCTCGGACAGCGCCTGGAGAAGGCCCTCCCCATAGAGGACCTGGAGGGCCGGCGCTGGTGGCAGCTCACCGACCCCTACGGCGGCCTCGCCATCCGGGTCGGCCAGCCCGAGCGCAACCTGCTGCTGCCCGGCGGCCGGGAGGTGCTGGTGTCCGCGCGGTACGTGCGCGCCGAGCCCACCGGGCCCGTCCGGCGCGTCGTCGTCTCACTGCGGGACACCGAAGCCCGCCGCCGTACCGAACGCAGTCACGCCGAGCTGATCGCCACCGTCGCCCATGAGCTGCGCTCGCCGCTGACCTCCGTCAAGGGGTTCACCGCCACCCTGCTCGCCAAATGGGAACGGTTCACCGACGACCAGAAACGGCTGATGCTGGAGACGGTGGACGCGGACGCCGACCGGGTCACCCGGCTCATCGCCGAGCTGCTGGACATCTCCCGGATCGACAGCGGGCGGCTGGAAGTGCGCCGGCAACCTGTCGACATAGGCGCGGCCGTCGGACGGCACATCCAGGCCTACGTCGCCGCCGGGCAGCCCGCCGACCGCTTCCTGCTCCGCGTCGAGCAGCCGCTGCCCGCGCTCTGGGCCGACCCCGACAAGGTCGACCAGGTCCTCAGCAACCTCATCGAAAATGCCGTGCGGCACGGCGAGGGAACCGTCACCATCGACATCACGGCCACGGCGTCCCCGCGCGAAGGGGAAGGCCCTGAGAGCGCAGCTACGTCGGTCACGGTGAGCGACGAAGGGCCCGGCATCCCGGAGGAGTCCATGAACCGCGTCTTCACCCGCTTCTGGCGGGGCAGCAAGCGCGGCGGCACCGGCCTCGGGCTCTACATCGTCAAGGGCATCGTCGAGGCCCACGGCGGCACCATCACCGTCGGACGCGCCCCCAGCGGCGGCGCCGAGTTCCGATTTACGTTGCCCGTGGGCGCACCGGCGTATCTCGCCTGACGGCCCGCGGGCTCCTCGTACACCTCCACCCCGTTAGACTCGGCCTTTGGCACTTTTGTGTCCTTCACACGGCCCACCACAACGGTCACGGGGACCATCCGCCAGCCAATCGGAAGCACGGGAAGAGATGTCGGCACCGAATAAGTCGTACGACCCTGTAGAGGTCGAGGCCTTGAAACCGGAAGAGATCGAGCGCATGCGGGACGAGGCGCTCGCCGCCTTCGCCGCCGCGGACTCCCTCGACGCGCTCCAGGAGGCCAAGGTCGCCCACACCGGCGGTGCCTCCCCGCTGGCCCTCGCCAACCGCGAGATCGGCGCCCTGCCCCCGCACGCCAAGGCCGCCGCAGGCAAGCTGGTCGGCCAGGCCCGGGGCGCGGTGAACAAGGCCCTCGCCGGCCGCCAGGAGGAGCTGGAGGCCGAGCGCGACGCCCGGGTGCTGGTCGAGGAGGCGGTGGACGTCACACTGCCGTACGACCGCATCCCGGCCGGCGCCCGGCACCCGCTGACCACGCTCTCGGAGCGCATCGAGGACATCTTCGTGGCCATGGGCTACGAGGTCGCCGAGGGCCCCCAGGTCGAGGCCGAGTGGTTCAACTTCGACGCCCTCAACATCGGCCCGGACCACCCGGCGCGCGGTGAGGCCGACACCTTCTTCGTGCAGGGTCCCGAGGGCGGTACCGAGTCCGGCATGGTGCTGCGCACCCACACCTCGCCGGTCCAGGTCCGCTCCCTGCTCGACCGCGAGCTGCCGGTCTACACGATCTGCCCCGGCCGCGTGTACCGCACCGACGAGCTGGACGCCACCCACACCCCGGTCTTCCACCAGGTCGAGCTGATCGCCGTCGACGAGGGCCTGACCATGTCCGATCTCAAGGGCACCCTGGACCACATGGTCCAGTCGCTCTTCGGCGAGGGCATGAAGACCCGGCTGCGGCCGAACTTCTTCCCCTTCACCGAGCCCAGCGCCGAGATGGACATGCTGTGCTACGTCTGCAAGGGCGAGTCCGTCGGCAACCCCGACCGGCCCTGCCGTACCTGCTCCTCCGAGGGCTGGATCGAGCTCGGCGGCTGCGGCATGGTCAACCCGCGGGTGCTCATCGCCTGCGGTGTGGACCCGGAGAAGTACAGCGGCTTCGCGTTCGGGTTCGGTATCGAGCGGATGCTGATGTTCCGCCACAACGTCGAGGACATGCGAGACATGGTCGAGGGTGACGTCCGGTTCACCCGGCCGTTCGGGATGGAGATCTGATGCGGGTCCCGCTTTCCTGGCTGCGGGAGTACGTCGACCTGCCGGCCACCGAGACCGGCCGCGATGTGCAGGCCAAGCTCATTTCGGCCGGTCTTGAGGTCGAGACCGTCGAGCAGCTCGGCGACGGCCTCAAGGGCCCCCTGGTCGTCGGCCGGGTGCTGACCATCGAGGAGCTGGAGGGCTTCAAGAAGCCGATCCGCTTCTGCACCGTCGACGTCGGTACCGCGAACGGCACGGGTGAGCCCCAGGAGATCGTCTGCGGCGCCCGGAACTTCGCCGTCGGCGACAAGGTCGTCGTCGTGCTGCCGGGGGCCGTGCTCCCGGGCGGGTTCTCGATCAGCGCCCGCAAGACGTACGGCAAGACCTCCCACGGCATGATCTGCTCCACCGGCGAGCTGGGCATGGGCGACGACGGCAGCCACGGCATCATCGTGCTGCCGCCGGAGACCGAGGTCGGCAAGGACGCCATCGAGCTGCTTGAGCTGGTCGACGAGGTCCTGGACATCGCCGTCACCGCCAACCGCGGCGACTGCCTGTCCATCCGCGGCGTGGCCCGCGAGACCGCCATCGCCTACGGCCTGCCGCTGAGCGACCCGGCACTCCTCGACGTGCCGGGACCGAACGCCTTCGGCTACCCGGTCCAGGTCCTGGACCCGATGGGCTGCGACCGCTTCACCGCGCGCACCGTCATCGGTCTGAGCCCGGAGGCCCGCTCCCCGATCTGGCTGCAGCGCCGCCTCCAGAAGGTCGGCATGCGCCCGATCTCCCTCGCGGTCGACGTCACCAACTACGTGATGATGGAGCTCGGCCAGCCGCTGCACGCCTACGACCGCAACCTGGTCCAGGGCACCATCGGCGTCCGCCGCGCGGCCGAGGGCGAGAAGATCGTCACCCTCGACGGCGTCGAGCGGAAGCTGCACGCCGAGGACCTGGTCATCACCGACGACCGCGGCCCCATCGGCCTCGCGGGCGTCATGGGCGGCGCCAACACCGAGATCGCCGACCACGAGGACGTGGCGAACGCCACGACCGACGTGGTGATCGAGGCGGCCCACTTCGACGCCGTCGCCATCGCGCGCACCGCCCGCCGTCACAAGCTGTCCTCCGAGGCCTCCCGCCGCTTCGAGCGCGGGGTCGACCCGCAGGCCGCGGCCGCTGCCGCGCAGCGCACCGTCGACCTGCTGGTGCTGCTCGCCGGCGGCACCGCCGAGGCCGGCGTCACCGAGGTCATCACGCCGTCCGCGCCGCACACCATCACCGTCGCGGCCGACCACCCCGACAAGGTCGCGGGTGTCGAGTACGGCCGGGAGACCGTCGTCCGCCGCCTCCAGGAGGTCGGCTGCGACGTCTACGGGCAGGACGAGCTGATCGTCACAGTCCCGTCCTGGCGGCCCGACCTCCTCGAACAGAACGACCTGGCCGAAGAGGTCATCCGCCTGGAGGGTTACGAGAACCTGCCCTCCACGCTGCCCAAGCCGCCGGCCGGCCGTGGCCTGACGCATCGGCAGCGCCTGCACCGCCGGGCGGGCCGCGTGCTGGCCGGAGCAGGGTACGTCGAGGCGCCGAACTACCCGTTCATCGGCGAGGGCGTCTTCGACCAGCTGGGCCTGGCCGCCGACGACCCGGCCCGCCGTGTCGTCAAGCTGACGAACCCGCTCAACGACGAGGAGCCCGCGCTCCGTACGACGCTGCTGCCGGGCCTCCTCGGTGCGCTCCGGCGCAACGACGGTCGCGGTGCGCACGACCTGGCGCTGTTCGAGACCGGCCTGGTCTTCCTCCCGCGCGAGGAGCAGGGCGTCGCCGGTCATCTGCCGGTCGACCGCCGCCCCACCGACGAGGAACTCGTCGCGCTGAACGCCGTGCTGCCCGAGCAGCCGCGCCATGTCGCCGTCGTCCTCGCGGGCGCCCGCGAGCAGGCCGGCTGGTGGGGCAAGGACCGTCCGGCCGACTGGGCCGACGCCGTCGAGGCGGGGCGTGCGGTCGCACGTGAGGCCGGGGTCGAGCTGATCGTGCGGTCCGGCCAGTACGGGCCGTGGCACCCCGGCCGGTGCGCCGAGCTGGTCGTCGTCGCCGACGGCACCGAGCGGGTCGTGGGCCACGCCGGTGAGCTGCACCCGCGCGTCGTCAAGGCGCTGAGCCTTCCCGCGCGCACCTGCGCGATGGAGCTGGACCTGGACGCGGTGGAGCGGGCCGGCGACGGTGTGCCGCAGGCGCCCGGCATCTCCACGTTCCCGGTGGCCACGCAGGATGTCGCCCTCGTGGTCGACAAGCCGGTGCCGGCGGTGGAGGTCGAGGCGGCGCTGCGCGAGGGCGCGGGTGAACTCCTGGAGGCCATCCGGCTGTTCGACGTGTATGTCAACGACGAGCAGCTCGGCGGCGGGAAGAAGTCGCTGGCGTACGCGCTGCGCTTCCGTGCGTCCGATCGCACGCTGACCGTGGACGAGGCGTCGGCTGCGCGGGACGCGGCGGTCGCCCTGGCGGGGGAGCGTACGGGAGCGGTGCTGCGGGGCTAGTCGCCGTAGCGGGGACTGCTGTCGGCCGGCTGCGGGTTGTCCGTGGCTGGTCGCGCAGTTCCCGCGCCCCTTCGGGGCGCTTGCCACCTGCATAAATGCGGGTGGCTCGGTGATCGTCACTCATTTGGGTGAGATCCAACCCGGACATGGGCGTTTCGGGGGATGCCGTCGACAGAATCGGACCGGCCTTTCGGGGTCGGTCCGTCTGTCTGTCAGGGCCTATATGGGGGCCATCGGCATGATCCGCATCAAGGCTGGGGTTCCCCGCAGCGGGCGGCCCCGGACGAACCCACGGCCCAGGCGCCGTGGCCTCGCCCTGGCGTTGCCCACGGCGTGGGGTGTCGTCGCGGTCGGCTACAAATTCGGATGCCCGCTGGCCGAGCAGAACGGGCTCGGTGCGCGGATCGTCACCAGCGCCGTGTTCTTCGCGGTCGGCACCGGGCTCATACTCCACGTCCGCCGGGCCCTGCTCCGGGAGCTGCGGCAGGTCCGCAAGGTCGCCGGCGCCGCGCAGAGCGTGCTGCTGCGCCCGCTGCCGCCCCGCCTCGCAGGGCTGAACATCGCCGCCGCCCAGCTCTCCGCCGACCGGGGCGCCAGCATCGGCGGCGATCTCTACGAGGCCGTCGCCACCGAACACGGCGTACGGGTCGTGATGGGCGACGTCCGCGGGCACGGCCTGTCCGCCGTCGGCACCGCCGCCGCCGTCCTCGGCAGCTTCCGCGAGGCCGCCCATGACGAACCCGAACTGGGCCGTGTCCTGGGCCGGTTGGACCGCGCCCTCGCCAGGCATCTGCGCGAACGGGCCAGGGCCGAGCACCCGTCACGAGGTGGCCAGGACCCCGACGACCCGGTGGCCGAAGAGTTCGTCACGCTACTGCTGCTGGAGATCGCGGGAGACGGCGAACTACGGGCGATCAACTGCGGTCATCCATGGCCGTATGTGCTGAGCGGTGCGAGCGTGGAGCCCCTGTCACGAGCCGATCCGCTACCGCCCCTCGGCCCGTTCCCGCTGCCGACGGACCTGGTCGCCATCGACTGCGGCCGCCTGGACCCCGAAGACTCCCTGGTGCTGTTCACGGACGGTGCGGAGGACGCGAGAGACGCGAGGGGGCGCTTCTTCTCCCTGCAGGAAGCGCTGGAGAAAGCTGTACGAGACCAACAGGTCTCTCCCCAGAGCATCCTGAGAACTATCTTCACCGGTCTGCTCCACCACACGAACGGACGCCCCACCGACGACATCGCGCTCCTGGTACTTCGCAACGAAGGCCAGCACCAACGCCCTTTCTCGGGGGCGCGGGAAACTGCGCGACCAGCCCCCACCCATCCGTAGCCGACAACGCACCGCTAGCCCCGAACCGTCGGCCAAGCCGACGGCCAGGCCACCGCACTGTACGAGGGGGAGCCGGCGGCCCGGCCGGCCTCTTGCGAGGCAGTTCAGTCAACCGGTACGACACTCTCCGCAACAGTGCGCGCACGCTACGGATTCGCGCACTCCGTTCACACCCCGTGTGAATACGGACGCACTACGCTGACGGCACCAGGCCACTCGGGGGGCATCCATGCAGCCCAACTCACTGCTCGACGCGATCCTGGACGAGGCGGGGATCTCGCACGCCGGTCTCGCCGCCCACGTCAACCAGGCGGGCCGGGCCCGTGGGCTCGCGCTCCGTTACGAACACACCGCCGTCGCACGGTGGTTGAAGGGGCAGCGGCCGAGAGGCCAGGTGCCGGACCTGATCTGCGAGGTGCTGGCCGGCCGGCTGCACCGCCCCGTGACCCTCGACGACATCGGCCTCGGCGTCCCCGGCGAGCCCAGCGTCCCGCACACGACCTCGCTCTCCGGATTCGTCGAACGGGCCACCGCCCTGTGGCGGTCCGACGAACAGCAGCGTCCGCACATACTCGGCGCCCCGGCCGTCACCGGCACGCCCGCGGTGATGCCGGTGTGGGAGTGGGAGAACCCCCCGGAGGACGTGGACGTCTCGCGCGGCGGGCGGCACCGGGTCACCCATGCCGACCTGGAGATGCTGCGCTCCGCCCGCGCCCACTACGAGCAGATGTACCGCAAGGCCGGCGGCATGGCGACCCGCACCAGGATCGTCGGCTTCCTGAACGCCGAGGCGGCCCCGCTGCTGCGCGGCAGCTACACGGATGCCACGGGGCGTCAACTGCACCGCGCGACCGGCGGGTTGGTGGCGATCGCGGGTATCTGCGCCTACGACTCCGACGCCCACGGCCTCGCCCAGCGCTACTTCCACCAGGCACTGCGGCTGGCAAAGGCGAGCGGCGACCGGGGACTCGGCGCCTACGTCATCGCGCTGCTCGTCAACCAGGCGCTGTTCATGAGGGAGTACCGCCAGGCCGTCGCCTTCGCGGAGGCCGCGCTGCGCGCCGCGGGCAAGCACATCACCCCCGCCCTAGCCTCCGACCTCTACGCGATGCAGGCCAAGGCGTACGCCCACCTCGGTGACGGCACGAGCGCGCTGTCCTGCATCCGGCGGGCCGAGACGGCCGCCGAACGCATCCGGCGCGGCCACGAACCCGACGAGACCGGCTATGTCCAACCCGGCCTGGTCAACGTGCAGGTGGCCGAGGCGCTGCTCAGCCTCGGTGAGATCGCCGCCGCCCGGGAGCATGCCGCGGCCGCCGTCGACAACCCGGCCCACGACCGGGGGCGGGTGCACCGGCTCGCCATGCTCAGCACCATCGAACTGCGCCAGGGAAACGCGGACAACGCGGTGGCCACGGCCGTGCAGATGGCCGAACAGGCCCGCGGAATGGAGTCCCAGCGTCTGCGCGACAGACTCCGCGCGGTACGCGAGCACCTGGTGCGCAGCGGTGGTGCCGGAACCGCCGAAGCCGCCGAACTCATTGACGGCGCACTGCGCGTACCGCTGTAGAGGCCCGGTAGGCCTGAGGAGTCCCTGCTGCGATATTGCCACTTACTCGGCGGAAGGTGGCAGAACCGTGCAGTGGACGAAACAGAACGAACAAACTGTGTATGAAAACCGCTGGTTCAGCGTCAATCTCGCAGATGTCGAGCTGCCGGACGGCCGGCATCTCGACCACTTCCTGATCCGGCTGCGGCCTGTGGCCGTGGCGACGGTGGTCAACGAGGCCAATGAGGTCCTCCTCCTGTGGCGCCACCGTTTCATCACCGACAGCTGGGGGTGGGAACTGGCCGCGGGGGTCGTCGAGGACGGCGAGGACATCGCGTACGCGGCCGCCAGGGAACTGGAGGAGGAGACCGGCTGGCGGCCGGGGACCCTGCACCATCTCATGACCGTGGAGCCGTCCAACGGCCTCACCGACGCCCGGCACCACATCTACTGGTCCGACGAGGGCGAGTACCTCGGACACCCCGTGGACGACTTCGAGTCGGACCGCCGGGAGTGGGTACCCCTCAAGCTCGTCCCGGACATGATCGCCCGTGGGGAGGTCCCGGCCGCCAACATGGCGGCCGCGTTACTCCTGTTGCATCACATGCGGCTCACTGATGATTAGTGGGCCAGCGCCTGCCAGACGGTGACGACCAGGGCGCCCAGTGCGGTGAGCGCGGCGATCGAGGGCAGGGGCCAGCGAGCGTGCTCCAGCGAGGCAAGTCGGGTGTTCAGGTCGTCCAGTTCCTTGGCCGTCTCCTTGGTGCGATGGCTGAGCAGGTTCAGTCCTCCCTCGACCTGGGCGTAGGCCACATCGAGGCGACGACGTAACTCTGCGAGTTCTCCTTGGACCACGGGATGCTCTGGTTCGGTGGCCACGGGTCCGCTCCTTTGCGTAGTCGAAGATGTCGTTCCGCATCCCATTGCATGCGCATGATGAGTGAACTCGCCTGGTGAACGCGTGGGGAGAGTGTGCGAAGGGCATATGCGTGCCCGGCGCGCACACGGTGTGTGAAAAACCCGGGCCCGGCACCGATGATGGTGCCGGGCCCGTGGGGCATCGCTCCCTGTAACCAAGTACGGCGCAGCCGCCGGACGGCGAGTGCCGGCCGCCCCCCCGCACCCTTCCGACCCGAGGATCCTCATGACCCTGCTGCTCGGCATCGACATCGGCACCTCCGGCTCCAAGGGCGTGCTCACCCGCCCCGACGGCGAGCTCGTCGCCCAGGCCGTGCGCGAACACCGCACCTCCAGCCCGCGGCCCGGCTGGGTGGAGCACGACGCGGAGGCCGTCTGGTGGCAGGACTTCCGGGAGCTGGCCGGCGAGCTGCTGGCCCGCGCGCCGCACGGCGAGCGGCCGGCCGCGGTCGGGGTCAGCGGGATCGGCCCCTGCCTGCTGCCCACGGACGCCTCCGGCACCCCGCTGCGGCAGGCGATCCTGTACGGCGTCGACACCCGGGCCGGGCAGGAGATCGCTGAGCAGACCGCCCGCTACGGCGCCGAGGAGGTGCTGTCCCGCTGCGGGTCACCGCTGACCAGCCAGGCGATCGGCCCCAAACTCGCCTGGCTGCGCCGCCACGAGCCGGACGTCTACGCCCGCACCCGGCGCTGGTTCATGGCGAGCTCCTACCTCGCCCACCGCCTCACCGGCGCCTATGTCCTGGACCATCACTCGGCCAGCCAGTGCACCCCGCTGTACGACCTGCGCGAGCAGGCGTGGATCGAGGACCGTTGCGAGGAGATCGCCCCCGGACTTCAGTGGCCGCGGCTGGTCCAGCCCGCCGAGGTGGTCGGCACCGTCACCGCGGGGGCCGCCGCCCGGACCGGACTGCCGGAAGGCGTCCCGGTGGTCGCCGGCACGGTCGACGCCTGGGCCGAGGCCACCGCGGTCGGGGTGCGCAGCCCCGGCGACGTCATGCTGATGTACGGCACCACCATGTTCCTGGTGAACGTCACGGCCGACGTGGTGAGCAGCCCGCGGCTGTGGGGCACCGCGGGCGCCTTCCCCGGCACGTACTGCCTGGCCGCCGGGATGGCCACCTCGGGAGCGGTCACCGGCTGGCTGCGCGACCTCACCGGGGCCCCGTACGAGACCCTGACGGCCGAGGCGGCCGAGGTGCCGCCCGGCGCGCAGGGCCTGCTGATGCTGCCGTACTTCGCCGGGGAGCGTACCCCGCTGTTCGACCCGGACGCCCGCGGCCTGCTGCACGGTCTGACGCTGCGCCACCAGCGCGGCCACCTGTACCGGGCCGCGCTGGAGGGCACCGCCTTCGGGGTACGGCACAACCTCGCCACCATGGCCGAGGCGGGCGGCGACCTCCGCCGGCTGGTCGCCGTGGGCGGCGGCGCCCGCACCCTGTGGACCCGGATCGTCTCCGACGTCACCGGCAGGCCGCAGGAGCTGCCGCGCCACACCATCGGCGCGGCGTACGGCGACACGTTCTTCGCCGCGCTGGGCGCGGGGCTGGCCGGCCCCGACGACATCGACGACTGGAACCCGACCGTGGCCGTGGTGGAACCGGACCCCGGGGCCGGTGCGGTCTACGACGAGCTCTACCGGCTCTACCTGGACCTCTACCCGGCGACCCGCGAGGCGGCGCACGCCCTGGCGGCCCGCCAGCGGGCGGACTCCTGACGGATCGGATGACGGATCTGATGACGGACCGGATGACGGACCGGACCGGCTGATCCCGACCGCTCACGTACACACGCGCTCACGTACACACGCCGAGGGGCCCGGTCCATCGGACGGGCTCCTCGGTCTCTGCCAGGCGGCGGAACATCGCGGTGCGGCGGTGTCGCCGGACCCGCCGCTGGTACGTGTAGAAGCCCGAGCCGGTCTTCCGGCCCAGCCGGCCCGCCTCGACCATGCGCTGGAGCAGCGGGGGAGCGGCGTACAGCGGCTCCTTGTACTCGGCGGCATACACGTTGTCAGTATGCGCCGTTACCGCTCTCACCTGCGTGCCCTGACAGCTTTCGATGGTGCGGCACCAGGCGCCGGCGCAAAGCACAGAACGCGCCGTCTGATCAGGCACAACAGCATCCCGCAGCATCACTGGGTCGCGCCGAACCAGGGACTTTCCAGGGACTTTCCGCTGAGTGAGCGGGAAGGCCCTGACAGCTTGGAAAGACACAAAGCCCCAGGTCAGGGCCGGTTTTTGTGTCGGCCGATGCCGCTCACCAAGCCGTGTCCCCGTGCAGTCCACATGGGCTGGGCGAGGAGGCGCGGACGAGGACCTCGCGGGCGTCGCGAGAGCCCTCCACGGCAGCGCCGCCATGGGTGCTGGTCCGGGTGAATTCACCCTGGAGCAGCGCCACTTGGCGGCGTCGCCGAACTCCCTAGTACGTGTAGAAGCCCGAACCGGTCTTCCGGCCCAGCCGGCCCGCCTCGACCATGCGCTGGAGCAGCGGGGGAGCGGCGTACAGCGGCTCCTTGTACTCGGCGTACATGCTGTTCGCGATCGACACGATGGTGTCCAGGCCGATCAGGTCGGACAGCCGCAGCGGGCCCATCGGGTGGGCGCAGCCCATCTCCATGCCGTTGTCGATGTCCTCGCGGCCCGCGATACCGGACTCGAACATCCGGATGGCGGAGAGCAGATACGGCACCAGCAGCGCGTTGACCACGAAGCCGGAGCGGTCCTGGGCGCGGATCGCGTGCTTGCCGAGCACCTTCTCGGCGAACAGCTGGGCGCGGCTGAGGGTGCCCTCGGAGGTGGTGAGCGCCGGGATCAGCTCGACCAGCTGCTGCACCGGGGCCGGATTGAAGAAGTGGATGCCGATCACGTGGTCGGGGCGGGAGGTCGCGACGGCCAGCTTCACCAGCGGGATCGAGGAGGTGTTGGAGGCCAGGATGGCGTCCGGGCGGGCCATCACCTGGTCGAGCACCTGGAAGATCTCCGTCTTCACCTGCTCGTTCTCCACGACGGCCTCGATCACCAGGTCGCGGTCGGCGAACTCGCCGAGATCCGTGGTGAAGCTCAGCCGCGCCAGCGTGGCGTCCCGCTCCTCCTCGCTGATCTTGCCGCGCTCGGCGGCCTTGCCCAGGGAGTTGAACAGCCGGGTACGGCCGATCTCCAGGGCCTCGCCGGTGGTCTCGGCGACCTTCACGTCCAGTCCGGCGCGGGCGCACACCTCGGCGATGCCCGCTCCCATCTGGCCGCAGCCCACGACTCCGACCTTCTCGATGTCGGTCACATCGTCCCCTTCGCTGATCTACGGGCGGCCGGCAGGACCTCCGGATCCGGTGCCTGCTCCGTTCGTGCACGTTACCCGTAAGTATCGATGATCGATCGTCCGGGTGGGGCATCCTGCCCGCGGACGAAGATCCGCCAGGGTGCGGATCTCCCTACCGGATCCCCCGAGCGTAAGAGGGTCTCACGATGGCAGGAGTGTCTCGCAGGGCATTCGCGTTGGCCGCGCTGTCGACGCTGACGCTGGTCACACCGGGCGCGGCGGCCGTACGGGGACTGCCCCGCCGGGCGGCCACGGAGATGCGGGGCATGTGGCTGGCGACCGTCTCCAACCGCGACTGGCCCTCCCGTACCGGTCTCACCGCTTCGGACCAGCGCAAGGAGCTGACCGCGCTCCTCGACAAGGCGGTCGACCACCGGCTGAACGCCGTGATGTTCCAGGTACGGCCCACCGCCGACGCGTTCTGGCCCTCGCCGTTCGAGCCCTGGTCCGAGTACCTCACGGGCACCCAGGGCGGGGACCCCGGCTGGGACCCGCTGGGCGTGGCCGTCGAGGAGGCCCATGCCAGGGGCCTGCAACTGCACGCCTGGTTCAACCCGTACCGGATCGCCAACAACACCGACCCCGGCAAGCTGGTCCCCACCCACCCCGCCCGCACACACCCGGACTGGGTGGTGCCGTACGGCGGCAAGCTCTACTACAACCCGGGCATCCCGGCGGTCCGCGCCTTCGTGGAGCAGGCGATCCTGGACGCGGTCGCCAAGTACCCCGTGGACGCCGTCCACTTCGACGACTACTTCTATCCGTACCCGGTGGCCGGCCAGACCTTCGACGACGACGACGCCTACGACACCCACGGCGGCGACTTCTCGTCGCGGGCGGCCTGGCGGCGGGACAACATCGACAGGCTGGTGACCGAGACCGCGGCCGGGATCAAGGAGCTGCGGCCCGGGACCCGGTTCGGGATCAGCCCGTTCGCGGTGTGGCGCAACGCCGCCACCGACTCCCGGGGCTCCGACACCAAGGCGGGCGTCGAGACGTACGACGACCTGTACGCGGACACCCGGACATGGGTGCAGAAGAACTGGATCGACTACATCGTCCCGCAGGCGTACTGGCAGATCGGCAACACGGCCGCCGACTACGCCAAGGTCGTCGACTGGTGGGCGGGCGTGGCCAAGGACACCGGGACCCGGCTCTACATCGGCGAGGCCCTCTACCAGGCGGGGGCCGCCGACGCGCCCTCGGCCTGGCAGGACCCGGCCGAACTCTCCCGGCATCTGACCCTGACCGACCGGTATCCGCAGGTCGGCGGGCATGTGTACTTCGCGGCCAAGGAGGTGGCCGCCGATCCGATCGGGGCGCTCTCGCGGGTGGTCGCCGACCACTACCAGCAGCCGGCGCTTCCGCCGGGCTGACCTGCGCGCGGCCGGCGACCTGGTCACCGCGGCCTAACGTTGCGGATGGGTCTCCCGGTGCTTGACCTGGCAGTCGGGGCCGGGGGACATGATGGCCTCGTGGCCGTCCTCGAAGCGGACCCGGTAGGGCGGGGTGCCCTCCGGTCCCAGCACCTTGACGATGGTCGAGACATGGTCGTGCTGACCGACCACCCTGCCGTGCTGGACAAGCTGGTCGCCCTCGGATGCACGCATCTCCAGGGCCTCCTCACGATCGCGATCGTTGGGTGACGGCGATGCACACGAGCACTGCGGCGGCCGTGAGTGGAGCGGCCGCGGAGAGGTGCTCGCCCAGCAGCAGCACCGACCACACCAGTGTGAGCAGCGGCTGGGCCAACTGCAACTGGCTGGCCTTCGGAATGCCGACGGCCGCCATGCCCCGGTACCAGACCACCAGACCGAGGAACTGGGAGCCGACCGCGACCCACAGCACACCGAGCACGCCGTGCGCGTTCCAGACGACCGGCTCGTACGACAGTGCGACCACCGCGGCCGGCACGGTCAGCGGCAGACAGAACACCAGCGCCCAGCCGATGACCTGCCAGCCCGGCATGATCCGGGCCAGTCGGCCGCCCTCGGTGTAGCCGGCCGCGCACACCACGAGCGCCGCGAACAGGTAGCCGTCGGCCGCCGTGAGCGCCCCGCCGCTCTGCGCGACCGTGAACGCCAGCACGGCCGCCGCGCCCGCCAGGGCCGCCGCCCAGAAGGTACGGGAGGGCCTGATGCCCATGCGCAGGGCGGAGAAGAGGGCGGTGGTGAGGGGGAGGAGGCCCACGACCACGGCCGCGTGCGAGGTGGTGGAGGTCTGCAGGGCGAGCGTGGTCAGCATCGGGAAGCCCAGCACGACCCCGGCCGCAACGACGGCCAGCCCCGCCCAGTGCCGGCGCTCGGGCAGCCGTACCCGAAGCATCAGGAGGCAGGTGCCCGCCATGGCCGCCGCGAGCACACTGCGCACGGCCACCAGCGACCAGGGGCCGAAGCCCTGCAGGCCCCAGGCGGTGGCAGGGAAGGTGAGGGAGAAGGCGACGACACCGAGGGCGGCCTGCAGCGTGCCGAGCCGCTGGGAGGCGGGAGCGGTGCCGCCGGGATCCGCCGGGGAGGTGCTGACCGCTATCGAACTCGGACCGGTAGCGCTACTCTGTGCTCTCATGCAAGAGCGTAGCAGCGTCCTTGAACTGGCGGAACAGCTGAGGCGAGACCTCGACCGCTACTCACCCGGGGGAAAGCTCCCGTCGAGCCGGGCGCTCGTCGAGCGGTTCCGGGTGAGTCCGGTGACCGTCTCCCGGGCGCTGGCCCAGCTGGTCGCCGAGGGCCTGGTCGTCACCCGGCCCGGCGCCGGTGCCTTCAAGGCCCGGCCGCGCACCACGGCCGAGCCCGCCGGGGACACCTCCTGGCAGGAGGTGGCGCTCAGCGCCGACGGCGCCCTCGACGTGGTGCCGCGCACGGTCGACGCGTCCGGGGTCACGGTGTGCCTGGCCGTCCCACCGCCGGGTGTCCTGGAGCTCAGCGGCGGCTATCTGCATGCCTCCCTGGAGCCGGAGCGGGCGATGGCGGCCGCGCTGGCGCGGGCCGGCCGCCGTCCCGGCGCCTGGGGGCGGCCGCCCCTCGAAGGGCTGCCGGAGCTGCGCGAATGGTTCGCCCGCGAGATCGGCGGCGCCGTCACCGCGGCCGAGGTGCTGATCGCGAACGGCGGCCAGTCCGCCCTGGCCACCGCCCTGCGCGCACTCGCCCCGCCCGGCGCCCCGATCCTCGTCGAGTCCCCGACCTACCCCGGCATGCTCGCCATCGCCCGCGCCGCCGGCCTCCGCCCCGTCCCGGTCCCCGTCGACCCCGACGGGGTGAAACCGGAGCTGCTCGCCGACGCCTTCCGGGCCACCGGCGCCCGCGTGTTCGTCTGCCAGCCCCTCTTCCAGAACCCGACCGGCGCCGTCCTCGCCCCCGGCCGCCGCCCCGAAGTGCTCCGCATCGCCCGCGAGGCGGGTGCCTTCGTCATCGAGGACGACTACGTACGACGGCTGGTACACGCCGACGCCGGACCGCTGCCCCGACCGCTGGCCGCCGACGACCCCGACGGAGTCGTCGTCCACGTCGTCTCACTGACGAAGGCCACCTCGCCCAGCTTCCGGGTGAGCGCCCTGGCGGCCCGGGGCCCGGTCCTCGAACGCCTGCGCGCCATCCAGATCGTCGACACCTTCTTCGTCCCCCGCCCCCTCCAGGAGGCAGCCCTCGAACTCGTCGGCTCCCCGGCCTGGCCCCGCCATCTGCGCAACCTGTCGGCGGAGTTGAAGACCCGCCGCGACGCCCTGACCGGCGCCCTCGCCCACCGGCTCCCCGAACTCGCCCTCCCGCACATCCCCTCCGGCGGCTACCACCTCTGGGTGCGTCTCCCCGAAGGCACCGACGACGCGACCCTGACCGCCGCCGCCCTCCGCGCGGGCGTCGCCATCACCCCGGGCCGCCCGTACTTCAGCGCCGAACCCCCGGCCGCCCACGTCCGCCTGAGCTTCGCGGCGGTCGCCGGGGCGGGGGAGATCACCGAGGGGGTACGACGGCTGCGGGCGGCCTGCGACGAGGTGCTGAGGCCAGGACCGTGAAATCCCATCGACGCCGGTGCCCCCGACCGGCGAGGATCCCCGCATGAGCGATGCACCCGACCTCCCCGAGGGATACGAGTTCTCCGCCGACACCGACCGCGTGGACGTCGAGCGCGTCCACGGCTGGCTGTCGACCGACGCCTACTGGGCGACCGGCCGGCCACTGGAGCAGCAGCGCAGGGCGATGGCGGCTTCCCTGAACTTCGGGGTGTACGACACCGTCACCGGGGAGCAGGTGTCGTACGCGCGTGTGGTGACCGACCATGCGCTGTTCGCCTGGCTCGCCGACGTGTACGTCGACCCGTCGGTGCGCGGCAAGGGCGTCGGCACGGCGATGGTCGGGGCGATCCGCGAGCACCTGCGGCCGACCGGGGTGCGGCGCGTGCTGCTGGCCACCAGTGACGCTCACGGGGTCTACGAGAAGGTCGGATTTGCCCCGCTCGAACACCCGGACATGTGGATGGCGCTCTACTACACGTCGCCCGAGTGACATTCCGGCCGACTTGTCGGACACCTCCTGACCTTTGAGTAACATTTCCTCCACCTTGGACGACTCATCACCCCATAGCCCTTGACCTGCGCACATGAGCGTCACACCATCGCCGCATGTCACTTCGGGTCACGTTCGTCGCAGCCGCGCGCAGCTCACCGCTGCTCGCGGAGCGCTTCGAGGACACCCGCCCGCTGGACCAGGCGGGCTGGCAGGAGGTGCAGCATGTCGCGGGTGAGCTGCTGCCCCTCGCGGCGGCCGAGCTGCGCTACTGCTCGCCGACGCCACGCAGCCGTTCGACCGGCGAGGGCCTGGGGTACGCCCCGCTGGTCCAGGTCGCGCTGCGCGACTGCGACATGGGCCGCTGGCGCGGGCTGACCCTCGGCGAGGCGATGGCCAGGGAACCGGACCAGGTGGACGCCTGGCTGTCCGACCCGCGAGCCATCCCGCACGGCGGCGAGTCGCTGCTGGCGTTCATCTCCAGAGTCGGCGGCTGGCTCGACACCCGGCCGGTGGGCGACGGCGGCCGGATCGTCGCCGTGGCCGAGCCCTCGGTGATCCGCGCCGCTCTCGTCTACGCCCTCAAGGCACCGCCCTCGACCTACTGGAACATCGACGTCCGCCCGCTGTCGACGACCACGGTGACGGGCATCGCCGGCCGCTGGAACCTCCGCTTCGACGCGGCGTCGGCCCAGGCGTCGCGCGCGTAGGCGCTCCGCTGGGTGCGCCGGGGCATGTCGTGCCTCGTCCGCAGCGCCGTCGTGGCTGGTCGCGCAGTTCCTCCCCCAGCCTTCGGCCGGGGGTACCCCCGGCGCCCCTTCAGGGCGCCCCGCGCTCGTAGTCGGTCGTGAGTACCAGGTCCTTTGCCGGGCCGCCCACCCGCCAGACCGTCCGCCAGTGGTCGGTGTCCCGGACCGTGAACTCGCCCCGATAGAGGTCGGCCGCGCAGGGGTGGTCGGCGACATACCGCCCCGACGTGAGGTCCAGGTCGTGGAAGGGGCGACCGTCGGCGAACCGCACGTCCGCCGTCCCCGGACGCGCGCCGGGCAGGAAACGCAGGGTGCGCTCGGCGGGCCGGGCCACGCCCTGCCAGGTGAACGTCCCGGACTCCTCGTGCAGCAGTCCGCCCTCCGCCAGCGGCCGGAACACCGTGGCGCCCTCGAAACGCCCCTCGTCCCCGCCGGCCAGATCACGCACGGTCCGCTCGACGTGCCACCGCCCGGTGAGATGGGCCAGTACATCAGGCACGGGCCAGAAGTCGTCCACGGTCACTCCTCCTCCGTGCGCGGGGAGCCGGTCGGCTGCTTCGGCCGGGGAGTCCCGGTCGGCGCCTTGCGCTCGGCCTGCTGCCTGATCTCGTGGTGCGAGGCATGACTCGTCGCCCGGAACGCCTCCTCGTACGCGGCCATCACCCCACCGAGCCCGCCGCCCGCGGCGCCCCGCCGCCGGATGTACCGCGCCAGCCGGGTCAGACATGCCAGGACGGCACCGAAACCGGCGAACACGATCAGGTACGGCAGCAGCGTCTGCATGCCCCGACCCTACGCCCGCCCCATTGACGCGCTCATGCCCCGTACATATCTTGCCGTTCGAAGTGCTGACCGCTGTCCGATATTTCGAATAAGTAACTCCTGAGCAAATCCTTCACGAGCCGCGGAGTATCCATGTCACGCACCACCCGCACCCGGCTGAGACTCGGCCTTGGAGCAAGCGCTTTCCTGCTCGCCGCCGGCCTGGTCCCGGCCCCTGCCCACGCCGAGGACACCACCGACTACTCGATCACCGTCGCCCCCGCGACCCGGGGCGCCAAGATCGACAAGACGATGTACGGCGTCTTCTTCGAGGACATCAACCGCGCCGCCGACGGCGGCCTGTACGCGGAACTGGTCCAGAACCGGTCCTTCGAGTACACGACCGACGACAACAAGTCGTACACCTCGCTCACCGCGTGGACGGTCACCGGCACCGCCCAGGTCGTGGACGACTCCGGCCGCCTCGACGACCGCAACCGCAACTACCTCTCCCTGTCCGCCGGTTCGGCCGTGACCAACTCCGGCTACAACACCGGCATCCGGGTCGAGGACGGCAAGAGGTACGACTTCTCGGTCTGGGCCCGCGCCGATGCCGGTACGACCCTCACCGTCGGCCTCTCCGACTCCGGCGGCACCCTGGCCACCGCCCGCCAGGTGGCCGTGAAGAAGAACGGCTGGGCCAAGTACCGGGCGACCTTCACCGCCACCCGCACCAGCTCCACCGGCCGCCTCACCGTTGCCAGTTCGGACGTGGCCGCGCTCGACATGGTCTCCCTCTTCCCGCGCGACACCTACAAGCACGAGCCCAACGGCCTGCGCAAGGACCTCGCGGAGAAGATCGCCGCCCTGCACCCGGGCTTCGTCCGCTTCCCCGGCGGCTGCCTGGTCAACACCGGCTCCATGCAGGACTACAGCGAGGCCTCCGGCTACCAGCGCAAGCGGTCGTACCAGTGGAAGGACACCGTCGGCCCGGTCGAGACCCGCGCCACCAACGCCAACTTCTGGGGTTACAACCAGAGTTACGGCCTCGGCTACTACGAGTACTTCCGCTTCGCCGAGGACATCGGCGCGATGCCGCTGCCCGTCGTCCCGGCCCTCGTCACCGGCTGCGGCCAGAACAAGGCCGTCGACGACGACGCACTGCTCAAGCGGCACATCCAGGACACCCTCGACCTCATCGAGTTCGCCAACGGGCCGGCGACCTCGACCTGGGGCAAGGTGCGCGCCGAGATGGGCCACCCCAAGCCCTTCCACCTCACCCATATCGAGGTCGGCAACGAGGAGAACCTGCCCACCGAGTTCTTCGCCCGTTTCACACAGTTCCGGGCCGCCATCCAGGCGAAGTACCCGTATATGCAGGTGATCTCCAACTCCGGTCCGGACGACTCCGGTTCGACCTTCGACACGGCCTGGCAGCTCAACAAGGACGCCAAGGTCGACATGGTCGACGAGCACTACTACAACAGCCCGCAGTGGTTCCTGCAGAACAACGACCGCTACGACTCCTACGACAGGAGCGGGCCGAAGGTCTTCGTCGGCGAGTACGCCTCCGGCGGCAACACCTTCAAGAACGGCCTCGCCGAGGCGGCCTACATGACCGGCCTCGAACGCAACGCGGACGTCGTGAAACTCGCCTCCTACGCCCCGCTGTTCGCCAACGAGGACTACGTCCAGTGGCGCCCGGACCTGGTCTGGTTCAACAACCACGCCTCCTGGGGCTCCGCGAACTACGAGGTCCAGAAGCTGTTCATGAACAACGTCGGCGACCGGGTGGTCCCGAGCACGGCCACCACCACGCCGAACGTCAGCGGCCCGATCTCCGGTGCCGTCGGCCTGTCGACCTGGAACACCAGCGCCGCCTACGACGACGTCAAGGTGACCGACGCCGACGGGAACACGCTGCTGAGCGACGACTTCTCCGGCGACGCCTCGCAGTGGACGCACACCGGCGGCGGCAGCTGGGCCGTCCAGGACGGCCAGTACGTCGAGACCTCCGACACCGCCGAGAACACCATGGTCCAGGCCGGCGACACCAACTGGCACGACTACGACCTGCATGTGAAGGCCACCAAGAAGTCCGGCAAGGAGGGCTTCCTCGTCGCCTTCGGCGTCAAGGACACCGGCAACTACTACTGGTGGAACATCGGCGGCTGGAACAACACCCAGACCGCGGTCGAGCAGGCCGTCGACGGCGGCAAGTCGACGCTGATCGCCAAGGCCGGGTCGGTCGAGACCGGCCGCGCCTACGACGTCGACATCAAGGTGCGGGGCCGGCAGGTCACCCTCTACCTCGACGGGCAGGAGTGGGGCAGCTTCGCCGACAACAAGCCGGCCGAGCCCTTCCGGCAGGTCGTCACCAAGGACGGGAAGACCGGTGACCTGATCGTCAAGGTCGTCAACGCCCAGTCCACGGCGGCCCGTACGGCCATCGACCTCGGCGACGCCAAGGTGGCGAAGAAGGCGCGGGTGACCACGCTCGCGGCGGCGCAGGACGCGGTGAACACCGAGACGGCCACCGCGGTCGCCCCGGTCACGTCCACCCTCACCGGGGTCGCCGACAGGTTCACCTACACCTTCCCGGCGAACTCGGTCACCTTCCTGCGGATCAGGCAGAAGTAGTGTCCTGCGTGGGCTGCTGTCCGACCGGCAGCAGCCCACGCTCGGCGAACACCTTCTTGGCGACCAGGGTGGCGTTGAGCGCCTTGGGGAAACCGCAGTACCCGGCGGAGTGCAGCAGCGCCTCGACGATCTCCTCGGGGGTCAGACCCACGTTGAGGGCCGCGTTGACGTGCACCTCCAGCTGCGGCTCGCAGCCGCCCAGCGCGGTGAGCATGCCCAGGGTCACCAACTGCCGGTCCCGGGGCGCGAGTCCGGGCCGGGAGTAGATCTCGCCGAAGCCCCAGGCGACGACCTGGTGGCCCAGCTCGGGGTTGATGTCGGCCAGCGAGTCGATGACCCGCTGCCCGACCTCGCCGTCGACCTTCCGCAGGACCTCCAGGCCGTGGGCGAAACGTTCCTCGCGCGTGGTGCTCTCGCTCATGTCAGCTCTTCCGTTCTCCTCGGATCCGGACACGACCAGAAGAACGCTAGGAGTTGGAGCGCGCTCCAGGTCAAGCCGTTTGCGCGGTCACCCCAGCGAGCGCAGTGCGGCGACCCGTTCGCCGAGGAACTTCCGTGTCCAGTCGGCGTGTTCCCCGGTATAGCCCCGGGGCCCGCACTCCACGACCAGGATCAGTCCCAGGTAGAGGCCGTAGAGCGCGAGGCGGTGGCGCAGCGCCGGGGTGAAGTCGAGGCGGCCGCCGGCCCCCAGGTACCCCGCCACCAGATCGCTGTCCGGGCCGACGTCCCCGCCGAACTCCAGGGAGGCCAGTTCGGCGGCCGGGTCGCCCCAGAAAGCCCGCTCGTGGTCGATGAGGCCGGTGATCCGGGCACCGTTCCCGGGGTGGTCGACGAAGATGTTGCCCGGCCAGAGGTCGAAGTGGACCAGACGGGGCTCGCCGACCTCGTCCAGCGCGGGGCCGCCCTCGGCCACCAGGGTCCGGATGCCCGAGGCGGGTACTCCGAGGTCGGACTCCCAGCGTCCGGCGTCCTCCAGGAGTGCCTCCACCATGACGGTGAAGGCGGTCCGCCAGTCGGCGGCGGCCAGACCGGCCTCCGGCGCCGGGTAGCCGAACCGGCCGTCCTCGCTGGTCAGGGTGTGCAGCCGGGCGGTGATCGCGCCGAGTTCGCGGCGCAGCTCCGACGCCGTGGCCGGTGGCAGCCGCTCGGCCGCCTTGTCCCACGGGGTGCCCTCCAGCACGGAGACGGCGAGGAAGTCGTCTCCCGAGTGCAGCAGCACGGGCGCCGGCACCGCGCCCTCGGCCAGGGATGCGAGCCGCCGGTAGACCATGGTCTCGGTCGCCATGATGCCGCGTTCGTACCTCAGCACGGGTGCCTCGGCGGGCGGCGCGAGCTTCACCACGGCCGCGCGTCCGTCGTCGAACCGCACGCGGTAGGCGGTGTTGAACCAGCCGTCGGTCAGCTCCGCCTCCACCCGGCATCCCATGCCGGTCGCGGCGCGGAGGAGAGTGTCGAGCTCGGACGCGGACACATGACGCTTGGTCAGGCTCTGCATGGGGCGACTCGCTCTCGTCCAGGGCCGTTTGGGAGCGCTCCCGAACATACGGGACCCGCCCAGGGGGTGTCCGGCGGATTCCGCCGGCGCCGAGAGCCTCAACACGCCCTCTCGGCAGAGGTGTCGTCGTCACTCACCGACGTCCCCCGGGCCGTCGGCCGAAAGGCATTCCCCCTGCGTCGCCCGCCGTGGCAGCGGCCGGTCGGCTCAGCCGACTCCGCCTCGCGGCGGTATGCGTGCCATGCTCCAGGTCGGCCCGCCCGGCCCGGCCGGTGAGTGCCGTCTCCCGCAGCCGGCCTGATCGCCGTACCCCTCAGGCCGGTCCCCGGCTTCGAATGGTCTCCGCCGCCTCCACCAGCTCGGAGAGCACGGTCCGCACCGCCCGGCGCGCCGTGCGCTCGGGGCGGTGGAGTACGTCGACATGGCGGTGGGCCTCGATACCGCCGAGCGGTCTGAGGGTGACACCGGGGTGCGGGCGGGACGTCCAGCGGGGCATCAGGGCGACTCCGCCGCCCGCGGCGACCACCTCCGCCACCACCGAGATCTCGTTGACCCGGTGGACGATGTCGAGCCGGCGTCCGGCCGCGGCGGAGACGGCCTCGACGGTCGCGAGCAGCGGGAAGCCGTCGTGCACGGTGATCCAGGGCTGGTCGGCGACGTCCTGTGCGGTGAGGACGGACCGCGTGGCCAGGGGGTGGCCGACGGGCAGGGCGATGTCGAGGGGTTCCCGCAGCAGCGGTGTGGCCACGGCGGTCCGGGGCCAGGGCGGGGCGTGGTCGAGGCGATGCGCGATGACCAGGTCGTAGCTGCGGGTGAGGGGCGGGAAGCCGGCCTGGGCCACGTCCTCGTCGTGGAGTGCGAGCCGGGGCGACCCCGGCGCACCCAGCCGTCGTAGCAGCAGCGGATAGAACGCGGCGGCCCCGCTGTGGAAGGCCGCCACCGACACCGTGCCCTCGGGTTCGTCGACGTACTCGTCGATGGTGTGCCGGGCCCGGGCCAGTGCCGTCTCCACCCCGATCGCCGCGTCGGCCAGGGCCTGCCCGGCAGCCGTGAGGACCAGCCGGCGCCCGGCGCGCTCGGTGAGCGGGACCGGGATCGAGCGCTGCAGCAGGCGTAGCTGCTGCGAGATCGCCGAGGGCGTCACCCGCAGCGCCTCCGCGACCGCCGTGACACTGCCCAGTTCGCCGAGCTCCCGCAGGACGCGCAGCTGCCGTTCGTCCACGGCATAAGTGTAGGTCTGCTACAGGGTTGGTTGAGCAACTCGTCGTTTACTTCACAGTCCAGGCCGTGGATCGTGAACGGCATGCCGACCACCCGTCGTACCGATGCGGTGCTCCTGGTCGTCGCCGTGGTCTGGGGCTCCAGCTATCTGACGGCGAAGACGGCCACGGACACCCTGCCCGTCCTGATGGTCCTCTTCCTGCGCTACGCCATCGCCGCCGTCGTCTGCGTCGCCGCGCTGCGCCGGTCCGGTATGCCCACCCGGGACGAGAAGGCCTACGGCTGTCTGCTCGGCCTCACCCAGGCCGCCGTCCTCGTCCTGGAGACATACGGTGTCGCCCGCACCAGCGCCGGGAACGCGGGCCTCATCATCAGCCTCACCCTCGTCCTGACCCCGGTCATGGACCGCGTGGGGCGCCGGGACGGACTGCCGGGGCGCTTCTTCCTCGCCGCCGGGGTGTGCCTGGCGGGTGTCGCCCTGCTCGTGTCCGGCACCGGGCTGCGCGCTCCCGGAACCGGTGATCTGCTGATGCTCGCGGCGGCGGTGGTGCGGGCCGGCCATGTGGTGCTGGTCGGCCGGGTGACCGCGGGCCGGGCCCTGCGCCCCTTCCCGCTGACGGCCGTACAGACCGTCGTGGGGACGGTCCTCTTTCTCGTGCCCGTGGCGCCCGGGCTGCCCGTGCTCGCCCGGACCGGCGCCGCCACCTGGGCGCAGCTCCTCTACCTGGCCCTCTGCTGCGGCCTGTTCGCCTTCCTCGCCCAGACCTGGGCCGTGCAGCGCACCTCCGCGACCCGGGCCAGTCTGCTGCTGGGCACCGAACCGGTGTGGGCCCTGCTGGTCGGCGTCGGTCTCGGCGGTGAACGGCTCACCGCGCTCGCCGTGTCCGGCGCCACGCTGATCGTCGCGGGGACATACTGGGGCCAAGCCGTCGAACGCGCCCATCGGGTCGCACCGCCGCACATGGCATCCGAAGGGGTCCCGCAAGGCGCCCGATAGGCCTCCCCAAAGCGCGTTTACCTGCGGCTCATTTCCCGGAAAACTTCCGTTTCCTTTGACGTCATGAATTGCTCGTAATGGCGTACGCGTATTCGGAATTCGGGCTATCAATTCATAGCTGAAGCACAACCAACCTGGCCCCCTACCCGTCTATGTCGGCGAAACACCGTCCTGCGGGGAGTAATGCCCGCGTTTTTTATCTAGGGGCCGCACAGAATGAATCGCACCACCCTGACCGGGCACGAACAGGGGGTGGAACCGGCAGGGAGCGAACAGCAGGAGACCGGGCCCGTGAGACGGCGCAGCGGCGATCCACGCCGGGCCGCCGCCCTGCTCGCGGCACTCCTGACCGCCGTCGCCTTCTGCGCCGGCGACATCATCGCCGGCAGCTATCCCTTCGGCTCCCGCACCCGCAGCGTCAACGACCTCGGGAACCAGTACGTCCCCTTCCACGCCCATCTGTGGGACCTGCTGCACGGGCGCGCCGACGGCGGCCTCTTCATCAACTGGCAGTCCGGCTACGGCTCCAGCTTCCTGCCCGACATCGGCACCTACCTCAGCAGCCCGTTCGCCCTGCTGGTGGGGGTGTTCCCGCGGGACGAGATCGACCTCGCGGTCTACACGATCACCGTGCTGAAGACGGCGACCGCCGGTGCCGCCATGGCCTGGCTGCTGATCAGTCTGCGCCGCGGCCGCTGGTGGGCGGCCGGCGTCCTGGGCGCCTCCTACGCGCTGTGCGGCTGGAGCCTCGCCCTCGCCTCCTTCAACCCGATGTGGCTGGACGGGCTGATCGCGCTGCCGCTGCTCTGCCTGGTCGGGGAGTGGGTGAAGGCCGGCCGCCGCCCGCTGCTCGCCGTGCTGGTCGTGGCGCTCGCCTGGATCGCCAACTTCTACACCGCCTACATGGCCACCCTCGCCGCGGCACTGGTACTGCTGCTCCGGCTGGTGCTCGCCGAGCTGCCGTGGCGGCGTGCCCTGGGCATCGTGGGCCGGGCCGCCGGGACCGTCCTGCTCGGCATCGGTCTGGCCGCGCCGCTGGTGATCGTCGTGTACTCCGGGACCAAGCACGCCTATCCCGGACGGGACAACCAGTTCGCCCCGGTCGGCGCGGAGGACCTGCTGGCCCGGCTGCTGCCGACCACCTACAGCTACGCCTCCCCGGCCCTCTACGTCGGCATCACCGCGCTGGTGCTCGCCCTCGCCCTGCCGTTCCACCGGGCGGTCCCGGTCCGGGTGCGGGCGGGCTGGACGGGGTTGGTGCTCGCCGTCGCCCTCTCGCTCCAGTGGGCGCCGAGCAGTCTGGCCTGGCACGCCTTCGCCGTCCCGAACGGCAGCTCCTACCGCCAGGCCTTCGTCCTGTGCGCCCTGCTGGTCATCGCGGCCTGGCACGCCCTCGCCTACGGTCTGCCCGACTGGCGCGCGCTGGGGGCGGCGGCCGTCCTGTTCGCCCTGATCGCCGGCGTCGCGAGCCGCAGCATCCTGACCCAGCAGCACAACCACCACACCTGGCCGGTCGTGCTGCTCGCCGTGGCCGGCGCGCTGGGCGGGCTCGCGCTGCTCGGTCTCGGGAGCAACGGCCGGCCCGCGCTCGCCGGACTCGCCGTGGTCCTGCTGATCGGCTCCCAGATCGGCGAGGCCGCCGCCACCACCGCCGTGGCCGACCGCGTCCGCCTCAGCAACATGGACGACTACGCGCCCTGGGGCGACCGCCAGCAGCGGCAGGCGGACGTCGTCTCCGAGAGCGACGCCTGGCCCGCGTACCGCACCGAACCGGGCCGCGACCAGACGGTCGCCAACGACCCGATGATGGTCGGCGGCCAGGGCTCCCAGTACTACAGCAGCCTCACCGCCGATGTCCTCAGCCGCACCATGACCGCCCTCGGCGACGGCTGGACCTCGCGCGGCCGCAGCCTGCAGAGCCTCGACAACCCGGTCACCGACGCGGTCTTCGCGGTGGGCGCCCGGGTGCACAACCCGCCGGACCCGCACCAGAAATGGCTGCCCCAGGGCGGCGGTCCCTCGACCGTCACCCGCGAGGACGTCCCACCGCTGGTGACCGTACGGCCGGCCGCCGCGGACACGACCCCCGCCGCCTTCGGCCCCTCCCCGTACCGCAACCAGGAACTGCTGCTCGGCGCCCGCGTCTACACCCTGCCCGCCACCACCCTGAGCGGTCAGCAGCAGGGCGGCGCGGCGCGAGGGCTGCTGGTGCGCGGCCGGCAGACCGTCACCGCCCGCTGCCAGGCCGGGAGTTCGGTGTTCCTGTGGGCGCCGCACTACATGGGCACCGCACAGCTCGCCACCGGCGGCGACCAGAAACTGTTCCGGTCCGACGACCTGGGCACGAAGATCGCCGCGATGCAGCCGCTCGGCACCGTTCCGGCCTCCGGACAGGTGCGGATCGCGCTGACGCCCAACTGGCCCACCCGGATCCCGGCGCAGGGCGCCGTCGGCTGCCTCGACAACGCCAGACTGCGTGCCGCCGTACAGCAGTTGAAGTCCACCGGCGCGACGAAGGTCACCGTCTCCGACGCCACGCTCCACGCCCAACTGCCCGCCGGCAGCAGGGGCACCGCCGTCGTGGCCGCCCCCCGTATCGCCGGCTGGCGCTGCTCCGCCGGTGGCGCCGAGGTCGCGGCCGGCGAGTTCTACGGCCTGATCGCCGTCCCGCTGCACGGCTCCGCCACCAGCCTCACCTGCACGTTCCACCCGCCGGGCCTGCGCCTGGGCGGAGCCGTCGGCGGCGCCTCGCTGCTGACCCTGATCCTGCTCGGCACCGTCCCGGCCGTACGCCGCAGAGTCACCGCCCGCTCCGGCGCGCGCACGACCGCCGCTCACTGACCCGTCCCCAGGGGAGAAACCCATGCTGATATCGATCGTCGCGCCCTGTTACAACGAGGAAGACGTCATCGAACGCTTCCACGAGGCGGTCCAGAAGATCGCCGACGAACTCCTGCCGCTCGGCCACGACATGGAGTTCGTGTACGTCGACGACGGCAGCCGCGACAAGACGCTGCACCTGCTCAGCCAGCTCGCCGACCGCGACTCGCGGGTCCGGTACGTCTCCTTCAGCCGCAACTTCGGCAAGGAGTCGGCCCTGCTCGCGGGCCTGAAGCACGCCGCCGGCGACGCCGTGATCGTCATGGACGCCGACCTCCAGCACCCGCCGGAGCTCATCAAGCGCATGGTCGAACTGCGCGGCGAGGGCTACGACCAGGTCATCGCCAAGCGCACCCGGCAGGGCGACCGCTTCACCCGCACCCTCACCGCCCGCCTCTACTACCGGCTGATCAACCGGATGGTCGACGTCGAACTCGTCGACGGCGTGGGCGACTTCCGGCTGATGTCGCGCCGGGTCGTGGACGCGATAGTGAACCTCACCGAGTACAACCGCTTCTCCAAGGGCCTGTTCGCCTGGGTCGGCTTCCCCAGCACCACCTTCGAGTACGAGAACGCGGTGCGCGAACACGGCACCAGCTCCTGGTCGTTCCGCAGCCTGCTCAACTACGGCCTCGACGGGCTGCTCTCCTTCAACAACCGCCCGCTGCGCGCCGCGCTCTACCTCGGCATGACCCTGCTGGCCCTCGCGGGCGCGTACACGGCGTGGATCGTGGGCGCCACGATGATCAACGGCGTCCAGACGCCCGGCTATGTCACCATCATTACAGCCGTCACCGCCCTGGCCGGCGTACAGATGATCATGCTCGGGGTCATCGGCGAGTACACCGGCCGGATCTACTACGAGGTCAAGGGGCGCCCGCACTTCCTGGTGAAGGCGACGAACGTGGACCGAACGGAAGACCGCACCCGCGGCACGACGAAGGACCTCATCCCCTGATGCCGAACGCCACCCTGTCGACCAGCACCGTACCCGCCCGCCCGATATCCGGGCAGATCATCACCTTCGCGCTGGTGGGCGTCGTCAACACGGCGACGTACTACGGCCTTTACCTTCTCTTTCTCAGGTATTTGCCGTACCTCGCCGCACACGTCATCGCTTTTACGCTGAGCATGATCGGTTCATTTTTCCTCAACGCGAAGTTCACCTACCGGATACGTCCCACCTGGCGGAAATTCCTGCTGTTCCCCCTGACCAACGCGACGAATTTCGTGATCACGACGGTGGGTGTGTACGTGATCGTCGACATGCTTCACGTGGGCAGCAAGTTCGCTCCGCTGATGGCTTCGGCGGCGGCGATTCCGGTGACGTTCGTGGTGTCGCGGTGGGTGATGCTGCCGAAGGTGGAGGCTGCATAGTGATGCCAGACGTTGCATAAACGTGCAGCGAGCCGTATAGTCATGCCATCTGGAGGAGGATGGACATGGCGGTACGTGCGGCGGTGGCCGGAGCGAGCGGGTACGCGGGCGGAGAGGTCCTGCGCCTGCTCCTCGCGCACCCCGAGGTCGAGATCGGCACCCTGACCGGCAACTCCAACGCCGGTCAGCGGCTGGGCGCGCTCCAGCCGCACCTGCTGCCGCTGGCCGACCGCGTGCTGGAGGAGACCACCGCCGAGGCCCTCGCCGGGCACGACGTCGTCTTCCTCGCGCTGCCGCACGGGCAGTCCGCCGCCGTCGCCGAGCAGCTCGGCCCGGATGTCCTCGTCGTCGACATGGGCGCCGACTTCCGCCTTACGGACCCGGCCGACTGGGAGCGCTTCTACGGCTCCCCGCACGCCGGCACCTGGCCCTACGGCCTTCCCGAACTGCCGGGTGCCCGCGCCGCGCTGGAGGGGTCCAAGCGCATCGCGGTACCCGGTTGCTACCCCACCGCCGTCTCCCTCGCCCTGTACCCGGCCTACGCCGCAGGGATCGCCGAGCCCGAGGCGCTGATCGTCGCCGCGTCCGGCACCTCCGGCGCGGGCAAGGCGCCCAAGGCGCATCTGCTGGGCAGCGAGGTCATGGGCTCCATGACGCCGTACGGCGTCGGCGGCGGCCACCGGCACACCCCCGAGATGATCCAGAACCTGAGCGCGGTGGCGGGGGAGCGGGTCGCCGTCTCCTTCACGCCCACGCTCGCGCCGATGCCCCGGGGCATCCTCGCCACCTGCAGCGCCGCGGCGAAGGACGGCGTGACCGCCGAGGCCGTCCGCGCCGCCTACGAGAAGGCCTACGCCGACGAGCCCTTCGTCCACCTGCTGCCCGAGGGCCGGTGGCCCGCGACGGCGTCCGTCTACGGTTCCAACGCCGTTCAGGTGCAGGTCGCGTACGACGAGGCCGTCGGCCGCATCATCGCGATCAGCGCCATCGACAACCTGACCAAGGGCACCGCCGGCGGTGCTGTCCAGAGCATGAACCTCGCCCTGGGTCTCGCCGAGACCACCGGGCTGACCACGATCGGAGTTGCGCCGTGAGCGTGACGGCAGCGAAGGGATTCACGGCGGCGGGCATCGCCGCCGGGATCAAGGAGAACGGCAACCCGGACCTGGCCCTCGTGGTCAACAACGGACCCCGCCGTGCCGCCGCGGGCGTCTTCACCTCCAACCGCGTGAAGGCCGCGCCGGTCCTGTGGTCCGAGCAGGTCCTCAGGAGCGGCCAGGTCTCGGCCGTCGTCCTCAACTCCGGCGGCGCCAACGCCTGCACCGGCCCCAAGGGCTTCCAGGACACCCACGCGACCGCCGAGAAGGCCGCCGAGGTGCTGGGGCGCGGTGCCATCGAGGTGGCCGTCTGCTCGACCGGTCTGATCGGCGTGCTGCTGCCCATGGACAAGCTGCTGCCCGGCGTCGAGACCGCCGCCGCCCAGCTCTCCGAGCACGGCGGCGAGAAGGCCGCCATCGCCATCAAGACCACCGACACCGTGCACAAGACGTCCGTCGTCACGAAGGACGGCTGGACCGTCGGCGGGATGGCGAAGGGCGCGGGCATGCTCGCCCCGGGCCTTGCCACCATGCTGGTCGTCCTCACCACGGACGCGGTCGTCGGGAGCGAGGACCTGGACAAGGCGCTGCGGGCCGCGACCCGTACCACCTTCGACCGCGTCGACTCCGACGGCTGCATGTCCACCAACGACACCGTGCTGCTGCTCGCCTCGGGAACCGCTGACGTCACCCCGGAGTACGCGGAGTTCGCCGAGGCCGTCCGCGCCGTCTGCGACGACCTCGGCCAGCAGCTGATCCGGGACGCCGAGGGCGCCAGCAAGGACATCAGGGTCGAGGTCGTGAACGCGGCCAGCGAGGACGACGCCGTCGAGGTGGGCCGCTCCATCGCCCGCAACAACCTCCTCAAGTGCGCCATCCACGGCGAGGACCCCAACTGGGGCCGCGTGCTCTCCGCGATCGGTACGACGAAGGCCGCCTTCGAGCCCGACCAGCTCAATGTCGCCATCAACGGCGTCTGGGTCTGCAAGAACGGCGGGGTCGGCGAGGACCGCGAGAAGGTCGACATGCGCTACCGCGAGGTGCACATCGTCGCCGACCTCGCCGCGGGCGCCGAGACCGCCACCATCTGGACCAACGACCTGACCGCCGACTACGTCCACGAGAACAGCGCGTACTCGTCATGAGCACCACGCGTAAGCACACCGCGCTGCCCAAGGCCCAGACCCTCATCGAGGCGCTGCCCTGGCTGGTCCGTCACAACGGCAGGACCGTCGTGATCAAGTTCGGCGGCAACGCCATGATCGACGAGGACCTGAAGGCGGCCTTCGCCCAGGACGTCGTCTTCCTGCACCACGCCGGGCTCAAGCCGGTCGTCGTGCACGGCGGCGGACCGCAGATCAGCGCCGCCCTCGACAAGCACGGCATCGTCAGCGAGTTCAAGGCCGGGCTGCGGGTCACCACCGAGGACGCCATGGACGTCGTACGGATGGTGCTCGCCGGGCAGGTCCAGCGCGAGCTGGTCAACCTGCTCAACCAGCACGGGCCGCTCGCCGTCGGGCTCACCGGCGAGGACGCCCACACCATCACCGCCACCAAGCACCGGCCCGAGATCGACGGCGAACTCGTCGACATCGGGCGGGTCGGCGAGATCACCGCGATCGACACGGGTGCGATCGAGGCCCTGCTCGCCGACGGCCGGATCCCGGTCGTCTCCTCGATCGCCCGCTCCCAGGACGACGGACATGTCTACAACGTCAATGCTGATACGGCGGCTGCGGCACTCGCTGCTGCTCTGGGCGCCGAAACCCTCATGGTCCTCACCGACGTCGAGGGCCTCTACGAGGACTGGCCGAACTCCGACGAGGTGATCAGCCGTCTCACCGCTTCCCAACTGGAGAAGCTGCTGCCGGAGTTGAGCGCCGGCATGGTGCCGAAGATGGAGGGCTGCCTGCACGCCGTGCGCAACGGTGTGCAGACCGCCCGGGTCATCGACGGCCGGGTCCAGCACTCGATCCTGCTGGAGATCTTCACGAACGACGGCATCGGCACGATGGTCGTGCCGGACGCGGAGGGGGAGTCGTGAGCAATCAGGAACTGACCTCGCGCTGGCAGGGCGCGCTCATGAACAACTACGGCACCCCGCGGCTGCCCCTCGTGCGCGGCGAGGGCGTCAAGGTCTGGGACGCCGAGGACCGGCAGTATTACGACTTCGTCGGCGGTATCGCCACCAACGCGCTCGGCCACGCCCACCCGGCGATCGTCGAGGCCGTGAGCAAGCAGATCGCGTCCCTCGGCCACATCTCCAACTTCTTCATGGCCGAGCCCACCGTCGCCCTCGCCGAACGGCTGCTCCAGCTCTTCGGCCGGGAGGGCAGGGTCTTCTTCTGCAACTCCGGAGCCGAGGCCAACGAGGCCGCCTTCAAGATCGGCCGGCTGACCGGACGCACCCACATGGTCGCCACCGACGGAGGTTTCCACGGCCGGACCATGGGTGCCCTCGCGCTCACCGGCCAGCCCGCCAAGCAGGACCCGTTCCGCCCGCTGCCCGCCGACGTCACCCACGTGCCCTACGGCGACGCGCAGGCCCTGGCCGCCGCGGTCACCGAGGACACCGCCCTGGTGATCATCGAGCCCGTCCAGGGCGAGAACGGCGTGGTCGTACCCCCGCCCGGCTACCTCAAGGCGGCCCGCGCGATCACCGCCGCCACCGGCGCGCTGCTCGTCCTCGACGAGGTGCAGACCGGTACCGGCCGCACCGGCACCTGGTTCGCCTACCAGGCCCACGAGGGCGTGCTGCCCGATGTCGTCACGCTCGCCAAGCAGCTCGGCGGCGGGCTGCCGCTCGGCGCGACCGTGGCCTTCGGCCGGGCCGCCGAACTGCTCCAGCCCGGCCACCACGGCACCACCTTCGGCGGCAACCCGGTCGCCTGCGCCGCCGGCCTCGCCGTCCTCGACACCATCGAGAACGACGGGTTGCTGGAGAACGTCAAGCGGCAGAGCGAGAAGTTGCGGGACGGAATCGAGGGTCTCGGCCACGGGTTGATCGATTATGTCCGGGGTGCGGGCCTGCTCCTGGGTATCGTGCTCACCGAGCCGCTGGCCGCACAGGTGCAGCAGGCGGCTCAGGAGGCCGGGTTCCTGGTGAACGCGCCCGCCCCCGACGTCGTACGGCTGATGCCCCCGCTGAACCTCCGCGACGACGAGGCGGACGCGTTGCTGCAGGCGCTGCCCGGCATCCTCGACGCAGCGAGCGGGGACGGACGATCCGGGGAATGAGACGACGATGAGCCAGGCGCAGGAGTTCGACCAGTCCGGCGGGACGGGGGCTGCGGTGCCGCAGACCCGGACCGCCCGGCACCGCCGGATCGTGGACATCCTCAACCGGCAGCCGGTGCGCTCGCAGAGCCAGCTCGCCAAGCTGCTGGCCGACGACGGGCTCACGGTCACCCAGGCGACGCTCTCCCGGGACCTCGACGAGCTCAACGCGGTGAAGATCCGCAACACCGACGGCGAACTCATCTACGCGGTCCCGAGCGAGGGCGGCTTCCGCACGCCCCGCGCACCGCTGGGGGAGTCGGCCAAGGAGGAGCGGATGCGCCGCCTCTCCCAGGAGCTCCTGATCTCGGCGGAGGCCTCGGCGAACCTGGTCGTCCTGCGCACCCCGCCGGGCGCCGCGCAGTTCCTGGCGTCGGCGATCGACCAGGCGGAGCTGCACGACATCCTCGGCACCATCGCCGGTGACGACACGCTGCTGCTGATCAGCCGCGAGCCGACCGGCGGCCAGGCCCTGGCCGACCACCTGCTGCGCCTGGCCCAGAACGGGCACTGACCCGCGTGCGGGGCCCGGCCCGCCGACGGAGAATGGACATGTGATCTTCCGCGGCGGGCGGGCAGGCGGGCGGGCAATCCCCTGGCGGCCGTCGAACGTATACAGGGGTGTGTCGGGCATCCGGTCCCCCGTCGGCCGCCTCCCGGACGAGGCACTGCTGTCCGGGCTGGCCACCGGAGATCCGGAACTCGCCGAGATCTTCGTACGGAGATTTCAGCACCGGGTCTTCGGGGTCGCCATGGCCGTCACCGGGGACCAGCAGCTCGCCGAGGACGTCGCTCAGCAGACGTTCGAACGCGCATGGCGGCATGCCCAGATCTACGACTCGCGCCGCGGCTCGGTCGGGACCTGGCTGACGACCATCGCGCACAACCTCGCCGTCGACGCCGTCCGCGCGAGGCGGACGGAACCGATGGCACCCGAGGACCTCGACCCGCTCCTCGAGGTCGTCACCGAGACCCCCGAGCGGTGGGCGCTGGCCGACGAGGCCTCCTCCCAGCTCCGGGCCGCGCTGGCACGGCTGCCGCGGGAGCAGGCCAGGGCCCTGATGATGGCAGGGATCTACGGCATGACGGCCCAGCAGATCGCCGAGGCGGAGAAGATCCCGCTGGGCACCGCAAAGACGCGGATAAGGGCGGCGATGGCCAAACTCCGCACCACCCTCACGTCTCCGGACCGAGGCGACCATGGCGAGTGACGCGCACTGCGAGAAGCTGCGGGAGGTCGGCGCCGAGCTGGCGCTGGGCGTACTGCCCGGCCGCGAGCGGGCCGCGGCCGTCGCGCATCTGGACGGGTGCGCGGACTGCCGGGAGTACGTACGGCAACTGACCGGGATCGGCGACCGGCTGATCGGCCTGCTCCCGGACGCGGAACCGCCGCCCGGCTTCGAGACCCGGGTGGCGCGCAGCCTGGCCGAGCAGGCGGCGACGGCACCCGAAGGACAGCGGCCCGCCCGCGCCGCCCAGGGCTGGCGCAGCCGCGCCCGGCGGGCCCGGCTGCGGCTCGCCGCGGTGGCCACCGCCCTCGCCGTGGCCGTCGGCTTCGCCGGCTGGGCGGTCGGCACCGCCGTCGAGGGAGCCGTCACCGCCTCGGCGCCCGCCACGCAGTCCGAGCCCATGCTGGTCGGGGACGTGATCCCGACCGGGGGCGGGCAGCCCATCGGCGACGTCTACGCCCACCCGGGCAGCCCCGCCTGGATGTTCGTGTCGGTCTCCTTCCCCGGCACTCCCTACACCGGCAAGGTCACCTGCCTCCTCGAACACATCGACGGTACGACCACGCGCGTCGGTGAATTCCTGGTGCGCGAGGGACGCGGCCACTGGGGGGTGGCGGTCCCCGTCGACCTCACCCAGTACTCCGGCGCCCGCCTGACCTCTCCCGACGGCACCGTCGTCGCCACCGCCCAGCTGCAGAAGGGCAAGGTGGTGACGCCGGAGGCGTGAGTCACGCGCCGCGGTGCGGGGCGGGCAGCGTCGCCGCCAGGGCGGCGGTCAGCTCGGCGACGGTGGGGCGGGCCGCCGGATCGGCCCGGAGGCAGCCGTCGACGGCCGCGGCGAGAGCACGGGGGAGCCGCCGCCGGGATGAGACCGGCGGGGCGCCGCGCTCCCGCGTGTCCTCGCAGGGGAACGGGGCCTCCCCGCACGCCGCTTCGAAGAGCGTGACTCCGATGCCCCACACGTCGGCGGCGGCCGTGAGCGCCCCGCCACGGGCCTGCTCGGGGGCGCGGTAGCAGCAGGTGCCCAGCCCGGCCGGGGCGGCCCCGGGAGGCCGTGCCACGCTCAGGTCGAGGACCTTGGCGTGCCCCCGGTCCACCACCACGTTGGACGGCTTGAGGTCCAGGTGCAGCAGGCCCCGGCCGTGCAGATAGTGCACCGCCGAGCACAACTGCACCCCGAGCAGCGCCACATCGGCCGCGGACGGCCGGTGCCGCAGCCGGTGCAGCAGGTGGGAGAGCGTCTCCCCGGTCAGCGTCTCCAGGACCACCAGCGGCTCGGGGAAGTCGAAGGCGTCGTACCCGCGGACCAGGTGCGGATGGCTGAACTCCCGCAGCCACCGGCCCTCCCGCAGCAGCCGTTCACCCAGCCCCGGCTCGTCCCGGCGGTCGGGCCGCACCACCTTGACCACGCACCGGCAGTCCCGCTCCGCGCTCCAGGCGTCGTGGACGTCGAGCCAGCCGGTGCGGGCGAGATGCCCCAGGACCTCGTAGCCCGGGACCGGCACCGTGCCCGGCGCCAGCGGCGGGGCCCGGCCCACCGGGCTCATGACAGCACCGCACCCGCGTTCAGCCGGTGCAGCCGGGCGTACGCCCCCTCGCGCCCGAGCAGGTCGGCGTGCGCCCCGTCCTCGACGACCTGGCCGTGGTCGAGCACCACGATCCGGGTGGCGTCCCGGACGGTCAGCAGGTTGTGGGAGATGACGACCGTCGTCCGCCCGGCCATCAGCCGGCGCAGCGGATCCATGATCCGCCGGCCCGATCCGACGTCGAGCCCGGCCGTCGGTTCGTCCAGCAGCAGCACCGGCGCGTCCCGGATCATCGCCCGCGCGATCGCCAGCCGCTGGCACTGACCGCCGGAGAGCGTCCGGCCGCGCTGGCCGACGAGCGTGTCGTAGCCCTCCGGGAGCCGCTCGACGAACTCGTGCGCGTCCGCCGCGCGCGCCGCCGCGACGATCTCCGCCTCCGTGGCCGCCGGCCGGCCGTAGGCGATGTTCTCCCGCACGGTGCCGTGGAAGACAAGGGTTTCCTGCAGCACCACCGCGACACTCTCCCGCACGTCGGACAGGGCGAGTCGGCGCAGGTCGGTCCCGTCCAGCCGGACCGCGCCCCGGTCGGGGTCGTAGAACCGCAACTGCAGTTTCGCGAGCGTGGACTTGCCGGCCCCGCTCGCCCCGACCAGCGCCAGTGTCTCCCCGGGCGCCACCTGGAACGACACGTCCGACAGCGCCCAGGCCGCCGTACCGGGATAGCGGAACCACACCCCGTCGAACTCCACGGCACCGCGCGCCCGGCGGATCCGCCGGGCCCCCGGCGCCTCGGTCACCTGGGGCCGCTGGTCCAGCAGTTCGATGATCCGCTCCGCCGAGGCGGAGGCCGCGTAGAAGGTGGTGCCGAGCCCGGAGAGGCCGTGCACCGGGCCGTACAGCTTGCCGATCAGTGCCAGGAACACCAGGAGCCCGCCGAGCGTGAGCTGGCCCTGGGCCAGCTTCCAGGTGCCGAGGCCCAGCACCGCGAGGCCGCCCGCCACCTCGATGATCTCCACGACGGGTCCGTAGACGCCCCGGATCCGTGCGGAGGCCATCGCCGCCCGGAACCTGCCGAGGTTCTCCCGCTCGAACCGGTGCGCCTCCCAGCCCTGCCGGTTGTACGCCTGCACCAGTACGACATTGCCGAGCGACTCCTCGGCGATCGCGCTCAGCGTGCCGCTGCGGCGCCTGCGCTCCCGGGACGCCTCCTTGATCAGCCGCGAGAAGTGCCGGGCGCAGCCCCAGAACACCGGCACGACGAGGAGAGAGAGCAGGGTCAGGTCCCAGCGCAGGTAGAAGAGCAGACCGAGGAAGACGCCGAGCCGGATCAGGTAGTACAGGGCGTCCGCCACGCCCGAGAGCAGGAACGTCTCCACCGCGTCGACGTCGCCGGTGACCCTGGACAGCACGTCCCCGAGCCGCCGGCGCTCGAAGAAGCCGAGGGACAGCCCCTGGACGTGCCGGAACACGTCGGAGCGCAGCGCGAGCAGGAAGTGTTCGCCGACCCAGGTGGAGGTCACGTCGTCGGCGAAGCGGAGCGCACCGGAGCAGACGATGAGACCGAGGTAGGCCGGTGCGATCCACAGGAACGGCCGCAGGTCCCGGGGGACGAGCACGTCGTCGATGACGATCTTGAAGAGCCAGAGTTCGGCCGCGTCGACGGCCGGAGCGGCCAGGCTCAGCAGGACGAGGGGCACGAGCCAGCGGCGGCCACCGCGGGTGTACGGCCAGAACCGCCGGAACACCTCGCGCGGGGAGACCCGGGGGGCGGCCGCGACCACGTCGTCGCAGGGGGCGCCGGCCGACAGCAGACGCCGTAGGAGATGCGCCATGGCAGGAGTTCCTCGGGTACCGACTAAGGCGCGGACCGGCTGCCCCGGTCGCCGGTCCGCTCACCCTTCCCTCTGCGGTCAGTAGCCGTTGTGGCCGTGCCGGTCGCCGTGGTCGTGCCGGTCGCCTTCGAAGTCGTCGTGGTCGTGGCCGTGCCGGTCGCCATGACGGTCCCCGAACCGGTCGTCGCCGTGGCCGGACGAACCGTGGTCGTGGTCTCTGTGCAGTGCTGGCATCAGGTTGCTGAAGATGGCCATGTTGTTCCTCCTGAAACTTGCTTCACAGGGGATACGGGGGAGGAGGGAACTTGGATGGCGTTTTATGGAACGAATATGCAAAAAACGGGCACACGTCAGCCGTAGCCGTAGTCGCGTTCGGGGCGCTAGCCCAGACGCGCCGCAAGCCCCCCGGTGCACCGCACCTCGTCACCGGCCGTGATCAGCAGCCCTTCCACATCCGGCAGCGACTCCAGGAAGGCCAGCCCCGCCCGCGAGCCCATCGCGAACGCCGCCGTAGCCCAGCAGTCCACCCACGTCAGCCGCGGACCCACCACCGTCACCGCCACCAGGTCCGTCACCGCCGACTTGCCCGTCCGCGGATCGACGATGTGCGCGCCCCGCTCCGCCGTACCGGACGTGGCGACCGCCAGCTCCGCCACCCCGGCCGCCGAGATCACCGCCGCCAGCCCGCCCGGCCGCAGCGGATCGGCGATCCCCACCCGCCAGGCCCGCGCCGGCTCCGGCGCGCCGAACATCTGGACGTCGCCGCCGCCGTTCACGCTCACGCCGCTCACCCCGGCCACCCGCGCCAGCGCCCGCGCCGCCCGCTCGGCCGACCAGCCCTTGACGATTCCGGTGGGGTCGAACCGCCCCCGGTAGCGCGTGCTGAACCAGCCGTCGCTCACCCGCTCGGCCTCGGCCGCGAGTTCCAGCACCTCGGAGACCTCGGCATCGCACTCGTCGACGCCGATCTCCTCCCGCGCCAGCCGGGACACCTGGCTGTCCTCGCGGTAGGTGCTGAACACCTGGTCGACCCGGTGCAGTCCGGCGACCGCCTCTTCGAGGGCCGCCCGTACCGCAGCCGGATCCCCGCCGCGGACGTCGAAGGAGAAGACGGTCCCCATGACCTCCTCCGCATGACGTACCGCGGCGGGAGCCTTCGCGGACTCCGCCACCGCGTCAGCCACCGGCCTGGTCCAGCGCCGACTGCAGTGACTGCTTGTAGCCGGTGCTGGTGTAGGTGGCTCCGGAGACGGAGTCGATGGTGGCGTTGCCCGCCGCCACCGCTTCCTGGTTGAGCTTCGGCACGGCCAGTGCCGTCTTCTGGTCGCTCAGTCCGCCCTTGGGCGCCTGTACGGCCTCCGCCTTGGTGATCTTCCCGCCCGAGACCGTGATCCGGACCTGGACGGCCCCGTACTGGGTCTGCGCGACCTGCCCGGTCACCGTCTTGGCCTGCGCCTGCGCGGACCCCGACGAGGACGAACCGGAGGACGAGCCCGTGCCGGAGGACGAACCCGAACCCGAGGACGACGACGATCCGGAAGAGGACGACGCAGCCGCCTCCTTCATCTTGTCCAGCGCCGACTGCAGCGACTGCTTGTAGCCGGTGCTGGTGTACGTCGCCCCGGAGACCGAGTCGATGTTCGCGCTCTGCGCCGCCACCGTCTCCTTGTTGAGCTGCGGCACCGACAACGCGGTCTTCTGGTCGCTGGTGCCGCCCTTGGGCGCCTGGACCGCCTCGGCCTGGGTGATCTTGCCGTTGGCCACGGTCAGCCGGACCTGCACGACCCCGTACTGTGTCTGGGTCGCGTCACCGGTCACCGTCGTGGCCCCGGCGGCCCCGGTGCCGCCCTGCGGCGACTCCTGCCCGGCCGCGGCCGCCGACGGGGCCGTGCCCGCCGCCGACGCGGACGTCGGGTCCGACGACGGCTTCAGCGACAGCAGCAGCACGACGGCGGACACGGTTCCCGCGGTGGCCAGCACCACACGCCTGAGGGGGTGACTCTTCCTCATCGTTCCAGAACTCCCGATTCCCCTGGATTCCCTGAATTCCCGTCGCTCACATCTCGAACGACTCGTGATGGATGCGGCGGGCGGGAACCCCCGCGCCGCGCAGTGCTTCGTACACTCCCTGCGCGAACCCGGGCGGGCCGCACATGAAGACGTCGTGGTTGTCGATGTCCGGGATCTTCCGCTGGAGGTTCTCCGCGGAGATGTCGGGACGTTCTCCGTCCGGGCTGTTGACCGCGTACATCAGCCGGGCCCCGCGCTCGTTCGCGATCTTCGCGAGTTCGTCCCAGAGCGCCAGGTCCTGCGTGGTGTTGGCCCGGTAGAGCAGGGTCAGGTCGCCGGCCGCGCCGGGCAGCGTCTCGAACAGCGCCCGCATGGGCGTGATCCCGACACCGCCCGCCACCAGCAGCACCTTGCCGCGGCTGCGCCGGGAGGCGGTCATCGCCCCGTACGGCCCCTCGGCCCACACCCTGGTCCCGGGCCGCAGTTCGCGCAGCCGGGCGCTGTGGTCGCCGATCGCCTTGACGGTGATCCGCAGCATGTCGGGGCGCGGGGCCGCCGACAGGGAGTACGGGTGCGAGCTGAACCGCATCCCGGGAGCCAGGAACCGCCAGCGGAAGAACTGCCCGGCCTCCGCGCCCATCCGGTGCAGCTTGCGCCCGCCGATCAGCACCGACACGATGCCCGGCGTCTCCTCGATGACCGCCTCGACCCGCATCCGGTGGCGCAGGTTGAGCCGGATCGGGGTGAGGATCCGGTACCAGATCACCAGCGCGGTGACGATGCCGTACAGCCCGTACCAGAAGGTCTTGGCGATCGGGGTGAGCGCGAAGTCGTTGCCGGTGGTGATCTGGTGCCAGAAGGTCAGGAACACCGCCGCGTACGTCAGCAGGTGCACGTGGTACCAGCCGTCGTACGGCAGCCTGCGCCGGACCACCCCGATCGACGTCAGGCCGATGACCACGAACAGGCCTGTGCCGATGGCGGCCTTGCCCATGTCCGGCAGCTGGTTCACCGAGTCGATGGTCTGCTGGACGATGTCGTTCAGGGTCTTGCCGGCCTGCAGCGCGTAGCCCCACATGATGAGGAAGACGTGCGCGAAGACCAGGCAGAGGGTGTAGCGGCCGCTCATCGCGTGCCAGCGGGCGACGCGGTCGGAGCCGACCCGGCGCTCCAGCGCGGGCACCCGGGCCATCTGCAGCACGACCAGTGCCATCAGATATCCGGCCAACAGGCCCGTGATGCGGCCGGCGTTGAGTATCTTGCCGTTGGTGTCGGCGATGGACGGCGTGTTGTGCCACCACAGCCAGAGCACGGCCGCCGCGCCCGCCCAGACGGCGAGCAGCAGCGGTACGGCCGGGGAGCGGCGCGGGCGGATGCGGCGCATCGTCTGGCGGCGGGCGGCACGTCCGCCTGCGAGCGTGGTGGTCACGGTTCCTCCGTAGGGACTTGACCCTTGGCCCACAGGTACGTGCCGTACGGCCCGATTGTTCAGAGTCCGGCGGAGTCCAGTGCCGATTGGAGTGACTGCTGGTAACCACCGCTGGTGTAGGTGGCCCCGGAGACGGTGTCGATCTTCGCGCTCTGCGCCGCCAGCGCCTCGCTGCGCAGCTGCGGGAGGGCGTAGCTGTTGATCTGCTGGTCCCGGGGGTTGTCCGACGGGTACTGCACCGCCGTCACGTCCGTGATCTTGCCGCTCTTGATCGTCACCCGCACCTGGACGGGACCCCAGCGGGTCTGGACGGTGTCCCCGGTGACGGTCTTGGTGCCGGTGACCTTGCTGCCCCCCGACTTGCTGCCGGTGGCACCGGGCGCGGGGTTTGCGCTGCTCGACGACGACGATGACGACGGGGCCGGCGCCTGGGCCACCGAGCCCGTGACCACGGTCGGGCTGGTGTGCGGCTTCAGCGCCAGCAGCATCACGATCCCGGAGACGGTGGCGGCACTCGCCAGCATCACGCGGCGCAGGGGACGGTTCTTGTTCAGTGCGTGCACGGCAGCGGCCTCACAGCTCGAAGGACTCGTGGTGGATACGGCGGTCCGGCACTCCGGCGGCCCGCAGCGCGCCGTACAGCTCCTGGGCGAAGCCATGGGGGCCGCAGATGTAGACGTCGTGGCCGGCGAGGCCCGGGAAGGTCGCGCGCAGTGCCTCGGCCGAGATGTCCGGGCGTTCACCCCGGGGTCCGTTGAGGGCGTACAGCACCTGGGCCCCGCGCCACCGCGCGATCGCCTCCAGCTCGGCGCCCAGCGCCAGGTCCTCGGCGGTCCGCGCCCGGTACAGCAGCGTGACCTCGCCGGGCAGCGTCTCGAACAGCGCCCGCAGCGGGGTGACGCCGACACCGGCCGCGATCAGCAGGGAGCGATGGCTGGTGGCCCGGTCGGCGGTGAGACCGCCGTACGGGCCCTCCGCCCACACCCGGGTGCCGGGCCGCAGCAGCGGGACGGCCGCGCTGTGGTCGCCGAGCGCCTTGACCGTGATCCGCAGCAGGTCGCCGCGCGGCGGCGCCGACAGGGAGTACGGCGTCGACGTCCAGCCCATGCCGGCACCGCCGAAGAACCGCCAGCGGAAGAACTGCCCCGCCTGCGCGCCGAGTTCGCCGATCCGCCGCCCCCGCACCACGACCGAGAACACGCCCGGCGCCTCCTGCTGCACGGAGTCCACGCGCAGCCGGTGCCGGAGGTTGAGCCGCACCGGCGCCAGCACCCGGAACCACAGGACCAGGGCGGCGACCCCCAGGTACAGCGCGTACCAGAAGGCGGTGGCGACCAGCTTGCCGTTGAGGTCGTTGCCCAGCGAAAGCTGGTGGCCGAAAGCGAGGAAGACGGCCGCGTACGTCAGGAGGTGGACGTAGTACCAGAACTCGTAGCTGGTCCGACGGCGCACCGCCCGCGCCGAGGTGATGCCGACCGCGAAGAGGATCACCGTGCCGGCGGTGGCCTTGAGCATGTCCGGGTAGTTGAGGACGACGTCGAGCGTCTCGTGGACGAGCGAGGCGTGGTCCTGGGCCGCGTACCCGGTGAGGATCAGCACGACATGCGCGACCAGCAGACAGACCGTGTACCGCCCGGCCATGGCGTGCCACCGTGCCACCCGGTCGGAGCCGACCCGGACCTCCAGCAGCGGCACCCGGGCCATCAGGCCGACCAGCACCGCACAGGAGTACCCGCACAGCAGCCCGGCCATCCGCCCGGCCCCGGTCAGCCAGCCCGCCGCACCGACGACCGAGCCGGTGTCGGACCACCACAGCGCGAGCACGGCCGCCGCCCCGGCCCACAGCAGCGCGAGCACGGCGCCCGCGGGGGAGCGGCGCGTGGCCACGGCGGGCGCGGCCGGGGCCGTACGCCGTTCGTCCACGGTCGTCATGAGTCGCGTCCTTTCTCCGGTCAGGACGCCCACTGTGCAGCGCGAACTTCTGAGCGGCCTCTGAGCGTGGTCCGGCTCAGCCGACTCAGAGCAAACTCAGAGCGCCGCGAGTCCCCCCTCCTCACCCGGAGGAGCGATGCTGGTAGACGCGATGAACACGACCCGCTCCGGCCGCCCCGCCCTCACCAGACCCGACGGCACCCCGCTCCGCGTCCTCGTCGTCGACGACGACCCCGACCTCGCGGAGGTGCTCACCGGTGCCCTGCGCTACGAGGGCTGGGAGGTCCGCGCGGCCGGCGACGGTGCGGCCGCGCTGACCGTGGCCCGTGAGCTGCTGCCGGACGCGGTGGTCCTGGACGTGATGCTTCCCGACACCGACGGCTTCGCCGTCCTCCGCTCTCTCCACCAGGTCAAGCCGGACGTCTGTGTGCTCTTCCTCACCGCCCGGGACGCCGTCGAGGACCGGATCGCCGGTATCACCGCGGGCGGCGACGACTACGTCACCAAGCCCTTCAGCCTGGAGGAGGTCGTCGCCCGGCTGCGCGGACTGCTGCGCCGCGCGGGCATGGCCCGCCAGCAGGAGGACGGCCCCCGGCTCACGGTCGGCGATCTCACCATGGACGAGGAGGCCCGCGAGGTCACCCGGGCCGGCGAGCTGATCGAGCTCTCCCCGACCGAGTTCGAGCTCCTCCGCTTCCTGATGCGCAACCCCCGCCGCGTCCTCAGCAAGGCCCAGATCCTCGACCGCGTCTGGTCCTACGACTTCGGCGGCCGCGCCCATGTCGTGGAGCTGTACATCTCCTACCTGCGCAAGAAGGTGGACGCGGGCCGCGAGCCCATGATCCACACCGTGCGCGGCGCGGGCTACGTCCTCAAGCCGGTGACCAGGTGAATCTCCTACGACGGCCATGGCTGCGGCTACGGCGCCTGCCCCGCCCCCGCACCCTCCGTGCCCGCCTCACCGCGGGCCTGGTCGTGCTCCTTGCGGTGAGCTGCGCGGCCGTGGGCGTCGCGGCGGTGGTCGAGCTGAACGGCTTTCTCACCGGCCGTGTCGACCAGCAGCTCCAGCAGAGCGGGCCGAGCTTCCCGCAGTCCCTCGAACACGGGAAGTACAAGCCCAGCGACCGGGACGGCGACGAGCACGGCGACACCCGCCGCCAGGCCTCCGGCACCTTCGGCGCGCGCCTTCTGAACGGTCGGATCACCAACGCGGCCCTGATCCCGGCCGACGACGACCCGGACCTGACCGTCGGCCTCACCGCACACGACCGCACGGTCCTGGCCGGGGTCCCGGCGGACGGCAGGGCGCACACCGTCCACCTGAAGTCGATCGGCGAGTACCGGCTGATGGCCTGGACCGGCCTCGACGGCGACGTTCTGGTGACCGGACTGCCCCTGGAGCCGGTACGGGCCACCGTGCACCGCCTGGAACTGGTCTCCGCCGCGGTCTTCGGCCTCGCCCTGGCCGTGGCCGGGGTGGCCGGCGCCTTCTGGGTCCGCTGGTCCCTGCGCCCCCTGAGCCGGGTCGCGGCCACGGCGGCCAGGGTCAGCGAGCTCCCGCTCGCCAGTGGCGAGGTGGCGCTGCCGTCCCGCGCTCCCGAAGCCGACCCGCACGGCGAGGTCGGCCGGGTGGCCGCCGCCTTCAACCGCATGCTGGGTCATGTCGAGGACGCCCTCACCAAACGCCACGCCAGCGAGGAACGCCTGCGCACCTTCGCGGCCGACGCCAGCCATGAGCTGCGCACCCCGGTCGCCTCGGTCCGCGGCCATGCGGAACTGGCGCTGCTCCACCCCGGCCCGGTACCCCCCGAGGTCACCCGCGCCCTGGAACGCATCGCCGCGGAATCCTCCCGGATGGGCGAGATGGTCGACGACCTCCTCCTCCTGGCCCGCCTGGACGCGGGCCGCCCCCTGGAGCGCCGGCCGGTGGACCTCACCCACCTCATCCTGGACGCGGTCACGGACGCCCGCGCCGCGGGCCCCGACCACCGCTGGACCCTGGACCTCCCCGAGGACCCGGTGACGGTGCCGGGCGACACCCACCGCCTCCAGCAGGTGCTGGCCAACCTCCTGGCCAACGCACGTCTGCACACCCCCGCCGGTACCAAGGTGACGGTGCTGCTGGAGGCGGAGGACGGCACGACGGTCCTGCGGATCCACGACGACGGCCCCGGTATCCCGACAGACATCCAGCCCGGCGTCTTCGAACGCTTCACCAGAGCAGAACACCGCCGCCGCCAGGACGCGACGGGCGCAGGGGCGGGCCTGGGCCTGTCGATCGTGGCGGCGGTGGTGGAGGCACACGGAGGCACGGTGACCGTGGAGAGCCGCCCGGGTTCGACGACGTTCACCGTGCGACTTCCGCTCGGGTCACTCGCCTAGGGCCGCATCAACCGACAATCGTCCTGCAGCGCCGCGCTGTTCGACCCGCGCCGCCGGCGTCTGTCCTGGATCGTCAGGTCCGGGCGGTGGCGCACTCATCGCTGCCGTCAGGAACGTGATCGCCCATTGCCGGGCTACCTCCGCCCGCCACCGGGGAATCGCAGCCGGGGGAGGGCTGCTGGTGGACCTGGAGGCGGTCGCCGGCCGTCACGGCAAGGATCCCCCGCATCCGGAACCACAGCTCCTCCGGGGAAGGGCCGGGCAGTACGCGCGCGAAGGCCGCGAAGTAGCGGTCGCGGACCGTGTCCTCGGCCGGACCGGTCCTGAAGAGGCCGTCACCACTTTCGGTGCACGGTTGCCTTACTGCCGGTCACCAGGCTTGCCGGTGGCACGTCATCGGCCACGACCGCGCCAGCGGCAACCACGGCGTCACGGCCAATGCTGACGCCGGGCAGGATCGTGGCACCGGCACCGATCCACACGTTCTCCGCCACGTCGATGGGTGCGCCGGTGAGGTACAGCCGCCGCTCCTCGGGATCAACCGGGTGGCCGCTGGTGATGAACGTGACCTTCGGTCCGATCATCACGCGCTCGCCGAGCCGGATACCGGCATAGTCCAGGAACGTGCAGTTCTGGTTGATGAAGACACTCTCGGCGAGGTCGAGGTTCAGGCCATGGTCCGTGTAGAAGGGCGGATAGATCGTGACTCTCGGCGGCAGTGGCTTGCCAAGGATCTGCTCGAACAGTTCCGCCTTGCCCGCTTCGTCTTCGAAAGGCAGGACGTTCAGGCGGGAGGTGAGCTCGGTGACCCGCAGGACCCTCTCGGCCATGGCCTGGAACTCGGCGCTGCGGATGCGTATGAGACGGTCGCTGGGCATGCCACGATCCTTTCTGCGTACCGGCGGCGGGACAAGACTCACCGGTGATCAAAGTCAAGGGGGGGCCAACGGAGATGAACACGAGGGCGTCCAGGACCGTTCTGTGAGGAACAGCCTGGACACCCTCGCGACGGCACTCCGTGTGAAGACCGACGACCTGCTGAAAGCGTCTCCGCATCTGGCGCCCCTGCGTCCGGCCGTCGGGATCGCCCCGCAGCTCACCGACGCCGAACTCATCACGCCGACATTGATGGAGGCCATGCCCGGCTTCACCTCCGAGGCCAGGTGGCTCCGCCACGCCCGCGGTCACCTGCGGCGCCTCTTCCCGTACCTGCCCCAGCAGCCCGGCTGCACAAGCGCCTGATGCGTCTGCACCTGGTGTGCACCCTCCATGGCCTGACCTCCGCCTGCCCTGGACAGACGCTGATCGGCGACAAGAACTACTTCGGCCGCACCTTCGGATGCGGCAGGTCATCGAGTCGGTCAACGAGACCTTCAAGGGCCGACTCAACCTCGAACAGCATCGAGGCCGCACACCAGACGGCGAGATCGCCCGCGTCGTGCAGTGCATCCACGGCTTGCACTCGCCCGCGCCCGATCAACCGTGCGAGTCGCGGCGCTACTGCGGTCCACCGCTCCCGCACTCTCCAACCGGCGTTACAGACAGCACGCTTGCTGCGGCCAGGACGACACGCTTCTCACTTCCGGTCTTCAGCACCACCCCACCGGGCCCGGACCCCAGAAACCCCCCGCACCGTTCCCCACTCGTCGTCACCACTCGCACGAGTGGGTCCGACGGTGACTCCGTGGTCGTCCAGGCGACGACGATCGCGCCGCACACCAGAACGATCCCCGCCGCACAGCACACTGAGGCCTGTCGCAGTGCTCCGGTGACCCGAATGGTTTCCTGCTCGGTCCACCGGCGCAGCATCTGCCCGGTGAGCAGGACCCGACTGCCCGGTCGGCCGTAAGCGGCCCGTACCGCCAGCACCGAGCCGACGGCCAGTGACAGGAACGCCGCACCCAATAGCGCCGTGGCTGTGTGGCGCGCGGCGGACGGAAGCTGGGACAGATCGTCACGCCCCTTGAGCGTGACCAGGACCGCGAGCAGCGCGGTGAGCCCGGTCAGCCCGTTGCGCCAGCCCTCCGCCTGCTTCCTGAGTTCGCCGAGCTCGGAGAACTCCATCTCCCGCGCCAGCTGGGCCCAACGCCGGTCGGACTGCGCGCTCATCCGGCCCCGCCCGGGTTCAGCACCCCGATGCGCCAACTGGCTCCGCAGCCGGTGAACGGGGCGTCCTGCGGAAGGTTGTGATGCGGATGACCGCACTCGCAGAAATGGGTCTCCCGGAGCAGCAGACCGGCGTCCTCGGCAGGATCCGGCTCGGGCTGTTTTCCGCTGAGCCAGGACCGCAGCCCTTTGGTACCGGTGCCGGGCGCGCCGTGCCGGTACTCGGTGGACGTCCGCCCGTGACACCGCGGACACTCTCCGGCGACCATGATGCCGTGTCCGTCGGCGGAGGGGCTGTGGGCGAAGGGGGCGGCTGCCTGGCCCAGGTCCTCCTCGGCGTACGCGAGGTCGAAGTCATGGCCGGAGCCGGAGGGTTCAGTCATCTGCGCAGGTCTCACTCTCGCTCTTGTCCTCGTTGTCGGGAATCACCAGGCCGAACATCCCGGCGTACAGCCGCAGTCGGCCGTTGATCCACGCCTCGCTCTCACCGGTGGCCTCGGCTGCGCCTGCGATGTGCCGCTCCGTCACAGCCCCTTCGACGGCGGGGAACCTGCCGTCGAAGCCCTGGGTGAGCAGGGTGAGGTCCTGCCAGCAGGGGACGATGCCGGTGTCTGTGGGCAGGTCGCTCCGCACCGGAAGCAGACGCAGGTACGGCTTGATCCGCCGCACGGTGTGGGAGACGGGCTCACCGAGTCGGGCGGCGATACTGACCAGCTCGAAGGGCGTGTAGGGGGAATCCGGGGCGGAGAGGCGCTGCGCGGGGGAGAGGGCCACCACATCCCACTCGTCCGGAACGCTGTCGGGCAGCGCTGCCAGTTCCTCCGGCGTGAGCTCCGGAACGAGAGCGCCGAGGGATCGGAATTCGCTCAGCTGTGCATACGCGGAGGCGGGAGGGAGGGCGGTCCGCCGGGCATAGCGGGCCAGTGCCCCGGGCGTCAGCGTTCTCCACTCGGGTACGTCCACTTCTCCCTCGTCCCACGAGTTGAACGCACCGAGCGCGCGACACAGCGCCGGGGAGGGACGAACGTCGGCCAGACCCGCCGGGAGCGGCGGTATCGAGACCCCCAGCGAGACGGCTTGCCGGTCGGCGACGTTCCAGACCTCTCTCAGCGATTCCTGAAGGAACATCGCGGCGTTGACCAGCACGGCCGTGGTGAGCCGCGTGGCGGGAGAGTCGTAGTCGTTGTTCGCCGCGTCGTTGCCCGAGAACACGTAGCGGCTGCGCAGGTCCATCGTGTGCCATGACGTGCTGATGCGGTGGCCGTCGGCCACGGAGAGGCCCATGGCGCGCAGGGCGGCGATCAGCTCGTCGGTGACGAAGTCATCATCTTCTACGGCGGCGTAATAGAGGTCTCTCAGATCAATGCCGTCCTCAAGCCTGAGGCCGATCTCTTTTGTCGCGTACTCGACGAATTGGATCGTGTCGAAGGAGGGCGTCATCCTGCCGTCGAAACGCCCGTTGACATAGCGTGGTTCGTGCTCCAGGTCCAGCGCTGCAGCGACCTTGGCCATGCGCTGCTCGGCTTCGGCGAGTGGGATCTCGAACAAGTTCGCAGCCCGCATGGTGGCGGCCCAGCTCAGTCGGATACGCCCGTCCTGTGACGCGGAGACGCAGTGCTCCAGGAGACGACTCGTTGTGTCGTCCAGTTCTGACCAAGGGGCCATGGCGGAGTCAGCAGGAGCCGTCCAGCCGAGCCAGCTGAACCTCGCCAGACAGGCCAGCACATCGGACACCGGCGTTCCGCTCTGGCGGGAGCGGGCATGGACATCGTGAGGACCCACCACCCGGCGTCGCTGGCGATAGCCGCTGTCCACGAACAGACAAGCGATCTCGGCCTCGGTACAGATGTGGTGTACGTGGTGCGGCGGTGGCGAGGGGACGGCCAGCGAGTGCAGTGGAGTGAGGCGGGCGAGCGACTCGACCAGTTCGCCCAGCGGAAGGCTCAGCGCTGCCGAGACCAGAACCAGGCCGGCGAGGTCGTCGACATGGTCTCCGGCCCAGGCGGTTCGCGCAGACACTTGTTGAAGGAGATCCGACGTGCCGTTCAGCGTCGCGGCCACGTCGGCGTCCTGCGCCGACGGCACCCAGTCGAGTGTGCCCGCTCCGTCGGAGGGCAGCGGTGAGAAGCTGGGATCCGCAATGCGCAGCCTGCGCAGCCGGCGCAGCAGTTCGTCGAGGCGCATCGCGTTTCCCGCCGCGTACACCACGACATCGTGCCAAGAGTCGAACCTCGTGACCGCCAGACCCGCATCCCCGGGCGACGGCACGGGATACCCCGCGACGCTGCCCGGAGCACCGGAATCGTAGCTCCACCGGGGCACGCCGCGAACGGCATAGCGCCACGGCCTGATGCGGAACGGGTGTTCGCCGGCAGACGATCGCTCGTCGAGGTAGAACCAACCCACCTCGTCCAGCGAGAGAGGCTCGCCGTCCTTCTTGGCTACTGTGACGCCTTTGCCCCGCCAGGCCTTGTCCAGCACCTGGGCCACCCGCAGGCTCTGTTCCTCCAGCGCTGCGACCCACCTGCTGGTGAGCCCCGACCATCGCGACAACGCCTCGGCACCCCGTCGCCACTGCTCTTCCGCCCACTCGTGGTCGAACTCCTGGAGTTCCGTGCGGCTGACGCTGAGCTTCCCCGCATGTGGGCCCGTCAGGTTCAGCACATACCCGAACGGCTTCTGATCGGTCACGATCCCGTCGCACAGGATCGCTCCGTCTCCGTCGACCCACCAGAGCACCCCGGGAAGAGCGTTCAGGGGCTCGGGCGTACCCCCTCGCTCCGTCGGCGGCTGGAGCACCCCGCGGTCCCACCGATGCCGCACGCCCTCCCCGTCCACGGCCTCCACCTCGAACTCGGTCACCCGCACCAGCTCGCGCAGGATCCGGGTGCAGGACAGCCCCTTCGTGGCAGCGCCCTCCCGCAGGTACAGCCGGACCCGGGTACCGCCCTCCGCCAGCCCGTCGTCCGGTCCGGTGTGGCGGCGGATGCGGAACAGGCTTCCGCTGCTGGGGATGTCGACGCGCAGGGCGTGCTCGGCGGGGATGCCGTCCGGACTCACCTGCCGGGTCACGATCGTCATCTCGTCGGCGAGCATGAAGTAGCTGAACACGCCGATGCCGAATCGGCTGTTGGGGTAGAGCCTGAGGCTGCGGTCGTGCCGCAGCCAGCGCGACTGCTCCCGACGGAACGACTTCGACCGCTCGAAGCGGCTGCCGGCCCGGGTGAACGTATTGGCGAGTAGTTCCTCGCTCATGCCCACCCCGTTGTCCCGGCACTCGACGTACCGCCCGCGTTCGTCCTCGCCCTGAGTGAAGGTGATCTGCCCGCTCCACTCGGCGGGAGGGGCACCGCTGCTCCTGAGGTACGTCCAGCGCATGGCCCGGTACCGGCAGGCGTCCATGGCGTTCTGGTACAGCTCGCGCAGCGCGAGGGTCGGGTCGCCGCCGTACAACTGCTCGCCCATCAGCAGTTCCCGTACCTCCGCCTGGGCGAGATGGAAGCGCAGCAGCGGCACCTCGTACGGCTCCCGCCCGCCGCTGGTCCGCGCCGGACGCAGCGCACGTGCGGTCACCCGCTTCGGTACGTCCGTCAGTAGATCCGCTTCGGGGCCCGGCAGGTTGACGGCTCGGTCACGGATGCGCGTGACGAGCTGGTCCGCCTCCTCCACGACCTCGGCCAGCCCGGCGTGCACCGCCTGATGCGGGCAGGGCGCGTCCAGATGGAGCGCCGCGTCCTCCCGTTCCCAGCTCAGGCCGTGCGCGACGGCCCTGACGTGCTCGGGCAGGACCGGGTCCGTCACGGCCAGGTGCTCGGCCACGATCTCGGGGAACGTCCGTACGTCGACGGACAGGACGGCCGCCAGCCGTAGCAGTGCGGCCAGCGGGCGTATCCGCAGCGGCTGCGGGCCGGTGGGCAGCACCGCCTTGACCGGCGTCCGACCGGACGTCACGCCACCGTCGGGCAGTTCGTCGAAGCGGATGGCCGACGCGGCCGCGCACAGCAGCTCGACCACCTCGTGCACCCGGTCCGCGGCCACTCCAAGGTCGCGGACGAACGTCTCGGCCAGGCTGACCGGCACGGGTTTGTCGTCCGTCTCGAAACGGTCGGCGATCCACCGGTGCACCAGCCACATCACGACCGCTGTCTCGTCCTCCACCCGATCACGGGTCCGGCACTGCTCCACCTTGCGCACGATGCGCGCATGCTGGTCGCAGACCTGCTCGAAGTGCCTGCGGTGGGCCTCGGCTCCCGGTTGCCGGTCCGCTCGGTACGGATCGACCTCGGCGGCCTGGCTCAGCCGGTCGGCCCAGGCGGCTTCCCACAGGAACGGCGCCGCGACGAGGAACGCCGCCTCCACGGCGGACAGTTGCTGAGTCTCCGGCAGCACCAGCGGGAGCCGGTTCTCGACCAGCCGGACCGGGAACGCCTCGTCCGACCAAGGATCGGGGCGCAGCAGCCTGCCCTGTGTCAGATGCAGCATCCGGGCGCACCGCTCCACGAAGCCTGCCACCTGCTCCTGGAATCCGGGCACCGAGTCCCGATCCTCCGGGCGGACCCGCCCCCACAAAGGCGTCACACGCACCGCCCGCAGCCAGGTCTCCAGCAGTGGCCGGCCCTCACAGATCGCCGTCTCCCGGGTCGCCGCCTCGCCGTTGGTGCCGTACCGGATCAGAGCCGTCTGGCTCAGCCCGTGCCGACGTGCGGCAGCCGCCGTACGGCCGCGCGCCAGCTCGAAGACCTCCTCGACGGTCCGCGCCGACGTCAACGGGCCCAGTGCGTCCGCCAGCCCTCGGGTGAAGAAACTCCCCTCGGCCGAATAGCCGCTGCGTTCACCGGCGGAGCAGGCGGTCAGCACGGCGAACCCGCTTTTCGGCGGGCCGTTGTCGATGGCGTTACCGAAGGCCGTCTCGTCCTCGCCGAGATCCGTACGGCACGCGTCGACCAGCCACAGCACCGTCCCCGCACGGCACTTGGTCAACAACTGGCTGACGTTCGCGGGCAGCAGGGAATCGAGGTACGGCCACTCCCAGCCGCCCTCGGGTGAGGGCTCGGCGTCGGCGGGTACCAGGTAGTCGGAGCCGCCGACCCGGACGCCGTGCCCGGTGAAGTACAACAGCAGGGTGCTGCCGGGCGGTGCGTCGCACGCGACCTCGTAGAGCCTGCGTTGGATCTGGCCGCGGTCCGCGTCGTGCAGGACCTCCACGTCGTAGCCGACCCCGTCCAGCACCGAGGCCATCAGCCTCAGATCGCCCTCGACGACCTCGTCCAACGATTCCAGCAGCCCGTCGGTGGCGGGCGCCCGCCCCACCCCGATCAGGAGCGCTTTGCGCGCCTGTTCCATGTGCCCTCCCCGCAGAGGGACATGATGTCACCAGCCACGGACAGCAGCCGGCAAACGGCAACGCGCTGTCGGCCGTCAGTACCGGGTGAGAGCGGTGTCCCCGCTCACCGTCCCGATGGCGATATGCGGTGCCTTCCTCGGATCCGCCCACTGCAGAATCCGCCGCATCGCATCCACCGGCACCGACACACACCCGGCCGTCGCTCCCGCCCCGTTGACATGCAGAAAGATCCCGGCACCCCGCCCCCGTACCGGCTGCTGGTAGTTGAACCCGATCACCAGCGCGTACGCGTACTGCGTCGTGTACGACGACAACCGCTCCGACTCGGCGGCCCGGCAGTCGCCCGGCAACGGCTCGACCCAACGGTTGTAGGAGCTGGAGTCGTTGTCCTGGCACCACCACGAGTCCGCGGTCACCGCCCGGTACTCGACGGCGGTCCCGGCGGGCGCGGCCTGGAGACCGAAGCCGAACGGAAGGTCGTACAGCCCCGTAGGGGTCGTGTTCGTGCCCTGCTGCCGCTTGACCCCCTCGACCAGCCCCTTCGCCCCGAAACGGGCATCGGCGGACCCCACCTTCGCCCACGCCCCGTCCCGGCGCTCCCACCACGTGAGCGTCCCCGACGTCGAGCTCGGCGCGGACGCCTCCGCGGTGATCAGCTGGGTGCCGCCGCCCGTGTCGGCCATCCGGGCGGGCAGCGGGGACGAGTCCCCGTCCCCCGGAGCCGCACCGAGCAGCAGCAGGGACGCGGAGACAAGGGTGACGACGACACGCGGGCGCATGGTTCAGACGCTAGACGGAGGCAGCGGCAACGGCAGCCCGGGTAGGCCGTCCAGGCTCACCGCGATGTGGTCCTTCCGCTCGAAGTACGCGCTCAGGGAGGCGTCGTCCTCGCGCGCGAAGCGCTTCCCGTGCAGCTCGCGGTCGGACTCGTACGCCATGTGGGGGACCGCGTAACCGCAGCTGTCCCGGATGAGTTCGGCGCGTACGACGATCACGGCGCGCAGGCCGTGCTGGGCGGGGTCGATGTCGGGGAAACGGGTGAGGAGTTCCTGGAAGCGCGGGTCGTCGCGGAAGACCGCCTCGCCGCGCCCGTGCACCCGAACGATGTTCGGCGGGCCCTGGAACGCGCACCACATCAGGGTGATACGGCCGTTCTCCCGCAGATGCGCGATGGTCTCGGCGTTGGAGCCGGCGAAGTCCAGGTACGCCAGGGTCAGTTCGTCGAGTACGACGAAGGAGCCCTTGAGGCCCTTGGGGGAGAGGTTGACCGTGCCGTCGCCCGCGAGCGGGGCGGTGGCGGTGAAGAACAGGGGCTGTTCCTCGATGAACGTGCGGAGCCTGCCGTCGATGCGCTCATAGGTCTTTCCCATATCTCGGGATTATCGGCGCACTTACTTCGCATGTCTAAGGATTTGCCCTGCGGAACTTCGGGATCCGGACAGGCTCCACCGTGGCCGCCCCGGCCGGCGCTGTACACGGGGCGGCCACAGCTGCCTGTCACGTCACTTGGTGAGCGTGCAGGCGGCCAGGGAGTCCAGGCCGGTGGGCTTGGTCGACGTGCGGCCGATCGCGATGGCGATCCGGTCGATCGTCGACTTCCGCTTGTCCGCCAGCGGGCCGAGGATCGCGTTCTGCACGAAGTTCGGGCCGCCCTGGCCGACCGTGGTCTGGAGCCGGTTGTTGGCCTCCTGGATCTGCGTCTGGAGCAGCGTGAGGTTGCGGGTGACCTCGGCCTGCGCGGTGGCGGGGATCGCCGGCAGCTTGGAGGCGACGTCCGGGCAGGTGATCGTGCCCACCGCGCTGGTGTTCGTGTTCGTGCCGGTGCTGCCGGTCGACTGCTGCTGGGTCGCCGCAGTGGTCGGCGTGGCCGAGGCCGCGGTCGAGCCCGCCGCCGTACCGCTGCCCGTGTTCGTGGCGGTCCCGCCCGCGGCGTTCAGGGTGCACGGCGCCAGCGAGTCCAGGCCGGTCGGCTTGGCGGCCGTACGGCCGATCGCGGTCGCGATCCGGTTGATGGTGGCGACGCGCTTGTCCTTCAGGGGGCCGAGGATCGCGTTGTTCACGAAGTTCGGGCCGCCCTGGCCCACCGTGTCGACCAGCCGCTTGTTCGCCTCCTGGATCTGCGTCTGGAGCAGCGTCAGATTGCGGGTCACCTCCGCCTGCGCGGTGGCGGGGATCGCCGGCAGCTTGGAGGCGACGTCCGGGCAGGTGATCGTGCCCGGGCTGGAGAGGGTGCGGGCGTTCGTCGTGTCGCTGCTCTTGTCCGGCGTCCCGGCGAGGGCCGAACCGGCGATGACCGCACCGGACAGCGCCACGGCGGCAGCGCCGCCGATGAACGCGACGCGACGCTTGTTGTACTTCGGAAGAGCCCTGGACATACGGATGCCTCACTTGGGTCAGAGGTGGGTTTACAAACGCGGCGCCAGCGTTCAGGCATGGGTACGGGAAAGCGGTTTCGTTTGTTCAAACCTCTTTCGGAATTCGTTCCGCGACCGGAGCGGATTGACGAATCATGCAGAGCTCTGCATACTCATGCATAGCACGCGGATGTACGGGAGGAGGACCCATGACCGAGCGCGTCGTACTCGCCTACTCGGGCGGACTGGACACCTCCGTCGCCATCGGCTGGATCGCCGAGGAGACGGACGCCGAGGTCATCGCCGTCGCGGTGGACGTCGGCCAGGGCGGTGAGGACCTGGACGTCATCCGCAAGCGCGCCCTCGCCTGCGGCGCGGTCGAGGCCGAGGTCGCCGACGCCAGGGACGAGTTCGCCGAGGAGTACTGCCTCCCGGCGATCAGGGCCAACGCCCTCTACATGGACCGCTACCCGCTGGTCTCCGCCCTCTCCCGGCCGGCGATCGTCAAGCACCTGGTCGCCGCCGCCCGCAAGCACGGCGCCGCCACGGTCGCCCACGGCTGCACCGGCAAGGGCAACGACCAGGTCCGCTTCGAGGCCGGCATCGTCGCCCTCGCCCCCGACCTCACCTGTATCGCCCCGGTCCGCGACTACGCGATGACCCGCGACAAGGCCATCGCCTTCTGCGAGGCGAAGAACCTCCCGATCGCGACCACCAAGAAGTCCCCGTACTCCATCGACCAGAACGTCTTCGGCCGCGCCGTCGAGACCGGCTTCCTGGAAGACATCTGGAACGGCCCGATCGAGGACATCTACGAGTACACGCAGAACCCGGCCACCCCGCGCGAGGCCGACGAGGTGATCATCACCTTCGAGGCGGGCGCCCCGGTCGCGATCGACGGCAGGCCCGTCACCGTCCTCCAGGCGATCCAGGAGCTCAACGAACGCGCCGGAGCCCAGGGCGTCGGCCGGATCGACATGGTCGAGGACCGCCTGGTCGGCATCAAGTCCCGCGAGGTGTACGAGGCCCCGGGCGCGATCGCGCTGATCACCGCCCACCAGGAGCTGGAGAACGTCACCGTCGAGCGCGAACTCGCCCGCTACAAGCGGCAGGTGGAGCAGCGCTGGGGCGAACTCGTCTACGACGGCCAGTGGTTCTCCCCGCTCAAGCGTGCCCTGGACGGTTTCGTCAACGAGGCGAACCAGCATGTCACCGGAGACATCCGGATGACCCTGCACGGCGGCCGCGCGGTCGTCACCGGGCGCCGCTCCGCGTCCTCCCTCTACGACTTCAACCTCGCCACGTACGACACCGGCGACACCTTCGACCAGGCCGCGGCGAAGGGCTTCATCGACATCTACAGCCTGTCGTCGAAGATCGCGGCCAAACGCGACCTGTCCTGAGCAGTAGCGTGACGACCGCCTCCCCGTTCATGGCCGGGGAGGCGGTGCCACATCCGTATCTCTTCTAGGAGCAACGCAGTGAGCAGCAACAGCGGTGACGTACGGCTCTGGGGCGGCCGTTTCGCCGACGGCCCCGCCGAGGCCCTGGCGAAACTGTCCGCGTCCGTCCACTTCGACTGGCGGCTCGCGCCCTACGACATCGCCGGTTCGCGTGCCCACGCGCGCGTGCTGCACAAGGCGGGCCTGCTCACCGCGGACGAACTCCAGCGCATGATCGCCGGCCTCGACCAGCTCGAAGCCGATGTCGCCGACGGCTCCTTCGTGGGCACGATCGCCGACGAGGACGTCCACACCGCCCTGGAGCGCGGTCTCCTGGAGCGGCTCGGCCCCGACCTGGGCGGCAAGCTGCGCGCCGGCCGCTCCCGCAACGACCAGGTCGCCACCCTCTTCCGGATGTACCTCCGGGACCACGCCCGCGTGATCGGCGGCCTGATCGCCGACCTCCAGGACGCCCTGATCGGCCTCGCGGAGGCCCACCCGGACGTGGCGATGCCCGGCCGCACCCACCTCCAGCACGCCCAGCCGGTCCTCTTCGCCCACCATGTCCTGGCCCACGTCCAGTCCCTGTCCCGGGACGCGGAGCGGCTGCGCCAGTGGGACGACCGCACGGCCGTCTCCCCGTACGGCTCCGGCGCCCTGGCCGGTTCCTCCCTGGGTCTGGACCCGGAGGCGGTGGCGGCGGACCTCGGCTTCGAGCACGGCAGCGTCGGCAACTCGATCGACGGCACGGCCTCCCGCGACTTCGTGGCGGAGTTCGCCTTCATCACCGCGATGATCGGCGTGAACCTCTCCCGGATCGCCGAGGAGATCATCATCTGGAACACGAAGGAGTTCTCCTTCGTGACCCTGCACGACGCGTTCTCCACGGGCTCGTCGATCATGCCCCAGAAGAAGAACCCGGACATCGCGGAGCTGGCGCGTGGCAAGTCCGGCCGCCTGATCGGCAACCTCACCGGCCTCCTGGCCACCCTCAAGGCGCTGCCCCTCGCCTACAACCGCGACCTCCAGGAGGACAAGGAGCCGGTCTTCGACTCCTGCGACCAGCTGGAGGTCCTGCTCCCCGCGTTCACCGGCATGATGGCCACCCTCACCGTCAACCGCGAGCGCATGGAGGAACTGGCCCCGGCCGGCTTCTCCCTCGCCACCGACATCGCCGAGTGGCTGGTCAAGCAGGGCGTCCCGTTCCGGGTGGCGCACGAGGTGGCCGGCGAGTGCGTGAAGGCGGCGGAGGCCGAGAACAAGGAACTCGACGAACTGACCGACGACCAGTTCGCGAAGATCAGCGCCCACCTGACCCCCGAGGTCCGGACGGTCCTGAACGTCCCGGGCGCGCTCGCGTCCCGCAACGGCAGGGGCGGCACGGCACCCAGCGCGGTGGCGGTCCAGCTGTCGGAGGTCAAGGCGGACGTGGCCGCACAGCACACCTGGGCGACGGCCAGGACGGCCTGACCCCCAGGCCCGACTCAGGCCTGAGGGTCGGGCCTGACTCGGGCCTGGCTCGGGTCTGACCCAGTGCAGCCAGAAGGGCCCGGACGACATGTCCGGGCCCTTCTGGCTGCCCCGTCCCCCGACTGGCCGCCGAACCCGCCGCGTTCGGTGGCCCGCCCATACCGGGCGCGGGCCAGCGGGGACGGCCTGCTCAGCCGTCATCACCGCCGGTCGGAGGGGCTGCCGACCGCTCCTGTTCGAATTGACACCGGGCTACCGGGGCCTCGTACTGAACCAGGAGACACTTTGCATCAAATGTGTCTCTTCGGTGCACTCCACCACCCCCCACCCCACCCCCACATGGAGCCGCCATGACGGTGCAGCCACAGCAAGCGACCATGCCGACGGTCCTGGTGTTCGAGGACGACCCCGGCGGAGACCCTCTGCACATCAACATGCCCGTACCGCATCCCGTCCCCCAACTGGACACCCAGCCCTTCCCGACGGCCATCGCGGAGACCGCGCCGCAGCCGAACGGCGCCGGGCCCGGCACCGAGCCATTCCGCTACTGGGTGGCGGCCGACTCGCTCAGCCGGGCCGGCCAGACCTGGGGTCCGCTGGTTCCGGCCGGAACGAAGTGGCATCCGCAGGTCGGCCGCGCGCTCACGGCGCACCTCAACGCGGGCGACGACCTGAACGCCTTCTACGACCGTAAAGGCGTGTGGTTCTTCCGCAGCACGGTGGCGGGCGTCAACGTCGCCGCGTGCGAGAGCAACGAGGTCGTCCTGCACGAGACAGGGCACGCGATCCTCGACGCCCTGCGCCCCCAGCTGTTCAACATGGCGAGCGCGGAGACGGCCGCCCTGCACGAGGCGTTCGGTGACATCAGCGCCCTGCTGGGCTCGCTCCACCTGGAATCGCTGCGGATCGCGGTCCTTGCCGAGACGCACGGCAACCTCGAACTGTCCTCGCGGGTGTCCAGGATGGCCGAGCAGCTGGGCTGGGCGATCCGCCAGGGCGCGCCGAACGCGGTGGACCCGGACTGTCTGCGCAACATGGCGAACAACTTCTTCTACCGCGACCCGGTGCTGCTGCACCCGAACGAGCCCGCGAGCATGCTCTCCAGTGAGCCGCACTCGTTCTCCCGGGTGTTCAGCGGCGCCTTCCTGAAGGTCGTCGCGGGGATCTTCCGGCAGCAGGACCTGCAGGACCATGCCGGTCTGGGCAGGGCGGCCGAGATCGCGGGACAGCTGCTGGTGGACGCGGTCGTGGCCGCACCCGTGGTGTCCGCCTACTACGCGCAGGTCGCGGGGCACATGATCGCCGCGGACCAGCGCCGCAACGGCGGCATGTACGGCCAGTCCCTGCGCTCGGCGTTCATCCGGCACGGCATCCTCTCCCTGGAGGCCGCCGCGTCCGTCACCGAGCCGGAGGTGGCACGCCGAAACGCCGCAATCGCCGAGGCGACGCCGGGCGGTGGCGATGACGAGAGCCTGATGCCCGTCACGGTCCAGGGGACGATGTACGGCATCACCCAGCCGCTCACCCTCTTCGCCCCGGCGCAGGAGCGACGCTTCGGCATCGCGGGCTCCGACCCCGCCGGCGGTACGGTGCGGCCCTCCGACCCCGAGCGCGTGGCGACGTCGTTCCTCGAGGACCTCTTCCGTCGCGGCCGGGTCCAGGTGCCCGCGGAGCACCGCTCCGCCATCTCGTTCGCCGACGACAACCCGTCCCGGCTCAAGACGCACGAGATCACGCGGAGCGCGACCGGCGAGGGCCTGGCCCTGATCCGGCGCTGCTTCGACTGAGGAACCGGTCCGGGTGTTCTTGAGGAGCCGGTCCCGGTGTTCTTGAGGAGCCGGTCCGAGTGCTCGGTCCGAGCGTTCGGCCCGAGGGCCGGCTCTGAGCGCTCACCGGGAAAAGCGCAGACGGCGGACGGTGAGCCGTCCGTCGTCCTCGCGCTTGACCACATGCGTCGTCCTGGGCGTCGGCTCCTCACCCTCGAAGACCGCCTCGCCGCGCGCCAGCAGATCGCTGACGAACTTCTCGGCCTCCGCCTGGTCCTCCACCCCTCCCTCCACGTCCACCGTGAAACCGGCGTGCTCCAGCACTTCGGTGCCCCGTTCGGTCGTCATGACGACCACGAGCCGCTGGGAGACGACCCGTACGGGAACGGCCTCGGTCCCGTCCATGGCCGCGGTCAACGCCGCCTGGCCCTGGCCGTCCGGCAACTCGATCCGCGCCCGGAACACGGGACGGTTCTCCACCGCCGCCACGGTGAACACCGGGTGGGGTGCGGTACGCAGCCCCGCCTCCCGTGCGAACGCGCGCTCCTGGGCGTTCTCGCCCACGAAGACACAGCCGTCGGCCGTCGTTCCCCCCGTGCTCGCGACCGCCCGGTCGAAGATCCCGCGACTGTCCTTCGCACCCCAGTGCACAAGGGCCTCGTCCGTGAAACGGCCGGGGAACGCCTGCGCCAGCGCGCCCGCCGCCCGCGCCACGGCACCGTCGTCCGACCCGGGGTTGGAGATGATGCCCTTGCGCACCTCGCGGAGGGCGTCGAGCACGGCGATGACACGCGGCAGGGGCTGGAGTTCCAACGAGCCGTCAGGGCCCACGTGGGGATGCGCGAGGGTCTCCCCGATGTCGAAGAAGATCACAGACATGAGGAGTGCCTCCCCATGGTGAACGCTTTCGAGTCGGGACCGGCGGAGTGAAAACGCCGTGGGCGTGACAGACGACGACAGCTCCCGGCGCGGGCTGAACCGCGCGGGGCTGGGTAGATTGGTGCGAGATCTCTCCCCGGATCCGAGACCCCCCTACGCCGATCGTGCCGGAGCCCCCATGCCGTTCAGCCGCCTGGCCACCGTGACCACGCCCACCGCGCACCTCGGGTTCGGCCTCGCCGCCGTCGGCCGCCCCGGCTACATCAACCTCGGCCGCGAGGAGGACCTCGGGGATGACCGCAGCGTCGAGGCGCTCCGAGCCAGGACCCACGGCCTCCTGGACGCGGCCTACGCCCAAGGCGTCCGCTACTTCGACGTCGCGCGTTCCTACGGCCGCTCCGAGGAATTCCTCGCCGACTGGCTGAAGTCCCGACCCGATGTCACCGACGTGGTCATCGGCAGCAAATGGGGCTACACCTACACCGCGGACTGGACCACGGACGCCGAGAAGCACGAGGTCAAGGACCACAGCGTCCGCACGTACGACCGGCAGCGCGCCGAGACCGCCGAACTCCTCGGCGACCGTCTCGACCTCTACCAGATCCACTCGGTGACCCCGGACAGCCCCGCCCTCACCGACAAGGAACTCCACGCCCGCCTCGCCGAAGCGGCGTCCGCTGGCCTCACCGTCGGCTTCTCCACCAGCGGCCCCGCCCAGGCCGACGCGATCCGCGCCGCCCTCGCCGTCACGGTCGACGGCGAGCCCCTCTTCCGTACCGTCCAGTCGACGTACAACGCCCTGGAGACCTCGGCGGGCCCCGCGCTCGACGAGGCGCACGACGCCGGACTGGCGGTGATCGTGAAGGAGGGCATGGCCAACGGCCGGCTGGCCGCCCCGCACGCGCCCGACGCCCTCAGGGCCGTCGCCGAGGAGACCGGCCTCGGCTGCGACGCCGTGGCCCTCGCCGTCGTGCTGCGGCAGCCCTGGGCCGGAGTCGTCCTCTCCGGCGCGGCGACGCTCACCCAGCTCGCCTCCAACCTGCACGCGGCCGTGGTCGACCTCGACGAGGAACAGCTGAGCCGGCTCGCCGCCCTGGTCGAGGACCCGCACGCCTACTGGGAGCGCCGCGGCAGCCTGCCCTGGCACTGACGCGCAGCCGGTCGTGACCAGCCCCAGGTGAGTCACACATGCCCATGTGAGACAATAATGTCTCACATGGGCTATTCTTGTCTCATGGCTCTCGATCGTGACCACGTCCTCCGCAGCGCGGCCGCCCTGCTGACCCGCAAGTCCACCGCGACCATGGACGAGGTCGCCAAGGCCGCCGGGATCAGCCGGGCGACCCTGCACCGGCACTTCGCGGGACGGGACGCGCTGGTCCGCGCGCTGGAGGCGCTCGGCATCGAGGAGTGCGAGGCGGCCCTGGACGCGGCCCGCCTGGACGAGGGCCCGGCGGCCGACGCCGTACACCGCCTGGTCCGGGAGATCGAACCGGCCGCCGGGCTGCTCGCGTTCCTCTACACCGAGAACCAGCTGTTCGAGGGCGAGGGGCAGAACCAGGGCTGGGCCCGTATCGACGACCGCATCGCGGGCCTGTTCAGACGCGGCCAGCGAAGCGGCGAGTTCCGTATCGATCTCACGCCCGCCTGGCTCACCGAGGCGCTGTACGGCCTGCTGGCCTCCGCCGCCTGGGCGGTCTCCGAAGGCCGCGTCGCCCCCAAGGACTTCACCCACATGATCGTCGAGCTGTTGCTCGGCGGCGCACGACGAAGAGAGGAATCATGACCAGCACCCTGCAGCCGGCGCGTGGGACGGAGACGGAGGAGAAGCGCCCGGGCCGCTGGATCGCGCTCTCCGTCCTCGTGCTCGCCGTGCTGCTGGTGGCCGTCGACGCGACCGTCCTCGGCCTCGCGACCCCCTACATCAGCGAAGACCTCAGGCCCACCGGCACCCAACTGCTCTGGATCGGGGACGTCTACTCGTTCGTCATCGCCGGTCTGCTGGTCTCGATGGGCAGCCTCGGTGACCGCATCGGCCGCAAGCGGATCCTGCTCGGCGGCGCCACGGCGTTCGGCGCGATATCCGTCCTGAACGCCTATGCGACGACCCCGGGCATGATGATCGCCGCCCGCGCCCTGCTCGGCGTCGCGGGCGCGACCCTGATGCCCGCCACCCTCGCCCTGATCCGCAACCTCTTCCACGACCCGCGCGAGCGCAGCCTCGCCGTCGGCATCTGGGGCGCAACCGCCTCCGCCGGTACGGCCGTCGGCCCGATCGCGGGCGGCTTCCTGCTCGAACACTTCTGGTGGGGCTCGGTCTTCCTCATCAACCTGCCGGTGATGGCGGTCCTGGTCCTCGTCGGCATCCGGACGCTCCCCGAGTCCCGCAACCCCGATCCCGGCCCCTGGGACCTGGTCAGCGTCGTGCTGTCGCTGGTCGGCATGGTCTCGGTCGTGTACGCGGTGAAGGAGGCCGCGACCCATGGCCTCACCGGAGTGACCGCGGCCGCGGCGCTCCTCGGCACGGCCGCCCTCTACGGCTTCGTCCGCCGCCAACTCACCATGCCCAAGCCGCTGTTGGACATGCGCCTGTTCCGCAGGCGCGGCTTCGGCGGCGCGGTCCTGGCCGACCTGCTGACCGTGCTCGGCATGTCGGGCCTGGTGTTCTTCCTCTCCCAGTTCCTGCAACTGGTCCAGGGCAGGCGCCCGTTCGAGGCGGGCCTGGCCGAACTCCCCGCCGCCGTCGGCGCGGTGGCGGCGGGTCTGGTGGCCGGCCGGGCGGCCCGCCGCTACTCGGTACGCGCGGTGGTCTCCGGCGGACTGGCGGCGGTGGGCGTGGCCCTCGCGGCACTGACCATGATCTCGCAGTCCACCGGCTACCCCGTCCTCGGTGCGGCCCTGCTGGTGGTCGGCATCGGCGCGGGCCTCTCCTTCACGGTCACGGCGGACGTCATCCTCTCCAGCGTCCCCAAGGACCAGGCGGGCGCCGCCTCGGCGGTCTCCGAGACGGCGTACGAACTGGGCGCGGCGCTGGGCATCGCCCTGCTGGGCTCGATCGTGATGGGCGTCTACCGCGACTTCGCGGCTCCGGCGGGCACCCCGGCCGCCGCCCACGAGTCCCTCGGGGCGGCGGTGGAGGCGGCGAAGACCATGCCGGCACACCCGGCGACGGAGATGCTGGCAGCGGCCCGCGACTCCTTCACCCACGGCCTGCACCTGGCATCGGGCGCAGGCGCCGCGGTCCTCCTGGCAACGGCGGTGGCGGCCTGGTTCCTGCTCAGGAACCAGAAACTGGAAGACGCCGCGTAGGCGCAACCCCCCAGGGGCGCGGGGCTGTATCCGATATGCGGCTACCGCCGTGTGGGCGCGACCAGCCCCCACGCACCCGCGCCCGAAAGCCCACCGAACCCACCCTCACTCACTTCTGGTAACCGAGCACCGTCATCATCCCGCTCTCCGAGTGGTACTGGTTGTGACAGTGCAGCATCCACAACCCCGGATTGTCGGCGTCGAAGTCGAGGACCAGCTTGCGGTGCGGCAGCACGATCGTGGTGTCCTTGCGCGCCCCCGCCGAGCTGATCCCGGTGACCGCGAACGTGTGCCCGTGCAGATGCATCGGATGCCACATGTCCGTCGCGTTGACGAGCGTCAGCCGGACCCGCTCACCGGCGCGTACGGCATGCCGCTGCCGCACGTCGTACACCTTGTGGTCGAAGCCCCAGTCGTACCTCTGCATCGAGCCCGTGATCCTGATGAGCAGGTCGCGGTCGGGCACCCGGTCGTCCATGGCGACGGACTCGGCCGGCAACAGCCGCCGCGCCGGCACGCACTCGCGGTCCAGTTCGGAGGGGCGGACGTCCGGTGAGGGAAGGTTTCCCCCCTTGTTGGTGCGGAGGACCGCGAGCGCCTTGCCCGGCTTGCCCTCGGCGAGCGCGACGAAGGGGAAGACGCCGTCCTTGGCGGTGACGAGGACGTCGTACCGCTCGGCCATGCCGATGAGGAGCGCGTCGGTCTTCGTGTGCTGCACGGGGTAGCCGTCGGTGTGGGTGATGGTCATGGCGTGGCCGCCGAGCGCGACCCGGAAGGCCGTCTCGGAGCCCGCGTTGATGATCCGGATCCGGATCCGGTCGCCGGGGCGGCACTGGAAGACGGAGGGGTCGGTGCGCACGCGCCCGTTGGCCAGGTAGTGCGGGTAGGCGACGTTGCCGCCCTCGCCGTGGAGCATGCTGCTGTGGGAGTTGCGCAGCACCCGGTCGGGACCGTTCGCCGTCTTGGCCCCGGACTTGGACTTGGCGTTGGACGGCGACGGGGACGCGTGCGCCGATCCGTGCGGGCTCGGACTGTCGCGGCCGGGGCCCATGCCCATCCCCATGTGGGCGCCCGGTTTGAGCTGGGCGAGCACCTGGTCGGGCGTGGAGCCGCCGATGCCGTCGACCCAGTCGTCCAGGACGACGATCCACTCCTTGTCGTAGGCGAGGGGCTCGCGCGGATCATCGACGATGAACGGCGCGTACAGGGCACGGTCGGGCTGCATGCCGACGTGCGAGTGGAACAGATATGTGCCGGGGTGGGCGGCCACGAAGCGGTAGATGAAGTCGGTCTTGGGCTCGATGGAGGGCTGCGTCAGGTCCGGAGCGCCGTCCATGTCGTTGCGCAGGCGCACCCCGTGGGCGTGCATCGTGGTCTTCTCGGGCAGCTGGTTGCTGAGGGTCAGGCTGAGGACGTCACCGGCGGTGACACGCACCAGCGGGCCCGGGAGCGACTCGTTGTACGCCCAGCTGTGGACGGAACGCCCGCCCAGGTCCAGCGTGCTCTCGGCGGCCGTCAACCTGACCATGCGGACGGGTCCCGACCCGCGCTTCCGCTCGGCCGCGAGCACCTCTGGGTCCGACGGGTTGACGAACCCCTTGGGACCCTGGGGGACGAACGCTCCGGTGCCGGCCGTGGGCTGCGGTCCGGAGCGGGGGTCGGGGCCGGAGTCGGAACATGACGGCAGGAGCCCCGCGCCTACGGCAGCGAACGGAGCGCGGAGCAGGGTACGCCGAGAAGGTTTCTGCATGTCTGAATAAGACATGCTGTGTGCTCATATGCCCGGTAAATGCGAAGGAATAACCGAAGTGTCGGGCCAGATTCCACCACCAGGCGGACGGCAGGCGGATGCCGGACGGATATCAGGCGGATGGCAGACAGAAGGGCACGGACCACCGGTCCGTGCCCTTGCGCCGAAAGAGTGCCGGGCGGCCCCCGCCGTCAGGCGGCCTTCGCCTTCGTGGCGTACATGTCCACGTACTCCTGCCCGGACAGCCGCATGACCTCGGCCATCACCGAGTCCGTCACGGCCCGCAGCACATAGCGGTCCCGGTCCATCCCCTCGTACCGCGAGAACTCCATCGCCTCGCCGAAGCGGACGGTGACCCGGCCGGGCCGCGGCAGGCCCGAGCCGCCCGGCTGCAGCTTGTCCGTGCCGATCATCGCGAACGGCACCACCGGCGCGCCGGTCATCAGCGTCAGCCGCGCGATGCCGGTACGGCCCCGGTACAGCCGGCCGTCGGGGGAGCGGGTGCCCTCCGGGTAGATCCCGAAGATCCTGCCCTCGTCCAGGACCCGCTTGCCGGTCATCAGCGCGGCGACACCGCCGCTCGCGCCGTCCCGGTCCACCGGGATCATGCCGACACCGGTGAAGAACCAGGCCATCAGCCGACCCTTGAAGCCCTTGCCGGTGACGTACTCGTCCTTGCCGATGAAGAACACCTGCCGCTTGCTGACCAGCGGCAGGATCATCGAGTCGATGAAGGTCAGGTGGTTGCCCGCGAGGATGACCGGGCCGTCCCCCGGGATGTGCTCCACGCCCTCCACCTGGGGGCGGAACATCAGGCGCATGATCGGTCCGAGCACTGCCTTGATGAGCGCGAAGCGGGACAACGGGTCCTCCGATGTCGAGGGGCGATATGAGTCTGTGCAGGTGAGGACATTACTCGCGGCTCCGTGGGAAACGCACATCGGGTACGGCCGGTTCACCGAGGTCTTACGTACTGTTGACGCTGGTTTACCTGCAGTGGCGTCCCGGAGACGGGTCGTGACGAGCTCGCAACGATGTGACGGAAGTCGCCGACGGACCGTCATCGTTCGCCGTCCATCAGCCATACGACGTCATCCGGCCGTTGGGTCGGCGGTCTCCCTTCGGTCACATCCGGACCCCTACCATCAGCCGGCATCGAAGGGCGAAGGTCAGGAGAGGCGCTCATGGACACCAACGACTCGAACGAGCGGACGCACGCGAACGGCACGACCGGACGGCGCGCGCTGCTGGGCGCCGCGGTACTCGGCGCCGGCGGCGCGGTCCTCGGACTGCCCGGCGCCGCCAGAGCGGCCGAGGCGAAGCAGGCCGGCTACGGCAACGGCGGCCTGAAGAGCCTGCCGAAGCCGGCGATCATCGGCCACCGGGGCGCCAGCGGCTACCGTCCGGAGCACACCTTCGGCTCCTACAACCTGGCCCTCGACCTCGGCGCCGACATCGTCGAGGCCGGCGACCTGGTCCCCACCAAGGACGGCCACCTGGTCTGCCGCCACGAGCCGGAGATCGGCGGCACCACGAACGTCGCCGACCACCCCGAGTTCGCCGACCGCAAGACCACCAAGACGCTGGACGGCGTCCCCACCACCGGCTGGTTCACCGAGGACTTCACGCTCGCCGAGCTGAAGACGCTGCGTGCGATCGAGCGCATCCCGGCCAACCGCCCGCACAACACGCTCTACAACGGCCGCTGGGAGATCCCCACCTTCGAGGAAGTCCTCAAGTGGCAGGACGAGCAGACCCGCAAGCGCGGCAAGCAGGTCTGGATCTACCCCGAGACCAAGCACCCCACCTACTTCCGCCGGCTGGGCCTCGGCCTGGAGGAGCGGGTCGCCAAGCTGCTGCGCAAGTACGGCAAGGACAAGCGGAACTCGCCGGTCATCCTGCAGTCCTTCGAGCCGAGCAGCATCCAGCGCCTGAACACGCTGGTCGACAACCCGCTGGTGGTCCTGCTCTCCGGCCTGACGACCCAGCCCTACGACTTCGTCGCCACCGGTGACCCGCGCACCGTCGCCGACCTGATCACGCCCAAGGGCCTCCGCGAGATAGCCGGCTACGCACAGGGCATCGGCCCGACCCTGGACCTGATCATCCCGAAGGACGCGAACGGCAACTTCACCACGCCGAGCACGCTGGTCGCGGACGCGCACAAGCTGGGCCTGATCCTGACCCCCTACACCATGCGCAACGAGAACCCCTTCCTGCCGCCGGCCTTCCGCAAGGGCACCGCCGCGGACGCCTACGGCGACGTCTTCAGCGTCTTCAAGACGTACTTCGCCACCGGCATCGACGGTGTCTTCACGGACAACGCCGACACCGCCGTCCTGGCCCGCGCCGACTTCGTCAACGGCTGAGCCCCCGCACCCCGTTCGGGGTGTCTCCCGGCCGCCCCGGCAACCTGCCCCGGGGCGGCCGCGTCGTTCCGCATATGACGCACGACCTGGTCACCGCCCTGGGCCCGCTGCTCGCCGCCGAGGCCTCGGCCGAGGCGCACGCCTCCGGAGGCGATCCCGGCGACCTGGAACAGACGGTCTGGCTCCGCCTCCTGGAGCGCCTGGAGACCCATGGCCCACCACGCGCCCCCGCGGACTGGCTGCGCCGGGCCGTCCGCGCCGAGTCCCGCCGCACCCGCCGTACGACTCGCCGTGAACGCCCGTACGACACCGACCCCGCGGACCACACCACCCCCACCCCCGAACAAGTCGCCCTGGCCACCGCCCACCGGCGCGCCCTGCGCGACACGGTCGCCCGCCTCCCCGGCCGCTGTCCGCGTCTCCTCCAGGCCCTGCTCTCCCCGAAGGATCCGACATACCGTGAGATCGCGCGGGAGTTGGGTATCTCACAGGGCAGCTTGGGACCGGAACGTTCCAGATGTCTGGGATGTCTTCGTCGATTGTTGACGCCGGAGGTTGCGGCCCGCGAAGTGCGGGGATAGGAGTGAGAACTACTGGCGATCAGGTGAGCGGGAGGCGTGCGCACATGGGCATGAGCGTGACCATCTCGGTGGCGACCGAGCAGGATGCAGAGCAGATCTTCAGGCTCCAGTACCTGTGCTTCCAGAGCGAGGCGGCGCTGTACGGCAACTACCGCATCGACCCGCTCGTGCAGAGCCTCGACTCGGTCCGCCAGGAGGTCGCCTCAGACTGCGTCTTCGTGGCCCGCCTCGGCGAGGAGGTCGTCGGCTCGGTCCGCGGCTCGGTCACCGAGGACGGCGCCGCCGCCATCGGCAAACTCTGCGTCCACCCCCGGCTCCAGGGCCACGGCATCGGCGCACGCCTGCTGCGCGCGGCCGAGGGGGCGTTGGAGGAGGAACGGGGCGCCAAGAAGTTCCGCCTCTTCACCGGCCACCGCAGCGAGGGCAACCTGAGGCTGTACCGCCGCGTCGGCTACGAGACGGTGGGCACATCGAAGGGCGCGGACGGCGTACCGATGATCGTCCTTGAAAAGCCGGCCAGTACCTACGCAACAACGGCCTGACTTTCCAGCGCCCCGAACTGAAGCGCCCCGAAAGGGGCGCTGGGGGTACCCCCGGCCGAAGGCTGGGGGAGGAACTGCGCGACCAGCCACGAACCATCCGCAGTCGCGCACGTTCCTCAGGCCGCAGCCCCTTTCACGCCCTTCCGCAACCAGTACAAGGCGGAAAGCGGCAGCAGCACAGGGATGAACACGTACCCCATACCGAAGTCCGACCACACGGTCGCATCGGGAAACGCTGACGGCTCGACCAAGGTCCAACTGCCGACCGTCAGCACCCCCACCAACTCCGCCGCGCAACACACCACGGCGACCCGACGTGCCGTCTCGCCGCCCCTCACCAACGTGTACGTGATGAACCCGTACACCACCCCCGCGACCGCGGACAGCGAGTACGCGAGCGGCGCCCGGTCGAACTCCGTCGCGATCTGGTAAGCGGATCGCGACACCGCCCCGACGACCATCACGCCGTAGAACCAGACGAGCAGCGTCCCGGGCCCGCTGGTCAGCCGCTTCGGCTTCTCTTCCACGGCCGTCATCTCAGCCTCCCCAGATGTCATAGAGCCGCACCTCCAGCACGGCCAGCACCACACCGCCCGCGGCGACCGTCACCGATCCCCACCGCGTCCGCTCGGCGAGCGACATGAACCCCGCGGCCGGGACACACGCGAACGCCCCCAGCAGATAGGCGACGAAGATCGTCGTCCCCTGATCCGGCTTCTCGCCCCGCGCCAGCAGCACGATCCCGGCCACCAGCTGGATCAGCGCCAGCACCGACACCACGGCCATCCCGATGAAGTGCCAGTCCTTCGTCGGCTGGTCCCGGTACGCGGCCCACCCGCACCACGCGGCGAGCAACAGCGCGGCGACTCCCGTCACCAGCAGCAGGGCATTGAGCATGCGGTGACCTTATTACGGCCGAAACGGCCCGATGCCGCCGCCCCTGCCGTACGCCTTAGGGTCTGGACCATGACGTTCCAGACGATCCACGCACAAGCCCTCCTCTTCGACAACGACGGCACCCTGGTCTCCTCCCTCGACTCCGTGGACCGCTGCTGGGCCCGCTGGGCGGCGGAACACGGAGTCACCGAGGAGTTCGCCCGAGTCGAACTGCACGGACGGCCCGCCGCGGACATCGTCGCCGACCTGCTCCCGCCGGCCCTCGTGGCGGAAGCCGTCGCCCGGGTCGAACAACTGGAGGTGGAGGACGTCCCCAACGACGGCGTCCGCCTGCTCCCCGGCACCGCCGCGTTCCTCGACTCCCTGCCCGCCGACCGCTGGGCCGTCGTCACCTCCGCCACCCGGCGCCTGGCCGAGGCCCGCCTGGACGCGGTCGGGATCCGGCCCAAGACGCTGGTCTGCGCCGACGACATCACCCGCGGCAAGCCCGACCCCGAGCCCTACCTCCTCGCCGCCCGGCAGCTGGGCGTCGACCCGGCGCACTGCGTGGTCTTCGAGGACGCCCCCGCCGGACTCCAGGCGGGCCGCGCGGCCGGCATGACCACCGTGGCGTTGGCCACAACCCACCAGGCGCACGAGCTGGACGCGGACCTCGTGGTGAAGGACCTCTCGGCCTTGTCCGCGCTGGTCACCGACCGCGGCGTCGAGATATCGCCCCGCGGCTGAAAGGTGTCCGCCGCTGTCCAGGATGCGGACAGCGGCGGCTTGTCAGGACCGTAGGTCTGGTTTACTGATCGCATGACCACGACGAGCGACCGCACCCCTGCGACCGAGGCGACCATGACGCCCGGTGCTCGTTGTATGTGTCGAATGTGCGCCTTCTAGAGGGCCCCCGCACCACCCCAGAGCTCGCGCCCCGAAGCGAGACAGGTGGCATGTCCGTACGACGCCACGACGCGTGTATGTGACATCTGCCTCCCCCGCGCACATGTTCTCCCCGGTTCAGCGCCTCCGCGAGAACCGTGCCGCGTCCCTGAACGAACGCATCCGTGCGCCCGGGCACACCCACGCCCGCGCACTCGACAGTGACGGAAACCCACGTGATCACCACCACGGGCCTCACCAAGGTCTACCGCTCGCGCGGCCGCGAGGTCACCGCGCTCGACGGCGTCGATCTGCACGTCCGGGAAGGCGAGGTGTACGGCGTCATCGGCCAGTCCGGCGCCGGCAAGTCCTCGCTCATCCGCTGCGTCAACCTGCTGGAGCGCCCCACCGCCGGCACCGTCACGGTCGACGGACGGGACCTCACCGCCCTCGCCGGGCGCGGTCCCCGGGCCGGCAAGGAGCTGCGGCAGGCACGCAGCCGGATCGGCATGGTCTTCCAGCACTTCAACCTGCTGTCCACCCGGACCGTCCAGGACAACGTCGAGCTGCCGCTCGAGATCCTCGGCACCTCGGGCAAGGAGCGTTCCCGCAAGGCGCTCGAACTGCTCGACCTCGTCGGGCTCGCCGACAAGGCAAAGGCCTACCCGGCCCAGCTCTCCGGCGGCCAGAAGCAGCGCGTCGGCATCGCCCGCGCCCTCGCCGGCGACCCCAAGGTGCTGCTCTCCGACGAGGCCACCAGCGCCCTCGACCCGGAGACCACCCGCTCCATCCTCCAGCTGCTGCGCGACCTGAACCGGCAGCTGGGCCTCACCGTCCTGCTCATCACGCACGAGATGGACGTCGTGAAGACGATCTGCGACTCGGCCGCCCTCATGGAGAAGGGGCGCATCGTCGAGTCCGGAACCGTCAGCGAGCTGCTCGCGACCCCGGGCTCCGAGCTGGCCGCCGCGCTCTTCCCGGTCGGCGGCGAGGCCTCCGGTGACGACCGCACGGTCCTCGACGTCACCTTCCACGGCGAGGCCGCCACCCAGCCGGTCATCTCCCAGCTCTCCCGCACCTACAACATCGACATATCGATCCTCGGTGCCGCCATCGACACCGTCGGTGGCCTCCAGATCGGCCGGATGCGCATCGAACTGCCCGGCCGCTACGAGGACAACGTGGTGCCCATCGGCTTCCTGCGCGAACAGGGCCTGCAGATCGACGTGCTGGGCCAGGAGCCCGCGCTGGCGAAGGAAGGTGCCAAGTGAGCTGGACTGATTGGTCTGCGATGCAGCCGCTGCTGTCCCAGGCGTGTTGGGACACGCTCTACATGGTCGGCTGGTCCACGGTGATCGCGGTCGTCGGCGGACTCCCGCTCGGCATCCTCCTCGTCCTCACCGACCGGGGCGGACTGCTCCAGAACGTGCTGGCCAACAAGGTCATCGGGCAGATCGTGAACGTCGCCCGCTCGATGCCGTTCATCATCCTGATGGTCGCGCTGATGAACTTCACCCGCTGGATCACCGGGACGACCATCGGCCGCGAGGCCGCCATCGTGCCCCTCGCCATCGGCGCCATCCCGTTCTTCGCGCGCCTGGTCGAGACGGCCGTCCGCGAAGTGGACGGCGGGCTGGTCGAGGCCGTCCAGTCGATGGGCGGCAACACCTGGACCGTCGTACGCAAGGTCCTCGTACCCGAGTCGCTGCCCTCGCTCATCTCCTCCACCACGACCACGATCGTCGCGCTCATCGGCTACTCCGCGATGGCCGGCACGGTCGGCGCCGGCGGCCTCGGCGACATCGCCATCCGCTACGGCTATCAGCGCTTCGAGACCGAGCTGATGTGGATCACCGTCGCGATCCTCGCCGTCGTCATCTCGGTCATCCAGTTCGCAGGCGACTACGCGGCCCGCTCCCTGCACCGCCGCGGCGGCCGCTCCGGACCGGCACCCAGGCTGCGTCTGCTCAAGGCCTCGACGGCCACCACCGGCGAGACCGCCTGAGCCTCCCCGGCGCCCCCACAGGTTTCCCCGCACCACCCTTCGCGGGGTCGCTCCACCCTTAAGGAAAGGCACTTTTCGTGCGTAACACCGCCAAGCTCACCACCGCCGTCCTCGCCGCCGGAGCCCTCACCTTCGGGCTCACCGCCTGCGGCTCCGGCAAGGACTCCGCCTCCGGCTCCTCCGACTACAGCGGACCGCTGGTCGTCGCCGCGAGTCCGACCCCGCACGCCGAGATCCTCGACTTCGTGAAGAAGAACCTCGCGAAGAAGGCCGGACTCGACCTGGAGGTCAAGGAGTTCACCGACTACATCACGCCCAACACGGCGACCGAGGACGGCTCGGTGGACGCCAACTACTTCCAGAACAAGCCGTACCTCGACGACTTCAACAAGAAGCGCGGCACCCACATCGTGCCCGTCGTCACGGTGCACCTGGAGCCGCTCGGCCTCTACTCCCACAAGGTCAAGAGCGCCGACGCGCTGAAGAGCGGTGCGACCATCGCCGTCCCGAACGACGCCGTGAACGAGGCGCGCGCCCTCAAGCTGCTCGCCGCCAACGGACTCATCACCCTCAAGGACGGCGCCGGCAGCGAGGCGACCCCGCAGGACATCGCCAAGAACCCGAAGAACCTCCGGTTCAAGGAGGTCGAGGCGGCCCAGACCGCGCGCTCCCTGGACGATGTGGACGCCGCGGTGATCAACGGCAACTACGCCATCTCGGCCGGCATCAAGCCCGCCAAGGACGCCCTCGTCCTGGAGTCCGCGAAGAACAGCCCCTACGGCAACTTCCTCGCGGTGGAGAAGGGCAACGAGAAGGACCCGCGGGTGAAGAAGCTCGCGAAGCTCCTCACCTCGCCCGAGGTGAAGAAGTTCATCGAGGACAAGTACCAGGGCTCGGTCATCCCGTCCTTCTGACGGCACGCAGGGCGGCACGTATACGGCGTATCGCCACGCACGGGGTCCACTCGCTCACCGCGGGTGGGCCCCGTCGTGCGGTTGAGTGGTTTCATGCTGCATGCTGGGCAGTTCGCGGGTCCTCGAGGTCTGGGCCCGGAAGGATTTCCGAAGGTTACGGAGCGGCGCATGACTAGCACCTTCCCCAACATCTCCATCAGCACGGAGCGGTTGGTGCTGCGTCCCCTCGACGAGGACGACGTGCCCGCGCTGGCGGAGATGATGAACGACGAGCAGGTCGGGGCCTGGACGTCCGTGCCGCAGCCGTACACCGAGAGCGACGCCCGCGCCTGGATCACCGGGATCGCCCCCGCCGAGCGCGCCGAGGGCCGCGGCATCGTGCTCGCCGTCACCGAGTTCCTCACCCAGCGTCTCGTCGGCATGGTGCATCTGCAGAACACCGACTGGCGCGTCCGGGCCAGCGAGATCGCGTACGTCATCGCCCCCTGGGCCCGAGGCGAGGGCTACGCCACCGAGGCGGCCCTCGCCATCGCCCAGTGGCTGTTCCACGACCAGAAGTTCGAGCGGATGGAACTGCGCACCGCCGCCGACAACACCGCCTCCCAGCAGGTGGCCCAGAAGATCGGCTGTATCAGCGAGGGCGTGCTCCGCAACGCCTGGATAGCCCGCGCCCGGACGGAGAACGGCGGGTGGGCCGACGTGCGCACCGACGTCATCGTCTGGAGCCTGCTGCCGGAGGACCTCGCCGGGGTCAGCGAACAACTGGCCGACACCGGTGGTTTCACGTCCTTCAACGACTGGAACTGACATCTCGGGGCCTGCCGGGGGAACGACCGCCGCCACGACGACGGAACCTTCCACCAGGTAACCTCACGGAGCCCGACCTGCGTAAACCCTCTGGAGACCGACGACTATGGCCGACCGCGTCACAGTGATCGGCTGGGACGGCTCGCCGCTGACAGCCGCGGCACGCTCCGCCCTGGGCGCCGCCACACTGGTGGCCGGCGCGGCCCACCACCTGGCACTGCCCGAGGTGCCACCGCGGGCCGAACGCATCCGCCTCGGCAGCGTCTCCCTCGCCGCCCGCCGGATCACCGGCCACCGCGGCACCGCCGTGGTGCTCGCCGACGGCGACCCCGGCTTCTTCGGTGTCGTACGGGCCCTGCGCGCGCCCGAGTTCGGCCTGGAGGTCGAGGTCGTCCCCGCCGTCTCCTCCGTCGCCGCCGCCTTCGCCCGCGCCGGAATGCCCTGGGACGACGCACAGGTGGTCGTCGCACACCGGCGCACCCTGCGACGCGCGGTGAATGTATGCCGGGCCCACACCAAGGTCGCCGTCCTCACCTCACCCGGCGCCGGACCCGCCGAACTCGGACTGCTCATGGAGGGCGTCCACCGCACCTTCGTCATCTGCGAGGAACTCGGCACCGAACGCGAGCAGGTCTCCGTCGTCACCTCCGACAAGGCCCCCGACCACACCTGGCGCGACCCCAACGTCGTCATCGTCATCGGCGGACCCGCCGGACCGGTGGTGGCCGGCGAGGGCGGCGGCTGGATCGCCGGCCGGGACCCCGCGGCCGGACCGCGCGGCTGGGTGCAGCCCGACGCGGAGTACGGCGAGGGAGTCGCGCTCGGCGAAGGGGAGCGGGACCTGCTCCGGTCCGCCCAACTCGCCCGCCTCGGGCCCCGGGTGGGGGACCTCGTCTGGGACATCGGCTGCGGCAGCGGCGCGTTCGCCACCGAGGCCGCGCGCGCCGGGGCCGCCGTCATCGCCGTCGACCGGGACCTCGCGGCCTGCGTGCGCACCGAGTCGGCCGCCCGCAGGTTCGGGGTCCAGGTCCAGATCGTGCACGGCAGCGCGCCCCATGTACTGGAGAACCTGCCCGAGCCGGATGTCGTCCGGGTCGGCGGCGGGGGAGCGGCCGTCGTCACCGCGGTGGCCGACCGCCGGCCACAGCGCATCGTCACGCACGCCGCCACCCGGGACGCCGCCGAACTCGTCGGCCGCGACCTGACCGAGCACGGCTACCTGGTCGAGTGCGCCCTGCTCCAGTCCGTCGAACTCGACACCAGGGCCTGGACGGAGACCGAGCGGAACGTCGTCTTCCTGCTCAGCGGGACACTGCCGCAGCGCGAAACGCCTCGTTGAGGGGTGGTGGCCGGGCGGCGGGCGGGCCTGTCCGAGTGTGCCCCGTGATCCGGTTGTCATACTTCGCGCGGTAGGCTGGCCGATCGCTGCACTGCACCGGTGGCCCGGAAATTCGTTCGTCAATGTCCGGAAAACGCGCCCCTTTTGGGGTGGGTGTGGTACGGCAGAAACCGGGGACACGCGCAACGTGGCGCAGTCCACAGCGGGCTGTCGCGGATCACGCTGTCGCGACGGTCGAACGGCCGGGACAATGCCACTGAATGGCTTTGTCGCCTTTTCCGGCGGGTCGTTCGTGCCGCTGGGCACGCACGCTCGTTCTTCACTGTGGGGCGGTCGGTGCGCCGCCCCGGGTGAGCTGGTCGTAGAAGGCACTAACCGATGGGCGAGGGGTACGCATGACGGACACCGGCCAGGTCCCGGGCGAGGGACTGCCGGAGAGCGCAGGCATGGTGGAACAGCCGGGCGTTCCCGCGCACGGCGCGTACACCTACCTCTCCGAGTCGCCTGCCGAGGACGAAGAACTGCTGCTGCCCGGCGCCCAGGGCGCCTGGGGCAACGAAGTGCCGCCACCGGCCCCGGAACCGGTCGTCGAGACCGTCCACGAGCCCGGCCCGCACGAGACGGCGGGCCGTGACAGCGGGTCGGTCGACCTCACCGGAGTCCGGCTGCCCAGCTCGGTGCCCGCCTCCCCGATCCTCTCGGTGCCGCACGACCCGGCGGCCGCCCCGGCCCCGCGCCGCCCGCTGCACCTCGGCCCGCCGATCCCCGATGCCTCCACCAGCCCGGTCCGCTCCCTTGCCGACCGCGGCCCGGCGGGCGCGCCGGTACGGCAGCCGGGCCAGCCGGCGACCGGCCCCGAGTACCTCGACGCCCAGCCGCTGCGCGAGGCCGTACCGCAGCCCGCCGCGCCCTGGGGTGCGCCCCAGGGCGCCCCGCAGGCTGTCCCCCAGATCGTCCCTCAGGCCGTGCCGGTGGCACAGGTGAGCGCACAGGCCCCGGCTGCCGAAACGGTTGCTCCAGTACTGGAGGCGGTCGCTTCCGCCGTGCCCGTTGCCGCCGGTGCTCCCGCCGCTCCCGCTCCGGAGCCTGCGATGATCCAGCAGGTCCGGACTGCCGAGCCGTCCGGCGCCGCCCAGGCGGCCGTCGCCCGGCTCGCCACGGAGGCAGGTGCTCCGGGCGCAGTGGGTGTCGCAGGTGTCGCGGGTGTCGCGGTCGAGCAGCAGGTGCCGGTGGCCGGGGCGCAGCCCGAGCACGTTCATGGCCCGGTCGGTGCGGCCCAGCCCGCCGCCGGGGACGCTCCGGTGCCCGTGACCGAGCCGTCGGCGCCGCAGGTCGTCGAGGCCGCGGTGGCTGCGGAGGCTGCGCCGGTCGCGGAGGTTCCGCAGGCCCCGCAGGCTCCGGAGGCTCTGGAGGCCGTGCAGGTGACCGGCGCCGGGGTGGCTCCCGGCGAGGTGGTCGTACCGGCGGAGGATGCGCCGGTGGTGGTCGAGGCCGCGGCCCGGGCTGTGCCGGACGTCGAGGCCGGTCAGGTTGCGGAAGCAGTGGTTCCGGAGGTCGTCGAGGCTGTGGTGGCCGAGCCGGAGCAGCCGGTCACACCGGACCTGCAGCCGATCGCGCCGGAGCCGCAGTCCGTGCCGCCGGTCGCGCCGGAGCCACAGGTCGGGGAGCCGGTCGTAGCCGAACAGGTCGTGGAGGCCGTGGTGCCCGAACCCGTTCCGGCACCGGAAGCCGAGTCCGAGTCCGAGTCCGTCGTGCCGGAGGAGTCCGTTCCGGCACCCGAGGCCGTTGTGACCGAGCCCCGTCAGCCGGTGGTCGTGGCGCCGCCCGTGCCGGTACCGGCAGCGGAGGCGGCGGTCACCGAAGAGCCCGCACTCTTCCCCGAGGCCCCGCAGTCGCCGGAGCCGCTCGCCGCCACGGCCCCGGAGGCCGAGCAGTCCGTGCCGCTCGCCCCGGACCCGGTAGCCCCCGAGGCACCGGCCGAGTTCCCCGCGGCGGCTGCCGTACCGCAGGCCGAGCCCGCCCCCGAGGCTCCCGAAGCGCCGTCCGTCCCGCCGGTCGTGGTGCCCCCCGCCGGCCCGCAGACCCAGGGCACCACGTCCGTTTCCGAGCCCCCGGCGGCCCCGGAGCCCCTCGCCGCCGCCGTGCCCCCGGAGCCGACGCCGGACCAGCCGCTGGGTGAGTTCGTCGCCGTCGACGGCCAGGTGCCGACCACCCCGCACCTCGCCCCGACCCCGCCGCACCCGCTGGTCCTCCCCGCGCAGGACCAGGGCGAGCCGGCGCCGGAGCAGGCCGCGACGGTTCCCGCGCCGCGCGAGGCCGAGCCCGGGTCGGTGGCGGAGCCCCACCCCGATGTCGTACAGCAGGCGGAGGACCTGGAGACCAGGGCCGCCGAGCAGGAAGAGAGCACGGCCCCCGTGGCAGAAGTACGTCAGTCCACCGGCCCGGCCGCGCCCGCCTACGACGACGCCGAGCGCGAGGCCGTCCTCAAGGTCATGCGTGAACGCCGTGACATCCGCAACGGCTTCCGCAGCGACCCCATCCCGCACGAGGTGCTGCTGCGCGTCCTGGAGGCCGCCCACACCGCGCCCTCCGTCGGCCACTCCCAGCCCTGGGACTTCGTCGTCATCCGCTCGGCCGACACCCGCCGTTCGATGCACGAACTGGCCATGCGCCAGCGCGACGCCTACGCCAAGTCCCTCCCCAAGGGCCGCGCGAAGCAGTTCAAGGAACTGAAGATCGAGGCCATCCTCGACACCCCGGTCAACATCGTCGTCACCGCCGACCCGACCCGCGGCGGCCGCCACACCCTCGGCCGGCACACCCAGCCGCAGATGGCGCCCTACTCCGCCGCCCTCGCCGTCGAGAACCTCTGGCTCGCCGCCCGCGCCGAGGGCCTCGGCGTCGGCTGGGTCAGCTTCTTCGACGAGCGCGAGATGGTCCGCGCGCTGGGGCTGCCCGAGCACCTCGAAGTCATCGCCTACCTGTGCGTGGGCTACGTCGACGAGTTCCCGGACGAGCCCGAGCTGATGCAGGCCGGCTGGTCCAAGCGCCGTCCGCTGTCGTGGGTCGTCCACGAGGAGACGTACGGCCGCCGCGCGCTGCCCGGCGAGGACCCGCACGACCTGCTCGCCGAGACCGTCGCCGGGATCCGCCCGCTGGACGCCAAGGCGCTCGGCGAGGCCTGGGAGCGGCAGAAGCGGATGACCAAGCCGGCCGGCGCGCTCGGCATGCTGGAGATCATCTCCGCCCAGCTGTCCGGTCTGTCCCGGCAGTGCCCGCCGCCGATCCCGGAGCCCGCGGCCGTGGCGATCTTCGCCGGTGACCACGGGGTGCACGCCCAGGGCGTCACCCCCTGGCCGCAGGAGGTCACCGCCCAGATGGTGGCCAACTTCCTCGGCGGGGGAGCGGTCTGCAACGCGTTCGCCGGCCAGGTGGGCGCCGAGGTGTGCGTGGTGGACGTCGGTGTCGCCTCCGAACTGCCCGCCACGCCGGGGCTGCTGCCCCGCAAGGTCCGCGCGGGCACGTCCGACATGACGACCGGTCCGGCGATGACCCGGGAAGAGGCCAAGCAGGCCATCGAGGTCGGCATCGAGACCGCGCGCGACCTGGTGGCGGCCGGCAACAAGGCGCTGCTGACGGGCGAGATGGGCATCGCGAACACGACCGCGTCCGCCGCCCTGATCTCGGTCTTCACCGGCGCCGACCCTTCCGAGGTCACCGGCCGGGGCACCGGCATCAACGACGAGACCCTCGCCCGCAAGACCGAGGTCGTCCGGCGCGCACTGGAACTCCACCAGCCGGACCCGGCCGACCCGATCGGCGTCCTCGCCGCGGTCGGCGGCTTCGAACACGCGGCGATCGTCGGCCTGTTGCTGGGCGGCGCGTCCCTGCGCACCCCGGTGATCCTGGACGGCGTGAGCGCCGGCGCCGCCGCCCTGGTGGCCCGCGCGATCGCCCCCGAGGTCCTGGCCGCCTGCATCGCCGGCCACCGCAGCGCGGAACCCGGCCACGTGGCAGCGCTGAACAAGCTGGGCCTGCGCCCGCTGGTCGACCTGGACCTGCGCCTGGGCGAGGGCACGGGCGCGCTGCTGGCACTGCCGCTGGTGCAGAGCACGGCGCGGGCGATGCACGAGGTGGCGACGTTCGACTCGGCGGGCGTGACGGAGAAGTAGCGGGAGTCGCGGAGAAGTAGCGGGAGTCGCGGAGAGGTAGGGGACTACGGCTCCGGGTTCCTATGGCAGCCGGCCGGTGGTTGTGGGCAATCGTTCCGCAGGGCGGAACGGGTGGGCACAACCACCCACAGCCCTGCACCCGGCCCGCAACGCCCAGCCATCGGACACCTGACCCGCCGAAACCCCGTCCCCCTTAAAATGCCCACGTCAGGGCTATCGCGCCGCCGCCTCAAGAGGAGCCGCACCTCATGGCCGAACACCCCGCCTACCCCGTAGGCCTCCGTCTCACCGGCCGCAAGGTGGTCGTCCTCGGCGGTGGCCAGGTGGCCCAGCGCCGCCTCCCGGCTCTCATCGCAGCGGGCGCCGACATCACCCTCGTATCGCCGGAAGCCACCCCCTCCGTCGAGGCGATGGCGGATGCCGGTGAGATCACCTGGGAACGCAGGCCCTACGCCGAAGGCGATCTCGCCGACGCCTGGTACGCCCTCATCGCCACCGGCGACCTCGCCGCCAACACCGCCGCATCCGCGGAAGCGGACCGGCACCGTGTCTGGTGCGTGCGCTCCGACGACGCCGACCAGGCCACCGCCTGGACCCCGGCGACCGGCCACAGCGAAGGCGTCACGGTGGCCGTCCTCACCACCGACGCACGGGGCCGCGACCCCCGCCACACCGCCGCCATCCGGGACGCGGTCGTCGAGGGTCTGCGCGACGGCACCCTCGTCGCCCCGCACCACCGCACCCGCACCCCCGGCGTCGCCCTGGTCGGCGGCGGCCCCGGCGATCCCGACCTGATCACGGTGCGCGGCCGCCGCCTTCTCGCCGAGGCCGACGTCGTCATCGCCGACCGCCTCGGCCCCCGCGACCTCCTCGCCGAACTCCCGCCGCACGTCGAGGTGATCGACGCGGCGAAGATCCCGTACGGCCGCTACATGGCCCAGGAAGCCATCAACAACGCCCTGATCGAGCACGCGAAGCAGGGCAAGTCGGTCGTACGGCTGAAGGGCGGCGACCCCTATGTCTTCGGCCGGGGCATGGAGGAGCTCCAGGCGCTCGCCGAGGCCGGGATCCCGTGCACGGTCGTCCCCGGCATCTCCAGCTCGATCTCCGTACCGTCCGCCGCCGGTATCCCGGTCACACACCGGGGCGTCGCGCACGAGTTCACGGTGGTCAGCGGCCATGTCGCGCCGGACGACGAGCGCTCGCTGGCCGACTGGCCGTCCCTCGCGAAGCTCACCGGGACCCTCGTCGTCCTCATGGGCGTCGACAAGATCGGGAAGATCGCCGAGACGCTCGTCGCCCACGGCAAGTCCCCGGACACCCCCGTCGCCCTCGTCCAGGAAGGCACGACGGCCGCGCAGCGCCGGGTCGACGCGACCCTCGCCACCGTGGCGGAGGTGGTCCGCGTCGAGGAAGTGAAGCCCCCGGCGGTCATCGTGATCGGCGAGGTGGTGAACGTCGGCCCGCGCCCGGCGGCCTGAAAGGGCACCCGCGCGGGCACTGACGTAACCCCGGGTAACACAACCCGTCCCAGACCATTGGCACCCCACCCAGGACAAGGCAGTATCACCCTGTGGCCGATCTCATCACCGTCGAGGATCCCGACGACCCGCGCCTCCGTGACTACACAGGCCTGACCGACGTCGAGTTGCGCCGCAAGCGCGAACCGGCCGAGGGTCTGTTCATCGCCGAGGGCGAGAAGGTCATCCGCAGGGCGAAGGACGCGGGCTACGAGATGCGTTCGATGCTGCTGTCCGCCAAGTGGGTCGACGTCATGCGCGATGTGATCGACGAGCTCCCGGCCCCCGTGTACGCGGTCAGCCCGGAGCTCGCCGAGAAGGTGACCGGCTACCACGTGCACCGCGGTGCGCTCGCCTCCATGCAGCGCAAGCCGCTGCCGACGGCGACCGAACTGCTACGCACCGCCCGCCGGGTCGTCGTCATGGAGTCGGTCAACGACCACACCAACATCGGCGCGATCTTCCGCTCGGCGGCGGCCCTCGGCATGGACGCGGTGCTGCTGTCCCCCGACTGCGCCGACCCGCTCTACCGCCGTAGCGTCAAGGTCTCGATGGGCGCGGTCTTCTCTGTGCCGTACGCCCGTCTCGACACCTGGCCCAAGGGGCTGGACTCGGTCCGCGAGGCAGGGTTCACGCTGCTCGCCCTGACCCCGGACGAGAAGGCCCGCAGCCTCGACGAGGCCGCCCCGCACCGGATGGACAGGGTCGCGCTGATGCTCGGCGCGGAGGGCGACGGCCTCTCCACCCAGGCGCTGGTCGCCGCCGACGAATGGGTACGCATCCCGATGTCCCACGGCGTCGACTCGCTGAACGTCGGCGCGGCGGCCGCGGTCGCCTTCTACGCGGTGACCGCCGGCCGCCCCGAGGCGTAACGCCCCTGAGGAGCAGGACCCCTGTGGCGTAGTACCCCTACTCCCTGAGAGCCACGGCCTTGGCCGGTACGGCACCACCCGGCACGAGACCCATCCCGTGCGCCGGGCCGGAGCAGCCCTGGGCCAGTGCGATCCCCACCGCCACCAGCAGGGTCACCACGACGAACACGAACAGCCGCTGGCGCAGCAGCCGGGGATTGGCCGGCCGCCGCCCGGTGCCGGTGGGGCGCGGCGCGGGCCGGCCGGTGCCACTGCGCGGCGCGGGCCGGCTGCCGGTACCGGGCCGGGAGCCGTTGCCGCGCGGAGCGGGCGTGGGGCGCGCGCCGTTCGGCCGCGACGGAACGCCGCCGCCCGGACGCGGGCCGCTGCCGCCGCGCGAGGGCGCGTTGCCGCGCACCGGCGCACCCGACGAGGACTGCGGCCGACGCTGGGTGCGCTGCGGCTCCGGGTAGGTCTCGGTGAGCCGCCCGGTGGGCCGGTCCGCCTCCGCGGCACGGGGCGCGGGGGGCCGTACGTCGGCCAGCCCGTGTGCCTCACGCGCGGCGATCTCCTTCAGCCGGAGCGAGAGCTGGAGCGTGCTCGGCCGTTCCTCGGGATCCTTCGCAAGACAGGCCCGTACCAGGGGCGCGAGCGCGTCCGGTACGCCGTGCAGGTGCGGCTCCTCGTGGACCACGCGGTAGAGCATCACCTCGGAACTGCCGTGTCCGAAGGGCGAGTCACCGGTCGACGCGTACGCGAGGGTCGCACCGAGCGAGAACACGTCCGTGGCCGGGGTGACGGCGGCGCCGCGCACCTGCTCGGGCGCGAGGAACCCGGGCGAGCCCACCGCCGTACCGACGTGGGTGAGCGTGGAGGCCCCGGTGGCCCAGGCGATGCCGAAGTCGATGATCCGCGGGCCCTTCGGGGACAGCAGGATGTTGGACGGCTTCAGATCCCGGTGCACGACCCCGGCCTCGTGCACCGCGACCAGTCCCTCGGACAGCGCGGCCCCGACCGCCGCGGCCTCGGCCGCGTGCAGCGGGCCCTCGTCGGCGACCTTGTCGTGCAGCGAGGGCCCGGGTACGTACTGGGTGGCGAACCACGGCCGCTCGGCCTCCAGGTCCGCCGCGACCAGCCGTGCCGTGCAACCGCCCCTGATCCGGCGGGCCGCCGAGACCTCGCGGGCGAAGCGTGACCGGAACTCCTGGTCCTCCGCCAGATCGGGCCGGATCACCTTCAGCGCGACCCGCTGCCCCTTCTTGTCGGAGCCGAGATAGACGACGCCCATTCCGCCGGCGCCGAGCCTTCTGTGAAGCCTGAACGAGCCGACGACGCGCGGGTCCTCGCGCCTCAGGCGCATCATCGCCATGTTCATCCCCGCTGCCCGGTCCGTTTGACGTGGCACAGCTTACGTTTACCGGGCCGCCCGTGCGCAGAGGCCGCGCCCTCTCGGCCCGATGGATTGTCAGTGCCGGGTGCGAGACTTGAGAGGTGGTCAGAAAGGCGCCGTAATCGGCTCCTTTGAGTACCTGTCTGCTTCAACAAGCCGTAGCAGAAGGGGGATTGAAGCTGTGAAGGGTGACCGCGTGGAGATAGTCGTCGACGCCGGCGACACCACCCGTACCTATGAGGTGGTGGCGAGCAGAGCGGGTCGCCGGGTGGAGACGGCGGTACGGCGAGGGGTGGTGGAAGTGAGCGAAGTCACGCGAAACGGGTCGGTTGTGCGCACCGCCCGCTTCATGGCGACCAGGGTCCTGGCCCTCGTCGAGCAGCCGGTACCCCGTGAGGACAGCTCGGAAAAACCGGGAAGGACCGGGCACCCCCTCCGGGAAGACCCCGAGTCGTAGGACGAGACCTAGGGCGCCGTCTCCACCCAGGGGAGTAGTCCGCAGGTCATGGCTCATCCTCTCGGAGGCCCGCGATTCGGTACGAGGGCATGACGTCCGCGAGGCGCCGCGCGCCTAGATTTGAAGTCAAGCGGCGGGTGCAGCACTCGTCCCCCGAGGTCAGACATCCGCCGCTGCCAACGACAACCGAGAACGGTCAGGAGAGGGACCATGGCCCTTACGGCACAGCGGACACACACCACCCGCCCCCGCCGGCAGGGTCGCCGCCACCCCCTGGTGGCGACGCTCATGGCCCTTCCCCTGGCGGTCCTGCTCCTCGTCGTCTTCGACGGCTGGGAGACAGTGGCCACACAGGCGTCGTCCGTGGGAGTGATGCTGGGGCGCTGAGCGGCGACCCCAGGCCCGGAAGAGCGGTCCGGGCGGGGACATCCACCCATGAAACCCCGTGGGGACGGGGGTGCGGCGGACGGCAAAAATGCCGGCGCAGCTGGGGAGCTGCGCCGGCATTGCTTTTTTTGGACCCGATCGCGGCGGGGCGGCGAAGACGCGCCCCGTAAGGGGCGCGGGGAACTGCGCGACAAGCCCCCACCGGCCCGCACCCGAACACCCGCGTCGCCCCGCATCCGAACACCCGCGTCGCCCTGTACCCGAACACCCGCGTCGCCCCGCAATCGCGCCTGCCCACATCGGCGCAGACGTGCGGCCCCGTACGCTCACCGCAGGAAACCGCACACCCGGGGGACCCTTGACGACCGCAGACGTACTGGCACACCTGACCGCCGAGGCCGTTGCCGTCGCCCACCCCGAAGCGGCGCCCTGTCACTGCGGTGCCACCACGACCCTGGCCCACCGCCCCGACACCACGGTCGTCCGGCATGCGGCAACCGTTGCCAAGGCCCACGCCCCCGGCACCGACCCCAGGGCCCTCGCCCTCCGCCTGGCCACCGCCGCCCGCCTTCCCGACGTCTTTGTCCCGCCCCTCACCGTGACCCCGGGCGCCCTCGTCGACGCCCGCCCGGTCACCCTCTGGCCCTACGGCACCCCCGTGGACCCCGACGACCAGGGCGCGGCTCCCTGGGAAGCCGCCGCCACCCTCCTCGCCCGTCTCCACCGCACCCCGCCCACTCCTGGCACACCTGCCATGCGCGGCCCCGCCAAGGCCGCCCACGCGATGGCCCGCCTCCACGAGGCGCTGGCCACCGCGGCCCCGCACCCCGCCGCCCCGCCCGTCCTCCGTGCCTGGTCGGCCCTGCCCGCCTGGGCCCGCGCCGAGGCGCCCATGCCCGGCACCCTCACCCTGTGCCACGGCGACCTCCACCTCGGCCAGCTGGTCCGGCACCCGGCCCCGGACGGGCCATGGCTGCTCATCGACGTCGACGATCTGGGCTTCGGCGTCCCCGCCTGGGACCTCGCCCGCCCCGCCTCCTGGTACGCCTGCGGCCTCCTGTCACCCGCCGAGTGGACCCGCTTCCTCACCGCCTACCGCGCGGCGGGCGGCCCGGCCGTACCGCAGGACGGCGACCCCTGGGCCGCCCTGGACGTCCCGGCCCGGGCCCTCACGGTCCAGACGGCCGCGCGGTACCTCGCGAAGGCCCTCGCGGCGGACCGCCCCCTGGACGAGGTCGAGCAGTCCTTGATCGACGCTTGTGCCCGGATGATCCAGGAATGACCTCGCGGCGCTTTCGAAGGGTCCTGGTTTGCGCCCAGTTGCGGCCCGCATTCCCGAAGTAGGGTGCAACCGACCGGGGTCGGACGGAGTCTGTCCTGGGGAAACGTGAAGCAGTACCGACCGGCGAGGAGTTGAGCCGACCATGCATTGTCCGAAGTGCCATGCGCCGATGCACACCTACAACCGCAGTGGCGTCCAGATCGAGCAGTGCAGCGGCTGCCGGGGCATCTTCCTCGACTACGGCGAGCTGGAGGCGCTGACCCAGCTGGAGGCCCAGTGGGCGAAGCCCGTCCCGCCGGCCCCGCAGGCGTACCCGGCCCAGCAGGCGTACCCGGCCCCGCCCGCGCCGGCCTGGGGTGCCCCGCACCACGGCGGCGGTCACCATGGCGGCCACGGAGGACACCACGGCGGCCACCACAACAAGAGCTGGGCCCACATGCTCTTCTCCAGCTGAGCCCTGGTGCGCCCGGCGCAGGCCGGCCGGGCGCACGAAGAAGCCCCGGCCGTTCGAGACGGCCGGGGCTTCTTCGGTGTGTGGACGATACTGGGATTGAACCAGTGACCTCTTCCGTGTCAGGGAAGCGCTCTCCCGCTGAGCTAATCGTCCTCGGGGCCGCGGTCCGAAGATCACGGGCAATGCGTGCGCGATACTGGGATTGAACCAGTGACCTCTTCCGTGTCAGGGAAGCGCTCTCCCGCTGAGCTAATCGCGCAGGTCAGATCTTCGATCATCAGACCAAGATCCAGTGGACGATACTGGGATTGAACCAGTGACCTCTTCCGTGTCAGGGAAGCGCTCTCCCGCTGAGCTAATCGTCCTTGGAGGTGGAGACGGGATTTGAACCCGTGTAGACGGCTTTGCAGGCCGTTGCCTCGCCTCTCGGCCACTCCACCAGGAGTGTAGGGGATCGGGGATACCCCTGTTTCCTTCGAGCGGACGACGAGGCTCGAACTCGCGACCTCAACCTTGGCAAGGTTGCGCTCTACCAACTGAGCTACGTCCGCCTGTCGTTTCGGTCCGCTCTCGCGTCCCGGCGACGTGTTGAACTCTAGCGGATTCCCCGGCCAGCACAAAAACGCGTTTGTGCAGCGTGCTGCGCCGGACCCGACGGACGACGTGGTCAGGGCCCCCTCGACGACATGCCCGGGTCACCCCCAGGACACCCGCATAGACTCGACGACGTGCTCCGTCTCCCTCCTCTGGCCCGGTTCGGCGACCGTGTCGCCACCGGTCTCCTCGATGTCACCAGCGATCCCGCGGCCCTCGACTCCACCGGTTTCTGGGCCGTCTGCGCCGACTTCGAGGGGCGGCTGACCTGCGCCCGCTTCGGCGACGTACGGGAGGAGCCGGTGCCCGCGCCGGTGCCGGGGGAGTGGCACGGCCCGGCGGCCGGTGACTGGACCTCGTCCCTGGACCGTACCGCCTACACGGCGGCCGTGCGGCGGATCCGCACCCACATCGCGGCCGGCGAGGTCTACCAGGCCAACCTCTGCCGTGTCCTGTCCGCACCGGTCGCCCCGGACGCCGACGTGGACGCCCTGACCGCACTGCTGGCCCGCGGCAACCCGGCCCCGTATGCCGGAACGATTCGGCTGCCGGAGCACGGCGTGGAGATAGCCACCGCCTCGCCCGAGCTGTTCCTGCGCCGGGCGGGGCGCACCGTCGAGAGCGGACCCATCAAGGGCACCGGCCGTACCGAGGCGGACCTCCTGGAGAAGGACTACGCCGAGAACGTGATGATCGTGGACCTGGTCCGCAACGACATCGGGCGCGTCTGCGCCACCGGCACGGTGACCGTGCCCGACCTGTGCGCCGTGGAGAAGCACCCGGGACTCGTCCACCTCGTCTCCACCGTGCGAGGCGAGCTGCGCGCCGACGCCGGCTGGCCCGCGCTGCTCGCCGCCGCCTTCCCGCCCGGCTCGGTCACCGGCGCACCCAAGTCGAGCGCCCTGCGGATCATCGAGGCCCTGGAGACCGCGCCGCGCGGTCCGTACTGCGGCGGCATCGGCTGGGTCGACGCGGACCGGGGTACCGGCGAGCTGGCCGTGGGGATCCGTACCTTCTGGATCGACCGTGGTGAAGGGGCGCTGCGGTTCGGTACCGGGGCCGGGATCACCTGGGGTTCCGACCCGGAGGGCGAATGGCGGGAGACCGAGCTGAAGGCGGCCCGGCTGCTCGCGGTAGCGTCGGGCACGTACGACATGAACGAAGGGGGTCCCAGGTGAGGATCTGGCTGGACGGCGAGCTGCAGGACATCGAGTCCGCGCGTGTCTCCGTCTTCGACCACGGGCTGACCGTGGGGGACGGCATCTTCGAGACGGTGAAGGCGACCGACGGCACGCCCTTCGCGCTCACCCGCCATCTCGACCGGCTGACCCGTTCGGCCCGGGGCCTCGGCCTGCCCGACCCCGACCACGACGAGGTGCGCCGGGCCTGCGCGGCGGTCCTCGCGGCCAACCCGATGCCACTGGGCCGGCTGCGCATCACCTACACCGGCGGCCACGGCCCCCTCGGCTCCGACCGGGGCGAGCACGGCCCCACCCTGGTCGTCGCCCTCGGCGAGACCGTCCGCCGCGCCGACTCCACCGCCGTGATCACGGTCCCCTGGACCCGTAACGAGCGGGGTGCCCTGACCGGTCTGAAGACGACGTCGTACGCCGAGAACGTCGTCGCCCTGGCCCGCGCGCACCAACACGGCGCCTCCGAGGCGCTGTTCGCCAACACCGTCGGGCAGCTCTGCGAGGGCACCGGCTCCAACGTCTTCGTCGTCCTCGACGGCGAGATCCACACCCCGCCGGTCGCCTCGGGCTGTCTGCCCGGGATCACCCGTGCCCTGGCCGTCGAGTGGACCGGCGCCAAGGAGACCGACCTGCCCCTGGACGTACTGGAGCGGGCCGACGAGGTCTTCCTCACCTCCACCCTGCGCGACGTCCAGGCCGTGCACCGTGTCGACGACCGCGAACTCCCCGGCGCCCCGGGCCCGGTGACCGCCAAGGCGATGCGGATCTTCGACGAGCGGTCCGGCGAGGACCTGGACCCGTAAAAGCCCGCTTTATTGGGCAGACGTGGTGCGCCTTCGGTGGGTAGAACACCCCTGATGACCACGACCCTGCGGCCGACCGAGCCGCTCCAGCACGGGGCCGACGGGGCGCTTTCCCGCCGCTTTCAGGTGTGCGTGAACAGCCGGCCCGTCGGCACCCTCCACCTGGGCACCTCACCGAACCTCGGTGCTCGGGTGGCCCACATCCTCGACCTGCGTATCGAGGAACCCGACCGCCGCCGGGGCCGGGGCACGGTGGCCGCGCTCGCCGCGGAGGAGGTGGCGCGCGGCTGGGGCTGCCGGCAGATCGAGGTGTCCGTGCCCGCCGCCGCGCAGCCGGCGCTGCGTCTCGCCGAGGCGCTCGGCTACGTCCTGCGCAACCGGGGCATGTCGAAGGAACTGGGCGACACCCCGCCCGCCCTCCCGGCGGGCAGCCGGGGCCGTGACATGACCGGGGCCGAGTACGAGGCATGGATCGCGTACGAGTCCGAGCACTACGCGCGCGTGTGGATCGAGCTGGGCGTGCCCGAAGCCGAGGCGTACGAGAACTCCCGGGTCGGCCACGAGAAGCTGCTGCCGCGGGGGCTCGCCACGGAGGGCATGCGGTTCAGCGTCCTCGATCACGACGGCACGCGCGTCGGCGTCCTGTGGGTGGCCTTCCGCGAGGACAAGGCCTGGGTGTACGACGTCGAGACCGACGCCGCCCACCGTGGTCACGGGCACGGCCGCACTCTCATGCTGCTGGCGGAGAACCAGGTGATCGCCACCGGCGGGCGGGTCCTCGGCCTCAACGTCTTCGCCGGCAACACCCCGGCCGAGCGGCTCTACGAGTCGCTGGGATACACCACCATGACGTACGTCCTGTGCAAGGACCTGATCTGAGGTCCGGGGAGGGACCTGGTCCGAGGTCCGGGCAGGGACCTGGTCCGAGGTCCGGTCATTCCCGCTCGGCCAGCAGCCGGTCCGCGATCTCCGCCACCCGCTCGCGCAGCCCCTCCTGGCTCTTGCCGCCGTCGAGGCGCTCGCCGCCGATGACATAGGTCGGGGTGCCGGTCACGCCGATGGCCTTGCCCTCGGCCTGGTCGGCGTCGACGATCAGGATGTGCCGGCCGTCGACCAGCGCGGTGTCGAACTCCTCGGCGTCCAGGCCCAGTTCACGGGCCACCTCGACCAGGAAGGGCTCGCCCCCGCGGTCCAGTTCCTCGACCCGGCCGAGGACCGCCTCGACGTACTCCCAGCCCTTCCCCTGCTCCAGAGCCTCCTCGGCGGCCTGCGCGGCGGCGAAGGCGTGCTTGTGCTTCTCCAGGGGGAAGTGCCGCAGCCGCAGCTCCAGCCGGTCGCCGTACCGGGCACGCAGGGCGCGGAGGTCGTCCAGGGCGCTGCGGCAGTCGGGGCACTGGAGTTCGCACCAGACGTCGAGGACCGGGGCGTCGGTGTGTGCGGGGGAGTCGTTCATGGCGACCAGTCTTCCAGGCCGGGCTCCGTCGACCCAATCGAGACGGCGGGCAGTCGGCGGGCGGCCGGTGGCGGCTCGTGGCGGCCGGTGGCCAGGTGGGGGTGCAACTCGTCCCTGGGGTGGAGGAGACCCGGAGAGGACCCCGAGATGCCCCTGATTGTCGGGCGCGGGCATGGATCGTGCGGGCCGGGCGGTGCACGATGGAAGGGGCGGAGCGCGCGCCCGTCGCCCCGACCGACCCAGCCCGCCAGGAGGACCGGATGATCGCCGAGACAGTCTGTTCCGCCGTGTCCGTGGCAGGCCTGGGCATCGCCGCGGTCACCGCCTACCGCAAGCGGTATCTGGCAGCGGCCCGTATCGCCGCCTACTCACTCGTGCCCGTCGGCCTGGTCATGACGGGAGTGGTCGGCTGGCTCGCCGACACGGCGTTCAGCCCCACCGCTTGGGCCGGGTTCGCTGTGCTCGGCGCGGCCTGGGGCCTGTTCGCCGTCACCCGTGCCGTGGAGCGCAGGCGCGGCGGCACCCGGGCGGAGCGCAAGGCGGCCGCCCGCGGGGCCCGGAGTGACGCCGTCGCCCCGACCGCCTCGGCCCCGTCCCTCGGCCCCGCCACCCGTCCGGCGGCCAAGCCCGTGGCGGCGCCCCGCAGCACCGGCTCGGGCGACGACTTCAGCGACATCGAGGCCATCCTCAAGAAGCACGGAATATGACACTCCGCGGCCGCGGGCACGGCGCGGGGAGGCGCTGCCCGCGCCGCGGGGCACGGCGCTGGTCAGCCCGGTCGCGGGCGCATGAATATGACAGTCACATGAGGCATTGAAACGACACAGTGTGCACGCGGCGCGCGCGGAAGCGTTCAGGGGGTGACCGGAAGCGGACCGGACATCACGGAATTCAGCGAACTCCCGTCCATTCCGCGTGTGTTGATCGCGCAGCGGGTGCCAGCTGGGTCATCATCACCGCGAGATGCTGGACACGAAACAGAGCGAGGCCGCGCCGCCGAAGGACGAGCCCCGCGGGTGCCTCTTCGCCCTTTCCCAGCCACCGCTGATGATCTTCCTAGCGGTGATCGGGTGTCTGCTCCTCATGGCTGCGCTGCACGACCTGCTGTGGCTATGAGCCGTACCCGCCCGTCCCGGCGCCACCCGCCGGGACAGGCGTCGGCATCGACCAGCTCCTACGCCTGCCGATCCTCGGACGTCCGGCATCCCCTCGCCGGCATCCCCTCTCCGGCGTGCGCCGGGAGATCAACCCGTCGCCTCCTTGCGGCGTGCCCGGTATGCGGCGACATGCAGACGGTTTCCGCAGGTCCGGCTGTCGCAGTAGCGGCGCGAGCGGTTGCGGGAGAGGTCCACGAAGGCACGCCGGCAGTCCGGGGCCTCGCAGCGGCGCAGCCGCTCCTGTTCCCCGGCGACGACGAAGAACGCCAGCGCCATCCCGCCGTCGGCGGCGAGGTGGTCGGCCACTGAGGCACCGGGCGCGAAGTAGTGCACATGCCAGTCGTAGCCGTCATGGTCGGTGAGCCGGGGGGTGGTGCCCGCGGCCGCGACCAGTTCGTTGACCAGTGTCGCGGCGGTCCGGGCGTCCGGGGCGGCGAAGATTCCCGCGAACCGCCCGCGGATCTTGCGCACCGCAGACAGATCGAACTCCGACAGCAGACCCACATCGCTGATGTCGTGCGTTCGTACGAAATCCTGGAGAGCCGGGACATCGAGGAGTCCGTCCGCTGCCGTGTCGTCCTCCGGCGCGGTGTTCACCAGATCCACCACGACGTCTAGGGCACGCCGGGTGTCGTGGGTGATCAGCACGTTTCGCTCCCTGGCCTGGGGGTCGGGCGGGCGCCCGCCGATGGTGGCCGATGGTAGCGACATCCGGGCGCGCCGCACCGTGCTCTGCCCCACTGGCGGCTGTCCCGTGGGACAGTCACCGCCCGCCGGAGGTTCCCGCCGGAGCAGGACGCGCAGGCGCAGGGCACGCCGGAGCAAGGCACACCGGCGCCGCCCCGTGACCGAACACGGTGGCGGCGCCGGTGCTGCCGTATGCGGTTGTCTAGGCCCGAGCCGTCTCCCCGAGTGGACGGCGCCGGGCGGCTTTCAGGGGCCGCGCCCTAGCTCTCCGCCAGAATGTGCGAGAGCTCCTGATCGAGATCGAAATGCCGGTGTTCCGTGCCGGGCGGCACGGCGGCGTCAGTTCGCTTCAGGAAGGACTCCAGGGCCCGCGCCGGGGCCTCCAGCAGAGCCTCGCCCTCCGGAGAGCTCAGGGCGATGCAGACGACGCCCTGACCGTGACTGCGGGACGGCCAGACGCGGACGTCGCCGGTGCCGGTGGGGCGGTGCAGCCCCTCGGCGAGGAGGTCGCGGGCGAACACCCACTCGACGGTTTCCTCGGCTCCGGTGTGGAAGGTGGCGTGCACGGCGTAGGGGTCGGCCGTGTCGTACCGCAGGCCTGCGGGGACAGGCAGGGAGGACTCGCTCGACACAACGAGGCGCAGGTGCAGCTCGCAGCTGACCGTGGTGTTCATAAGCGCCAGGGCCTTTCGCTCAGTGTGCGCTCGGGGATTCGCACGTCGGCGAAATCGACATGCCACCTACGGTGCCGTTGTAAACCCCTCTGAGTGTTTTGCGTGTGTTTACGTAACTCTTCCGGCCGAGAACCGGTACGGGAGCTACGACCATTCCGGTGACCGGAAACGCTCGGGTAGGGTTTGGTCGTATGAATACGGGGAGTAACGAACCGGGCGAGGTCGCTGCGGCCTCGGACGGGAGTGAGGTGGACGGGACGACGACGGACGGGGCACGTGCCGAGCAGGGGCTCGGATCGCGGGCGCCCGCATTCATCAAGGCGCGCCGGGTACTGCACCTGAGCTGGCAGGCCGGGGTCTTCACGGTCGGCCTCGCGGTCGTGGTCACGGGCATCATCCTGCTGCCGTTGCCCGGTCCCGGCTGGGTGGTCATCTTCGGCGGCATGGCGATCTGGGCGACCGAGTTCGTCTGGGCCCAGCTGGTGCTCCGCTGGACCAAGCGCAAGGTCACGGAGGCGGCCCAGAAGGCCCTCGATCCCAGGGTGCGCCGCCGCAACATCGCGCTCACCACGGTCGGCCTGGTGATCGTCGCCGGCCTGGTCGGGGTCTACCTCTCCAAGTTCGGCATAGTGATGCCCTGGAAGATCGAGGAGTGACCCGGCCGCCGGCCGCGGGCCCCCGGCGACTGGTCGGGGGCACCCCCTGACATGGGGTAATGTTCTTCCTGCGCCCGGGCGATTAGCTCAGTGGGAGAGCGCTTCGTTCACACCGAAGAGGTCACTGGTTCGAACCCAGTATCGCCCACCCGGAACTGCGGCCCACCTGCGAAAAGCAGGTGGGCCGCAGTCGTTCGAGGCCCGGCGGCCGGGCGAGTGGCTGCGACGGCGGCCGCCTGGGCGGCGCGCCCCGCTGCCGGCCGGTGAGGCTCACGTATGGGCGGTGCGGGCCGGGTACGGCCGACGAGGATCGCCTACGGGCGGTGAGGGCCGGGCACGGGTGCGGACAGGTTTCACAGGGCCAGGGGAGCGGTTTGGCGGGCCCGGTCCCGCCGTCCAGCGGGGGAGCGGCCAGACGTGGGGCGGAGGCAAGCGGGGGACGGGGAGATCGGACGCGGCTCGTCGTCGGTGCGCGATGCGGAAGATTTCCTGCTCGGCCCTGCCCGGGGCACCTTCTCGGTCGGCTGATGCGCCGGCCGTAGTGGTCGGAGGTTTCGCCCTGCCGCCCGCCTCCACATCGGATCCGTCCCCCGTTCTCGCCCCCTCTCCGCCGCATCCTCGATGCGCGGTCCGAGCGGCCTGCGCCCCTCCGAGCCGCTCGCCCCCGAACCACTCATCGAAGCCAAGCCGTAACCCCACCCACGGCAGGCCGCCTCACGTTCGACCACCCGACCGCAAGCCCCCCACCTGCGACGTCACCCACCCCACAGCCCCCGCGCCCTCGCCCACCGCGCCGTTCCGCAGCCCCCGGTCACAAGAAATTCCTGTCCGAATCATTGACGCCTCACCGGGCCCTCCGTAACTTGTGCCAGCAAGCGCTTACTTGAAACGATTCATGCGAGCGGCGGCGACCGCTGCGGGGAGGGGCCCGACTGTGGGAACCAGCAGGAATGTGGAGAGGCGGACCATCCTGAAGGCGGCCGGTGCCTCGGCGGCCGTGCTAGGGCTCGGGGCGACGACGGCGTGTGGTGGCGACAGCGGCTCCGGGGACGGAACGGTGACGATCCGTTACTCGTGGTGGGGCGCCGACGAGCGGGCGAAAAAGATCAATCAGACCATCACTCTCTTCGAGAAGAAGTATCCGAAGATCAAGGTGAAGACGGACTTCCAGGACTATCAGTCCTTCTGGGAGAAGTTCCAGACGCAGGCTGCCGGCGGAAATCCCCCGGACGTTTTCCAGAATGCCGTCGGATTTCTTCGGAAGTACGACAAGAGAGGAATTCTGCTCGACCTCAACTCCCAGGTGAAGGCCGGTAATCTGAGCCTGGATCACTTCCGCGCGGGCGTCACCAAGGTCGGCGAGGTCGACGGCAAGCAGCTCGGCGTTCCCGTCGGCTCGAACACCATGGCGCTGGTCATCGACAAGAAGGTGTTCGAGAAGGCGGGCGTGGACCCGCAGACCGGCTGGACCTGGGACGAGTACTTCAAGGCCCTGAAGACCATCCACGACAAGACGAAGATCGCGGGCGACACGGGCTACTTCTCCATCATGTACCTGTACGACCTGTACCTCCGCCAGAACGGCAAGGCCTTCTACACCAAGGACGGACTCGGCTTCGACAAGGCCGATCTGACGGAGTGGTGGCAGGACGGCTACAGCCGCGTCAAGGCGGGCATCGTCACCGACCCGAAGATCGTCGAGCAGGACAAGCCCAAGTCCTCCCTCTCCGCAGGGCATGCGGCCTCCGAGTTCACCTGGGACAACTTCACCGTCCGCTACTCGGCGGAGGGCACCAGCACCTACGGCCTCGGCCCGATCCCGACCACCGACGGCAAGCACACCGGCCAGTACCTCGCCTCCCTGATGCTGAGCGGTTCCGCCCGCAGCGCGCACCCCAAGGAAGTCGCCCAGTTCATCGACTTCATGGTCCACGACCCCGAGGTCGGCAAGATCATGGGCTACGACCGGGGCATTCTGGCGAGCGCCGAGCAGTACGCGGCGTTCCAGCCGACCGACACGGTCAGCAAGGAGATCGCCCAGTACGAGGACGACACCGCCAAGGCCGGTGTCCTCGGCACGATCACCCCGCACCCCTCCGGCGCCGACACCATCGAAGCCGCCTTCCTGCGCATCGGCGGCGACATGTCGCTGGGCAAGACCAAGGTCTCTGACGCGGTGAAGCAGTTCTTCTCCGAGTCCGAGGCCGCCTTCCAGGCCTGACCAGTCCGATAGTCCGATGGGAACTGCCGTGACGCTCGTCAAGGACTCCGCTCCCGCCGCCCGCAGGGCACGCCCCGCCGCCCCCACCAGGCTGCGGCGGCGGGGCCGCCGGGAGAACCTCGCCGGCTACCTCTTCATGTCCCCGTGGATCGCGGGCTTCCTGCTGCTGACCGCGGGCCCGATGGTCGCCTCGCTCTACTTCGCGTTCACCGACTACAACCTCTTCAACACCCCGAAGTGGGTCGGCCTCGACAACTTCACCCGGATGTTCGACGACCCGCGGTGGCAGAAGTCGGTCGAGGTGACGGCGAAGTACGTGGTCATCGGCACCCCGATCAAGCTGCTGCTCGCCCTCGGCGTCGCCCTGCTGCTCGCCCAGAGCCGCCGCGGCCAGGCCTTCTACCGGGCCGCCTTCTACGCCCCCTCGCTGATCGGCGCGAGCGTCTCGGTCGGCTTCGTCTGGCGGTCGCTCTTCTCCGACGGCGCCATCATGGACCGTACCCAGTCCTTCCTCGGCTTCCACGTCGGCGGCTGGGTCGGCAACCCGGACTGGATCCTCTACAGCCTGGTCGCCCTGACGGCATGGCAGTTCGGCGCCCCCATGGTCATCTTCCTGGCCGGACTCAAACAGGTCCCCAGGGAGCTCTACGAGGCCGCCGAGATGGACGGAGCCGGGCCGTTCCGCAAGTTCTGGAACATCACCCTGCCGATGATTTCCCCGGTGCTGTTCTTCAACGTGCTCCTGGAGACCATCCACTCCTTCCAGATCTTCGGCTCGGCCTATGTCGTCTCCAACACCCAGTGCGGCCCGGCCGACGCCACGCTCGTCTACACCTGTTACCTCTACCAGCAGGGCTTCAAGAACGCCCAGATGGGCTTCGCCGCCGCGATGGCCTGGATGCTGCTGCTCGCCGTGGCCCTGGTGACGGCCGTCCTCTTCTGGTCCCAGAAGAAGTGGGTGCACTACGAGGAGGACGCCCGATGAGCGCGACCACCACGACCACCACGACCGGCTCCGAACCGTCCCTGCTGAACCGCCGCCGGAGCGGATCCCTGGCCTGGCACCTCGGCGCCCTGCTGGTCCTCGCGGTCATCCTCTACCCGGTCGTCTGGGTGATCGGCGCCTCGTTCAAGCCCAGCAAGGACATCGTCAACAGCCTCACGCTGTTCCCGGCCCACCCGATCCTGTCCAACTTCAAGGGACTCGCCGACGGCATAGCGGATGTCTCGATCTGGACGTTCTTCCAGAACTCCCTGTTCTACGCCGTCGGTGCCGTCGTCGGCGTGCTGATCTCCTGCTCGCTCACCGCCTACGCCTTCGCGCGCATCCGGTTCGCCGGCCGCAACCTGCTCTTCTCGCTGATGATCGGCACGCTCCTGCTGCCGTACCACGTGCTGCTGATCCCGCAGTACGTGATGTTCCAGAAGCTGGGCTGGATCAACACCTACGCCCCGCTGCTCATCGGCAAGTACCTCGCCACCGAGGCGTTCTTCGTCTTCCTGATGGTGCAGTTCATGCGCAACCTGCCCAGGGAACTGGACGAGGCGGCCCGGCTCGACGGCTGCGGACACTTCCGTATCTACTGGTCGATCGTGCTGCCGCTGTGCAGGCCCGCCCTCATCACCAGCGCGATCTTCACCTTCATCAACGCCTGGAACGACTTCATGGGCCCGCTGATCTATCTCAACGAGCCCGGCAAGTACACGGTCTCCCTGGGCCTGATGATGTTCCGCGACTCCGACGGCGTGGCCGCCAACTACGGCGGGATGATCGCCATGTCCCTGGTCGCGCTGCTGCCCGTGCTGCTGTTCTTCCTCGCCTTCCAGCGCTATCTGATCGACGGAATGGCGACCTCCGGACTGAAGGGCTGATGACGTCGTGGCCGACGTGCGCACCAAGCCGTCCGTCTTCACGGAGAAGTTCGGCGTCTTCGCCGAGTGTCTGCTCACCGGGGTGTGGATCGCCGTCGCCTCGCTGGGCGTGGTGACCTACCCGGCCGCCTTCGCCGCCGGTGCCAGGCATCTGCGCCGCCGTACCGGCCACGTGGCCGGCGGCTGGCGGGAGTTCGTCGCGGACCTCCGCGTCGCCGTGTGCGGCGGCTGGGTCGTCGGGCTCGTCGGCTGGGGTGCGATGGCGGTCGCCTGGGTGGACGTCCAGGCCGTGCGCGCCGGACTGCCCGGCGGACCGCTCGTGGGGGCCGTCGGCCTGTTCGCGGTGATCGGCCTCATGGTCACCGGGCTCCGTGCGGCGGCCGTCTGGACGCCCGGCGACCGCTGGCGCACCCTGCTCGCGGCGGCCGGCCGCCGTACCGTCCTGGACCCCGGCGGATCCTTCCTGCTCGTCGGGGGAGCGGTCCTCGTGGTCTGCTCCGCCCTGCTCATCGCACCGCTGGCGGTGCCCGTACTGGGCGCCGTCGCGGCGGCGGCCGTCGCGGTGGAGGAGCGCCACCGCCGCCGCTGACCGGCCTCTCATCAGGGGCGGCGCCTGCGGCGCCGTACCTCTCTCTGTCATGCCCCTGACCACTCTGCACTCGCACGGAAAGGAAAGGCGGAAACATGTCTCCCATCCCCCGCAGGTCCCTTCTCAAGGCGGCCGCCGTGGCCGGCGCCGCCGCCCAGTTCAGCTGGGCGCTGGGAACGAAGGAAGCGCAGGCCGCGCCCAGAGCCGAGGCCGCCGACGCGGACCCGGTGACCCTGGACTGGCTGGAGGACGGCGGCCTCGGCGCCGCGCCCGGCTCGACCGTCGGTGTGCCCTGGCCGATGGGCGCGTTCCAGGAGGACCAGACCTTCGCGCTGACGGACGAGGACGGCAAGGACGTGCCCGTCCAGTCCTGGCCGATCGCGTACTGGCCGGACGGCTCCCTCAAGTGGAGCGCCCACGCGGTCAGTTCCGGGAACGGGAAGCTCACGCTCGCGGCGGGCGACGCGGCCGCGCCCGACAAGAAGGTCACCGTCGACAGGAGCGGCGGCACCATCGACGTGTCCACCGGCGTGATCGCGGTGAAGATCGGCAAGAACGGCTCCACGATCATCAAGTCCGTCACCCGGGGTTCCACCGAGATCGCCGGGAACGGGCGGCTGGTCCTCATCCGCCAGCCCGAGGTCGAGGACGAGGACCAGGGCACGGTCAAGACCGAGCGCTTCGACGGCGCGATCGACTCCGTCACCGTCGAACAGGACGGCCCGGTCCGCGCGGTCGTCCGCATCGACGGCAAGCACCGCAAGGGAAGCCGCAGTTGGCTGCCGTTCTCGATCCGGCTCTACTTCTACGCCGGCGCCGACTCCTTCCGCATGGTCCACACGATCACCTACGACGGCACCCAGGAGCCGGGCAAGGCCAGTGGTGACTTCATCCGCGGGCTCGGCGTCCGCTTCTCCGTGCCGATGCGCGACGAGGCCTACGACCGGCACATCCGGATCGGGGGTGAGGGAACCGGCCTGCTGCGGGAGGCCGTCCAGGGCATCACCGGACTGCGCCGCGACCCGGGCGCGGCCGTGCAGACGGCCCAGTACGCGGGTCAGAAGCTGCCCGACCCGTCCACCTGGGACCAGCGCGTCACCACCCGCCTCCAGTACATCCCGCACTGGGGCGACTACACCCTCTCCCAGCTCTCCGCCGACGGGTTCACGCTCCGTAAGCGCACCAGGAAGGGGTACGGCTGGATCGCGGCCGGCGGCGGCAAGCGGGCCTCCGGATTCGGGTACGTGGGCGGCGCGAGCGGCGGATTCTCCTTCGGGCTCAGGGACTTCTGGGAGAAGTTCCCGGCCCAGCTCGACATCCGCGACGCCCACACCGACGCGGCCGAGGTCACCCTCTGGCTCTGGTCGCCCGAGGCCCAGCCGATGGACCTGCGCTTCTACCACGACGGCATGGGCCAGGACACCTACGCCGAACAGCTCGAAGGCCTCAACATCACCTACGAGGACTACGAGCCGGAGTTCGGCACCCCCTACGGCATCGCCCGTACCTCGGAACTGCTGTTCTGGGCCAACGAGTCGACACCGACACCCGAGGCGCTGGCCGACCAGGTCGACGCGGTCCGGGTGCTCCCGCAACTCACCGCCCCGCCCAAGCAGTTGATCAAGGCCAAGGTCTTCGGTCCGGGCCTGTTCGCCGAGCCCGACCGCTCCACCGCCGCCAAGGCGAAGATCGAGGACCACCTCGACTTCCTCTTCACCTACTACAAGGACCAGGTGGAGCAGCGCCGTTGGTACGGCTTCTGGGACTACGGCGACTTCATGCACACCTACGACACCGTGCGCCACCAGTGGCGGTACGACATCGGCGGCTACGCCTGGGACAACTCCGAGCTCTCGCCCGACCTCTGGCTCTGGTACGCGTACCTGAGAAGCGGGCGCTCCGACATCTTCCGGTTCGCCGAGGCGCTGACCCGGCACACCGGCGAGGTCGACGTCTACCACATCGGCCAGTGGGCGGGCCTCGGTACCCGGCACGGCGTACAGCACTTCGCGGACAGCGCCAAGCAACAGCGCATCTCCAACACCACCTACCGGCGCTTCTACTACTTCCTCACCGCCGACGAACGCGTCGGCGACCTCATGGCCGCCAACGTCGACTCCGACGAGACCTTCCTCGTCCTCGACCCGCTGCGCAAGGTCCGCACCGACCCCTACACCCCCGACCGGCACGCCCTGTCCATCGGCTTCGGCACCGACTGGAGCGGCCTGGTGTCGGCCTGGCTCACCGAGTGGGAACGCAAGGGCCCGAAGTGGGAGAAGGCCAAGGCGCGCGTCCTGTCGACCATGGAGGGCATCGCCGCCCAGCCCAACGGCTTCGTCCAGGGCAGCGGCCTCTACGACCTCGACACCGGCAAGTTCGCCACCGCGGCCACCCCGGTGGTCTCGGTCTCCCATCTCTCCGCGGTCTTCGGCCTCAACGAACTCTGCGCCGAACTCATCTACCTGGTCGACATGCCGAAGTTCGACGAGGTGTACTTCGACTACTGCCGCTACTTCAACGCCACCAAGGCCGAACAGGCGGCACGCTACGGCTCCAACTTCGGCACCCTGCTGCTCTTCCAGGGCCACTCGCGGCTCGACGCCTACGCCGCCGTACAGACCGGTGACGAGACGCTGGCCAAGCGCGCGTGGACGAAGTTCTACGGTTCCGACGGCTACACGGAGTCCTCGCCGTGGAAGACCGAGGCACTGTCCGGCCCGGTCACGCTCGTCGCGGGCAGCGAGGCGAGCTGGGTGTCCTCCAACGACACCGCGCTGTACGGGCTCGCGGCCATCGAGAACCTGGCCCTGCTGGGCGACAAGATGCCCTCGTGAGCAGGTGAGAAGGGGAGCGCCGTCGCACGGGCGGCGGCGCTCGCATCCCTGAGTGTGGTCCAGGTCACCCCGTGCGGCATGAGTACGCGTACTCAGGCCCGGCACCCGGGCAGACTCCGCCCATGGACTGGACCCACTACCGCTTCCTCAGCCGGTGGCCGCTGCCCTTCGGGACCACGGCCGTCTTCCAGGCGCTCGAACGAGTCGAGGGCTATCCCGACTGGTGGCCCCAGGTGCGTTCGGTGACCCGCCTGAACGACACCACGGGCGTCATCACCATCCGTTCCGTCCTGCCGTACGACATGACCTTCACCGCCCGCGAGACGCGGCGAGAGCCCGAGGCCGGCGTGCTGGAGATCGAGATGAGCGGCGACATCAGGGGCTGGGCCCGCTGGACGGTCACCGCCGACGGCGCCGGCACGCTCGCTCGTTACGAGCAGGTCGTCGAGGTCGAAAAGCCGCTGCTGCGACGACTGGCCGTCCCCGGGCGGCCGTTCTTCCGCCTCAACCACCTGCTGATGATGCGGTCGGGACGACGGGGACTGCTCAGGCACCTGCAAGCCGTTTGAACGAAACGCGCCCGTCCCTGTATTGTTCACTGCGTTCCCGGGCGATTAGCTCAGTGGGAGAGCGCTTCGTTCACACCGAAGAGGTCACTGGTTCGAACCCAGTATCGCCCACCGCCGGGAAGGCCGGTCCGCATCAGCGGGCCGGTCTTTTTCGTGTGCGCTGAACAACTTTGTGTCTGCTGTGCTTCTTGAGGGGGGTCTCATGAGCAGTGGGGAAGACAAGGGAAAGAGAAGACGGGGGAAGGTGACGTCCGTACGACGGCGCCGGGTGCGGGGGCTGATCGTCGTCGTCATCGTCCTTGTCGTGTTCGGCGGGATCGCCGCCGTCGCGCAGGCCCTGTCGAACAAGGAGCGGGTCACCTCGATGTGGGTCGGCGCCGAGATCCGCGCCGACGGCAGCGCCCGGATCACCGAGGTCATCGACTACGACTTCGGGCACTCGGGGGACTCCCACGGCATCTACCGGGACGTGCCGGGCGATCCGTTCGAGGACTCCGAGAGCGTGCACGTCGGCATGGACGGCCACAAGGTCCCCTACGAGGACACCTACGGCGACTTCTACCGGGACGAGAAGGGCGAGCGGCAACTCGCCGACCGACTGAAGATCGGCGACCCCGACCGGCTGGTCAGCGGAATCCACCGCTACCGCGTCCAGTACGTGCTCCCCGACGTGGTGAAGGGCCGCAAGCTCGCCTGGGACGCCGTCGGCACCGGCTGGAAGGTCGACCGGGCGAACGTCGAGATCCATGTGGTGGACACGCACGGGCTCACCGGTCTGCGGTGTGTGCACGGTACATGGGACGACGGAAAGCCCTGCACGGCCACGCAGGACGAGCCGGGGCATCTCGTCGTCAAGCTCGACAAGCTCAGCGGCCACGAGGGACTCACCCTCTACGCCACGGCCGACAAGGCCAGGACGGTCACCGAGGCGCACCTGCCGGCAGCGCCCTCCGGGAAGGCCGTCGGCACGACCCTGCCGCATCCGTTGCGCAACGGCGGGATCTTCCTTGCCGTCGCGCTGGCCTGTGCGGCGCTGACCATGGGCACGCTGCGGTTCCTCGGGCGCGATCGCATGGCGGACGACGAGGGGCGGGTGCGGCGCGTCGAGATCGAGCGGCTCGCCCGCACGGTCACCCCGACCGCCACGCCGCCCGACGACCTGACCCCGGCCCAGGGCGGCATCCTGCGCATCGAGGCGGTCAAGGACCAGCACAAGGTGGCCTGGCTGCTGACCGCCGCGACCGACGGACACATCGCCATCGAAGGAGACGATCGGAATCCGGTCCTGCGGCGGTGCGATGCCGACGGTCCGCGGTCGAACCGAGAGGTCCGGGACACACTGGACAAGATCTTCAGCGGCCGCACCACCCTTGCCCTCGGAACGCGCGATCACTGGTTCAGGGAGGGCTGGGAGGACCTCTCGTGGAAGCTGGAGAGCTGGCGCAGGGGAAGCGACCTGTGGGACAGGTCCGCCACGAAGCGTGTCCTCGGGTCGGGCGCGGCCGATCTCGCCGTGGCGTTTCTCGGCTTCGTCCTCGCGATCACCGGCGGCATCCTGAGTGGGCGCCGACTGGCGGCCGGACTGCCCGTCCTGCTGGTGGGCGCCGTCGCCGCCGGCGTCGGTGTCGGTGTGCTGGCCCGCACCTGGGAACTGGACCGGCGCACCCCGCGCGGCACCGCCCGCTGGCTCCAGGTCGAGGCGTTCCGGCGCTATCTGGCCGACCCGTCCAGCTGCCCCGGCGAACTGCCCGTCGGCGAGCGGGCGGACCGGTACTCCGCCTGGGCGGTGGCCCTCGGCGTGGACTCCGCATGGGAACAGGCCATCAGCGCCACGACGTCGACAACGACAGCCGGCCGGCGCTTCTCCCTCGACTTCACCGACGTCCTGCTCACCGCAGTCGTCCTCTCCGCCGCGAGTCCGCCGTCGAGCTCCGGTGGCGGCGGTTCCAGCGGGGGCGGTTCCTCCTCCGACGGCGTCGGCGGTGGTGCCGGCGGCGGAGGCGGCGGTTCCTGGTGAAGTGACAGGCGGGGCGCCAGGGTCGGCGCCCCGCCCCTCACGCCGCCGTCGGCATTTCCGGCCGCAGTGGCCAGTCCTGGTTCACCGTCTCCGGTGTGCCGCTGCGCGTGAACCACGCCTGAAGGCCACGCGCCTGGGCCGCGTGCCACGTCGTCTGCAGCGTGTGCAGCTCGGCCGGGGTCAGGCGCTCCAGCCGGGTCGCGAAACGGCGGCCCAGCGCCCGTACGACTTCCAGGGCCGCGAGCGCGTCCGCGCCCGCGTCGTGCGCACCCTCCAGGGTGACCTCGTAGTGCGCGCACAGGTCGGTCAGGGTGCGGCGGCCCTTGCGGTAGCGGTCCAGATGCTTGTCCAGGACCCGGGGGTCGAGCACGAGCAGCGGGCTCGCCTCGAACCAGCGGTCCAGCGACGACGCCCGGTGGCGGCGCAACTCGCGGTCCAGCAGGGTCAGATCGAACGGCGCGTTCATCACCACCAACGGGCGGCGCATCGCCGCGTGTTCGGCCAGTTCCTCGGCTATCTCGTGCATCACCGGCGCCGGCCAGCGGCCGTTGCGCTGCAGATGCTCGTCCGTCAGCCCGTGCACCGCCGTGGCGCCTTCCGGCACCGGCACGCCCGGGTTCACCAGCCAGCGGGTCGCCCTCGGCCGGGTGCCCGGGGCGTCCTGGACGACGACGGCGGCCGACACGATCCGGTCGGTCTCGACATCAACGCCCGTGGTCTCCGTGTCGAAGGCGGCCAGGGGCCCCTCGTACCAGCACGTCATGTCCACACAACTCCTCGTTCACCCACGGCAGGTGACGTTCCGTCTTCTGCCTGTTTGGTGATACCCGGGCCGTTTGCGACGTACGCCGGAAGGACACAACAGGAGTGCGGGTCTTTGCAGTTCAGCGGCCCGCCACGGGGAAACTCTTTGGCTGGGAAGGCTGTTGGTCATGGCGATAGCGCAGCCCGAACGGGGCGGGCTGCTGCCCGAACGTACGGGCCCCCATCGCGGCACACTCGCGACCACCGCCTGCATGGAGACACTGCAGGTGGGCTATCTGCATGCCGTCGCGGCGGCGGCCGGCTGCTCGCTGTCCCAGCCGTTTCCGGACAACGGCATCGACTGGCACGTCAGCCATGGCTCGCCCGGTCACACCGTCGACGACGAGGTGACCATAAAGGTGCAGCTCAAGTGCACGTACCAGATCGCGCCCAACCCGCCGGGACGTTTCTTCTCCTTCACGCTCGACAACGACCACCTGCGCAAGCTCGCCCGCACACCGGTGTCGGTGCACAAGATCCTGGTGGTGATGCTGGTCCCGCGCTCCCAGGACGACTGGCTGCGCGCCAGCCACGACCGGCTCGATCTGCGCCACTGCTGCTACTGGGTCAACCTGGCAGGGCACCCGATCACCGGCCGCCACCGGACCACCGTGCGGGTCCCGACCTCGCGCATCTTCGACGACCGGGCGCTCTGCGAGATCATGACGCGGGTCGGGACGGGAGGACGACCATGAGGCACCGTCCGTACGAGGAGCAGCTGCGGGAGGTCAGGCCGCATCCCGACGATCTCCACGGGCCACACTGGAACCATCCCCCCGAGCCCGCCGACGTCGACCCGGCCGTGCTCGGCGCCCTGCTGCGCCGGCACGGCTGGCAGCGGCGCGGGGGAGCACCGGGACGGTACGGCCGCTGGACCCCACCCGGGCCGGGCAACACCGGCACCAGCCTGCTGGTACCCGAGAGCCGCGCCTTCCCGGACAGTGACGACCTGCTCGGGGAGGCGCTCACGGCTCTGGTGCGCAGCGGTACGCCCGCCGCGCGTGAGGTGCTGGTGGGGCTCGCCGTGCCCAGCGACGAGATCCGCTGGTGGCGGGACGTGCCCAGCGGGCCGGCGGACACCGCGTCCTGGACCGTCGAGGAGCAGCTGCGCACCGCCGCCCGGCAGACCCTGCTGGCCGGGGCGCTCGCCACCCGCGCGCGGGCCGGTTACTACGGCGCCCGCCACAAGCGCGCGGCCGCCGCGCTGCTGGAGTCCGTCCTCGTCGGCTCGGCGGAGGGCGGGCGCGGCCTGGCCGCCTTCGTGCCCGTGGGCACCGGCCGGCCCCTCGCCGTCCGCCTCCACCAGGCCCTGTACGCGGCCCGCGAGGCCATCGACTACCAGCGGGCCACCGGCGGCATGGACGCCTTCGACGGAGCCGTCGAGGCCGGCGTGAGCCGCGAACTGACCGACGCCCTCGTCACGCTGGTGCGCGGGACCGAAGGGGCCCGCATCTCCGTGGAGTGGGCGCCGGGCGCCGGGGTCCCCGACGACTGCGCGGCCACCACCGAGCCCGTCGAGTTCTCGCCCGGCGACCTGCCCGTGCTGCGCGAGGCCGGAGCCCGCTATCTGCGCGAGGAACCCTCCGTCGCGGTCCGCGTCACCGGAACCGTGGTCCGGATGCGCCGCTCCGACCCGCGCGGCGAGGGCGCGGTCCGGCTGCGGGTGATCGCCGGGGCCGAGGTGCCGTACGTCCGGCTCACCCTCGACGAGGAGGACTACCGGATCGCCGGGCAGGCCCACCTCGTCGGACTCCCGGTGCGGGTGCACGGCCGCCTGGAGAGCCGGGGCGGCTTCCGCCGGCTGTCCGGCGCCTCCGGGGTCGTACCGGTGCAGGTGGAGGAGGCCGACCGGGACCGGCTGCTGAAGTCCCTCCAGGAGAACCTCGACTTCTTCGAGGAAGCCTGCCACGGGGACGACTGCGACTGACCGGGAACGGCGCTTCACAAAGTGTGACCGTTTCGCAGTCGGCGGGGCCGGGTCGGTACGATCCGGTATTGCGCGCGCTCCTGGTACGGCGCCCGCATTCGTCTTCAGTCAGGAGAGACCGGTGTCAGACGTCCGTGTGATCATCCAACGCGATTCCGAGCGGGAAGAGCGCGTGGTGACGACGGGCACTACGGCCGCCGAGCTCTTCGCCGGCGAGCGCTCGATCGTCGCCGCCCGGGTGGCCGGTGAGCTCAGGGACCTCGCGTACGAGGTGAAGGACGGCGAGACCGTCGAGGGCGTCGAGATCTCGTCCGAGGACGGTCTCAACATCCTGCGCCACTCCACCGCGCACGTCATGGCCCAGGCCGTCCAGGAGATCTTCCCCGAGGCCAAGCTGGGCATCGGCCCGCCGGTCAAGGACGGGTTCTACTACGACTTCGACGTGGCGAAGCCGTTCACGCCCGAGGATCTCAAGGCCATCGAGAAGAAGATGCAGGAGATCCAGAAGCGCGGGCAGAAGTTCGCCCGCCGCGTGGTCACCGACGAGGCGGCCCGCGAGGAGCTGGCGAACGAGCCGTACAAGCTGGAACTGATCGGCCTCAAGGGCTCGGCGTCGAGCGACGACGGCGCGGATGTCGAGGTCGGCGCCGGTGAGCTGACGATCTACGACAACCTGGACGCCAAGACCGGCGAGCTGTGCTGGAAGGACCTCTGCCGCGGCCCGCACCTGCCGTCCACCCGCCTGATCCCGGCGTTCAAGCTGATGCGCAACGCGGCCGCCTACTGGCGCGGCAGCGAGAAGAACCCGATGCTCCAGCGCATCTACGGCACCGCCTGGCCGTCCAAGGACGAGCTGAAGGGGTACCTGGACTTCCTCGCCGAAGCCGAGAAGCGCGACCACCGCAAGCTGGGCAACGAGCTGGACCTGTTCTCCATCCCGGAGCAGATCGGCTCCGGCCTCGCCGTCTTCCACCCCAAGGGCGGCATCGTCCGCCGCGTGATGGAGGACTACTCGCGCCGCCGGCACGAGGAGGAGGGCTACGAGTTCGTCTACACCCCGCACGCCACGAAGGGGAAGCTCTTCGAGACGTCCGGGCACCTGGACTGGTACGCCGAGGGCATGTACCCCCCCATGCAGCTCGACGAGGGCGTGGACTACTACCTCAAGCCCATGAACTGCCCGATGCACAACCTGATCTTCGACGCGCGCGGCCGGTCCTACCGTGAACTGCCGCTGCGCCTCTTCGAGTTCGGGACCGTGTACCGGTACGAGAAGTCGGGTGTCGTGCACGGCCTGACCCGGGCCCGCGGCTTCACCCAGGACGACGCGCACATCTACTGCACCAAGGAGCAGATGGCGGAGGAGCTCGACAAGACGCTCACCTTCGTCCTGAACCTGCTGCGCGACTACGGCCTCACCGACTTCTACCTGGAGCTCTCCACCAAGGACCCGGAGAAGTTCGTCGGCTCCGACGAGGTCTGGGAGGAGGCCACGGAGACGCTCCGCGCGGTCGCCGAGAAGCAGGGCCTCCCGCTCGTCCCCGACCCGGGCGGCGCCGCCTTCTACGGGCCGAAGATCTCCGTGCAGGCCAAGGACGCCATCGGCCGCACCTGGCAGATGTCGACCGTCCAGCTCGACTTCAACCTGCCCGAGCGCTTCGACCTGGAGTACACCTCCGCGGATGGCTCCAAGCAGCGCCCGGTGATGATCCACCGCGCCCTGTTCGGCTCCATCGAGCGGTTCTTCGCGGTCCTCCTGGAGCACTACGCGGGCGCCTTCCCGGCGTGGCTGGCGCCGGTACAGGCGGTGGGCATCCCGATCGGGGACGGGCACGTCGAGTACCTGCAGAAGTTCGCCGCCGAGGCGAAGAAGAAGGGCCTGCGGGTCGAGGTCGACGGCTCCTCGGACCGTATGCAGAAGAAGATCCGCAACGCCCAGAAGCAGAAGGTGCCCTTCATGGTCATCGCGGGCGACGAGGACATGGCGGCCGGTTCGGTCTCCTTCCGCTACCGCGACGGCTCGCAGGAGAACGGCATCCCGTTCGACGAGGCCATCGCCAAGATCGTGAAGGTGGTCGAGGAGCGGACCCAGGTCTGACCCCGCCCGGCTTCGAAGGGGCCCTCGGAGATCACTTCTCCGGGGGCCTCCGCTCTTCGTCGCCCCGCGAGAACCGCTGCATCAGGAACGACGAGAACGACCCCGTGACCGTGCCCAGCAGTGCCAGACCACAGGCCATCAGCCCCACCGCGATGATCCGGCCCGTGGCGGTCACCGGGACGAAATCGCCGTAGCCGACGGTCGAGAGGGTTTCGCAGGTCCACCAGAGGGAGTCGCCGAAGGTCCGGATCGTGGCGCCGGGAGCGGAGCGTTCGGCCTGGTAGACGGCGAGCGCACCCGCGAAGCCCAGCAGCGAGATCGACAGCGCCGAGTACGACGCCACGCGCGCGTGCAGCCCCATCCGGGGCTCACCGTGCCGGCGCTGCATCGCCTCGTACGTCCGCACGATCCGCAGCGGCCGCAGCAGGGGCAGCACCAGGACGAGGGATTCCAGCCAGTGCCGTCGTACGAACCCCGGCCCCTCGCCGCTGAGCCGCCAGCGCACCGCGTAGTCGACGGCGAACATCGCCCAGGTCCCGTAGGTCAGTGTCAGGAGGACGTCGTGTACGGCGTCGGGCAGGTTCGGCTCCAGCACATGCACCGCGTACGAGCCCAGGAAGACCAGTGACGCGATACCGAGAGGGAGGTCGGTCCCGCGATCCCAGCGGTCCAGCCGGCTGCCGTCGTCCATCCGCCCAGCTTCGCCGTCGACCGGGTTCCCGCGGCCCCGGCGACACGCCGCGAACGGGCGAAGCCATATGCTGCCTAGCATGACGAGTGAGCCGGAACAGCAGATCGGAGTGGGGACGCAGGACGCGTTCCAGCGCCTGTGGACGCCCCACCGGATGGCCTACATCCAGGGTGAGAACAAGCCGACCGGCCCGGGGGCCGACGACGGCTGTCCCTTCTGCTCGATCCCGGCCAAGTCCGACGAGGACGGGCTGATCGTCCGGCGCGGTGAGCACGTCTACGCGGTGCTCAACCTCTACCCGTACAACGGCGGCCACCTGATGACCGTCCCGTACCGCCATGTCGCCGACTACACGGACCTGACGGGCCCGGAGACGGCCGAGCTGGCCGAGCTGACGAAGCAGGCGATGACCGCGCTGCGCACCGCGTCCGGCGCCCACGGCTTCAACATCGGCATGAACCAGGGCTCGGTGGCGGGCGCCGGTATCGCGGCCCACCTGCACCAGCACATCGTGCCCCGGTGGGGCGGCGACACGAACTTCATGCCGGTGGTGGGCCACACGCGTGTGCTGCCGCAGCTGCTGGCCGACACCAGGAAGATGCTGGCCGAGGCTTGGCCGACAGAACATTGAGCAGCCCGTCTGGGGGTGCCCCTCCGGGGGAGTTTGAGGACGAGGCCGTTCAGGCCGAAGCGGGGGTCTGGGGGCGGCAGCCCCCAGGGCCGCACACCGAGCCGCACCCGCCACTTCGGCCGAACCGCCGGAGGCTCACGCGTCGTACTTGTCGGCCTTCTTCGGTGACGCCTCCTGGACCGCCCCGCTGAGCGATCCCGCCCGCGCGTTGAACTTGTCCATGTTGACGTCGTGGTCCTGGAGCACGGTGAACGCGGCCCGGTGCACCGCACGCAGTATCGGCGTGGCCGCGCGCAGCGCGTCGTCGGCCATGAAGCGGTGGTTCCAGGGCTGGTCGGCCCAGGCGTGCCGCAGGCCGAACGGCTCGGGCAGGCCTATGGAACCGCCGAGCCACTTCAGCAGCGGCGGGTACCAGCTGAGCGTCGCCCGTGCGGCGAGCCGGACCACCTCGTCCGGGGTGACCAGCGGCAGCTTGATGGTCCGGGTCTCCCAGAACTTCACGGTCTTGGCGACCGTCTTGGTGGGTGCCTCCGGCTTGCCGCTGAAGAACCCGCTGAGCGGGCCCAGGGCGTGTCCGGTGACCTCGATGCGGAGGGTCTCCTTCAGCACGGTCACGGTGACCATCATCGTGATGATCAGTTCGCCGTTCCAGAGGTTCGGCCACTGCACGCCCAGATAGTGCCGCTCGCCCTTGTCGAAGTGGTTGTTGTTGCAGATCCGCTCCACGTCACCGGGGCCCACCTTGTAGTCCCCGTCGGGCCGGGACACCGCCTTGGCGCCCTCTCCGACATGGGTGACGATCCAGTGCTTGACCTGCGGTTCCGGGAAGCCGCCGGTCTTCAGGTGCTGCCGGTGCAGCACGCTCAGTTCCTTCTCGACCTCCCGGATGACCGTCCACGCGCGGAACTCGTGCACGCCCTTGACCGGGTCCAGAGGGACCAGTTCCTCCGCGAGGTGCCAGGAGCCCCAGCGGGTGCCCATGCCGAGTATGCCCTTGGAGCCGGCGTAGAAGACCGAGTTGGACTGCTGCTCGGCGCTGAGCCGGGCCAGCGACTGGCGCAGCTGCTCGGCCGCCGCCTGGTCGGGGCTGGTCGGCACCGCCTCGGGGACCTTCGCGCCGACGCTGCCGCCGGAGAGCAGGCCGTCCCAGGCCGCGCGCAGGCTCTGTGCGGTGCTCTCGCACAGCCGCTTGGCCAGGTACCAGCCGACCACGGGGAGCACGATGCAGCCGCGTGCGTACCACCCCCAGAAGCCGGTGAGCGGCATCCGGATCAGGAAGATCACCGCGAGGACGCCGACGGCGGCCAGCAGGGCGCTGCCGAGCCCGGAGACCCGCTTGTTGCCGTTCTTCAGCATGGTGGCGCGGAGCTGGAAGACCAGCAGCCAGACCGCCAGGCCGGGCAGGAAGAGCACACCGAACAGGAACATGACGGCGGTCAGCCGCTGGTCGCGCTCCTTGCGGATGCGGTTGGCGGCGAGGCAGTGCTCGACGACCACCTGGGGCTCGCTGCCGAAGGACTGGATCAGCGGCTTGCGGCCGACGCCCAGCATGCGGTCGATGACCGCCTGGGAGTACGCCTCACCGAAGTTGGGCCGGAAGATCTTCGCCCACTTGCGGCCCTCGTTGACCGTGGACTGGTGCCACTCGTTGTCGGCCTTCTTGATCTCCTCCATGGGTGTGTCCCGGTAGGCCGCCGAGGCCAGGGCATAGGTCGGGGCCTGCGCCTCGCCGCCCGGCCTGGGCACCTGTGGCCCGAAGAAGTCCTCGAAGCTCATTCCCGCCCCCACTTGCCGCCGTCCCGCTCCTGCGGCCTTCCCGACTTCCGTACTCCGCACACCTGTTGATCAAGTACTCAGAGTATCCCCAGCCACCGACAACCGTCGGCGGACGGCCGAAGCCGCCCGCCGAACACCTGTGTTGTCGACTACCGGATCAACTAGGAGGCCTCCTTCACCTGTTCGCGGATCTTCTCGGCGATCTGCGGCGGCATCGGCTCGTGCCGTGCGTAGGAGCGGCTGAACCGGGCCGTGCCGTGCGAGAGGGAGCGCAGGTCGACCGCGTAGCGGCCGATCTCGAACTCGGGCACCTCGGCCTTGACGAGGGTGCGCCCGCCGCTGGTCTGCTCGGTGCCGAGGACCCGGCCGCGCCGACCGGACAGATCGCTCATCACCGCGCCCACGTAGTCGTCGCCGACCAGGACGCTCACCTCGGCCACCGGTTCGAGCAGATGGATCTTCGCGTCGGCCGCGGCCTCCCGCAGCGCCAGCGCGCCCGCCGTCTGGAAGGCGGCGTCGGAGGAGTCCACCGAGTGGGCCTTGCCGTCGAGCAGGGTGACCCGCACGTCGACGAGCTGGTAGCCGGCGGCGACTCCCCTGGTGGCCTGGGCCCTGATGCCCTTCTCGACCGACGGGATGAACTGCCGGGGCACCGCACCGCCGACCACCTTGTCGACGAACTCGATGCCCGAGCCGCCCGGCAGCGGCTCCACCTCGATCTCGCAGATCGCGAACTGCCCGTGCCCGCCGGACTGCTTGACGTGCCGGCCGCGCCCGGCGGACTTCCCGGCGAACGTCTCCCGGAGGGACACCTTGTGCGGTACGACATCGACCTGGACGCCGTAGCGGCTGCGCAGCCGTTCCAGGGCGACGTCCGCGTGGGCCTCGCCGAGGCACCACAGCACCACCTGGTGGGTGTCCTGGTTCTGCTCCAGGCGCATGGTCGGGTCCTCGGCGACCAGGCGGGACAGGCCCTGCGACAGCTTGTCCTCGTCCGCCTTGCTGTGCGCCTGGATGGCCAGCGGCAGCAGCGGGTCGGGCATCTCCCACGGTTCCATGAGCAGTGGGTCGTCCTTGCCGGAGAGGGTGTCCCCGGTCTCCGCGCGGCCGAGCTTCGCCACGCACGCGAGGTCACCGGCGATGACGTGCGTGACCGGCCGCTGCTGTTTGCCGAACGGCGTGGACAGGGCGCCGATCCGCTCGTCGACGTCGTGGTCCTCGTGGCCGCGGTCGGCCATGCCGTGCCCGGAGACATGGACCGTCTCGTCGGGGCGCAGCGTGCCGGAGAAGACCCGGACCAGCGAGACCCGGCCGACGTACGGGTCGGACGCGGTCTTCACCACCTCGGCGACCAGCGGACCGTCCGTGTCGCACGGCTTGATCTCGCGTGGTTTGCCGTCGACGGTGGTGACCTCGGGCGTGGGGTGCTCGAACGGCGTCGGGAAGCCGCCGGTGACCAGTTCCAGCAGCTCCACCGTGCCGAGCCCCTGGCGGGCGCCCTCGGCCGCGGGGGCGGCGGCCAGGACGGGGAAGAACGCGCCGCGTGCGACGGCCCGCTCCAGGTCCTCGATCAGTGTCTTGAGGTCGATCTGCTCGCCGCCCAGATAGCGGTCCATGAGCGTCTCGTCCTCGCTCTCCGAGATGATCCCCTCGATGAGCCGGTTGCGGGCCTCGTCGATGTCCGGGAGCTGGTCGGGTCCCGGTTCGGACTCCTTGCGCTCCCCGGAGGAGTAGTCGAACAGCTTCTGCGTGAGCAGCCCGATCAGCCCGGTCACGGGCGCGTGCCCGTCCGGGCCCTGCGGGCCGTGCAGGGGCAGGTAGAGGGGGAGTACGGCGTCGGGGTCGTCGGCGCCGAACGCCTCGGCGCACACCCGGGTCATCTCCTCGAAGTCCGCGCGGGCGGCCTCCAGGTGTGTGATGACGATCGCCCGCGGCATCCCGACCGCCGCGCACTCCTCCCACACCATCCGGGTCGAGCCGTCCACCCCGTCCGAGGCCGAGACGACGAAAAGGGCCGCGTCCGCGGCGCGCAGACCGGCCCTCAGCTCACCGACGAAGTCGGCGTATCCCGGGGTGTCCAGGATGTTGATCTTGATTCCGTTCCAGTCGACCGGTACCAGCGACAGCTGTACGGAACGCTGCTGCCGGTGCTCGATGTCGTCGTAGTCCGAGACGGTGCCGCCGTCCTCCACACGGCCCGCCCGGTTCACTGCTCCCGCGGTCAGCGCGAGAGCTTCCACCAATGTGGTCTTGCCCGATCCGGAGTGGCCGACCAGCACCACATTCCGTACGGACGCGGGGTGGTCGGCCGCCGTAGCCCTGCCGGCGGCTCCGGGGTGTTCCTTGGTCTTGTCGCCCATGGTCTTGCCTCCCGTGCACGGTGAGGTCTCTGTGGGCGCGGGCCTGCATGGCGGGCCGCGTGCGGTGGCGGCTCCGATGACGCCCGCGGTTATTCGAGCTTTCCACTCCCGTCACGGTGCGTCCATACGAAGGACGTGATCGTGCCCGTGGGGCCCTTCCCGGACGTCCACCGGTGCCGACTGAGAGTGCCCAGCCGTCGCACACACGCACGCGTGGCTACGATGGGCCAGCCGGGGTGGCCAGCAGGGGCCGCACGGCGCAACGACCGTCGGGAAGGCCATGCTGAACAAGTACGCGCGTGCATTCTTCACGCGTGTCCTCACACCGTTCGCCGCGTTTCTCATCCGCCGGGGCGTGAGCCCGGACACGGTCACGCTCCTCGGCACGGCCGGAGTGGTCGCGGGCGCACTGGTCTTCTTCCCCAGGGGCGAGTTCTTCTGGGGCACGATCGTGATCACGCTCTTCGTGTTCTCCGACCTGGTCGACGGCAACATGGCCCGCCAGCTGGGCCGCACCAGCCGCTGGGGCGCCTTCCTGGACTCCACCCTGGACCGGGTCGCCGACGGCGCGATCTTCGGCGGCTTCGCCCTCTGGTACGCGGGCAACGGCAACGACAACGTCCTGTGCGCGGTCTCCATCTTCTGCCTGGCCAGCGGCCAGGTGGTGTCGTACACCAAGGCGCGCGGCGAGTCGATCGGGCTGCCGGTGGCCGTCAACGGCCTGGTCGAGCGGGCCGAGCGCCTGGTGATCTCGCTGGTGGCGGCCGGTCTGGCCGGGTTCCACAAGTTCGGTGTCCCGGGCATCCAGATCCTGCTCCCGATCGCCCTGTGGATCGTCGCCGTCGGCAGCCTGGTCACCCTGGTCCAGCGGGTCGTCACGGTGCGTCGCGAGTCCGCCGAGGCGGAGGCGGCGGCCGAGCGCGAGAAGGCCTCCCACGGCACCGAGGCCGGGCAGTGACCGCCACCGACCGGCTCACCGACACCCTGTACGGAATCGGCTGGAGCACCGTCAAGAAGCTCCCCGAGCCGGTCGCCGTACGCCTGGGCGACTCCATCGCGGACCTCGCCTGGCGGCAGCGCGGCAAGGGCGTCCAGCGCCTGGAGTCCAACTACGCGCGCGTGGTGCCCGACGCGAGCCCGGAGCGGCTGCGTGAGCTGTCGCGGGCGGGCATGCGGTCGTACCTGCGGTACTGGATGGAGTCCTTCCGGCTGCCCGCCTGGAGCGAGGAGCGGATCCGCGGCGGCTTCGACGTCAAGGACGTCCACCACCTCACCGACGGCCTCGCCTCCGACCGGGGCGTGATCATCGCGCTGCCGCACCTGGCCAACTGGGACCTCGCCGGCGCCTGGGTCACCACCGAACTGAACACCCCGTTCACCACGGTCGCCGAACGCCTCAAGCCGGAGACCCTCTACGACCGCTTCGTCGCCTACCGCGAGGGCCTCGGCATGGAGGTCCTCCCACACAGCGGCGGCACCGCCTTCGGCACCCTGGCCCGCAGACTGCGCGGCGGCGGCCTGATCTGCCTGGTCGCCGACCGCGACCTGTCCGAGTCGGGGGTGGAGGTCGACTTCTTCGGCGACAAGGCCCGGATGCCCGCCGGACCCGCCCTCCTCGCCCAGCAGACCGGCGCGTACCTGCTCCCCGTGACGCTCTGGTACGACGACACCCCCGTCATGAAGGGCCGGGTGCACGCCCCGATCGAGGTACCCGAGTCAGGTGACCGGACCTCGAGGACGTCTGTCATGACACAGGCGCTGGCCGACGCCTTCGCCACCGGGATCGCCGACCATCCGGAGGACTGGCACATGCTGCAGCGGTTGTGGCTCGCGGACCTCGACCCCGCGAAGGGACCGTCGTGAGGATCGGCATCGTCTGCCCCTACTCCTGGGACGTCCCGGGCGGGGTCCAATTCCACATCCGCGACCTCGCCGAGTACTTCATCCGCCTCGGCCACGAGGTCTCCGTGCTCGCCCCCGCCGACGACGACACCCCGCTGCCGCCGTACGTCGTCTCGGCGGGCCGCGCGGTCCCGGTGCCGTACAACGGCTCGGTGGCCCGCCTCAACTTCGGCTTCCTGTCCGCCGCGCGGGTACGCCGCTGGCTGCACGAGGGCGCCTTCGACGTGGTCCACATCCACGAGCCGACCTCGCCCTCCCTCGGCCTGCTGACCTGCTGGGCGGCGCAGGGCCCGATGGTCGCCACCTTCCACACCTCCAACCCGCGCTCCCGCGCGATGATCGCCGCGTACTCGATCCTCCAGGCGGCCCTGGAGAAGATCAGCGCGCGGATCGCCGTCAGCGAGTACGCCCGCCGCACGCTCGTCGAGCACCTCGGCGGCGACGCCGTCGTGATCCCCAACGGCGTGGACGTCGACTTCTTCGCCAAGGCCGAGCCGCGCCCCGAGTGGCAGGGCGACACCATCGGCTTCATCGGCCGTATCGACGAGCCCCGCAAGGGCCTCCCGGTGCTGATGAAGGCCCTTCCCAAGATCCTCGCCGCCCGCCCGGGGACCAGACTCCTGGTGGCCGGCCGGGGCGACGAGGAGGCCGCGGTCGAGTCCCTGCCCGCCGAGCTCCGTTCCCGAGTCGAGTTCCTCGGCATGGTCAGCGACGAGGACAAGGCCCGTTTCCTGCGCAGTCTCGACCTGTACATCGCGCCCAACACCGGCGGCGAGAGCTTCGGCATCATCCTGGTCGAGGCACTGTCCGCCGGGGCTCCCGTCCTCGCCTCCGACCTCGACGCCTTCGCCCAGGTCCTGGACCAGGGAGCGGCGGGCGAGCTGTTCGCCAACGAGGACGCGGACGCGCTGGCCGAGGCGGCGGTACGACTGCTGGAGAACCCGGAGCGCCGGGCCGAGCTGCGGGAGCGCGGCAGCGTCCATGTGCGCCGGTTCGACTGGTCGACGGTGGGCGCGGACATCCTGTCGGTCTACGAGACGGTGACGGCGGGCGCGGCGGCGGTGGCGGCGGACGAGCGGTCGGGGCTGCGGGCGCGGTTCGGGCTGGCGCGAGATTAGTGGGCCGCGAGAGGTCGTCCGACGGGTGCGGCTCCGTTGTGGCTGGTCGCGCCCGCGCGGCGGCAGCCGCACATCGGATACAGCCCCGCGCCCCTGACAGGGCGCTGCAGCCGGCGTTTCCTATAGCGTTCCGCCCGTGACCGCAACGCTCATCTGGATCCTCGCCGCCCTCGTGGTGATCGGCCTGTACCTGAGCTGGACCGCCGGGCGGCTCGACCGGCTGCACTCCCGTATCGACGCCGCTCGCGCGGCCCTGGACGCCCAGTTGCTGCGGCGGGCCTCCGTGGCCCAGGAACTGGCGACCTCGGGGGTGCTGGACCCTGCCGCCTCGATCGTGCTGTACGAGGCCGCGCACGCCGCCCGGCAGGCCGAGGAGGAGCAGCGGGAGGTCGCCGAGAGCGAGCTGAGCCAGGCGCTGCGGGCGGTCTTCGAGGACCCGCGGCAGGTCGAGGAGGTCCGTGAGGCGCCCGGCGGAGAGGCCGCCGCGACCGAGCTGGCCGAGGCGGTGCGCCGGGTCCCGATGGCCCGCCGCTTCCACAACGACGCCGTCGGCGCGGCCCGCCGGCTCCGCGAACACCGCAAGGTCAGGTGGTTCCGGCTGGCCGGACACGCCCCCTTCCCGCTGGCCTTCGAAATGGACGACGAACCGCCGGCCGCGCTGGTCGAGCGCGTTGCCTAGCCGTAAAACGATCCACCGGCTTCCCATTGGCCCTTGCTGTGGACTGGTCCGTTCGCGTTTCCTCGGTGTTCGCAGAAACCCTCTTTCACTTCAGCGAGGTCACCCGTGTCCACCACCGACAACCAGGCCCCCGAGACCGGTACCGCCCGCGTGAAGCGCGGCATGGCGGAGCAGCTCAAGGGCGGCGTGATCATGGACGTCGTCACGCCGGAGCAGGCGAAGATCGCCGAGGACGCGGGCGCCGTCGCCGTCATGGCCCTGGAGCGGGTCCCGGCCGACATCCGCAAGGACGGCGGCGTGGCCCGGATGTCCGACCCGGACATGATCGAGGGCATCATCGAGGCCGTCTCCATCCCGGTCATGGCCAAGTCCCGCATCGGCCACTTCGTCGAGGCCCAGGTCCTGCAGTCCCTCGGCGTCGACTACATCGACGAGTCCGAGGTCCTCACCCCGGCCGACGAGGTCAACCACTCCGACAAGTGGGCGTTCACCACCCCCTTCGTCTGCGGTGCCACCAACCTCGGCGAGGCCCTGCGCCGCATCGCCGAGGGCGCGGCCATGATCCGCTCCAAGGGCGAGGCCGGCACCGGCAACGTCGTCGAGGCGGTCCGCCACCTGCGCCAGATCAAGGGTGAGATCGCCAAGCTGCGCGGCTGCGACAACAACGAGATCTACGCCGCCGCCAAGGAGCTGCGCGCCCCCTTCGAGCTGGTCAAGGAGGTCGCCGAGCTCGGCAAGCTGCCGGTGGTGCTGTTCTCCGCCGGTGGCGTGGCCACCCCGGCCGACGCCGCGCTGATGCGCCAGCTCGGCGCCGAGGGCGTCTTCGTCGGCTCCGGCATCTTCAAGTCGGGCGACCCGGCCAAGCGCGCCGCCGCCATCGTCAAGGCGACCACCTTCTACGACGACCCGAAGATCATCGCGGACGCGTCCCGCAACCTGGGCGAGGCCATGGTCGGCATCAACTGCGACACCCTCCCCGAGGCCGAGCGTTACGCGAACCGGGGCTGGTGATGACCACTCCCGTAGTCGGAGTGCTCGCGCTCCAGGGCGATGTACGGGAGCACCTGATCGCCCTGGCCGCGGCCGACGCCGTGGCCAGGCCGGTCCGGCGCCCCGAGGAACTCGCCGAGGTGGACGGCCTGGTCATACCCGGCGGCGAGTCCACCACCATCTCCAAGCTGGCCGTCCTGTTCGGCGTGATGGAGCCCCTCCGCGCGCGCGTGCGGGCCGGAATGCCCGTCTACGGCACCTGCGCGGGCATGATCATGCTCGCCGACAAGATCCTCGACCCGCGCTCGGGCCAGGAGACGATCGGCGGCATCGACATGATCGTGCGCCGCAACGCCTTCGGGCGGCAGAACGAGTCGTTCGAGGCGGCGGTCGACGTACGCGGTGTTGACGGCGATCCTGTAGAGGGCGTGTTCATCCGCGCCCCCTGGGTCGAGTCCGTGGGCGCCGACGTCGAGGTGCTCGCCGAGCACGGCGGCCACATCGTCGCGGTCCGCCAGGGCAACGCGCTCGCCACGTCGTTCCACCCGGAACTGACCGGCGACCACCGTGTGCACTCCCTGTTCGTCGACATGGTGCACGCGGACCGGGCGACGGAGTCCTAGTAGGATCTCTGGCGTTCGTTGTTCGGATGGGTTACGCGAAGGAGACAGGCAGATGTCCGGCCACTCTAAATGGGCTACGACGAAGCACAAGAAGGCCGTGATCGATGCCAAGCGCGGCAAGCTCTTCGCGAAGCTGATCAAGAACATCGAGGTCGCGGCCCGCATGGGCGGCGTCGACATCGAAGGCAACCCGACCCTCTACGACGCCATCCAGAAGGCGAAGAAGCAGTCGGTCCCGAACAAGAACATCGACTCCGCGGTCAAGCGCGGCGGCGGCCTGGAGGCCGGCGGCGCCGACTACGAGACGATCATGTACGAGGGCTACGGCCCGAACGGTGTCGCGGTGCTCATCGAGTGCCTCACCGACAACCGCAACCGCGCGGCCTCCGACGTGCGCGTCGCCATGACCCGCAACGGCGGCAACATGGCCGACCCGGGCTCGGTGTCGTACCTCTTCAACCGCAAGGGCGTCGTCATCGTCCCCAAGGGCGAGCTGACCGAGGACGACGTCCTGGGCGCCGTCCTGGACGCGGGCGCCGAGGAAGTCAACGACCTGGGCGAGTCCTTCGAGGTGCTCAGCGAGGCCACCGACATGGTCGCCGTCCGCACCGCCCTCCAGGACGCCGGGATCGACTACGACTCCGCGGAGGCCAACTTCGTCCCGACCATGCAGGTCGAGCTGGACGAGGAAGGCGCCAAGAAGATCTTCAAGCTGATCGACGCGCTGGAGGACAGCGACGACGTGCAGAACGTCTTCGCCAACTTCGACGTCAGCGACGAGGTCATGGAGAAGGTCGACGCGTAACGCCGCGACGGGCTGCACGGACCCAACGGGCCGACGGGACACACCCGTCGGCCCGCCGTCGTGTCGGCCGTTGTCGGTGGCACCGGATAGCCTGCACAAACTGGGGGCACCTCCCAGCGATAGCTGGGGGAGACCGAAGGGAGGGGCGCGGTGCGCGTACTGGGGGTGGACCCCGGGCTGACCCGGTGTGGTGTCGGTGTCGTCGAAGGCGTCGCCGGGCGGCCGCTCACCATGGTCGGCGTGGGGGTCGTACGGACGCCCGCGGACGCCGAACTCGGCCATCGCCTGGTCGCCATCGAGCAGGGCATCGAACAGTGGCTGGACGAGCACCGGCCCGAATTCGTCGCCGTGGAGCGGGTGTTCAGCCAGCACAACGTACGGACCGTGATGGGCACCGCCCAGGCCAGCGCCGTCGCCATGCTGTGCGCCGCCCGCCGGGGCATCCCCGTCGCCCTGCACACCCCCAGCGAGGTCAAGGCCGCCGTCACCGGCTCCGGACGTGCCGACAAGGCCCAGGTCGGCGCCATGGTCACCCGGCTGCTCCGGCTCAGTGCCCCGCCCAAGCCCGCCGACGCCGCCGACGCCCTCGCGCTCGCCATCTGCCACATCTGGCGCGCCCCCGCCCAGAACCGACTCCAGCAGGCCGTCGCCCTGCACGCAGCCAACGCAACGAAAGGCCGTACGGCATGATCGCCTTCGTCAGCGGCCCGGTCGCCGCCCTCGCCCCGGACTCTGCGGTCGTCGAGGTCGGAGGGATCGGCATCGCCGTCCAGTGCTCGCCCAACACCCTGTCCGGGCTGCGCATGGGCCAGCAGACCAAACTCGCCACCTCCCTGGTCGTACGGGAGGACTCGCTCACCCTGTACGGCTTCGTGGACGACGACGAGCGGCAGACCTTCGAGCTGCTGCAGACGGCGAGCGGGGTCGGCCCCCGCCTGGCCCAGGCGATGCTGGCGGTCCACAGCCCGGACGCCCTGCGCCGTGCCGTCTCCACCGGTGACGAGAAAGCGCTCATCGCCGTCCCCGGCATCGGGAAGAAGGGCGCGCAGAAGCTGCTGCTGGAGCTGAAGGACCGCCTCGGTGAACCGGTCGGTGCCCCCGCGATCGGCGCCCCGGTCACCCAGGGCTGGCGCGACCAGCTGCACGCGGCCCTGATCGGTCTGGGCTACGCGACCCGGGAGGCCGAGGAGGCCGTCACCGCCGTCGCCCCGCAGGCCGAGGCCGCCGGGGGCACGCCCCAGGTCGGCCAGCTGCTCAAGGCTGCCCTGCAGACCCTCAACCGCGCCCGCTGACCCCACGACCGCTGAGGCACATCACTTATGAACTGGGACGACACGACCGACACCGGCGCCGACGCGGAGCGGCTGGTGGACGCCGTCGCCGACCGTGAGGACCAGGCCGTCGAGGCCGCGCTGCGCCCCAAGGACCTGGGCGAGTTCATCGGCCAGGAGAAGGTCCGCGAGCAGCTCGACCTGGTCCTGCGCGCCGCACGCGCGCGTGGCGCCACCGCCGACCATGTGCTGCTCTCCGGCGCTCCCGGCCTGGGCAAGACCACCCTCTCGATGATCATCGCGGCCGAGATGGGCGCCCCGATCCGCATCACGTCCGGACCCGCCATCCAGCACGCCGGCGACCTGGCCGCGATCCTCTCCTCCCTCCAGGAGGGCGAGGTCCTCTTCCTCGACGAGATCCACCGCATGTCGCGGCCGGCCGAGGAGATGCTGTACATGGCGATGGAGGACTTCCGCGTCGACGTGATCGTCGGCAAGGGCCCGGGTGCGACCGCCATCCCTCTGGAGCTGCCGCCGTTCACCCTGGTCGGCGCCACCACGCGCGCGGGCCTGCTGCCGCCCCCGCTGCGCGACCGCTTCGGCTTCACCGCGCACATGGAGTTCTACGAACCGCGCGAGCTGGAGCGTGTCGTGCACCGCTCGGCGAATCTGCTGGACGTCGAGATCGAGCCCGCCGGCGCCGCCGAGATCGCCGGCCGCTCGCGCGGCACGCCCCGTATCGCCAACCGGCTGCTGCGCCGGGTCCGCGACTACGCGCAGGTCAAGGCCGACGGGCTGATCAACCGCGAGATCGCGCACGCGGCCCTGGCCGTCTACGAGGTGGACGAGCGCGGCCTCGACCGGCTCGACCGCGCCGTCCTGGAGGCCCTGCTCAAGCTGTTCGGCGGCGGCCCGGTCGGCCTGTCGACGCTCGCGGTGGCGGTGGGGGAGGAGCGCGAGACGGTCGAGGAGGTCGCCGAGCCCTTCCTGGTCCGCGAGGGCCTGCTGGCCCGCACCCCGCGCGGGCGGGTGGCCACCCCCGCCGCCTGGGCCCACCTCGGCCTGACCGCCCCAAGAGGCGCGGCGGGCGGCACCGGCCAGCAGGACCTGTTCGGCACCTGACACCGGCCCGGCGAAGGCCCGGCCACGCTGGAGCCCGTCACGGGCCGTCGCGCGGAACCCGCCGCCGGCTCCCGCCACGGGCCGCCGCGGCGGGCTTCCCCCGGCCCCATCACGAGCCGTCGCCTCGGGCTCCCTCCGGCCCGCCACGGACTGTCCCTCCAACCGTCCGCCGGAGTTCCCACCGGGGAACTCCCCGAACTATCCACGGATCGAGCATCGGCCGGTCCACCGGATCTCGTGCCGACCGGTTCGCCCGGATCCCGGACCGGCCGATACATCGGTTCTTGCGCTGGCCGGTTCGCCCGGATCCCGGACCGGCGGGTCCACCGGATCTCGTGCCGGCCGGTTCGCCCGGATCCCGGACCGGCCGGTCCATCGGTTCTTGCGCCGGCCGGTGCGCCCGGATCCCGGACCGGCCGGTTCGCGGCTTCTTGCACCGCAGTTCCGCCTGATCCCAGAGCGTGGCTCCGCCGGTTCCCCCACCCCCGGTTCGCCCGGTCGTCGCCCACCCGGACCCGGGTCGTCCCGAGCCGTCGAGGCCCCGGCTTCCGGACACACCGCCGCCCGCCCGCCAGGGCCCCGCGGCAGACGTGATCTCTTCGTGACGGCGGGGCATTGGCGGGCGCAGGAACCCAGGTGCCATGCTGAGCGTTGTTCCATGCGAGTGGACTCGCTTAGACTCCGCCGATGCCGCCTCTACAGGCGGCGCCGACCACGCCCCCATCATCCAGGCCGCTCACCGCCGCGGCCGCGCGAAGGAAATTCCGTCCCGTGAATACCTTGACCCTTCTCCCGCTGGTCGTGCTCATCGCGGCCATGTTCCTGCTGACGCGCTCGAACAAGAAGCGGCAGCAGCAGGCCCAGAACATGCGGAACGATCTGCAGCCCGGCAGCGGCGTCCGCACCATCGGGGGCATGTACGCGACGGTCAAGGAAGTGAACGACGACACCGTCCTGCTCGACGCGGGCCCGGGTGTCGAGCTTCTCTTCGCGAAGAACGCGATCGGCGCCATCCTCACCGATGACGAGTACAACCGCATCGTGCACGGCATCGAGCACGACCTGAAGTCCGACGCCGACGTCGTTCCGGACGACGCCTCCTCCCTCACCGAGACCGACGACGAGCCTGCCGACGCTGCCGCCGCCTCCGACGACAAGGCCGTCGACTTCGGGAAGAAGGACGCCGCCGAAGCGGAGACCGAGGAGAAGGCCGAGGAGGCCGAGACCTCCGACGCGAAGGCCGACGGAGAGCCGAAGAAGACCGACGGCGACTCCGACGCGAAGTAGCCGCGACCCGGGGAGCGGTGCGCGCACCTTGTGCGCACCCCGCACCCCGGGCGCGTCTGTTTACCGCACGGGATCCCGACACCATGTCATGGCCGACCGCGCCGACCAGGCGCACGGCGGCCCGAGAGGGAGTACGAGAAGGTGGCAGCACCTAAGAGGGGCCGGAGCGCGAGCGCCCAGAGCAAGCCAGGGCGCTCGCTGGCCCTCATCCTGATCGCCATCGTGGCGCTCACCGGAGGGATGTTCGCCTCGGGGCACACCACTCCGCGTCTCGGCATCGACCTTGCCGGCGGCACGAGCATCACGCTGCAGGCGAAGGCCGACCAAGGGTCCGCGATCAACAAGGCCAACATGAAGACCGCGGTCGACATCATGAACAACCGCGTCAACGGTCTTGGTGTCTCCGAGGCGGAGGTGCAGACCCAGGGGACGAGCAACATCATCGTCAACATCCCCAAGGGCGCCAACTCCGAGGAGGCCCGCCAGCAGGTCGGCACCACCGCGAAGCTGTACTTCCGCCCGGTCCTGGCCAGTGAGGCCAGCGCCGGCGCCGCGTCGTCCGCCTCCCCGAGCGCGTCCTCCAGCGGCAGCTCCAGCGCCTCCCCGAGCGCGACCCCGTCGAGCAGCGCGTCGGCGTCCCAGAAGGCGACCGGGTCGTCCTCCGCCTCGCCGTCGTCCTCGGCCACCTCGCAGGGCCGCGCCGTCACCGACGCCCTGAAGGCCGGCTCCACGCCGTCCTCCTCGGCGAGCCCGTCCGCCTCGGCCAGCCCCTCCGCCGGCTCCTCGGCTTCCGCGAGCGCCTCCGCCGCGGCCTCGAAGCTGGAGGCCGAGTACACCGCGCTGGACTGCAACGACAAGGCGCAGCGCGCCACCGCCGGCAAGAGCGCCAAGCCCACCGACGCCACGGTGGCCTGCGGCAAGATCTCCGGCGTCTGGTACAAGTACGTGCTCGGCCCGGCCCGTGTCGACGGCACCGAGGTCAAGAAGGCCCAGGCCGTCTTCGACACGCAGACCGCCGCCGGCTGGCAGGTCCAGATGACCTTCACCGGCACCGGCGCCAAGAAGTTCGCGGACGTCACCGGTGAGCTCGCCAAGAACTCCCAGCCGCCGCAGAACGAGTTCGGCATCGTCCTCGACGGCGAGGTCGTCTCCAGCCCGACCGTGGCCCAGTCCATCGTGGGCGGCCAGGCGGAGATCTCCGGCAGCTTCACCCAGACCGAGGCCCAGAGCCTCGCCAACGTGCTGTCGTACGGTGCGCTCCCGCTGTCCTTCCGTGAGCAGAGCGTCACCACCGTGACCGCCGCGCTCGGCGGTGAGCAGCTGCACGCCGGTCTGATCGCGGGCGCGATCGGCCTCGCTCTGGTCGTCATCTACCTGCTGGTCTTCTACCGCGGTCTGTCGGTCGTCGCGATCCCCTCGCTGCTGGTGTCCGCGGTCCTCACCTACGTGATCATGGCGCTGCTCGGCCCCGCGATCCACTTCGCGCTGAACCTGCCGGCCGTCTGCGGTGCCATCGTCGCGATCGGTATCACGGCGGACTCGTTCATCGTGTTCTTCGAACGCATCCGGGACGAGATCCGCGAGGGCCGCACGCTGCGCCCCGCCGTCGAGCGGGCCTGGCCGCGCGCCCGGCGCACCATCCTGGTCTCCGACTTCGTGTCGTTCCTGGCCGCCGCCGTGCTGTTCATCGTGACCGTCGGCAAGGTCCAGGGCTTCGCGTTCACCCTCGGCCTGACCACCGTGCTCGACGTCGTCGTCGTCTTCTTCTTCACCAAGCCGCTGATGACGGTCCTCGCCCGTCGTAAGTTCTTCGCGAACGGCCACAAGTGGTCCGGGCTCGACCCGAAGGGCCTGGGCGCCAAGCCCCCGCTGCGCCGCACCCGCCGTCCCGCCGGTCCCGTCGCCGGCCCTGTCGACCCGAAGGAAGCGTGAGCGATGTCGAAACTCGGCAACCTCGGCGCCCGACTCCACCGAGGCGAGATCAGCTACGACTTCGTCGGCAAGCGCAAGATCTGGTACGGCGTCTCCATCCTGATCACCATCACGGCCATCGTCGGCCTGGCGGTGCGCGGCCTGAACATGGGCATCGACTTCCAGGGCGGCGCGGTCTTCACCACCGCGCAGACCAGTGTCTCGGTGGCCCAGGCGGAGACCTACGCGAAGGAAGCCTCGGGCCACGACGCGGTCGTCCAGAAGCTCGGCACGGGCGGTCTGCGCATCCAGATCGCCGGCATGGACACCACCAAGTCGGACGCGACCAAGATCGCGCTGGCCAAGGACATGAAGGTGGACCCGGAGTCCATCGCCGCCGACCTCGTCGGACCCAGCTGGGGTGACGAGATCGCCAACAAGGCCTGGGAAGGCCTCGGCATCTTCATGGTCCTCGTGGTGATCTACCTGGCGATCGCCTTCGAGTGGCGGATGGCGGTCGCGGCCCTGGTCGCGCTGATCCACGACATCACCATCACGACCGGTATCTACGCCCTGGTCGGCTTCGAGGTCACGCCCGGTACGGTCATCGGTCTGCTGACGATCCTCGGTTACTCGCTCTACGACACGGTCGTCGTCTTCGACAGCCTCAAGGAGCAGACCAAGGACATCACCAAGCAGACCCGGTTCACCTACAGCGACATCGCCAACCAGTCGATCAACGGCACCCTGGTCCGTTCGATCAACACCACGATCGTCGCGCTGCTGCCGGTCGCCGGCCTGCTGTTCATCGGCGGTGGCTTCCTCGGCGCCGGCACGCTCAACGACATCTCGCTGTCGCTGTTCGTCGGTCTCGCCGCCGGTGCCTACTCGTCCATCTTCATCGCCACGCCGCTCGTCGCCGACCTCAAGGAGGCCGAGCCGCAGATGAAGGCGCTGAAGAAGCGTGTTCTCGCCAAGCGGGCCCAGGCCTTCGCCGAGGAGGAGATGGCCGAGGCCCGGGGCGATGACGACCGCGACGACGACGCCGCCCCGGCCGTCGTCGGCCCGCGCAACCAGCCCGCGTCCCGCAACCGGGGCGGCCGCGGCCGACCGTCGGGGAAGCGCCGGTGACCGACATCAGGGAACTGCTGCTCAGCCGCATCCGGGACGTCGAGGACTACCCGGAGCAGGGGGTGATGTTCAAGGACATCACCCCGCTGCTGGCGGACCCGGCAGCGTTCACCGCGCTCACCGACGCGCTCGCCCGGATCGCCGCCGAGACCGGCGCCACCAAGGTCGTCGGCCTGGAGGCCCGGGGCTTCATCCTGGGTGCTCCGGTCGCCGTGCGCGCGGGCCTCGGCTTCATCCCGGTCCGCAAGGCGGGCAAGCTCCCCGGAGCCACCCTGCGCCAGGCCTACGAGCTGGAGTACGGCTCGGCCGAGATCGAGGTGCACGCCGAGGACCTCGGCAAGGACGACCGGATCCTGATCGTCGACGACGTGCTCGCCACCGGCGGCACCGCCGAGGCCTCGATCCAGCTGATCCACCGCGCCGGCGCCGAGGTCGCGGGCGTCGCGGTCCTCATGGAGCTGGGCTTCCTGGGCGGCCGCGGCCGCCTGGAGCCCGCGCTGAACGGGGCGCCGCTGGAGGCACTGCTCCAGGTCTGAGCGTCGTACGACCGGCAGAACGCCCGCCCACCGAGGCGGGCGTTCGCATGTCCGGCGGGCCTCCGGCAACCCACCGGACATCGCTGAGGAATCCCTCGGCAGCCTCGCGTGTTCCTCCCGTATACGGTCCACGGTTCGGCCTCCAGGCGATGACATGGCCCAGGATCGCTACCATGGGGTCTCCGGAGCCTGACCGGGGGACCCGGATCGCGCACGAGGAGCCCTCTTGCCAGACGAGGCCCAGCCACTGACAGCCGCCAAGCCCGAGCCCGCCTCGGCGCCCGCGGCCAAGCCCGCGCCGCACGCGACGACCGCGAAGAACGACGCCCGTGGGCCGGTCGAGCACGCCCAGTCCGCGCCCGCCGAGAAGTCGGCCGAGACCTCGCGCCCCAAACCGGCCCCTCCCGAGCGTCCCGCGGCCCGCCCCAACACCGGCCAGCCCGCACGCTCCGGCTCCTCCAACCGCGTCCGCGCCCGCCTCGCCCGGCTCGGCGTGCAGCGCGCCAACCCGTACAACCCGGTGCTGGAACCGTTGCTGCGCATAGTCCGCAGCAACGACCCCAAGATCGAGAACGCCACGCTGCGCCAGATCGAGCGCGCCTACCAGGTCGCCGAGCGCTGGCACCGCGGCCAGAAGCGCAAGAGCGGCGACCCGTACATCACCCACCCGCTCGCGGTCACCACCATCCTCGCCGAGCTCGGCATGGACCCGGCGACCCTGATGGCGGGCCTGCTGCACGACACCGTCGAGGACACCGAGTACGGCCTGGAGGACCTGCGCCGCGACTTCGGAGACGTCGTCGCGCTGCTCGTCGACGGCGTCACCAAGCTGGACAAGGTCAAGTTCGGCGAGGCCGCACAGGCCGAGACCGTGCGCAAGATGGTCGTCGCCATGGCCAAGGACCCGCGCGTCCTGGTCATCAAGCTCGCCGACCGCCTGCACAACATGCGCACCATGCGCTACCTCAAGCGCGAGAAGCAGGAGAAGAAGGCGCGCGAGACCCTGGAGATCTACGCGCCGCTCGCCCACCGCCTGGGCATGAACACCATCAAGTGGGAGCTGGAGGACCTCGCGTTCGCGATCCTCTACCCCAAGATGTACGACGAAATCGTCCGCCTGGTCGCCGAGCGGGCGCCCAAGCGCGACGAGTACCTGGCGATAGTGACCGACGAGGTCCAGGCCGACCTGCGCGCCGCCCGCATCAAGGCGACCGTCACCGGCCGGCCGAAGCACTACTACAGCGTCTACCAGAAGATGATCGTCCGCGGCCGGGACTTCGCGGAGATCTACGACCTGGTGGGCATCCGCGTCCTGGTGGACACCGTCCGCGACTGCTACGCGGCCCTGGGCACCGTCCACGCGCGCTGGAACCCGGTTCCGGGGCGCTTCAAGGACTACATCGCGATGCCCAAGTTCAACATGTACCAGTCGCTGCACACGACGGTCATCGGCCCCAACGGCAAGCCGGTCGAACTCCAGATCCGCACGTTCGACATGCACCGCCGCGCCGAGTACGGCATCGCCGCGCACTGGAAGTACAAGCAGGAGGCCGTCGCCGGCGCCTCCAAGGTGCGTACCGACGTGCCGAAGGCCGACAAGGGCAAGGACGACCACCTCAACGACATGGCGTGGCTGCGTCAGCTCCTCGACTGGCAGAAGGAGACCGAGGACCCCAGCGAGTTCCTGGAGTCCCTGCGCTTCGACCTGTCCCGCAACGAGGTCTTCGTCTTCACGCCCAAGGGCGACGTCATAGCGCTGCCGGCCGGGGCCACCCCGGTGGACTTCGCGTACGCGGTGCACACCGAGGTGGGCCACCGCACGATAGGCGCGAGGGTCAACGGCAGACTCGTACCGCTCGAATCGACCCTGGACAACGGCGACCTGGTGGAGGTCTTCACCTCCAAGGCGACCGGCGCCGGTCCGTCCCGTGACTGGCTCGGCTTCGTCAAGTCGCCGCGTGCCCGCAACAAGATCCGGGGCTGGTTCTCCAAGGAACGCCGGGACGAGGCGATCGAGCAGGGCAAGGACGCCATCGTCCGCGCGATGCGCAAGCAGAACCTGCCGATCCAGCGCATCCTCACCGGTGACTCGCTGGTCACGCTCGCGCACGAGATGCGCTACCCGGACATCTCCTCGCTGTACGCGGCGATCGGCGAGGGCCATGTGGCCGCGCAGAACGTCGTGCAGAAGCTGGTGCAGGCGCTCGGCGGCGAGGAGGCGGCCACCGAGGAGATCGACGAGGCGGTCCCGCCGTCCCGCACCCGCGGCCGCAAGCGGCGCAGCAACCAGGACCCCGGTGTGGTGGTGAAGGGCGTCGACGACGTCTGGGTCAAGCTGGCCCGCTGCTGCACCCCCGTGCCCGGCGACCCGATCATCGGCTTCGTCACGCGCGGTAGCGGTGTATCGGTTCACCGCAGCGACTGCGTCAACGTGGAGTCACTGTCCCGCGAGCCCGAGCGCATCCTCGACGTGGAGTGGGCGCCCACCCAGTCCTCGGTCTTCCTGGTCGCCATCCAGGTCGAGGCCCTGGACCGCTCCCGGCTCCTGTCGGACGTCACCCGGGTCCTGTCCGACCAGCACGTCAACATCCTCTCCGCGGCCGTCCAGACCTCCCGCGACCGGGTGGCCACCTCCCGCTTCACCTTCGAGATGGGCGACCCCAAGCACCTGGGCCACGTCCTGAAGGCCGTACGGGGCGTGGAGGGCGTGTACGACGTCTACCGGGTCACTTCGGCGCGCAACCGGTCGTAGGGGCCCGCAACCGGTCGTAGGCCGCCCAGCACGCCGGACAGACGACGAGAGGGGCCCCGTACGCGTCGTACGGGGCCCCTCCCGGTGTTCCTGGCCGCTGACGCCCGGACCTAGCCGCCGAACTCCTGCAGGCCCTTCAGAGCCTGGTCCAGGAGCGCCTGGCGGCCCTCCAGCTCGCGCTCCAGCTTCTCCGCCTTGGACGTGTTGCCCTGGGCACGGGCCTGCTCGATCTGCGCCCGCAGCTTGTCCACGGCGGCCTGCAGCTGGCCGGTCAGACCCGCGGCACGCGCGCGTGCCTCCGGGTTGGTCCGGCGCCACTCGGCCTCCTCGGCCTCCTGGATGGCCCGGTCGACCGTGTGCATCCGGCCCTCGACCTTCGGACGCGCGTCACGCGGCACATGGCCGATGGCCTCCCAGCGCTCGTTGATCGAGCGGAAGGCGGACCGCGCGGACTTCAGGTCGGTGATCGGCAGGAGCTTCTCGGCCTCGGCGGCCAGCTCCTCCTTCAGCTTCAGGTTCTCCGTCTGCTCCGCGTCCCGCTCGGCGAACGCCGAGCCACGGGCCGCGAAGAACACGTCCTGGGCGCCGCGGAAGCGGTTCCACAGGTCGTCCTCGTGCTCGCGCTGAGCGCGGCCGGCGGCCTTCCACTCGGCCATCAGCTCGCGGTAGCGCGCGGCCGTCGGACCCCAGTCCGCCGAGTCGGACAGCGCCTCGGCCTCGGCGACCAGCTTCTCCTTGACCTTGCGGGCGTCCTCGCGCTGCGAGTCGAGCTGCGCGAAGTGCGCCTTGCGGCGCTTGGAGAACGCCGACCGGGCGTGCGAGAAGCGGTGCCACAGCTCGTCGTCCGACTTGCGGTCGAGACGCGGCAGGCCCTTCCAGGTGTCCACCAGGGACCGCAGCCGCTCACCGGCCGCCCGCCACTGGTCGGACTGGGCCAGCTGCTCGGCCTCGACGACCAGGTCCTCCTTGGCCTTGCGAGCGTCGTCGGACTGCTTGGCGCGCTGCGCCCGACGCTCCTCGCGGCGCGACTCCACGGTCTTGACCAGCTCGTTGAGCCGCGTCCGCAGCGCCTCCAGATCACCGACCGCGTGGTGCGCCCCCACCTGCTCGCGCAGGTGGTCGATGGCGACCTGGGCGTCCTTCGCGGACAGGTCGGTGGTCTGTACTCGCTTTTCGAGGAGGCCGATCTCGACAACCAGGCCCTCGTACTTGCGCTCGAAGTAGGCCAACGCCTCCTCGGGGGAGCCGGCCTGCCAGGAACCGACGACCTGCTCGCCGTCGGCCGTACGCACGTACACGGTCCCCGTCTCGTCGACGCGGCCCCACGGGTCGCTGCTCACAGCGCCTCCTCCACATGATGCCTGCGAGGGGCCTCTGTGCCCCCGGGCATCGTCCACAGTTTCGTCACGGCCAACATAGGCGACCGGCGGGTTGCCTGTCCGCATCCCGCGCGACCGAAATTTCGCAGCTGGTGGTCAGGATTTCGCGACCGTGGCCTTGTTGATCACGACCGTCGCGTTCGGTGCTCCGTCACCCGCTCCGGTGTTCTCTCCCGCGGCGGCGATTTTCTTCAGAACCTTCATTCCGGCCGCGTCGATCGTGCCGAACGGGGTGTAGCTGGCCGGCAACTGGCTGTCCTGGTAGACCAGGAAGAACTGGCTGCCGCCGGTGTGCTTCTGGCCGGTGTTGGCCATCGCGACCGTACCCGCCGGGTAGACACCGCCCTTCAGGCTTTTGTCCTTCAGGTTCTCGTCGGGGATCGTGTACCCCGGACCGCCGCTGCCGGTACCCGTCGGGTCGCCGCACTGCAGCACGTAGATGCCGTTGGTGGTGAGCCGGTGGCACTTGGTGTGGTCGAAGAAGCCCTGCGCGGCCAGGAAGTCGAACGAGTTCACGGTGTGCGGGGCCGCCGCCGTCTTCAGTGCGATGCCGATGTCACCGCAGGTCGTCGCCAGCTTCATCGTGTAGTTCGCCGACGTGTCGATCGACATCGCCGGCTCCTTCTTCCAGCTCAGCTTCTTCACCGAGCCGGCCGCGGCCTTCTCGCACGGGTCCGGCGCCTTGCTGGCGCTGGGCGAGGCGCTGGGCGAGGCGCTGGGAGTCGTCTGCGAGCTGGCGTTCGCCTTGTCGTCGTTCTTCAGTACGCCGGTCGTGTACAGCGCGACACTGCCGATCACGATCACGCCGAGCACGGACGCGATCACGGAGTTGCGCATGCGTGACTTGCGCCGTGCGCTGGTGCGCCGCTGCTGCTGCCGCAAGAACTTCTCCCGGGCGAGCTGACGCCGCCGCTGCTCCTGGCTGACCACCGGGTTCTCTCCTCATGCGTGTCGTGTGCCGACCGGTACGCGTGCGTCCTGTGCGTCTTGTGAGCCGATCGCTGCGTGTAGCCCCGTACCGTATATGGGTTCGCTGAGGAAACGGCAGCGCCGGTAGGCTCTGGACCACAGGTTGTAGCCACCCGTATCGACACAACGAAGGACGATCGTGCTCATTGCCGGGTTCCCCGCCGGGGCCTGGGGGACGAACTGTTATCTCGTCGCCCCCGCCGCCGGTGAGGAGTGCGTGATCATCGACCCCGGCCACCAGGCCGCCGAAGGCGTCGAGGAAGCACTGAAGAAGCATCGGCTCAAGCCCGTCGCCGTCGTCCTCACCCACGGCCACATCGACCATGTGGCCTCGGTCGTCCCCGTGTGCGGAGCGCACGGCGTACCGGCCTGGATCCACCCCGAGGACCGGTACATGATGAGCGACCCCGAGAAGGCGCTCGGCCGGTCCATCGGCATGCCGCTGATGGGCGAGCTGACGGTGGGGGAGCCGGACGACGTGTTCGAACTGGCCGACGGCGCGCAGCTGGAACTGGCCGGACTCGGGCTCTCCGTCGCGCACGCGCCGGGCCATACCAAGGGGTCGGTGACGTTCCAGATGCCGGAGACGGCCGAGATCCCCTCGGTCTTCTTCTCGGGTGATCTGCTCTTCGCCGGCTCCATCGGACGCACGGACCTGCCGGGCGGCTCCATGGACGACATGCTCGCCTCGCTGGCCCGCGTGTGCCTGCCGCTCGACGACTCCACCGTGGTGCTGTCCGGCCACGGCCCCCAGACGACCATCGGCCAGGAGCGCGCCACCAACCCGTATCTGCGGCAGGTGGCCGCCGACGGCCAGGGAGCGCCCCAGGCTCCCCGACGAGGAATGTGACGAGAGACCTTCCGTGAGCACCTTTCAGGCACCCAAGGGCACGTACGACCTGATCCCGCCCCGTTCCGCGAAGTTCCTCGCGGTGCGCGAGGCGATCGCGACCCCGCTGCGCAACTCCGGCTACGGCTACATCGAGACCCCCGGCTTCGAGAACGTCGAGCTGTTCGCACGAGGCGTCGGTGAGTCGACGGACATCGTGACCAAGGAGATGTACGCCTTCGAGACCAAGGGCGGCGACAAGCTCGCCCTGCGCCCCGAGGGAACGGCTTCCGTCCTGCGCGCGGCCCTCGAAGCCAACCTGCACCGGCAGGGCAACCTCCCGGTCAAGCTCTGGTACTCGGGCTCGTACTACCGCTACGAGCAGCCGCAGGCGGGCCGCTACCGCCACTTCTCCCAGGTGGGCGCGGAAGCGATCGGCGCCGAGGACCCGGCCCTGGACGCCGAGCTGATCATCCTGGCCGACCAGGCGTACCGCTCGCTGGGCCTCAGCAACTTCCGGATCCTGCTGAACAGCCTGGGCGACAAGGAGTGCCGCCCGGTCTACCGCGCGGCCCTCCAGGACTTCCTGCGCGGCCTGGACCTGGACGAGGACACCCTGCGCCGGGCGGAGATCAACCCGCTGCGCGTCCTGGACGACAAGCGCGAGTCGGTGCAGAAGCAGCTGGGCGACGCGCCCCTGCTCCGTGACTACCTCTGCGACGCGTGCAAGACGTACCACGAGGAGGTCCGCGAACTGATCACGGCGGCGGGCGTCTCCTTCGAGGACGACCCGAAGCTGGTCCGCGGCCTTGACTACTACACGCGTACGACCTTCGAGTTCGTCCACGACGGTCTGGGCTCCCAGTCCGCGGTGGGCGGCGGCGGCCGCTACGACGGTCTGTCGGAGATGATCGGCGGCCCCGCGCTGCCCTCCGTCGGCTGGGCCCTCGGCGTCGACCGCACGGTCCTCGCCCTGGAGGCCGAGGGAGTCGAGCTCGACATCCCCTCCGCCACCAGCGTCTTCGCGGTACCGCTCGGCGAGGAGGCGCGTCGCGTGCTCTTCGCCAAGGTCACGGACCTCCGCAAGGCCGGCATCGCGGCGGACTTCTCCTACGGGGGCAAGGGCCTCAAGGGCGCGATGAAGAACGCCAACCGCAGCGGCGCCCGCTACACGATCGTCGCCGGCGAGCGCGACCTCGCCGAGGGCGTCGTCCAGCTGAAGGACATGGAGTCCGGGGAGCAGACGGCGGTCGGCGTGAACGAGATCGTGGCCGAGCTGGAGTCGAGGCTGGGCTGAGACGCCGTCCGGGGCGGCGCCGGGCAGTTCCTCGCCCCCGCCGCCCCTACCCGTCCCATCCCCAGGGGCTCGGCCCCTTCACCCCAGCCCCACCGCCCACCCACCACCCGACTCGGCCGCTCAAGAAGCGAGCCGAGGGGGCTTTGGCCTTCCTTTTCGACTGACCGAACCCGACTCGGCCGCTCAGGAAGCGGGGTGTGGGGGCTTTGGGCTTGGTTTTTGGCCGGCCGTACCCGGCTCGGTCGCTCAGGGAGCGGGGTGTGGGGGCTTTGGGCTTGGTTTTTGGCTGGCCGAGTCGGGTGGTGGGTGGGTGAGAGGTCAGTCCAGCAAGCCCTGTCTCATCGCCGACGTGACGGCAGCCGTTCGGTCGTCCACCCCCAGTTTCGCGAACGCCCGCAGCAGGTGTGTCTTCACCGTCGACTCGCCGATGAACAGACGGCGGCCGATCTCCGCGTTCGTGCAGCCGTCCGCGACCAGGCGCAGTACCGCCACCTCGCGGTCGGAGAGGCGTGGGCGTTCGGGACGGATCCGCAGCTGGTCGACCAGCCTCGCCGCGACCGACGGCGCCAGTACCGTCTCGCCCCGCGCGGCGGCCCGTACCGCGTCCGCCAGTTCACCCCGGGGCAGGTCCTTGAGCAGATAGCCGGCCGCGCCCGCCTCCACCGCCCGCAGGATGTCCCGGTCGTTCTCGTACGTGGTCAACACGACCACCCGGCACCGCAGTCCGGCCTCGCTCATCCGCACGATCGAGTCGACGCCTCCGCCGCCCGGCATGCGCAGGTCCATCAGCACGATGTCGGGGCCGAGTTCGGCCGCCAGAGCCTCCGCCTGCGGCCCGTTGGACGCGTCGGCGACCACCTCCAGGTCCGGCTCGGCGCTCAGCATCGCGCGCAGCCCCTCCCGTACGACGGGGTGGTCGTCGGCGAGCACGATCCGGATCACAGCGGATCTCCTTCCAGGGGCAGCCGTACCGTCACCGTCGTACCGGCGCCGGGCGCGCTGCGTACCGTCGCCGTACCGCCCGCCTCCGCGACCCGTGCCCGCAACCCGGCCAGACCGTAGCCGGATCCCACCGCGTCCGGATCGAATCCGCAGCCGTCGTCGTGGACGGTCACGGTGAGGGAATCGTCCGTGTAGCGCAGCCGGATGTCCACCGGCACCGAACTCCCCGCGTGCCTGCGCGCGTTGGTCAACCCCTCCTGACAGGAGCGGAGGGCGACCACTTCGGCGCCGGCGGGGAGCGGCCGTACCGGCCCGGTCACCTCCACGGTCGCCGCCCCGTGCCGGTCCACCAGGCGGCGCAACGCGTCCGGCAGCGACGCGCCGTCCAGGTCCGCCGGCGCGCCCCCGGCGACGAGCGCGCGGGCCTCGGCGAGGTTCTGCCGGGCCGTCCGGTCCATCAGGGCGAGATGGCGGCGGGCCTGTGGAAGGTCGTGCTCCAGCTCCGCCTCCACCGCCTGCACCAGCATCAGCAGGCTGGTGAACCCCTGGGCGAGGGTGTCGTGGATCTCGCGGGCCATCCGCTCCCGCTCCGCGAGCGCGCCGTGCGCCGCCGAGAGCCGGGAGATCTTGTGCCGGCTCGCGTCCAGCTCCGCGATCAGTTCGGCCCGTTCCGAGCTCTGCTCGATGATCCGGATGATCCAGCTGCCGATCACGACGGAGAAGACCAGAGTCACCACGGCGAACAGGGAGTTGGCGAACAGGTCCGGGAGCCGCGGCCGCCACAGCAGCGCCCAGCCCGCCACCGGAGCCAGGTTGATCACCGTGACCGCGATCAACGCCCGGCGCATCCGCAGGGTCATGAAGCACTGGGGGATCAGCGCGAACGACATCAGCCGCGTCTCACCGACCAGCACCGCCGACGGCAGGAACAGCACCATCGCCCCGGCCAGATAGCGCACCGCCCGCGACTCGTCCGGCTCGTCCAGCTGGATCAGCGCGCGGCCGACCGCCGCGTACCAGGGCACCAGCGGGACGAGCAGCAGGACGACGACGAGCCGGACCGGCCACCCCGGGTGCTCCGCGCCGAGCACGAAGGCCAGGGTGGCCGTCCACGCGACCGCGAAGTACACGTCCCAGATCCGGATGGTGCGGTCCCAGGCGTGCTCGTCGCGGGCCGTGTGCCACCGGGTCATCCGTCGCGTCGGTTCTTCCAGCGGAAGGTCAGCAGACACAGCACCAATCCTCCGGCGCACCAGGCGGCCAGCACCAGGGCGATCCGCCCGAACTCCCAGGCACCCGCCTGCTCCAGGACCTTCGCCGAGTCGGGCAGGAACACCCCGCGCAGCCCCTGGCACAGCCACTTCAGCGGGAACAGGGCGCCGATGTCCAGCATCCAGCCGGGGATCGTGTTGATCGAGATGTACACCCCGGAGATGAACTGCAGGACCAGGAAGGGGAGTACGACCACCGAGCTGGCGCTCTTCGCCGACTTCGGCACCGAGCTGATCGCGATGCCGAGCAGTGCGCACGCCGTCAGCCCGAGCACGAAGATCCACGCGAAGTCCAGCCAGCGGGTCGCGGAGGTGGGCAGCGGGACGTCGTAGAACGTGGTGCCGACGGCGAGGAGGATCGCCGTCTCCAGGATCCCCGTGCAGAGAACCAGCCAGATCTTGCCCAGGAAGTACGCGGCCGGTGGCATCGGTGTGCCGCGCAGCCGGCGCAGGACCTTCTCGTCCCGTTCGATCGCGATGGAGATGCCGAGCGACTGGAAGCTCGTCGACATGATCCCCGAGGCCATCATCGCGGGCACGTACAGCTGGGATGCGGTGACCCCGCTGCCCTTGACGTCGTCGTGGAAGATCGACGCGAAGAGGAAGAGGAAGACGACGGGGAAGGAGAAGGTGAAGACGACCTGTTCGCGCTGACGGAAGAACTGCCTGATCTCCAGGGCGCCCCGGCGCAGTCCGATCGTCCAGGCGCTCGGCAGGCGCTCGGCGCCACCGCGGGTGCGCACGGGTGCGGCGGTCGTCGTGGTCATCGTGCGGCCCCCTGTCCGGTCAGGCGGAGGTAGACGTCCTCCAGGGTGGGGCGGCTCACCCGCAGCCCCGGGATCTCGCCGTCGAAGCGGCGCATGAGGCCGGCGACCGCCTTCGTCGGGGTTTGCGTGTGCTCCGTGCGCGTGGTGCCGTCCGGTTCCGTCCACTCGACCGTGGCACCGGTGCCGAAGCGGTCCCGGAGCGTCTGCGGCTCGCCCTCGGCGACGACCCGGCCGCGGGCGATGATCGCCAGCCGGTTCGCGAGGGCCTCCGCCTCCTCCAGGTAGTGGGTGGTCAGGAGGATCGTCGTGCCCTCATCGGCGAGAAGGCGGATCAGGTCCCAGAACTGGTGCCTGGCAGCGGGGTCGAAGCCGGTCGTCGGCTCGTCCAGCAACAACAGCTCCGGATCGCCGATCACGCCGAGCGCCACGTCCAGGCGGCGGCGCTGACCGCCCGACAGGGCCTTGATCTGGCTGCCCGCCTTGGCCTCCAGGCCGACCAGACCGATCACCTGCTCCGGGTCGCGCGGTTTCGGGTAGTAGTGCGCGAAGTGCCGTACCGTCTCGCGGACCGTCAACTCGGCGGGTGCCGATTCGTCCTGCCAGACGATGCCCACCCGGGACCGCCACGCGCGCGTGCCCTTCGCCGGGTCGGTGCCCAGCACCGAGACCTCGCCCGCGTCGCGGTTCCGGTTGCCCTGGAGGATCTCCACCGTCGTGCTCTTGCCCGCCCCGTTGGGTCCGAGCAGGCCGAACACCTCGCCGCGCCGGATGCCCAGATCGATGCCGTCCACCGCGGTCACGTCGCCGTACCGCTTGCGCAGCCCCCGGACGTCCACCGCGAATTCGTTCGCGTGTGCTGTCATGCCCTTGAGCTTGGGCCGGAACCGAGTGTTCCGGGACGACCGTGCGTACTTCCTTATGTCCACCGAACGGTGGACAGGGCGCCTCGTGCGGCACAATGGCCCCTGCCCGAAGAAGTTCCAACTCTCAAACAGACGGAATCGGCGTGATGAGCAAGACGACAGTCAAGGACGTCTCCACGGATCCCGAGCCCGAGCACGACTCCGCCGCGCCGCGCACGGAGGGCGGCAGCCGCGCCTTCGCGCTGCTGCTGATCATCACCGGCGCCGCCGGACTGCTCGCCGCGTGGGTCATCACGGTCGACAAGTTCAAGCTGTTGGAAGCCAAGGTCGAGGGCAAGACGTTCACCCCCGGGTGCAGCCTCAACCCGGTCGTCTCCTGCGGCAGCGTCATGGAGTCCAAGCAGGCCGCCGCCTTCGGCTTCCCGAACCCGATGCTCGGCCTGGTCTGCTACGGCATCGTCATCTGCGTCGGCATGAGCCTGCTGACCCGCGCCCGCTTCCCGCGCTGGTACTGGCTCACCTTCAACTTCGGCACCCTCTTCGGTGTCGGCTTCTGCACCTGGCTGCAGTTCCAGTCCCTGTACCGGATCAACGCGCTGTGCCTGTGGTGCTCGCTGGCCTGGGTCGCCACGATCACCATGTTCTGGTACGTGACCTCGTTCAACATCCGCAAGAGCTTCCTGCCGGCCCCGAACTGGCTGAAGTCCTTCTTCGGCGAGTTCACCTGGGTCCTGCCCGTCGTGCACATCGGCATCATCGGCATGCTGATCCTGACCCGCTGGTGGGACTTCTGGACCAGCTGACAGCGCGCGCCGCGTTGTCAGTGCGGTGATTTAGGGTTTCAGCGTGGAACCCGACCTGTTCACCGCAGCCGCCGAAGAGCGCCAGGAGAAGGACCCGACCGGCAGCCCCCTGGCGGTGCGGATGCGCCCGCGCGCCCTCGACGAGGTGGTGGGCCAGCAGCATCTGCTGAAGCCGGGATCCCCGCTGCGCAGACTGGTCGGCGAGGGCAACGGCGGTCCCGCCGGACCGTCGTCGGTGATCCTCTGGGGACCGCCCGGCACCGGCAAGACCACCCTGGCGTACGTCGTCTCCAAGGCGACCGACAAGCGGTTCGTGGAGCTCTCCGCGATCACCGCCGGCGTCAAGGAGGTCCGCGCGGTGATCGACGGCGCCCGCCGCGCCACCGGGGGATACGGCAAGGAGACCGTCCTCTTCCTCGACGAGATCCACCGCTTCAGCAAGGCCCAGCAGGACTCCCTGCTCCCCGCCGTCGAGAACCGCTGGGTCACCCTCATCGCCGCGACCACCGAGAACCCCTACTTCTCGGTGATCTCCCCGCTCCTGTCCCGCTCCCTGCTCCTCACCCTCGAACCGCTCACCGACGACGACGTCCGGGGCCTCCTCAGACGGGCCCTGACCGACGAGCGCGGTCTCAGGAGCGCCGTCACCCTCCCCGAGGACGCCGAGGAACACCTCCTGCGCATCGCGGGCGGCGACGCCCGGCGCGCCCTGACCGCCCTGGAGGCGGCCGCCGGGGCCGCCCTCGACAAGGGTGAGACGGAGATCGGCCTGCAGACCCTGGAGGAGGTCGTCGACCGGGCCGCGGTGAAGTACGACCGTGACGGCGACCAGCACTACGACGTCGCCAGCGCCCTCATCAAGTCCATCCGCGGCTCCGACGTCGACGCGGCCCTGCACTACCTGGCCCGGATGATCGAGGCCGGCGAGGACCCCCGATTCATCGCCCGCCGGCTGATGATCTCGGCGAGCGAGGACATCGGGCTCGCCGACCCGAACGCCCTCCCCACAGCCGTGGCTGCCGCCCAGGCCGTCGCCATGATCGGCTTCCCCGAGGCCGCCCTCACCCTCAGCCACGCCACCATCGCCCTCGCCCTGGCCCCCAAGTCCAACTCCGCGACCATGGCGATCGGCGCCGCCCTGGAGGACGTACGCAAGGGACTGGCCGGCCAGGTGCCCCCGCATCTGCGCGACGGGCACTACAAGGGCGCCGCCAAACTGGGGCACGCCCAGGGCTATGTGTATCCGCACGACCTGCCCGAGGGCATCGCCGAGCAGCAGTACGCCCCGGACACCGTCAGGGACCGCGAGTACTACACCCCGACCCGGCACGGCGCCGAGGCGCGCTACGCCGACGCCGTCGAGTGGACCAGGAAGCACCTCGGTCGCAGGCGGTCCTGAGCAGCCTGTAGAATCCCCCGAAGCGCCGAGTCCCGCGCTGTCAGAGCGGGACAGTCGGCCGGAACCCCCGTAAGGGGGATCCAGGAGCGTCGCGCACCGTCGAACGGTGTCGCGGGCAGCCCACCACCATCCGTCGGCACACAGACGACGGGACCGGCCGGTGGGCCACTCGCGTGCTGCACGTATGTGCCCAGACCAGGGGAGCGGCTGCCCACCAGGCCCGGCAACGGGTTCCGGCGGGTTTCCCCGGCTGCGGATTGCGACCTCCCTCAACCCTGACAAGCCGAATATCAGAAGGAAGAAAGAGACAGTGGCGAACCAGTCCCGCCCCAAGGTCAAGAAGTCGCGTGCCCTCGGCATCGCGCTGACCCCGAAGGCCGTCAAGTACTTCGAGGCCCGCCCCTACCCGCCGGGTGAGCACGGCCGCGGCCGCAAGCAGAACTCGGACTACAAGGTCCGTCTGCTGGAGAAGCAGCGTCTGCGTGCGCAGTACGACGTGTCCGAGCGTCAGCTCGTCCGCGCCTACGAGCGTGCCTCCAAGGTCCAGGGCAAGACCGGTGAGGCCCTGATCATCGAGCTGGAGCGCCGTCTCGACGCGCTGATCCTGCGTTCGGGCATCGCCCGCACGATCTACCAGGCCCGCCAGATGGTCGTCCACGGCCACATCCAGGTCAACGGCCAGAAGGTCGACAAGCCGTCCTTCCGTGTCCGCCCGGACGACGTCGTGCAGGTCCGCGACCGCTCCAAGGACAAGACGCTCTTCCAGATCGCCCGTGAGGGTGGCTTCGCCCCCGACGGCGAGACCCCCCGCTACCTGCAGGTGAACCTCCGCGCCCTGGCCTTCCGCCTGGACCGCGAGCCGAACCGCAAGGAAGTTCCGGTCATCTGCGACGAGCAGCTCGTCGTCGAGTACTACGCCCGCTGATCACCGGCCGGGTGTAGCAGCTCAGCGTCAGCCCGTCGTCTCCCCGCCCTTCCGGGTGGGCGAGGCGGCGGGCTTCCGCATGTCACCGCCGTCCCGCCGCTGCCGAACCGGCCCGCGCGGCGTCGGCAGGACGTCCAGCGGTCGTACCCCCAGGTACCCCAGCGCCCGGGTCACCGCCGCCTCCCGGTCCAGCCCGGCCCCCCGCCGTACGCACTCCGCGTACCGCTCGTCGCCCAGCGCCCGCCGGGCCGTCGCCTCGCACAGCTCGTGCGGCGCGTTGTAGTACGCCGAGCCGAACAGCGGCAGGCCCACCGACGGCCACAGCCGCCCGGCCGCGCCCTGCAGCACCGCCGCCTCCGCCGGATCGCCCTGCGCCACCGTCACCAGGGCGAGCAGCTCGATCGACAGAACCGAGCCGAGCAGGTCACGGAAGCCGTGGGCATGGCCCAGGCAGTCGGTGAGCAGTTCGCGGGCGGCCCCGTGGTCGCCGTCCTGCCAGGCCGCGTACGCCAGCACGTACAGCGCGTACGACCGGGCCCAGTGCTCGCCGTGGTCCTCGCACACCCGGCGCACGTCCTCGCACAGCCGTACCGCGTCCGCCGGATCGCCGAGGAACGCCCTGGTCATCGCCAGTTCGACCTGGGCCATCAGGACATTGCTGTTGAGCTCGCCGATCTCCCGGTACCGGTCGAGGGCCGAGCGCAGCAGCGTCTCCGCGCGCGCCATGTCGTCCGTGACCAGGGCCAGACAGCCGGTGCGGTGCTCCGCGTACGCCACCGCCGTCGGGTCGGCGACCAGCTCGGCCTCCTCGCGGCACTCCTGGAGCGCGGCCAGCGCGGGCACCGCGTCGCCCTGGAGGATCGCCACGTAACCCAGCACCCACAGCGCCTTCAGCCGGGACCGCGGGTACTCCGAGTCCAGCTCCAGACTCCGCTCCAGCCAGCGCCGCCCCTCCGAGAGACGGCCGCAGCCCGCCCAGTAGAACCACAGCGAGCCGGCCAGGTACTGGCCCAGATGCGCCTCGTCCGGCTCGGTCAGACAGTGGTCCAGGGCGGCCCGCAGGTTCGGCAGCTCCGCCTCGACCCGCGCGGCCACCTCGCCCTGCCGCGGTGAGAACCAGTCCAGCTCGCACCAGGTCGCCAGCCCCATGAACCAGTCCCGGTGCCGGCGCCGCAGCCGCCCCGCGTCCCCTGCCGCCGCCAGCCAGCCGGCGCCGTAGGCGCGCACGGTGTCGAGCATCCGGTAACGCACCCCCGTCGGGGTCTCCTCGCGGGCGACCACCGACTGCGCGAGCAGCTCCGTCAGCACGTCCAGGACCTCCTCGGACGACAGCCCGTCCCCGCTGCACACGTACTCGGCCGCCTCCAGGTCGAAGGTCTGCGCGAACACCGAGAGCCGCGCCCACAGCAACCGCTCGGCGGGGGTGCACAGTTCATGGCTCCAGCCGATCGTCGTACGCAGGGTCCGGTGCCGGGGGAGCCCGTCGCGCCCGCCGCCGGTCAGCAGCCGGAACCGGTCGTCCAGCCGCGCCAGCAGCTGCCCCGGCGACAGCGCCCGCAGCCGCCCCGCCGCCAGCTCGATCGCCAGCGGGATCCCGTCCAGCCGCCGGCACACCTCCCGTACGTCCCCGCAGTCCCGCACCTCCAGCCCCTGCCGCCCGGCTCGCTCGGCGAACAGCGCCACCGCATCGTCCTCGCCCAGCGGTGCCAGCGGGAACAGCACCTCACCCGCCACCCCCAGCGGCCGCCGCCCCACCGCCAGCACGATCAGGTCCGGCAGCTGCCGCAGCAGCTCGGCCACCAGCTCCGCGCACGCGTCGACCAGATGCTCGAACCCGTCGAGGACCAGCAGGATCCGGCGGCCGGCGAGATGCCCCAGCAGGGTCTCCTCCGGCAGCCTGGTGGTGTGGTCGGTCAGGCCCAGCGCCTCCACGACCGCGTACGCCACGAACTCCGGGTCCTGCACCGACGCCAGCTCGACCCGCCACACCCCGTCCCGGGGTGCCGCGCCGGCCGCCGCCCGGGCCGCGAGCCGCGACTTGCCGACCCCGCCGACCCCGGTCACCGTGACCAGCCGGCCGGACTCCAGGGCCCGGGCCAGCCCGCCGAGTTCGGCCGACCGGCCCACGAAGGCAGTCAGTTCCAGGGGCAGATTGCCGTCCGCCGACGAGCCGGGGCGCTGAGGACCTCGCATGGGACACGGAGCGTACTTAACCGTGTTCGGTCCGTACAATCGCTTGCCGTAACCCGGCCCGTCGCGCGCGGTAATCCGGTACGGAGCCCCGCCCCCGGCGCGATAGGCTCGGTGCAGACTTTTCGATGTTGAGGCACGTTTCAGGGAGCGGGTGCGCACAGTGTCCGGTGGAGAGGTGGCCGGGATCCTGGTGGCCGTCTTCTGGGCGATCCTGGTCTCCTTCCTCGCCGTCGCGCTGGCGAGGCTGGCCCAGACGCTCAAGGCGACCACCAAGCTCGTGGCGGACGTGACCGACCAGGCCGTCCCACTGCTCGCCGACGCCTCCGTGGCCGTGCGCTCCGCACAGACCCAGATCGACCGGGTCGACGCGATCGCCTCCGACGTCCAGGAGGTCACCTCCAACGCCTCCGCGCTCTCCAGCACCGTCGCCTCCACCTTCGGCGGCCCGCTCGTCAAGGTCGCGGCCTTCGGCTACGGAGTGCGCCGGGCCCTGGCAGGACGCAAGGCGGACGTGCCCGTGAAGGAGCCCAGGCGTACCGTGATCGTGGGCCGGACCGTCCCGGCCGCGCGGCGGAAGAACCGGGGAAAGTAGGAGCCAGGTCAGATGTTCCGCCGTACCTTCTGGTTCACCACCGGTGTTGCAGCCGGTGTCTGGGCCACCACCAAGGTCAACCGCAAGATCAGGCAGCTGACCCCTGAGAGCCTCGCCGCCACCGCAGCGAACAAGGCGCTGGAGACGGGCCACCGGATCAAGGACCGGGCGGTCGGCTTCGCGCTCGACGTCCGCGACAACATGGCCCAGCGGGAGGAGGAGCTGGGGGACGCGCTGGGCATCAACGCGGACCCCGAACTCCCCGCACCCCGGCGGCTCGCCGCCATCGAGAACCGCAGCAACCCGAAGTACGCCGATGACAGGACGACGTACTCGTACAACCGGAATGAGGACCACTGATGGAGTCGGCCGAGATTCGCCGCCGCTGGCTGAGCTTCTACGAGGAGCGCGGTCACACCGTCGTCCCTTCGGCGTCGCTCATCGCGGACGACCCGACTCTGCTCCTCGTCCCGGCCGGCATGGTGCCCTTCAAGCCGTACTTCCTCGGTGAGGTCAAGCCGCCGTGGGCGCGCGCCACCAGTGTGCAGAAGTGCGTGCGCACCCCGGACATCGAAGAGGTCGGCAAGACCACCCGGCACGGCACCTTCTTCCAGATGTGCGGCAACTTCTCCTTCGGCGACTACTTCAAGGAAGGCGCCATCAAGTACGCCTGGGAGCTGCTCACCAGCCCTCAGGACAAGGGTGGTTACGGCCTTGAGCCGGAGAAGCTCTGGATCACCGTCTACAAGGACGACGACGAGGCCGAGCGCATCTGGCACGACGTCATCGGTGTGCCGAAGGAGCGCATCCAGCGCCTCGGCATGAAGGACAACTACTGGTCCATGGGCGTCCCCGGCCCCTGCGGCCCGTGTTCCGAGATCAACTACGACCGCGGCCCCGAGTTCGGCGTCGAGGGCGGCCCCGCCGTCAACGACGAGCGGTACGTGGAGATCTGGAACCTCGTCTTCATGCAGTACGAGCGCGGCGAGGGCATCGGCAAGGACAACTTCGAGATCCTCGGCGAACTGCCCAGCAAGAACATCGACACGGGCCTCGGCATGGAGCGTCTCGCCATGATTCTGCAGGGCGTGCAGAACATGTACGAGATCGACACGTCCATGGCCGTCATCGAGAAGGCCACCGAGCTGACCGGCGTGGCCTACGGCGACGCCCATGACTCGGACGTCTCCCTGCGCGTGGTCACCGACCACATGCGCACCTCCGTGATGCTCATCGGCGACGGCGTCACCCCCGGCAACGAGGGCCGCGGCTACGTGCTGCGCCGCATCATGCGCCGCGCCATCCGCAACATGCGCCTGCTCGGCGCCACCGGTCCGGTCGTCCTCGACCTGATCGACACCGTGATCGCCATGATGGGCCAGCAGTACCCGGAGCTGGTCACCGACCGCGAGCGCATCGAGAAGGTCGCCGTCGCCGAGGAGAACGCCTTCCTCAAGACGCTGAAGGCCGGCACCAACATCCTCGACACCGCCGTCACCGAGACCAAGGAGTCCGGCGGCTCGGTGCTGGCCGGCGACAAGGCGTTCCTGCTCCACGACACCTGGGGCTTCCCGATCGACCTCACCCTCGAAATGGCCTCCGAGCAGGGCCTTTCCGTGGACGAGGAGGGCTTCCGCCGCCTGATGAAGGAGCAGCGGGAGCGCGCCAAGGCCGACGCCCAGGCCAAGAAGACCGGGCACGCCGGCGCCGGCGCCTACCGCGAGATCGCCGACAAGACCGGCGAGACCGACTTCATCGGGTACTCCGACACCGAGGGCGAGACCACGATCGTCGGCATCCTCGTCGACGGCGTCTCCTCTCCGGCCGCCACCGAGGGCGACGAGGTCGAGATCGTCCTGGACCGCACCCCGTTCTACGCCGAGGGCGGCGGCCAGATCGGCGACACCGGCCGGATCAGGGTCGACAGCGGTGCCGTCATCGAGATCCGCGACACCCAGAAGCCGGTCCCGGGCGTGTACGTGCACAAGGGTGTCGTCCAGGTCGGCGAGGTGACGGTCGGCGCCAAGGCCCACGCCTCGATCGACCAGCGCCGCCGGACCGCCATCGCCCGCGCCCACTCGGCCACCCACCTCACCCACCAGGCGCTGCGCGACGCCCTCGGCCCGACGGCCGCCCAGGCCGGTTCCGAGAACCAGCCCGGCCGCTTCCGCTTCGACTTCGGCTCGCCGTCCGCCGTGCCGACGGCCGTGATGACCGATGTCGAGCAGAAGATCAACGAGGTGCTCGCCCGCGACCTCGACGTGCGCGCCGACATCATGGGCATCGACGAGGCCAAGAAGCAGGGCGCCATCGCCGAGTTCGGCGAGAAGTACGGCGAGCGGGTCCGCGTCGTGACCATCGGCGACTTCTCCAAGGAGCTGTGCGGCGGCACCCACGTCCACAACACCTCCCAGCTCGGCCTGGTCAAGCTGCTCGGCGAATCGTCGATCGGCTCGGGTGTGCGCCGTATCGAGGCCCTCGTCGGTGTCGACGCCTACAACTTCCTCGCCCGTGAGCACACGGTCGTCGCCCAGCTCCAGGAGCTGATCAAGGGCCGTCCGGAGGAGCTCCCGGAGAAGGTCTCCGCGATGCTCGGCAAGCTGAAGGACGCCGAGAAGGAGATCGAGAAGTTCCGCGCGGAGAAGGTGCTGCAGGCCGCCGGCGGTCTCGTCGAGTCCGCCAAGGACGTGCGCGGGATCGCCGTGGTCACCGGGCAGGTCCCGGACGGCACCACCCCGGACGACCTGCGCAAGCTGGTCCTCGACGTGCGGGGCCGCATCCAGGGCGGACGTGCCGCCGTGGTCGCCCTGTTCACGGTCAACAACGGCAAGCCGCTCACGGTCATCGCCACCAACGACGCCGCCCGTGACCGCGGCCTCAAGGCCGGCGACCTGGTCCGTACCGCCGCCAAGACCCTCGGCGGCGGCGGTGGCGGCAAGCCGGACGTCGCCCAGGGTGGCGGCCAGAACCCGGCCGCGATCGGGGAGGCCATCGACGCCGTCGAGCGCCTCGTCGACGAGACCGCCAAGTAAGGAATCGGTCGGAGATGCGCAGAGGACGTCGACTCTCGATCGACGTCGGGGACGCCCGGATCGGGGTCGCCTCGTGCGACCCCGACGGGATCCTCGCCACCCCGGTCGAGACCGTTCCCGGCCGGGACATCCCGGCGGCCCACCGCCGGCTGCGGCAACTGGTCGAGGAGTACGAACCGATCGAGGTCGTCGTCGGTCTCCCGCGCTCCCTCAAGGGGGGCGAGGGTCCCGCCGCCGTCAAGGTCCGCGCCTTCGCCCAGGAGCTCGCCAAGGGCATCAAGCCGGTGCCGGTCCGGCTGGTCGACGAGCGGATGACGACTGTAACGGCGAGCCAGGGGCTGCGCGCTTCCGGAGTGAAGGCCAAGAAGGGCCGCTCGGTCATCGACCAGGCCGCGGCGGTCATCATCCTTCAGCAGGCACTGGAATCCGAACGGGTGTCAGGTAAACCACCCGGCGAGGGCGTCGAAGTAGTCATCTGATCGCGATACGGTAACGTTCCGCGCGATGCGATGGTTTTCGAACAGCCACCGCACAGCAAGAGGCGGAACGGTCAGTCGGCCCACCAGCCGCGTGACGCGCCGCCTCGCGGCTCTAGGGGATCGATGACTGAGTATGGCCGGGGCCCAGGCTCCGAACCGTGGCACCCGGAGGACCCGTTGTACGGGGACGACGGGTGGGGCGGACAGCAGGCCCAGGTGGGCCAGCAGTCCCCCTACGGCGGCCAGCCACAGCACTATCCGCAGCAGTCGCAGCAGCAGTACGGCGACTGGGGCCAGCACCCGCAGGGCGGGTACGACCAGCACCAGGGCCAGCAGCAGTACACGTACTACGACGAGCAGGGCCGACTCCAGTACGCCGAAGGACACGGTCAGCAGCACTACGGTCAGCCGCAGTACGACCAGCAGCAGTACGACCAGCAGCAGTACGACCAGCAGTACGCCGGGCACGCCCCGCAGCAGCAGCACCACCAGGGCGGCTGGGACGCCACCGGCACCCACGGCCAGGTGCCCTACGCCGCCGACCCGGGCGACCCCTACGGCCAGCAGCCGGTGGCCTACGGCGTCGAACAGCCCGACCTCTACGGCACCGAGGACGCCTACCCGCCGCCGGAGCCGCCCGGCCGTCGCCGCGATCCGGAGCCGGAGACGCAGCCCGAGCCCGCCGCCGAGGAGGAAGAGCAGCACCCCTTCTTCACGGGCGCGGACGACGACGGGGACGACACCGACGACGACCCGAAAGGGCGCCGCGGCGGCGACGGGGGCAAGGGCACCAAAGGCGGCAAGGGCACCAAGAAGCGCCGTACCGGCACCGCCTGCCTGGTGGTCTGCCTGGTATTCGGCGGCGGCGCGGCCACGGTCGGCTATTTCGGCTATCACTACTTCAAAAATCGTTTCGGCGCTTCCCCGGACTACGCGGGTAGCGGCAACGGCGAGACGACGAACGTCGAGATTCCCAAGGGCGCGCTCGGCTATGACATCGGCCGCATCCTTAAGGAGGCCGGCGTGGTCGCGAGCGTCGACGCGTTCGTCTCCGCGCAGGCGGCGAACCCCGACGGCAAGACGATCCAGGACGGTGTCTACACGCTGCAGAAGCACATGTCCGCGGCCAGCGCCGTGGAACTGATGCTCAGTCCGAAGAGCCACAACAACCTGGTCATCGCGGAGGGCCTGCGCAACTCCAAGATCTACGACATGATCGACAAGCGTCTCGAAGTGGCGAAGGGGACCACCGCGAGCGTCGCGAAGCAGGACTACAAGACCCTCGGTCTGCCCAAGTGGGCACTGAACCACCCCAATCTGAAGGACCCGCTGGAAGGATTCCTCTACCCCTCCAGCTACGCCGTGGCGAAGGGGCAGAAACCCAAGGCGGTCCTCACCGAGATGGTGGCCCGCGCCAACGAGACCTACCAGTCGCTCGGCCTGGAGAAGAAGGCGACCAGCCTGGGCCTCGACGGACCGTGGCAGCTGCTCACCGTGGCCAGCCTGGTACAGGCCGAGGGCACCAGCCACGACGACTTCCGCAAGATGGCCGAAGTGGTCTACAACCGCCTCAAGCCCGGAAACCCCGAGACCTACGGCGCGCTGGAATTCGACTCCACGTACAACTACGTGAAGAACCAGAGCAAGATCGACCTGTCGATCGCCGAACTGCGGCACTACAACAACCCGTACAACACGTACTACGTCAAGGGGCTGCCGCCCGGGCCCATCGACAACCCCGGTGAAGAGGCGCTCAGGGGCGCACTCGACCCGACGGACGACGGCTGGTACTACTTCATTTCGACGGACGGCAAGACCAGCAAGTTCACGAAGACGCTCGCCGAGCACGAGAAACTCGTGAACGAGTGGAACGCCTCCAAGAAAAAGAGCTGACCAATTATCGCGACGTTCACCGGAGTCGCGAGGCACAAGGACAGATTCAATGCCAACTCGGGCAACCGACGCCCGCCGGGCCGCCGTGCTCGGTAAGCCCATCGCCCACTCCCTCTCCCCGGTGCTGCACCGGGCCGCCTACGACGAACTCGGGCTCACCGACTGGTCGTACGAGCGCTTCGAGGTCGACGAGGACCAACTGCCCGGCTTCATCGGGCAGCTGGGACCTGAGTGGGCGGGGCTGTCGCTGACCATGCCGCTGAAGCGGGCCGTCATCCCGCTGGTCGACGAGATCACCGAGACGGCCGCCTCCGTCGACGCGGTCAACACCGTCGTCCTCACGGAGGACGGACGCCGGCTCGGCGACAACACCGACATCCCGGGCATGATCGCCGCGCTGCGCGAGCACGGCATCGAGCAGGTCGACTCGGCCGCGATCCTCGGCGCCGGTGCCACCGCCTCCTCCGCGCTGGCCGCACTGGCCCGGATCTGCACCGGCGAGGTCGTCGCCTACGTCCGCAGCGAGGCCCGCGCCGCCGAGATGCGGGAGTGGGGCGAGCGGCTCGACGTCGAGGTCCGCACCGCCGACTGGGCCGACGCGGAGCAGGCCCTGCGCGCCCCCCTGGTGATCGCCACGACCCCGGCCGGCACCACCGACGCCCTCGCCGCCGCTGTGCCGGAGCGCCCCACCACCCTCTTCGACGTGCTCTACCACCCCTGGCCCACCGCCCTCGCCGCCCGCTGGTCCATGTTCGGCGGAGCCGTCGTCAGCGGCCTCGACCTGCTGGTCCACCAGGCCGTACTGCAGGTCGAACAGATGACGGGCCGCACCCCCGCTCCGCTGAACGCCATGCGCCGGGCCGGGGAGAAAGCACTGGCCGAGCGCTGACCCGAGCGCCGGCCCGGCCTGTTCGCGTCCGTCTGCTGGACCGGCGGCCGGGTCCGCCGCCCGGACGTGGGAGGATCGGGGGTGGCGGACCGGGGCCGCGCACCCGGTCGGGCCGTCGCCGTACGCGAGGACACGCGTACGCAGGGCAGTACCAGGGCGCGAGCACTGAGGAGCATCGTTGAGCAGGCTGCGTTGGCTGACCGCGGGGGAGTCCCATGGTCCCGCACTTGTCGCGACGCTGGAGGGCCTTCCCGCCGGCGTGCCGATCACGACCGAGATGGTCGCGGATCACCTGGCGCGGCGGCGGCTCGGTTATGGCCGTGGTGCGCGGATGAAGTTCGAGCGTGACGAGGTGACCTTCCTCGGTGGTGTCCGGCACGGTCTGACCCTGGGTTCCCCGGTGGCGATCATGGTGGGCAACAGTGAGTGGCCCAAGTGGGAGCAGGTGATGGCGGCCGATCCGGTCGACCCCGAGATCCTGGCCGGGCTGGCCCGCAATGCCCCGTTGACCCGGCCGCGTCCGGGCCATGCGGATCTCGCGGGTATGCAGAAGTACGGTTTCGACGAGGCCCGCCCGGTCCTGGAGCGCGCCTCCGCGCGGGAGACCGCGGCCCGGGTGGCCCTCGGCGCCGTCGCCCGCTCCTACCTGAAGGAGACGGCGGGCATCGAGATCGTCTCGCACGTCGTGGAGCTGTGCTCGGTGAAGGCCCCGCAGGGTGTGTACCCGACGCCGGCCGATGTGGAGAGGCTGGACGCGGACCCGCTGCGCTGTCTGGACGCGGATGCGTCCAAGGCGATGGTCGCGGAGGTCGACCAGGCCCACAAGGACGGCGACACCCTCGGGGGTGTGGTCGAGGTGCTGGCGTACGGCGTCCCGGTCGGCCTCGGCTCGCACGTCCACTGGGACCGGAAGCTGGATGCCCGTCTCGCCGGGGCCCTGATGGGTATCCAGGCGATCAAGGGTGTCGAGATCGGTGACGGTTTCGAGCTGGCCCGGGTGCCCGGTTCCAAGGCGCATGACGAGATCGTCAACACGGCCGAGGGTATCCGCCGGGTCTCCGGCCGCGCGGGCGGGACCGAGGGCGGTCTGTCCACGGGTGAGCTGCTGCGGGTGCGGGCCGCGATGAAGCCGATCGCGACGGTGCCGCGTGCGCTGCAGACCGTGGACGTGGCCACCGGTGAGGCGACCCAGGCCCACCATCAGCGTTCGGATGTCTCCGCGGTGCCGGCCGCGGGTATTGTCGCCGAGGCGATGGTGGCGTTGGTGCTGGCGGACGCGGTCGCGGAGAAGTTCGGTGGTGACTCGGTGACCGAGACCCGCCGTAATGTGCGGTCGTACCTCGAGAATCTGGCCATCCGATGAGTGCAGCGCCGGTGGTGGTGCTGGTCGGGCCGATGGGTGTGGGCAAGTCGACGGTCGGGCAGTTGCTGGCGGAGCGGCTGGGTGTCGGCTACCGGGACACCGACGAGGACATCGTGGCCGGTGAGGGCCGTACGATCGCGGACATCTTCGTGGAGGAGGGCGAGCCGGCGTTCCGTGCCGTCGAAAAGCGTGCGGTGCACAGGGCGCTGGCCGAGCACGGGGGTGTCCTGGCGCTCGGCGGTGGTGCGGTTCTCGACGCCGACACGCGGGTGCTGCTGGCCGGGCAGCGGGTGGTCTACCTGTCGATGGACGTCGAGGAGGCGGTCAGGCGCACCGGTCTGAACACGGCCCGGCCGCTGCTCGCGCTGAACCCGCGCAAGCAGTGGCGGGAGCTGATGGAGGCGCGGCGGCACCTGTATGAGGAGGTCGCCACGGCGGTCGTGGCGACCGACGGCCGTACACCCGAAGAGGTCACCCAAGCAGCCCTGGACGCACTGGAGTTGAAGGAAGCATGAGCGAGGCAGTCACCCGGATCCAGGTCGGCGGCACGGCGGGCACCGAGCCGTACGAGGTCCTGGTGGGCCGTCAACTCCTCGGCGAGCTGGGCGGATTGATCGGTGAGAAGGCCCAGCGGGTAGCCGTCATCCACCCCGAGGCGCTCGCCGAGACCGGGGACGCGCTCCGCGCCGACCTGGCCGGGCAGGGCTACGAGGCCGTCGCCATCCAGGTGCCGAACGCCGAGGAGGCCAAGACCGCCGAGGTCGCCGCCTACTGCTGGAAGGCGCTCGGTCAGTCCGGCTTCACCCGAACCGACGTCGTCGTCGGCGTGGGCGGTGGCGCGACCACGGACCTGGCCGGTTTCGTGGCGGCGACCTGGCTGCGCGGCGTTCGCTGGATCGCCGTCCCCACGACCGTGCTGGCCATGGTCGACGCGGCGGTCGGCGGCAAGACGGGCATCAACACGGCCGAGGGCAAGAACCTCGTCGGCGCCTTCCACCCCCCGGCGGGCGTCCTCTGCGACCTCGCCGCCCTGGACTCCCTCCCGGTCAACGACTACGTCTCCGGGCTCGCCGAGATCATCAAGGCCGGCTTCATCGCCGACCCGGTGATCCTGGAGCTCATCGAGTCCGACCCCGAGGCCGCGCGCACCCCGGCGGGCCCGCACACGGCCGAGCTGATCGAGCGCTCCATCCGGGTCAAGGCCGAGGTCGTCTCCTCCGACCTCAAGGAGTCGGGCCTGCGCGAGATCCTCAACTACGGCCACACGCTCGGCCACGCCATCGAGAAGAACGAGCGCTACAAGTGGCGGCACGGCGCCGCGGTCGCCGTCGGCATGCACTTCGCCGCCGAGCTGGGCCGCCTCGCGGGCCGTCTGGACGACGCGACGGCGGACCGCCACCGCACCGTCCTGGAGTCGGTCGGCCTTCCGCTGCACTACCGCTACGACCAGTGGCCCAAGCTGGTCGAGACGATGAAGGTCGACAAGAAGTCCCGCGGCAACCTGCTGCGCTTCATCGTCCTGGACGGCCTCGGCAAGCCGACCGTCCTGGAAGGCCCGGACCCGGCCGTGCTGCTCGCCGCGTACGGCGAGGTCGGGCAGTAGATCCGCTGCTGTTCCACCCCGCCCGATCCGCCTCGCGGGACGGGCACTTCGGACCGCCCCCGGCCGTTTCACCAAACGACGACCGGGGGCGGTACCGTTCGGTAACGAGCGCAGCCGCACATGACGAGACGGAGTGGCACCGGATGCAGCACGCAGTGGGATCTCCGCTGCCGCCGCCCCATCAGCCGGGGCAGGGACCGGTCGGCTGGCAGCCGGCCGCACAGCACCCGGGAGCACCGCAGGGCCCCGCGCCCGTGCCGCCACCACCGGTTGCGCCCCCACAGCCGTCCGTTCCGCCGCTGCCCACGGCCCCACCGCCGCCCGACACCACGGGTCACGTCCCGCTGCCGCCGGGCGGCCCGGTAGGCATGCCGAGCGCACCCCCCGCCGCCACGACCGTGCCGGACCCGACGGCCACCACGCTGGCCGTCCTGCTGATCGGCCCGGCCGGTGCGGGCAAGACCAGCGTGGCCAAGTACTGGGCGGACCACCGCCGGGTCCCCACGGCCCACATCAGCCTCGACGACGTCCGCGAATGGGTCCGCTCCGGCTTCGCCGACCCCCAGTCCGGCTGGAACGACAACTCCGAGGCCCAGTACCGCCTGGCCCGCCGCACCTGCGGCTTCGCCGCGCGCAACTTCCTGGCCAACGGCATCTCCTGCATCCTCGACGACGCGGTCTTCCCGGACCGCCCGGTCGTCGGCCTCGGCGGCTGGAAGCGCCACGTCGGCCCCGGCCTCCTCCCGGTCGTCCTCCTCCCCGGCCTCGACATAGTCCTGGAACGCAACGCGGAACGCAGGGGCAACCGCCGCCTCACCGACGAGGAGGTGGCCCGCATCCACGGCCGCATGGCGGGCTGGTACGGCTCGGGCCTCCCGATCATCGACAACTCGCAGTTGGATGTGCCGGGCACGGCCCGCGTCCTGGACGACGTCCTGGCAAGAGCAATAGCGAGCCCCCCGAACTGGTAGGCGGGGGGACTGAACCCACCTTCTTGGGGGCGCTGGGGGTACCCCCGGCCGAAGGCTGGGGGAGGAACTGCGCGCTCTCCCCCACCGGCCGGTTGCCGAAAAACGGCCTGTGTCGTGAGGGGCGCGGGGAACTGCGCGACCAGCCCCCACCAACCGGTGGCCGAAAGACGGCCCGTCTTCCCAGGGGCGCGGGGAACTGCGCAAACCCCCCACCCACCCGCGCCCGAAAACGGCGCCCCACCACCCCACTCGGCCCTCCCCAACCGGCACAAATCGCCCACGCCTCCTACGCTCGTGTCATGTCAGAGGTGTACGCCGCCCGCCGAACCCGCCTGAGGGACCGCTGCCAGGCCAGCGGCAGCGCCTCCGCGCTGATCTCGCGCCCCGCCAACGTGAGATACCTCGCCGGTGCCGCCCCGACCGGCTCCGTCCTGCTGCTGGGCAAACGCGAGGATCTCCTCGTATGTCCCGGCCCCCAGGACGACCGCCCCGCCGAGGCCCGCTGCGACGAGTCCCTACGGCAGCACCTTCTGGAAGGCCCCGGCGGCGACCCCGCCGTGGCCGCCGCAGACCTCGCCGCCGCCCAGGACGCCGACGTGCTCGCCGTCGAGGAGCATCACCTCACCGTGGCCCGGCACCGCGCCCTCTCCTCGGTCGCCCCCTGCCTCCGCCTCACCGACCTGGGCTCGGCCGTCGAGCAGCTCAGGGTCGTGAAGGACGAGGAGGAGATCTCCTGCCTCCGCATCGGCGCGGAGATCGCCGACCAGGCCCTCGGTGAGCTGCTGGAGTCGATCCTCGTGGGCCGCACCGAACGGCACCTCGCCCTGGAGCTGGAGCGCCGCCTGGTCGACCACGGCGCCGACGGCCCGGCCTTCCCCACCTCCGTGGCCACCGGCCCGAACTCCGGCCGCCGCGGCCACCGCCCCACCGACCGGCGTGTCGAGGAGGGCGACTTCCTCTCCGTCTGCCTGGGCGCCACCTACCGCGGCTACCGCTGCGAGATCGGCCGTACCTTCGTCATCGGCACCACGCCCGCCGACTGGCAGATCGAGCTGTACGACCTGGTCTTCGCCGCCCAGCGGGCCGGCCGGGAGAGCCTCGTGCCGGGCGCCGCCTACCGGGACGTGGACCGCGCGGCCCGCCAGGTGCTGGACTCCGCGGGCCACTCCGAGGGCCTGCAGCACCTCACCGGACACGGTGTCGGACTCGAAATCGACGAGGACCCGCAGCTCGCCCCCTCGGCCATGGGTAAACTGGACGCTTGCGTGCCGGTCACCGTCGAACCGGGGGTCCACCTCCCGGGCCGGGGCGGAGTCCGGATCGATGACACGCTCGTCGTGCGCCCTGAGGCGGACGGCGGACCCGAGCTACTCACCATCACGACCAAGGAGCTGCTCGCACTATAGGGAATGTGCGTGCCCCGGGGTCGTCCACGTCAGTCCAGGAGATTCCGCAACCGTGGCTTCCACGAACGACCTCAAGAACGGCCTGGTGCTCAAGCTCGAAGGCGGCCAGCTCTGGTCCGTCGTCGAGTTCCAGCACGTCAAGCCCGGCAAGGGCCCGGCATTCGTGCGCACCAAGCTCAAGAACGTGCTGTCCGGCAAGGTGGTCGACAAGACCTTCAACGCCGGCGTCAAGGTCGAGACGGCCACTGTCGACAAGCGCGACATGCAGTTCTCGTACATGGACGGCGAGTACTTCGTCTTCATGGACATGGACACGTACGACCAGCTGCACATCGACCGGAAGACCGTCGGCGACGCCGCGAACTTCCTGATCGAGGGCTTCACGGCCGTCGTCGCCCAGCACGAGGGCGAAGTGCTCTTCGTCGAGCTCCCGGCCGCCGTCGAGCTGGTCATCCAGGAGACCGAGCCGGGTGTCCAGGGCGACCGCTCCACCGGCGGCACCAAGCCGGCCACGCTGGAGACCGGTCACCAGATCCAGGTCCCGCTCTTCATCACCACCGGTGAGAAGATCAAGGTCGACACCCGCACGAGCGACTACCTCGGCCGGGTGAACAGCTAACCGTGGCTGCCCGCAACACGGCCCGCAAGCGCGCCTTCCAGATCCTCTTCGAGGGCGACCAGCGCGGGGCCGATGTCCTGACGGTCCTCGCGGACTGGATCCGGCTCTCCCGGGACGACACCCGGCAGCCGCCGGTGAGCGAGTACACGATGCAGCTGGTCGAGGGCTACGCCGTGCACGCGAGGCGGATCGACGAGCTGATCGCCCAGTACGCGGTCGGCTGGACGCTGGACCGGATGCCGGTCGTCGACCGCAACCTCCTGCGCCTCGGCGCGTACGAGCTGATCTGGGTCGACGAGACGCCGGACGCGGTCGTCCTCGACGAGATGGTGCAGCTCGCGAAGGAGTTCTCGACGGACGAGTCGCCCTCGTTCGTGAACGGGCTTCTCGGGCGTCTGAAGGAGCTGAAGCCGTCGCTTCGCCGCGAGGCGTAGCCGACGAAACGCGAACGCCGGAAGGCCCGCAGCTGCTTGCTGCGGGCCTTCCGGCGTTCGCGCGCCCAATGGGGTGGGTGGTGCGGTGGTCGGGCGGCTGATGGTCGTCTGTGGCTTGTCGCGCAGTTCCTCCCCCAGCCTTCGGCCGGGGGTACCCCCAGCGCCCCTAGGGGGTTGCGCCCACGTCGCTCAAGACGTGAACGCAGAAAAAGACCGCCGGGGCAGACCGGAACCGTCGAGTTCCGGCCACCCCGGCGGCACGTTTCTGCTCAGGTGTGGTGCGGTTCAGGCGTCTTCGTGCGTGGCCACCGCGCGGCGCGCGTCCGCGTCCAGGACGCCCCAGCTGATCAGCTGCTCGGTGAGGACCGAGGGGGACTGGTCGTAGATGACGGCCAGTGTGCGCAGGTCGTCCTGGCGGATCGACAGCACCTTGCCGTTGTAGTCACCGCGCTGGGACTGGATCGTCGCCGCGTAGCGCTGCAGCGGGCCCGCCTTCTCGGCCGGCACGGTGGCCAGCCGCTCCAGGTCCAGGACCAGCTTCGGCGGGGGCTCGGCGGCGCCGCCGGGGGTGGTGCCCGGGAGCAGCTCCTGCACCGGCACACCGTAGAAATCCGCCAACTCGGCAAGGCGCTGCACGGTCACGGCACGGTCGCCGCGCTCGTACGAACCGACCACCACGGCCTTCCAGCGCCCCTGGGACTTCTCCTCGACACCGTGGAGGGAAAGGCCCTGCTGGGTGCGGATGGCCCGGAGCTTGGCCCCGAGCTGTTTGGCGTATTCGCTGGACATATAGCTCCCCGGACACTGTGTCGACGCGGCCGGCCTTGGTTCCCGCCGCGCGGCTGGTAACTCACTGTGAGGTTACGCAGCGTTACTCTCTCGCGTCAAGCCGAATGGTCCGCACCGACTCTTCCGTGGTGGCGATGGCCGGTTAGCCCAGGGGGGTGATCAGGGGCATCTTCGGCACCTGCTACCGTTGATGGCGCAAATCCGACGTCCTTTAAGGTCCGTCCCGTGAGACGGAGAAGGGGGTCCGTTTCGTATGGACAAGCAGGAAAAGCTCGAGACCCAGGCCCAGGGTTCCGATGCGCGGCCCGTTCTCGAAGGCCCCGACATCGCACGGGTGCTGACCCGCATCGCCCACGAGATCGTCGAGCGCGCCAAGGGTGCCGACGACGTGGTGCTGCTCGGCATCCCGACCCGCGGCGTCTTCCTCGCCCAGCGGCTCGCAGCCAAGCTGGAGCAGATCACCGACCGCAAGGTTCCCGTCGGTTCGCTCGACATCACCATGTACCGCGACGACCTGCGCATGCACCCGCCGCGCGCGCTGGCCCGCACCGAGATCCCCGGCGACGGCATCGACGGCAGGCTGGTCGTCCTCGTCGACGACGTGCTGTTCTCCGGCCGCACCATCCGCGCCGCCCTCGACGCCCTGAACGACATCGGGCGCCCGCGCGCGGTCCAGCTCGCGGTCCTCGTCGACCGCGGCCACCGCGAACTGCCCATCCGCGCCGACTACGTCGGCAAGAACCTCCCCACGTCGCTGCGGGAGACGGTCAAGGTCCTGCTCGCCGAGGAGGACGGTCGCGACACCGTGCTGCTCGGCGCCAAGCCGACCCAGTAGCGGGCCGAGGGCGCGCGCCGGTCCGGCGCGCCCCTGGCTGCCCGGAATCTCCCCAAACGTGAACTGCCTTACGGAGCCTGACAGATGCAGCGTCATCTCATCTCGGCCGCCGACCTCACCCGCGACGACGCCGTACTGATCCTCGACACCGCCGAGGAGATGGCCCGGGTCGCCGACCGGCCGATCAAGAAGCTGCCGACCCTGCGCGGCCGCACCGTCGTCAACCTCTTCTTCGAGGACTCGACCCGGACCCGGATCTCCTTCGAGGCCGCCGAGAAGCGCCTCTCCGCCGACGTCATCAACTTCACCGCCAAGGGGTCCAGCGTCTCCAAGGGCGAGTCCCTGAAGGACACCGCCCAGACCCTGGAGGCGATGGGCGTCGACGCCGTGGTCATCCGGCACGGCGCCTCCGGAGCCCCCTACCGCCTCGCCACCTCCGGCTGGATCGACGCCGCCGTCATCAACGCCGGCGACGGGACCCACCAGCACCCCACCCAGGCCCTCCTCGACGCCTTCACCATGCGCCGCCGCCTGGTCGGCAGGGACGCCGGGATAGGGCAGGACCTGGCCGGCAAGCGCATCACGATCGTCGGCGACGTCCTGCACAGCCGGGTCGCCCGTTCCAACGTCGACCTGCTGCACACCCTCGGAGCCGAGGTCACCCTGGTCGCCCCGCCCACCCTGGTGCCGGTCGGCGTCGAGCGGTGGCCCTGCGAGGTGTCGTACGAACTGGACGCCGTACTCCCGAAGTCCGACGCGGTGATGATGCTCCGTGTGCAGCGCGAGCGCATGAACGCCGCGTTCTTCCCGACCGAGCGCGAGTACTCGCGGCGCTACGGCCTCGACGGCGACCGCATGGCGAAGATGCCCGAGCACGCCATCGTGATGCACCCCGGCCCGATGGTCCGCGGCATGGAGATCACCGCCGAGGTCGCCGACTCCGAGCGCTGCACCGTGGTCGAGCAGGTCGCAAACGGAGTCTCCATCCGGATGGCCGTCCTGTACCTCCTGCTCGGCGGCAACGAACCCGCCGTCAGTCACGCCCGCACCACCGAGGAGAAGTAAGACCCATGAGCAAGATCCTGATCCGTGGTGCGAAGGTGCTCGGCGGCGAGCCGCAGGACGTACTGATCGACGGCGAGGTCATCGAGGCGGTCGGCACCGGGCTGTCCGCCGACGGTGCCGAGATCGTCGAGGCCGCCGGCAAGGTCCTGCTGCCGGGCCTGGTCGACCTGCACACGCATCTGCGCGAGCCCGGCCGCGAGGACTCCGAGACGGTCCTGACCGGCACCCGTGCAGCGGCGAGCGGCGGCTACACGGCCGTCTTCGCCATGGCCAACACCTTCCCGGTCGCCGACACCGCCGGCGTGGTCGAGCAGGTCTACCGGCTCGGCCAGGAGCACGGCTACTGCGACGTCCAGCCCATCGGCGCCGTCACCGTCGGCCTGGAGGGCAAGAAGCTCGCCGAGCTGGGCGCCATGCACGAGTCGGCCGCCGGGGTCACCGTCTTCTCCGACGACGGCAAGTGCGTCGACGACGCCGTGATCATGCGCCGTGCCCTGGAGTACGTGAAGGCCTTCGGCGGGGTCGTCGCCCAGCACGCCCAGGAGCCGCGGCTGACCGAGGGCGCCCAGATGAACGAGGGCGTCGTCTCGGCCGAGCTGGGGCTGGGCGGCTGGCCGGCCGTCGCCGAGGAGTCGGTCATCGCGCGGGACGTCCTGCTCGCCGAGCACGTCGGCTCCCGTGTCCACATCTGCCACCTGTCGACCGCCGGCTCGGTCGAGATCGTGCGCTGGGCCAAGTCCCGGGGCATCGACGTCACCGCCGAGGTCACCCCGCACCACCTGCTCCTCACCGACGAGCTGGTGCGGTCGTACAACCCGGTCTACAAGGTCAACCCGCCGCTGCGCACCGAGCGCGATGTGCTCGCGCTGCGCGAGGCCCTGGCCGACGGCACGATCGACATCGTCGCCACCGACCACGCCCCGCACCCGCACGAGGACAAGGACTGCGAGTGGGCCGCGGCCGCCATGGGGATGGTGGGCCTGGAGACCGCGCTGTCGGTGGTGCAGGAGACCATGGTGGACACGGGCCTGCTGACCTGGGCCGGTGTCGCCGAGCGGATGTCCGTCAAGCCCGCGCGGATCGGACAGGCCACCGGCCACGGCCGCCCCGTCTCGGCTGGTGAGCCCGCCAACCTCACCCTCGTCGACACGGAATACCGTGGCCTGGTGGACCCCGCGGGCTTCGCCTCGCGCAGCCGCAACACCCCGTACGAGGGGCGCGAGCTGCCGGGCCGTGTCACCCACACGTGGCTGCGGGGCAAGGCGACGCTCGCGGACGGGAAGCTCACGTGACACCTCTGATCCTGCTGGCCGACGACAAGAAGTCGGCCGCGGTCACCGACTGGTCCGCCCGTATCGGCTGGCTGGTCGGCCTGGCCCTCTTCGTCGCGCTCGTCTACTGGCTGATGCGCGAGGGCTGGAAATGGCGCGGCACCCTTCAGGGCGACCTGCCGGAGCTGCCCAGCGCGCCGGACGACCTCGGTGACGTGAAACTGACGATGAGCGGCCGCTACCACGGCTCCACCACCGCCGGGCAGTGGCTGGACCGCATCGTGGCCCGCGGCCTCGGCTCCCGCAGCCGGGTCGAGCTCACCCTGACCGACGCGGGCCTGGACGTCGTACGCCCCGGGGCGACCGACTTCTTCATCCCCGCCGCCGCGCTCCGCGAGGCCCTGCTGGGCAAGGGCATCGCGGGCAAGGTCCTCACCGAGGGCGGACTGCTCCTGGTGACCTGGCAGCACGGCGACAAGCTGATCGACTCCGGATTCCGCTCGGACCACGCGGCCGAGCACACCGAGTGGGTCGAGGCCATCAACTCCATGATCAAGACAAACGACACGGAAGGCGCCGAACGATGACGACCTCCACAAGGGGAGCCGGCAAGGTTCCCGCGGTACTCGTCCTGGAGGACGGCCGGATCTTCCGCGGCCGCGCCTACGGGGCCGTGGGGGAGACCTTCGGCGAGGCCGTGTTCTCCACCGGCATGACCGGCTACCAGGAGACCCTGACCGACCCCTCGTACGACCGCCAGATCGTGGTCGCCACCGCCCCGCAGATCGGCAACACGGGCTGGAACGACGAGGACGACGAGTCCAGCCGCATCTGGGTCTCCGGCTATGTCGTGCGCGACCCCGCGCGCGTGCCCTCCAACTGGCGCGCCAAGCGTTCGCTGGACGAGGAACTGGTTGCGCAGGGCGTGGTCGGCATCTCCGGGATCGACACCCGCGCCCTCACCCGCCACCTCCGTGAGCGCGGTTCGATGCGCTCGGGCATCTTCTCCGGAGAGGCGATCGCCACCGACGCCGAACTCGTCGCGCGCGTGCAGGCGCAGCCGCACATGAAGGGCGCCTCGCTGTACGAGGAGGTCGCCACCAAGGAGGCGTACGTCGTCCCGGCCGTCGGGCAGAAGCGATTCACCGTGGCCGCCATCGACCTCGGCATCAAGGGCATGACCCCGCAGCGGATGGCCGAGCGCGGCATCGAGGTGCACGTCCTGCCCGCGACCGCCACCGAGGACGACGTGTACGCCGTCGGCCCCGACGGTGTGTTCTTCTCCAACGGCCCCGGCGACCCGGCCACGGCCGACGGCCCGGTGGCCCTGATGACCGCCGTCCTGGCGCGGAAGACCCCGCTGTTCGGCATCTGCTTCGGCAACCAGATCCTCGGCCGCGCGCTCGGCTTCGGCACCTACAAGCTGAAGTACGGCCACCGGGGCATCAACCAGCCGGTCCAGGACCGTACGACCGGCAAGGTCGAGGTCACCGCGCACAACCACGGCTTCGCCGTGGACGCGCCGCTCGACAAGGTCAGCGACACGAAGTTCGGCCGCGCCGAGGTCTCGCACGTCTGCCTGAACGACGATGTCGTGGAGGGGCTGCAGCTGCTCGACCAGCCGGCCTTCTCCGTCCAGTACCACCCCGAAGCGGCAGCGGGCCCGCACGACGCCGCCTACCTGTTCGACCGCTTCGTTTCCCTGATGGAGGGCCAGCGTGCCTAAGCGCACCGATATCCAGTCCGTCCTGGTCATCGGCTCCGGCCCGATCGTCATCGGCCAGGCCGCCGAGTTCGACTACTCCGGCACCCAGGCCTGCCGCGTGCTGCGCGCCGAGGGCCTGCGGGTCATCCTCGTCAACTCCAACCCGGCGACGATCATGACCGACCCGGAGATCGCCGACGCCACCTACGTCGAGCCGATCACCCCGGAGTTCGTCGAGAAGATCATCGCCAAGGAGCGCCCCGACGCCCTGCTGCCCACCCTGGGCGGCCAGACGGCCCTGAACACCGCGATCTCGCTGGACGAGAACGGTGTCCTGACCAAGTACGGCGTCGAGCTGATCGGCGCCAATGTCGAGGCCATCAACAAGGGCGAGGACCGCGATCTCTTCAAGGAGGTCGTGGAGGAGGTCCGCCGCAAGATCGGCCACGGCGAGTCCGCGCGCTCCGTCATCTGCCACACCATGGACGAGGTCGTCGCCGGCGTCGAGACGCTCGGCGGTGGCTACCCGGTCGTCGTCCGCCCCTCCTTCACCATGGGCGGCGCCGGCTCCGGCTTCGCCCACGACGAGGAGGAGCTGCGCCGCATCGCCGGCCAGGGCCTGACCCTCTCGCCGACCACCGAGGTGCTCCTGGAGGAGTCCATCCTCGGCTGGAAGGAGTACGAGCTGGAGCTGATGCGCGACAAGCACGACAACGTCGTGGTCGTCTGCTCCATCGAGAACTTCGACCCCATGGGCGTGCACACCGGCGACTCGATCACGGTGGCGCCCGCGATGACGCTGACCGACCGCGAGTACCAGATCCTCCGCGACATCGGCATCGCCGTGATCCGCGAGGTCGGTGTCGACACCGGCGGCTGCAACATCCAGTTCGCGGTCAATCCCGAGGACGGTCGCGTGATCGTCATCGAGATGAACCCGCGTGTGTCGCGGTCCTCCGCACTGGCATCCAAGGCGACCGGCTTCCCGATCGCGAAGATCGCCGCGAAGCTCGCCGTCGGCTACACCCTCGACGAGATCCCCAACGACATCACGCAGGAGACCCCGGCCTCCTTCGAGCCCACGCTCGACTATGTGGTCGTCAAGGCTCCGCGCTTCGCGTTCGAGAAGTTCCCGTCCGCCGACTCCACGCTGACCACCACCATGAAGTCGGTCGGCGAGGCCATGGCCATCGGCCGCAACTTCACCGAGGCCTTCCAGAAGGCGCTGCGCTCGCTGGAGAAGAAGGGCAGCCAGTTCACCTTCGTCGGTGAGCCCGGCGACAAGGACGAGCTGCTGCGCGAGGCGGTACGGCCCACCGACGGCCGGATCAACACCGTCATGCAGGCCATCCGCGCGGGCGCCACGCCCGAGGAGGTCTTCGAGTTCACGAAGATCGACCCGTGGTTCGTCGACCAGCTCTTCCTGATCAAGGAGCTCGCGGACGAACTCGCGGCCGCCGACCGCCTGGACGCCGACCTGCTCGCCGAGGCCAAGCGGCACGGCTTCTCCGACCAGCAGATCGCCGAGATCCGCGGGCTGCGCGAGGACGTCGTCCGCGAGGTCCGGCACGCGCTGGGGGTCCGCCCGATCTACAAGACGGTCGACACCTGCGCCGCCGAGTTCGCCGCGAAGACGCCGTACTTCTACTCCTCCTACGACGAGGAGACCGAGGTCGCGCCGCGCGAGAAGCCGGCCGTCATCATCCTGGGCTCCGGCCCCAACCGCATCGGCCAGGGCATCGAGTTCGACTACTCGTGCGTGCACGCGTCCTTCGCGCTGTCCGACGCCGGGTACGAGACCGTGATGGTCAACTGCAACCCGGAGACCGTCTCCACCGACTACGACACCTCCGACCGGCTGTACTTCGAGCCGCTCACGCTGGAGGACGTGCTGGAGATCGTGCACGCCGAGCAGCAGGCCGGTCCGGTCGCCGGTGTGATCGTGCAGCTGGGCGGCCAGACGCCGCTGGGTCTGTCACAGGCGCTCAAGGACAACGGCGTGCCGATCGTCGGCACGTCCCCGGAGGCGATCCACGCGGCCGAGGACCGGGGCGCCTTCGGGCGGGTGCTCGCCGAGGCTGGCCTGCCGGCCCCCAAGCACGGCACCGCGACCACCTTCGCCGAGGCCAAGGCCATCGCCGACGAGATCGGCTACCCGGTCCTCGTCCGGCCGTCGTACGTGCTCGGCGGCCGCGGCATGGAGATCGTCTACGACGAGACCCGCCTCGCCTCCTACATCGCCGAGTCGACCGAGATCAGCCCCTCCCGGCCGGTCCTCGTCGACCGGTTCCTGGACGACGCGATCGAGATCGACGTCGACGCCCTCTACGACGGCGAGGAGCTGTACCTCGGCGGCGTCATGGAGCACATCGAGGAGGCCGGCATCCACTCCGGCGACTCGGCGTGCGCCCTGCCCCCGATCACCCTGGGCGGCTTCGACATCAAGCGTCTGCGCGCCTCCACCGAGGCCATCGCCAAGGGCGTCGGCGTCCGCGGCCTGATCAACATCCAGTTCGCGATGGCCGGGGACATCCTCTACGTCCTCGAAGCCAACCCGCGCGCCTCCCGCACCGTGCCCTTCACCTCGAAGGCGACCGCGGTGCCGCTGGCGAAGGCCGCGGCCCGGATCTCGCTGGGCGCGACCGTCGCCGAACTGCGCGCCGAGGGCCTGCTGCCGGCCCGGGGCGACGGCGGCGAGCTGCCGTTCGACGCGCCGATCTCCGTCAAGGAGGCGGTCATGCCGTGGTCGCGGTTCCGCGACATCCACGGCCGGGGCGTCGACACGGTCCTCGGCCCGGAGATGCGCTCCACCGGTGAGGTCATGGGCATCGACTCCGTCTTCGGCACGGCGTACGCCAAGTCGCAGGCCGGAGCGTACGGGCCGCTGCCGACCAAGGGCCGCGCGTTCATCTCCGTCGCCAACCGCGACAAGCGCTCGATGATCTTCCCGGCGCGTGAGCTGGTCGCCCACGGCTTCGAACTGCTCGCCACGTCCGGCACGGCCGAGGTGCTCAAGCGCAACGGCATCAACGCGACCGTTGTCCGAAAGCAGTCGGAGGGCGTCGGTCCCGAGGGCGAGAAGACGATCGTCCAGCTGATCCACGACGGCGAGGTGGACCTCATCGTCAACACCCCGTACGGCACGGGGGGTCGCCTGGACGGGTACGAGATCCGGACCGCCGCGGTGGCCCGGTCGGTGCCGTGCCTGACGACCGTGCAGGCGCTGGCGGCCGCTGTGCAGGGTATTGACGCGCTGAACCACGGGGATGTCGGGGTGCGGTCGCTCCAGGAGCATGCGGAGACGTTGACCGCAGCGCGGGACTAAAAGGTCGTAGTGAGGCTGCGGGCCGGTTGTGGCTGGTCGCGCAGTTCCCGCGCCCCTGAGGGGCGCGTTGCCCAGCTGTCTATGAAGGGGGGCACCGGTGACGGTGTCCCCCTCCGCATGAGGACTCCATGTACAAGATCTTCTTCAGTCTCGTGTTCAAGTGGATGGATCCGGAACAGGCCCACTACCTGGCCTTCCGGTGGATCCGGCTCGCCGTCCGGATCCCCGTGCTGCGCACCTTCGTCGCCGCCGCGCTCGCGCCGCGCTACAAGGAACTGCGCACCGAGGCCTTCGGGCTGCGGATGCACGGGCCCTTCGGGCTCGCCGCCGGCTTCGACAAGAACGCCGTCGCGATCGACGGGATGTCGATGCTCGGGTTCGACCATGTCGAGATCGGCACGGTGACCGGGGAGGCCCAGCCCGGCAATCCCAAGAAGCGGCTGTTCCGGCTCGTCGCCGACCGGGCGCTGATCAACCGCATGGGCTTCAACAACGACGGCTCGCTGGCCGTCGCCGCCCGGCTCGCGACCCGGGAGCCCGTCTTCAGGACGGTCGTGGGCGTCAACATCGGCAAGACCAAGGTCGTACCGGAGGCCGAGGCCGTCGGTGACTACGTGAAGTCGGCCGAGCGGCTCGCGCCGTACGCGGACTACCTGGTCGTGAACGTGTCGTCCCCGAACACGCCGGGCCTGCGCAACCTCCAGGCGGTGGACCACCTGCGTCCGCTCCTGACGGGTGTCCGCGAGGCCGCCGACCGCGTGGTGGCGCACCGGCGGGTGCCGCTCCTGGTGAAGATCGCGCCGGACCTCGCCGACGAGGACGTGGACGCCGTCGCCGACCTGGCCGTGGAGCTGGGTCTTGACGGGATCATCGCGACCAACACCACCATCGCGCGGGAGGGGCTGGGGCTGCGGTCCGATCCCGGCCTGGTGAAGGAGACCGGAGGTCTCTCCGGGGCGCCGCTCAAGGCGCGCTCCCTGGAGGTGCTGCGGCGGCTGTACGCGCGCGTGGGCGACCGGATCACCCTGGTGGGCGTCGGCGGCATCGAGAACGCCGAGGACGCCTGGCAGCGCATCCTGGCCGGTGCCACGCTGGTGCAGGGCTACAGCGCGTTCATCTACGAGGGGCCCTTCTGGGGCCGAGCCATTCACAAGGGCCTCGCGGCGCGCCTGCGCACCAGCCCGTACGCCACCCTCGCCGACGCGGTCGGCGCCGATGTGAGGACGACCGTATGAGCCCCTCGGAGCCCTTCGGCGCGCGGCTGCGCCGTGCCATGGACGAGCGAGGTCCGCTGTGCGTGGGTATCGACCCGCACGCCTCGCTGCTCTCGGAGTGGGGTCTGAACGACGACGTGGCGGGCCTGGAGCGGTTCAGCCGTACCGTCGTGGAGGCGGTGGCCGACCGGGTCGCGGTCATGAAGCCGCAGAGCGCGTTCTTCGAGCGGTTCGGCTCGCGCGGGGTCGCCGTCCTGGAGCGGGTGGTGCAGGAGGCGCGGGCCGCCGGGACCCTGGTCGTCATGGACGCCAAGCGCGGTGACATCGGCTCCACCATGGCCGGGTACGCGGAGGCCTTCCTGGGCAAGGACGCCCCGCTGTTCTCGGACGCCCTGACCGTCTCGCCGTACCTCGGCTACGGCTCGCTCAGCCCGGCCGTGGCGCTGGCCCGGGAGAGCGGGGCCGGTCTGTTCGTGCTGGCGCTCACCTCGAACCCGGAGGGCCCCGAGGTGCAGCACGCGGTGCGCGGCGACGGCCGTACGGTCGGCGCGACCATGCTGGCGCACCTCGCCGCCGAGAACGAGGGGGAGGAGCCGCTGGGCTCCTTCGGCGCCGTCGTCGGCGCCACGGTCGGCGACCTGTCGTCGTACGACCTCGACATCAACGGTCCGCTCCTCGCGCCCGGCGTCGGTGCGCAGGGTGCGACGGCAGCGGACCTTCCCACGGTGTTCGGGACGGCGGTGCGCAACGTGGTTCCAAACGTGAGCCGAGGTGTTTTGCGTCACGGTCCCGATGTCGGGGCACTCCGGGCGGCCGCGGACCGGTTCGCGGGCGAGATCCGGGACGTCCTCGCAGGTGGATGAGTCCTCCGACGAGTGCTCCCGCGAGCGCTCCGGCGACGGCTTGAGTGTGAATACATCCTCAAATCCCGGGCATTATGTCTGAAATGTCCGGCCTGGCGGAGGCTGACCAGGACTTTTCCGCTGTTCTCGCTGACTCCGGCGGACTTGCCCGCTAGTCTCCGAGCAGTGGGGGCACCCCCACACCCTTTAGGTAGTGGGGGACAACGGGCAAGCGTGTTGCTCGTAGCTCCCCTGGTGTGGGGCGACTAGGTTCCTCACCGGTCCGTATCCGACAGTTCGACATCCGAGGTGACGTAGGCGTGGCTCTTCCGCCCCTTACCCCTGAACAGCGCGCAGCCGCGCTCGAAAAGGCCGCCGCGGCTCGCCGGGAGCGGGCCGAGGTCAAGAATCGACTGAAGCACTCCGGCGCCTCTCTCCACGAGGTCATCAAGCAGGGCCAGGAAAACGACGTCATCGGCAAGATGAAGGTCTCCGCCCTGCTCGAGTCCCTACCGGGCGTGGGCAAGGTCCGCGCCAAGCAGATCATGGAGCGACTCGGGATCTCCGAGAGCCGCCGCGTGCGTGGCCTCGGTTCCAACCAGATCGCCTCCCTGGAGCGCGAGTTCGGCAGCACCGGCTCCTGATCACCGGGCCGCCCGGGACGGCCGTCCCGGGCAACCTGCGATTGCTGGAATAATCGCTGCATGGCTGCAACATTCCGGGGGACGACCCCCGAGCCCCCGGACGTACGTCCGCGGCTGACCGTGCTCTCCGGCCCCTCCGGGGTCGGCAAGAGCACGGTCGTCGCCCATATGCGCAAGGAACACCCCGAGGTCTGGCTCTCGGTGTCGGCGACCACCCGAAAGCCCCGCCCCGGCGAGCGGCACGGGGTCCACTACTTCTTCGTCTCCGACGAGGAGATGGACAAGCTGATCGCCAACGGCGAGCTCCTGGAGTGGGCCGAATTCGCCGGCAACCGCTACGGCACCCCGCGTGCGGCCGTGCTGGAGCATCTCGAATCCGGCGTCCCGGTCCTCCTGGAGATCGACCTCCAGGGCGCCCGGCAGGTCCGCGAGACCATGCCGGACGGCCGGCTGGTGTTCCTGGCCCCGCCCTCCTGGGAGGAGCTGGTGCGCAGGCTCACCGGACGCGGCACCGAGGCGCCCGAGGTCATCGAGCGCCGTCTGGACGCGGCCAAGATCGAACTCGCGGCCGAGCCGGAGTTCGACGAAACCCTGGTCAACACCTCCGTCGAGGACGTGGCGCGCGAGCTGCTAGCCTTGATGGACGTTGTGTGATCGTTGCTGATCATTCAGACTGAATCTTTCCCATCCATCGGAAGGCAGAGCGTGTCCTCTTCCATCACCGCGCCCGAGGGCATCATCAACCCTCCGATCGACGAGCTTCTCGAGGCCACCGACTCGAAGTACAGCCTGGTGATCTACGCGGCCAAGCGCGCCCGTCAGATCAACGCGTACTACTCGCAGCTCGGCGAGGGCCTCCTCGAGTACGTCGGTCCGCTCGTCGACACCCACGTCCACGAGAAGCCGCTCTCCATCGCCCTGCGCGAGATCAACGCGGGTCTGCTGACCTCCGAGGCCATCGAAGGCCCGGCGCAGTAGTACTTTCATTTTGCAGTTGCTTTATCCACAGGCCCGGCGCACGACTGCCGGGCCTGTGGTGTGTCATGGAGCCGTGGACGCAACGAGTGGAGGACCGGTGAGCAAGCCGAAGGTCGTGCTGGGGGTCAGCGGTGGCATCGCCGCCTACAAGGCCTGTGAGCTGCTGAGAAGGTTCACGGAGTCCGGTCATGACGTCCGGGTCGTGCCCACCGCCTCCGCGCTGCACTTCGTCGGCGCCGCCACCTGGTCCGCCCTCTCCGGCAACCCCGTCTCCACCGAGGTCTGGGACCACGTCGAAGAGGTCCCGCACGTCCGTATCGGCCAGCACGCCGACCTGGTCGTGGTCGCCCCCGCCACCGCCGACATGCTCGCCAAGGCGGCCCACGGCCTCGCCGACGACCTGCTGACCAACACCCTCCTCACCGCCCGCTGCCCGGTCGTCTTCGCCCCCGCGATGCACACGGAGATGTGGGAGCACCCGGCCACCCGGGAGAACGTGGCCACGCTGCGCCGCCGCGGCGCCGTCGTGATCGAACCGGCGGTCGGCCGCCTCACCGGCGTCGACACCGGCAAGGGCCGGCTGCCCGACCCGGCGGAGATCTTCGAGGCCTGCCGCCGGGTGCTGGCCCGGGGCGTCACCGAACCCGACCTCACGGGCCGCCACGTCGTGATCTCCGCCGGCGGCACCCGCGAGCCCCTCGACCCCGTCCGCTTCCTCGGCAACCGCTCCTCCGGCAAGCAGGGCTACGCCCTCGCGCGCACGGCCGCCGCGCGGGGCGCCCGGGTGACCCTGGTCGCGGCGAACACCACCGGCCTGCCCGACCCGGCCGGTGTGGACATCGTCCCGGTCGGCACGGCCGTACAGCTGCGCGAGGCGGTGCTGAAGGCGGCCGCCGACGCCGACGCCGTGGTGATGGCCGCCGCCGTCGCCGACTTCCGCCCCGCGGTCTACGCGGCCGGGAAGATCAAGAAGAAGGACGACCAGGATCCCGAGCCGATCGTCCTGGTGCGGAATCCGGACATCCTCGCGGAGATCTCGGCCGACCGGGCGCGGCCCGGACAGGTGATCGTCGGCTTCGCCGCCGAGACCGACGACGTCCTGGCCAACGGACGCACCAAGCTCACCCGCAAGGGCTGTGACCTGCTCGTGGTGAACGAGGTGGGGGAGCGTAAGACCTTCGGCTCGGAGGAGAACGAGGCCGTGGTGCTGGGCGCCGACGGCAGCGAGACGCCTGTGCCGCACGGGCCCAAGGAGGCCTTGGCCGACATAGTGTGGGACCTGGTCGCGGCCCGTTTGGGTTAACTTTTTTCAGTCATATGTCAACTTCTCCGGAGCCCACATTGCGGCCCGGTGGCACTGGCCAAGGCCGCCGGCCATTGGGCAGAATGCCCGTGCCGCAGGTCACAGCACTCCCGAGTGTCGAGACACGTGGGCCGCGGCAGAGTGCGACCGATAAACTGTTCTCGGACGACGCCCGGGTGCAGCCCCCGTCGTCCGCCAATGATCAGCCAGCAGCCGCTGCAACCCCAGGGAGCGTTGTGTCCCGTCGCCTGTTCACCTCGGAGTCCGTGACCGAGGGTCACCCCGACAAGATCGCTGACCAGATCAGCGACACCATTCTCGACGCGCTTCTGCGCGAGGACCCGACTTCCCGGGTCGCCGTCGAGACGCTGATCACCACCGGCCTGGTGCATGTGGCCGGCGAGGTCACGACCAAGACGTACGCGGACATCGCGACGCTGGTCCGCAACAAGATCCTCGAGATCGGCTACGACTCGTCGAAGAAGGGCTTCGACGGCGCGTCCTGCGGCGTCTCGGTCTCGATCGGCGCGCAGTCCCCCGACATCGCGCAGGGCGTGGACACGGCCTACGAGAACCGCGTCGAGGGCGACGAGGACGAGCTCGACAAGCAAGGCGCGGGCGACCAGGGCCTGATGTTCGGCTACGCGACCGACGAGACGCCCACCCTGATGCCGCTGCCGATCTTCCTGGCGCACCGCCTGTCGAAGCGGCTCTCCGAGGTCCGCAAGAACGGCACCATCCCCTACCTGCGCCCGGACGGCAAGACGCAGGTCACCATCGAGTACGACGGCGACAAGGCCGTCCGCCTCGACACGGTCGTGGTCTCCAGCCAGCACGCCTCGGACATCGACCTGGAGTCGCTGCTCGCCCCCGACGTCCGCGAGTTCGTCGTGGAGCCGGAGCTGAAGGCCCTGCTGGACGAGGGCATCAAGCTCGACACCGAGGGCTACCGCCTCCTGGTCAACCCGACCGGCCGTTTCGAGATCGGCGGCCCGATGGGTGACGCGGGTCTGACCGGCCGCAAGATCATCATCGACACGTACGGCGGCATGGCCCGCCACGGCGGCGGCGCCTTCTCCGGCAAGGACCCGTCCAAGGTCGACCGCTCCGCCGCGTACGCGATGCGCTGGGTCGCCAAGAACGTGGTGGCCGCCGGTCTGGCGTCCCGCTGCGAGGTCCAGGTCGCGTACGCGATCGGCAAGGCCGAGCCCGTCGGTCTCTTCGTCGAGACCTTCGGCACCGCCAAGATCGACCACGAGAAGATCGAGAAGGCGATCGACGAGGTCTTCGACCTCCGCCCGGCCGCGATCATCCGCGACCTCGATCTGCTCCGCCCGATCTACTCCCAGACCGCCGCGTACGGCCACTTCGGCCGTGAGCTCCCCGACTTCACCTGGGAGCGCACGGACCGCGTGGAGGCCCTGCGCAACGCCGCGGGTCTCTGAGGCAGGCAAGCAGTACGACTGACGTCGGCTCCCGTCACCACCGCTCGGTGGTGACGGGAGCCGACGACGTTGTGTGGGGCCGACGGATCGACCGGTCCGCCCCTAGGCCACGCGCGGCTGCTCCGTGTCGGCGTCCGCCGCGGTCGCCGTGAGGGGTGCGTCGCCGACCGCCCGGTGTTCGGCTCCTGCCACAGCCACGTCTGACATCGCTGTCTCCCGCTTCGTACATGTACGTGAATTGCAGTCACGTAGATGGGCAGATTAGGGAGGCTGATCTTCCGGGTCAATGACCTGAACCTGTGGGCATGTATGTGAACAGTGGGCGGCGGTGACAGAACGCCGGTCCGTGGCCCGGCCGTTGTCAGTGGCGTTTGGTAAAAATGCAAGCGTGAGCAGCGAGAACGGGCAGGGGAGCGGCGGCGCCGGAGGGGCGCCGCCGGAACAGCTCGCGCTCATCCGGGAGAGCGTGCGGGAGGCCAAGGCGCCCCGGGCCAAGCCGCGTACCTGGCGGGGGGCCGCGCTCGCCGAGCGGCTGCCGGTCGCGCGGGTGCTCGTGGACAAGGGCGTGCTGCATCTCGACCGGTATTTCGACTACGCCGTCCCGGCCGAGCTGGACGCTGACGCGCAGCCGGGGGTGCGGGTGCGGGTGCGGTTCGGTGCCGGGCGGCACCGGGTGCGGGACGGACGCCGGGAGGGCGGCGGGCTCATCGACGGGTTCCTGGTCGAGCGGCTCGCCGAGTCCGACTACCCGGGGCCGCTGGCCGCACTGGCCCAGGTCGTGTCGCCCGAGCCCGTGCTGAGCGAGGAACTGCTGCGGCTCGCACGGGCGGTCGCCGACCGGTACGCGGGAAGTCTCGCGGACGTGCTGCAACTGGCCGTGCCGCCGCGCAGCGCGCGGGCCGAGAAACGCCCGTCGCCCGAGCCGCTGCCACCCCCGTCCGTGCCGGACGCCGGTTCCTGGGCGCGGTACGAGCGAGGGGCCGCGTTCATCGAGTCGCTGGCCTCCGGCGGCGCGCCGCGCGCGGTGTGGAACGCGCTGCCGGGGCCCGGGTGGAGCGAGGAGCTCGCGCGGGCCGTCGCCGCCACGCTCGCCTCAGGACGCGGCGCGCTCGTCGTCGTACCGGACGGGCGAGCCGCCGCGCGGGTCGACGCCGCGCTGACCGAGGTTCTCGGAGCGGGGCGGCACGCGCTGCTCACCGCCGACGCCGGCCCCGAGAAGCGGTACGCGCAGTGGCTGGCCGTCAGTCGCGGGTCGGTGCGGGCGGTGGTGGGCACGCGGGCGGCCATGTTCGCGCCCGTACGGGACCTCGGACTCGTCGCCATCTGGGACGACGGCGACGACAGCCACAGCGAGCCGCACGCCCCGCAGCCGCACACCCGGGACGTCCTGTTGCTGCGCGCCGCGCTGGACAGGTGCGGCTTCCTGCTGGGGAGCTGGAGCTGCACGGTGGAGGCCGCACAGCTCGTGGAGAACGGCTGGGCGCGCCCCCTGGTGGCAGGGCGGGAACAGGTACGACAGGCCGCGCCCCTGGTGCGGACCGTGGGGGACGGCGACCTCGCGCGGGACGAGGCGGCACGGGCCGCGCGGTTGCCGACGCTCGCCTGGCAGGCCGTCCGGGAGGGGCTGCGGCACGGGCCGGTGCTGGTGCAGGTGCCCCGGCGCGGCTATGTGCCCCGGATGGCCTGCGACCGGTGCCGGGCACCCGCGCGCTGCCGGCACTGCGCCGGACCGCTGGAGGCACAGGACGCCGGGGTGCTGCGGTGCGGATGGTGCGGACGCGAGGAGCGCGACTGGCACTGCCCCGAGTGCGGCGGCTTCCGGCTGCGCGCCCAGGTGGTCGGGGCCCGGCGGACCGCCGAGGAACTGGGGCGGGCCTTTCCCGCCGTGCCGGTACGGACCTCCGGGCGTGAACATGTGCTGGACACCGTGCCCGGGGCGCCCGCACTGGTCGTGAGCACACCGGGCGCCGAACCGGTCGCCGAGGGCGGCTATGCGGCGGCCCTGCTGCTGGACGGCTGGGCCATGCTGGGGCGGCCGGATCTGCGCGCCGGTGAGGACGCGCTGCGCCGGTGGCTCGCGGCGGGAGCGCTGGTGCGGCCGCAGGGGGACGGGGGGACCGTGGTCGTCGTCGCGGAGCCGACGCTGCGACCGGTGCAGGCGCTGGTGCGGTGGGACCCGGTCGGGCACGCGGTGCGCGAGCTGGGCGAGCGGGCCGAGCTGGGCTTCCCGCCGGTGTCGCGGATGGCGGCCGTGTCGGGCCCGGCCGAGGCGCTGGCAGAGTTCCTCGGCGCGACTGAACTGCCCTCGGACGCGGAGGTGTTGGGGCCGGTCCCACTGCCCGTGGTGCGGGCCGGGGCGCCCCGGCGGGTAGGTGCGCCGCCACCCGGGGAGCACTGGGAGCGGGCGCTGGTACGGGTGCCGCCGGGGAGCGGCGCTGCGCTCGCGACCGCGCTGAAGGCGGCTCAGGCCGCGCGGATGGCGCGGGGGAGCGGGGAGGCGGTGCGGGTGCGGGTCGACCCGCCCGACATCGGCTGACAGCGGGGTGTGACCCGGTGCGGGGAAGGGAGACGGGTGCGTCTACGGCTGCCCTCCCGGATGCTTGCCGGGAGGGCGGAGGGCGGGCGGGACAACCCTTCGGCGCCCGTGGTGCGGATCGGCTGTAGCGGGGGCGTCTGTCGATGCGTGCGTCAGCTGTTGAGTACGTCAGCCGTTGGGTGCGTCAGCCGTTGGGTGCGTCAGCCGTTGCGCGGGCCGGGGAAGGCCGTCGGCCTCGCCTCGTCGCGGAGGGTGGGGCTGCCCGCGGTCGGCTGGGTCGGCATGGAGCGGGCGGCCGGGACCGTCGGTACGGTGGGCAGGCCGGGCAGGCCGGGGCCCACATTGATCGTGCGGGTGCCCGACGGCTCCCCCGTCAGTTCGGCCTCGGTGGGCGCCGCCTGGGGCGTGGCGCGGCGGGCGCCGTAACGGCGGTGCACCGCCTGCTTGGTGACTCCGAGCGCGGAGCCGACCGCGTCCCACGAGAAGCCGAGTGAGCGGTCGAAGTCCACGGCGGCCGTGACCAGGGTTTCGACACTGTCCCGGAGTTCCTGGGCGAGTCGGACCGTCGGGGCGGGGGCGCGTCCGTAGACGACGAAGCCCGTGGACGGGCCCGAGCGGCGTGGGCGGTAGACGTTGCCCAACTGGGCGGTGAGCGTGCGCAGTGCGTCCACCTGGCGGCGGACCCGCTCGATGTCCCGCACCAACAAGTGCAGGCTGGCCCGGGCCTGGGCGTCGTGGGTTGCGTGGTCGGCCATGAACAAGCCTCTCGAACCGGCGGTGAAAGGAATGGGCCGCGCGTATGCGGCCCGTTGTGGTCAACTCTGTCTTGACCAACGCGTGGGCGCTCCGCTGGTCACGGTGTGGGGGCGTATGGGCATATGCGTACGCCGGGTGGCTCGCTGTGCACCACCCGATTCTTCTCCCACCCGCGCACCGCCCGTTCGCGGTTGGCTGAGAGGTTGAGCGACCTGTGGGGGTGGTTCACCGTCGGCGGCTTTCCGTTTTGGTTCTCCCGCCCGCGCACCGCCCGTTTGCGGTTGGCTGAGAGGTCGAGCGACCTGTGGGGGTGGTTCGTCGTTGGCGGGTTGCGGGTTGCGGGCTGGGGGGTTGGTTTGGGGATGCGGCATAGACTTGTGCGTTGCCCGTAAGTGATGCCGTCCGAGAGGCCCTCAGCCGCCCATGAAGCTTGTCTTCGCCGGTACCCCCGAAGTCGCCGTTCCCGCACTGGACGCTCTCATCGCCTCCGGGCGGCACGAGGTGGCCGCCGTGGTCACGCGGCCCGACGCACCGGCCGGGCGGGGGCGCAGGCTGGTCGCTTCTCCCGTGGCCGAGCGGGCGATGGAGGCCGGGATCGAGGTGCTGAGGCCGGTCAAGCCGCGGGACCCGGAGTTTCTGGAGCGGTTGGCCGCCATCGCTCCCGACTGCTGCCCGGTGGTGGCGTACGGGGCGCTTCTGCCGCGCGTCGCTCTCGACGTACCGGCCCACGGCTGGGTCAATCTGCACTTCTCGCTGCTTCCCGCATGGCGGGGCGCCGCCCCCGTCCAGCACTCCATCATGGCGGGGGACGAGATCACCGGCGCCTCCACCTTCCTCATCGAGGAGGGGCTCGACTCCGGGCCTGTCTACGGGACCGTCACCGAGGAGATCCGGCCCACCGACACCAGCGGCGACCTGCTCACCCGGCTCGCCTTCGCCGGGTCCGGACTGCTCGCCGCGACCATGGACGGGATCGAGGACGGCACGCTCAAGGCCGTACCGCAGCCCGCCGAGGGGATCACCCTCGCCCCGAAGATCACCGTCGAGGACGCCAAGGTCGAGTGGTCGACGCCCGCGCTGCGTGTCGACCGGGTGGTGCGTGGCTGCACCCCCGCCCCCGGCGCCTGGACCACCTTCCGCGGTGAGCGGCTCAAGCTGATCCACGTCACGCCGGTGCCCGAGCGGACCGATCTCGCGCCGGCCCAGATCGCCGTCGGCAAGAACAGCGTGCACGTGGGGACGGGGTCGTACGCCGTCGAACTGCTCTGGGTGCAGGCCCAGGGCAAGAAGCCGATGCGGGCCGCCGACTGGGCGCGCGGCGTCCGCATCGGCGCCGGGGAGACCCTCGGCGCCTGAGCCCCCTTCTCAGCAGCGGCTTTCCGGCGTGCCCGGCGTACGCTGGAAGCCGCATCATTCCCGTACCCGGAGCACCTTTTACGTGAGCGAGCAGTCCCGGCGGCCGCACAAGCCCGCCAAGCCCTACCGCCGTCCCCAGAAGGACCCCGTCCGCATCCTCGCCTTCGAGGCGCTGCGCGCCGTGGACGAGCGGGACGCGTACGCCAACCTCGTGCTGCCGCCGCTGCTGCGCAAGGCACGGGAGAAGGAGGGGCCCGAGAAGTTCGACGGACGGGACGCCGCGCTCGCGACCGAGCTGGTCTACGGGACGCTGCGCCGGCAGGGGACGTACGACGCGATCATCGCCGAGTGCATCGACCGGCCGTTGCGCGAGGTCGACCCGCCGGTGCTGGACGTGCTCAGTCTGGGAGTGCATCAGCTGCTCGGGACCCGCATTCCCACCCACGCCGCCGTCTCCGCCTCCGTCGAACTGGCCCGGGTGGTGCTGGGCGACGGCCGGGCCAAGTTCGTCAACGCCGTGCTGCGCAAGGTCGCGCAGGACGATCTGGAGGGGTGGATCGCCCGCGTCGCGCCCCCCTACGACGACGATCCCGAGGACCATCTCGCCGTCGTGCACTCGCACCCGCGATGGGTCGTCTCCGCGCTCTGGGACTCGCTGGGCGGCGGACGTGCGGGGATCGAGAAGCTGCTGGCGGCCGACAACGAACGGCCCGAGGTGACGCTGGTCGCCCGGCCGGGACGGGCCACCGCCGAGGAACTGCTCGGCGAGGAGGCCGCCGTACCGGGGCGCTGGTCGCCGTACGCCGTGCGGCTCACCGAGGGCGGGGAGCCCGGCGCCGTCCCGGCCGTGCACGAGGGCCGGGCCGGTGTGCAGGACGAGGGCAGTCAGCTGGTCGCCCTCGCGCTGGCCAACGCGCCGATCGACGGCCCCGACCAGAAGTGGCTGGACGGCTGCGCCGGACCCGGCGGCAAGGCCGCGCTGCTGGCCGCCCTCGCCGCCGAGCGCGGGGCCGCGCTGCTCGCCTCCGAGAAGCAGCCGCACCGGGCCGGGCTGGTCGAGAAGGCGCTGCGCGGCAACCCGGGGCCGTACCAGGTCATCGCCGCGGACGGGACGCGACCGCCGTGGCGCCCCGGCACGTTCGACCGGGTTCTGATGGACGTGCCGTGCACAGGGCTCGGCGCGCTGCGCCGTCGGCCCGAGGCGCGGTGGCGCCGTCGTCCCGAGGACCTCGACAACTTCGCCCCGCTGCAGCGCGCCCTGCTGCGCACGGCCATCGACTCGGTGCGGGTGGGCGGGATCGTCGGCTACGCCACCTGCTCGCCGCACCTCGCGGAGACGCGCGCGGTGGTCCAGGACGTCCTCAAGCAGCGCCCGGACACGGAGCTCGTCGACGCCCGTCCGCTGCTGCCCGGCGTGCCGGACCTGGGCGACGGTCCCGACGTACAGCTCTGGCCCCATCTGCACGGCACGGACGCGATGTATCTGGCCCTGATCCGACGCACCGGCTGACGGGTCGGCTGACGGGCCGGAAAAGAAAACCGCGAAAAAGTCCGGCGGCGATGTCGAGAATCCGTCGCCGGCTCCGTCCCCGGGGTGAACGCGACCACAATGGGTCGCACCAGCACCGAGGAGAACCACCATGGCCAAGTACCTGCTGCTGAAGCACTACCGTGGCGCCCCGGCCCCGGTCAACAACATCCCCATGGACAAGTGGACGCCGGAGGAGATCTCGGCCCACATCCAGTACATGAACGACTTCGCGGCCCGGCTGGAGAAGACCGGCGAGTTCGTGGACGGCCAGGCGCTCGCCCCCGAGGGACAGTGGGTCCGGTACGACGGTGAGGGGCGCCCGCCGGTCACCGACGGCCCGTTCGCGGAGACGAAGGACCTCATCGCCGGCTGGATGATCATCGACGTCGACAGCCACGAACGCGCCGTCGAGCTGGCCGGGGAGCTGTCGGCCGCTCCCGGAGCGGGCGGCAGGCCGATCCACGAGTGGCTGGAGGTGCGCCCCTTCCTGGCCGCGCCGCCCACCATCCCGGAGTGCACCATCCATGGATGAGGCCCTGCTCAGGAGCCTCACACCAGGTGTGCTCGCCGTTCTCGTCCGCCGCGGAGCAGACTTCGCGGCGGCCGAGGACGCCGTCCAGGACGCGCTGGTCGAGGCGGTCCACAGCTGGCCCGCCGACCCGCCGCGGGACGCGAAGGGCTGGCTGGTCACCGTGGCCTGGCGCAAGTTCCTCGACGCGGCCCGGGCGGACACCGCCCGCCGCCGGCGCGAGGACCGCGTGGACGAGGAGCCGCCGGCCGGGCCCACGTCCTCGGCGGACGACACCCTTCAGCTCTACTTCCTCTGCGCCCACCCCTCCCTCACCCCGTCCTCCGCGGTCGCGCTCACCCTGCGTGCCGTCGGCGGCCTCACCACCCGCCAGATCGCCCGGGCCTACCTGGTGCCCGAGGCCACCATGGCCCAGCGCATCAGCCGGGCCAAGCGAACCGTCTCCGGTGTCCGCCTCGACCGGCCCGGCGATGTCGCCACCGTGCTGCGCGTCCTCTACCTGGTCTTCAACGAGGGCTACTCCGGGGACATCGACCTCGCAGCCGAGGCCATCCGGCTCACCCGGCAGCTCGCGGCCGCGATCGACCACCCCGAGGCGGCCGGGCTGCTCGCCCTCATGCTGCTCCACCACGCCCGGCGCGCCGCCCGCACCGCGCCCGACGGCAGCCTGGTACCGCTGGCCGAGCAGGACCGCGGCCGCTGGGACACCGTGTCGATCGCGGAGGGCATCGAGATCCTGCAGGCGGCCCTCGCACGCGACCGGCTCGGCGAGTTCCAGGCCCAGGCGGCCATCGCGGCCCTCCACGCGGACGCGCCCACCGCCGAGGAGACCGACTGGGTCCAGATCGTCGAGTGGTACGACGAACTGACACGCCTGACCGACAGCCCGGTCGTCCGCCTCAACCGCGCGGTCGCCGTCGGCGAGGCGGACGGAGCACAGGCCGGCCTGGCCGCACTCGCCGAACTCGACGACTCCCTGCCCCGCCACACCGCGGTGGCGGCCCACCTCCACGAACGCGCCGGGGACAGGCCGACAGCAGCCCGCCTGTACGCGGAGGCAGCCCGCAAGGCCCCCAACCTCGCGGAACGAGACCACCTGACCCGCCAGGCCGCCCGACTCAATGCTTGTAAGTAGGCGGCGTTCAGAGCTTATAAGTAGGCGCCGTTCGGACGCGCCCCTTCAGTGGCGCGGGGAACTGCGCGCTCAGCCCCCACGCACCCGCACCGACCTCACAACCCCCACCACCCCCGAACCCCACTCGGCCCAACCCGGCAGGGCATGGCACGCTTGGGGCATGGCCGCGCAGATCAACCCCAGCATCCTGTCCGCCGACTTCGCCCGCCTCGCGGACGAGGCGAAGGCGGTCGAAGGCGCCGACTGGCTCCACGTCGACGTCATGGACAACCACTTCGTCCCGAACCTCACGCTCGGCGTGCCGGTCGTAGAATCCCTGGCCCGTGCTACGGACATCCCGCTGGACTGCCACCTGATGATCGAGGCCCCCGATCGGTGGGCACCCCAGTACGTCGAAGCGGGTGCTTCCTCGGTCACCTTCCACGTCGAGGCGGCGGCCGCCCCGGTGCGGCTGGCCCGCGAGATCCGGGCGAAGGGCGCCCGCGCCTCCATGGCGCTCAAGCCCGCCACGCCCATCGAGCCGTACGAGGACCTGCTCCCGGAGCTCGACATGCTGCTGATCATGACGGTGGAGCCCGGTTTCGGTGGTCAGGCGTTCCTCGACATCATGCTGCCGAAGATCCGCCGCACCCGCGAGCTGATCAGCAAGCACGGACTGGAGTTGTGGCTGCAGGTCGACGGCGGAGTCTCGGCGTCGACGATCGAGAGGTGCGCGGAGGCAGGAGCCGACGTTTTCGTGGCTGGTTCGGCGGTGTACGGGGCAAACGACCCGGCAGAGGCGGTACGTGCACTACGCACCCAGGCGGAGTCGGCCACCGCTCGGGCGTCGTGGGCGTGCGACCACTGAGGTACGGGAACGTGAACGGCTCCGATCAGGGCTGATCAAGTGCGCCGGATCTGCAAGGATGAACGGCGTATCCAGAGTGTGAACAGCAGTGAGGAGATGGCCGTGTCGGGTATGTCGGCGGGCCGGTCAGCCATGCGGATGGGACCCGCTGAGCTGGTGCAGGCGGCGGCCATGGCCCGCCGCTTCTACCTCGAGGGCAAGTCCAAGATCCAGATCGCTGAGGAGTTCGGCGTCAGCCGCTTCAAAGTGGCCCGGGTACTGGAGACTGCCCTCGAAAGGGATCTCGTACGCATCGAGATCCGTGTGCCCGCCGAACTGGACGCCGAGCGCTCCGACGCGCTCCGCGCCCGCTACGGCCTGCGGCACGCCGTCGTGGTCGAGTCCCCGGCCGAGGCCGAGGAGACCCCGGATCCGGAGAACCTCGGCGAGGTCGCCGCGGACCTGCTCGGCGAGCTCGTCAACGAGGGGGATGTGCTCGGCCTGGCCTGGGGCCGGTCCACCATCCACATGGCGGCGGCGCTGGACCGGCTGCCGCCGTGCACCGTGGTGCAGTTGACGGGCGTGTACGACGCCGGGACCTCCGAACGCGGCTCGGTCGAGGCCGTCCGGCGCGCCGCCCAGGTGTCGGGCGGCGACGCGCACCCGATCTACGCGCCGATGCTGCTGCCGGACGCGGCCACCGCGGCCGCGCTGCGCAACCAGACCGGGATCGCCCGGGCCTTCGAGTACTTCGACAAGGTCACGGTCGCCTGTGTCTCCATCGGCTCCTGGGAGCCCGGCATCTCCACGGTGCACGACATGCTCAGCGACGAGGAGCGGGCGCACTACGCCACGCTCGGTGTCGCCGCCGAGATGGCCGCGCACCTCTTCGACGCCGAGGGCCGCCGGGTCGGACGGGACCTGGGGGAGCGGTGCATCACGGTCAAGGCCGACCAGCTGCGCCGTATCCCCGAGGTCGTCGCGATCGCGGGCGGGCAGCGCAAGGCGGCCGCGATCGACGCGGTGCTGAGGTCGGGGCTGGTCACCAGCCTCGTCACCGACACCTCGGCCGCGGACTATCTGATGACGGCGGGCAACACGCCCAAGTCGACGCTGAACCGCTCCGACCCGGACGGTTCCTGACGGAGAACGCGGCATCGCCGCGGCGGCGTCGGTGACAACGCTGCCGCGGCGCTTCGCGTGCCGGCATCAGGGTGCCGCGCCGGTCACGGACCGTCGGCCAGCGCCGCGTCGATCAGGATCGCCGCCGCCTGCCGGGCGACGGCGCCCGCCGACGGGTCGCGGTCCATCCGCGCGGACACCCCGCCCCCGTCGTACAGCAGGTGCAGCTGGCGGCCGAGCGCCTCGGGATCCGGGGCGCCGGCGTCCCTCGCGAGGTCGGTGAGCAGGGCCCGGACCCAGGCGCGGGAGGTGTCGGAGGCCTCTTCGATGGCGCTGCCGTGCTTGGCCTCGGCGCTGGCCGCCACGAAGGCGCACCCGTGGTAGTCGTTCTGGACGAACAGTGCGGCCTGTGCGTCGAAGACGGCCAGCAGCCGGTCCCGCGGGGTGTCGGCGCCGTTGACGCCGCGCAGCAGCCGCTCGGTCAGTTTGGCGTGCCGGGAGTCGAGGTAGGCGCGGATGAGCTGTTCCTTGCCGCCGAAGGTGTTGTACAGCGAGGCTTTGGCGACTCCGGCGTGCTCGATGATCCGGTCGATGCCGACCGACTGCACGCCCTCCGCGTAGAACAGCTCGTTCGCGGCCGAGAGCAGCCGCTCCCGGGCGGTAGGGGCCTTGGCACTCAACGTCTTCGTCACGCCACTCACCTTCTCGACACTTCCAGTCTACGACTGACCAGACCGGTCTACTCAGTCAGCGCCCGACGCGTTCCAGCCGCTCCGCCGGGACGCCACCGGACGCCACCTTCACGCCCGGCGCGCTCTGCGGCCTGCCGCGCAGCAGCAGGGCGGCGAGGGCCAGCAGCGCCAGGGCGATGACCACCGCGCCGTACTCCTCGGAGGTCGGGAGCAGCCCGCCGCCGTGCACCACCAGCGCACCGGCGACGACGGACGGGACGCCCATGCCGAGGTAGGCCACGACGAACAGCAGGGACAGTACGCCGGAGCTCTCGTGCGGCTTGGTCAGCGGCAGCACGGTGCGGATGCCGCCCTGGAAGCCGCTGCCGAAGCCGACGCCGGCGACTGCCGTACCGACGAAGAACAGCGCGGGTGTGCTCGTGGCGACGGCCACCAGGGTGAGCGCGACGCCGGCGATCAGCGCGCCGATGCCGGTGTACATCACGGTCGTCGCCGCGGCCTTGCGCAGGGCGAGGACGGAGGCGGCCGACACGAACGCGAGGACGAAGAGACCGAGCCCGCCGTAGACCGCGGAGGTGGAGCCGACGAGGGTGCGGACCAGGGCGGGGCCCAGGGAGCCGTAGAACCCGGCGAGCGCCCAGACCGCGAAGACGACCGGGGCCGCCGCCAGGGCCGCGCCGCGGACCGTGCGCGGGAGCCTGATCTCGGGCACCAGGCTGGCCAGGGCTCCCGGCTGCTTGGTGACGGTCTCGTCGATCAGGGCGAGGGCGACGGCCTGGACCGCGAACACGCCGAGCAGGCCGAGGTAGATCGTGTGGGTGGGGGCCGGCAGGTACTGCACGACCAGGCCGCTGAGCAGGGCCCCCGTCGCGGTGCCGAGGCCGGGGGCGAAGGCGTTCGCCACCGTGCCGCGGGAGCGGTTGAGGTCCATCATCGCGGCGCCGACCGCACCGAGCGCGGCACCGGTCGACAGGCCCTGCACGACGCGGGCGGCGAGCAGTTCGCCGACACCGCCGGCGGTCGAGAACATCACCATCGCGGCGGCCTGGGCGGCGATCGCGGTGATCAGCACGGGCCTGCGGCCGACGTGGTCGGAGAGCTTGCCGAGGACCAGCAGGCCGGAGAGCACGGCGATCGCGTAGACGCCGAAGACGACGGTGGTGGTGATCGGGGTGAAGCCCCATTCGGCCTGGTAGGTCGCGTAGAGCGGGGTCGGCGCGCTGGAGGCGGCGAGGAAGGAGACGACGACGGAGGCGAGCACGTAGAACGCCGCGCGCGGCGGGATCGGCCTGCGCCGTGCCGTGGTGCGCTCGGTGCGCTCATGTAGTGCGGGGTGGTTCATCGGAGATCCTTCGCGGGGACGGGGCCGAAGTTCGTCGGAAGTTCGTCGGATCGGAGGTGCTGCTTGAGTAGACCTGTCTGTCTACCTGGCGTGGTCAACCGCATAGACAGGTCTGTCTGTTCCGTCGGCGCGAAAAAATCTTCGGACCGTTCCTCGGACGGTCCCTCCAGGCGGTTCCGTCAGGCCGCGCGAGGCTCGTGGAACGCGGGCGGAACGGCCCGCTCGGCCTGGCCGCGGCAGGGGCTGGTCGAGGACTTCTCCGGCAGCGTCGGGAAGATCGACGTACCGGTCCTGGTGCTGGCCGGCAGCGACGACAAGGTCGATCCGCCCCAGGTGCTGCGCGAACACCTGCTCCCCCTGGTCCCCACCGCGACCCTCACCGAACTGGACGGGGTCGGCCATCTGTCCCCGCTGGAGGCGCCGGACCTGGTCGCCCGGCGGCTCGGGGAGTTCCTCCGGTCCCGGTGACCGCCGGCCCGGGGCGGCCGACGGCGGCGCCCGTGCGCGGTCCTCACCCGTTCATGTGATGCCGGACGGGCGGGCACCCGTGATGTGATCAGGCACGCCCGGGCCGATGCCGGTGTCCCGGGAGAGACGGACCGGCGGGACCGGCGTCTTCTTCTCCGGCTCCTCTCCGGCTCCTCTCCGGTTCTACTCCGGTTCTACTCTGGCTCTTCTCGGGTTCCTCTCCGGCAGTCCGGACGCCGCCGCGTGGAGCGTCTTCATCGACCGAAGGCCGAACAACCCCGAGGATGTGCCCGAGTATGAGTACGCCAGGCCGAGCGCCGATCACATCCGGAGGATGCGTTGACCACTGGACCCCAGCCCGGGCCGGGAGCGGAACCACAGCCGGTACTCGGCCCGTTGACCACAGCCGCGATCTTCCTGGTGGTCACCGTCCGCCCCGGCGGCGAGGAACGGGCACGGGAGCTGCTGGGTGATCTGAGCGCGCTGCGGCGCAGCTTCGGGTTCGGTGCGCCGGAAGCCGCCCTGAGCTGTGTGGCCGGGATCGGCTCGGCCGCCTGGGACCGTCTGTTCGACCATCCCCGCCCGGCCGGCCTGCACCCCTTCCAGCCCCTGGACGGACCCCGGCACAGCGCGGTGGCCACCCCGGGCGACCTGCTCTTCCACATCCGGGCCACCCGGTTCGACCTGTGCTTCGGGCTCGCCGCCGAGATCGTGCACCGGCTGCGCGACGCGGTGACCGTCGAGGACGAGGTGCAGGGCTTCAAGTACCTCGACGCCCGCGACCTGCTGGGCTTCGTCGACGGCACCGAGAACCCGGTGGGCGCCGCCGCCCGCCGGGCCGTGCTGATCGGCCAGGAGGACCCCGCGCACGCCGGCGGCACCTATGTGATCGTGCAGAAGTACCTCCACGACCTCGACGCCTGGAACGCGCTGCCGGTCGAGACGCAGGAGCGGATCATCGGCCGTACCAAGCTCACCAACATCGAACTGGACGAGCCGACCTCCCACAAGGGCCTGAACACGGTCACCGGACCTGACGGCGAGGAGCTGAAGATCCTGCGCGACAACATGCCCTTCGGCAGCCCCGGCCGCGGCGAGTTCGGCACCTACTTCATCGGCTACGCCGGTACGCCGGACGTCATCGAGCGCATGCTCCGCAACATGTTCCTCGGCACGGCGGACGCCACCCACGACCGGATCCTCGACTTCTCCACGGCGGTCACCGGCACGCTCTTCTTCGTGCCCTCCGGTGACTTCCTCGACGACCTGCCCGCGGCCCCCGAGGCCACCGAGAAGGGATGACGCGATGTCCGCGCATGTGATCGTGCTGCCGGGCGGCGGCTATGTGCAGCACGCCGAGCACGAGGCCGAACCGGTGGCCGAGTGGCTGGGCGGGCTGGGCCTGGCGGCGAGCGTCTTCCGGTATCCGCTCAACGCGCGGCATCCCGTACCGCTCAACGCACTTCGCAGCGAGATCGCGCGGCTGCGGGCCGAGGGCGCCGGCACGATCGGGCTCATGGGCTTCTCGGCCGGCGGGCATCTCGCGGGCCTCGCCGCCCTCGCCCCCGACCGCGACGAGCGGACGTCGGTCCAGTTCGCCGTGCTCGGCTATGCGATCACCTCGATGGAGACCGAGACCTACCGGCCCTCCCAGCTCGTCCTGCTGGGCGAGGACGCCTCGCCGGAGCTGCGCCGGGCCACCTCGCTCGACGCCCTGGTGACCCCGTCCGCTCCGCCGTTCTTCCTCTGGCACACGGCCGAGGACCCCTATGTCCTGCCCGAGCACACCTACCGCCTGGCCACGGCCCTGGCCGCCCACGACGTGCCCCACACCACGCATGTCTACCCGCACGGCCCGCACAGCCTGGGCCTCGCCCGGGGCGCGGGCGAGGCGGCTACCTGGACCCGCTCCGCGGCGGACTGGATCGCCGAACGGACCGGCGCCGCCTGACCCGGGTGCCGCATTGTCACCCGGCCGCCGGTGGGATCTACTACGGGGGTCCGCTACACCGGTGATCCCCACAACTCCTCCCGGACGGTGCTGAGATGACGACGAGTCCGCATCTGGTCACGCTCGACCTCACCGGGGTCGGCGACAAGGCCGCCCTGATGGACCGGGCCGTCTTTGCCCTGAACCTGCCCGACTGGTTCGGCCGCAACTGGGACGCCCTCGCCGACAGCCTCCGTGACCCCTCGGTCTGGCCGCCGGAGGCCGCGGAACGCGGGCTCCTCGTCGTCGTCACCGGCTGGCAGGGGTACGCGCGGACCCGGCCGGACGAGTGGAAGGTCGCCCAGGACGTCTTCGCGCAGGCGGTCGGCGACGAACCGGCCCTGACGGTGGCCCTGGCCCTCGGCTGACGCCCCGGGTGCCTTGGACGTTCCTCTGAAGCGCCCCTGACCAGCCTGGATGTTCGTCCCGGGCATCACATACCGGTCGCCATGGGAGAATGAAGTACGTGCTCTTCCCCTTGGCCGGCCGGTCCGGGGGTCACCTCTGATCGACCGGGATGTGCGGCACGTGCGTTTCCTCAATGACATCCAGCCCGCGTACGACCTGACGTACGACGACGTCTTCATGGTGCCGAGCCGCTCCGCGGTCGGCTCGCGTCAGGGCGTGGACCTCAGCTCGCCGGACGGCACGGGCACCACGATCCCGCTGGTCGTCGCCAACATGACCGCGATCGCGGGCCGGCGGATGGCCGAGACGATGGCGCGGCGCGGCGGACTCGTCGTGATCCCGCAGGACATCCCGATCGACGTGGTCACCGATGTCATCACCTGGGTGAAGAGCCGTCACCTGGTGCTCGACACCCCGATCGTGCTCGCCCCGCACCAGACCGTCGCCGACGCGCTGGCCCTGCTGCCCAAGCGGGCGCACAACGCGGGTGTCGTCGTCGACGAGGACGGCCGCCCCGTCGGTGTCGTCACCGACCGCGACCTCACCGGCGTCGACCGCTTCACCCAGCTCATCGAGGTCATGTCCCGCGACCTGCTGCTGCTCGACGCGGACATCGACCCGCGCGAGGCGTTCAACAAGCTGGACGCGGCCAACCGCCGCTACGCCCCGGCCGTCGACCAGGACGGCAAGCTCGCGGGCATCCTCACCCGCAAGGGCGCCCTGCGCGCCACCCTGTACACCCCGGCGACCGACGCGAACGGCAGGCTGCGCGTCGCCGCCGCCGTCGGCGTCAACGGCGACTTCGCGGAAAAGGCCAAGCAGCTGCTCGACGCGGGCGTGGACACGCTCGTCATCGACACCGCGCACGGCCACCAGGAGTCGATGATCAACGCGATCAAGCTGGTCCGCGATCTCGACCCGCACGTTCCGATCGTGGCCGGCAACATCGTCTCCGCCGAGGGCGTCAAGGACCTCATCGACGCGGGCGCCGACATCATCAAGGTCGGTGTGGGCCCCGGCGCCATGTGCACCACCCGGATGATGACCGGCGTGGGCCGGCCGCAGTTCTCCGCGGTCCTGGAGTGCGCCGCCGAGGCGAAGAAGTACGGCAAGCACGTGTGGGCCGACGGCGGCGTCCGGCACCCGCGCGACGTCGCCATGGCGCTGGCCGCCGGTGCGTCCAACGTGATGGTCGGCTCCTGGTTCGCGGGCACGTACGAGTCGCCGGGCGACCTTCAGCAGGACGCCGACGGCCGGCTGTACAAGGAGTCCTTCGGCATGGCGTCGGCGCGGGCGGTGCGCAACCGCACGTCGGAGGAGTCGTCCTACGACCGCGCGCGCAAGGCGCTCTTCGAGGAGGGCATCTCGACCTCCCGGATGTACCTCGACCCGGCCCGCCCGGGTGTCGAGGACCTGATCGACTCGATCATCGCGGGCGTGCGGTCCTCCTGCACATACGCCGGTGCGGCGTCCCTGGAGGAGTTCGCGGAGAAGGCGATCGTGGGCATCCAGAGCGCGGCCGGTTACGCAGAGGGCAAGCCACTGCACGCGAGCTGGAGCTAGCCGCCCGCCTTGCCGGGGGTGCCGTGGCCGGATGGTGGCCGGGCTCGTGCTCTACTTCGTGTACGGCTGCCGCCGGTCCCGTCCTGCACCATCTGAGAGCTGAACGACCCCTTGCTGAACGATCTCGACGAACGCATCGTGCACGCCCTCGCCGAGGACGCCCGCCGCTCCTACGCGGACATCGGGCTACTGGTCGGCCTGTCCGCGCCGGCGGTGAAACGGCGTGTGGACCGGCTGCGCGCCACCGGCGCGATCACGGGCTTCACCGTGCGGGTGGATCCGGCGGCCCTCGGCTGGGAGACGGAGGGGTTCGTCGAGATCTACTGCCGGCGCAACACGTCCCCGGAGACGATCCAGCGGGGGCTGGAGCGGTACCAGGAGGTGGTGGCCGCGTCCACGGTCACCGGTGAGGCCGACGCGATCGTGCAGGTCTTCGCGTCGGACATGCGGCACTTCGAGAGGGTGCTGGAGCGGATCGCGGGGGAGCCGTTCGTGGAGCGGACCAAGTCGGTGCTGGTGCTGTCGCCGTTGCTGAGGCGGTTCTCCTCGGGGGCGCCGGGGTGAGGGAGCGGGCGGGGCAGAGCTCGGGCGGTGCGGTTGCGTCCCGGGTGCGGGTGGTTCGTGGCTGGTCGCGCAGTTCCCCGCGCCCCTGAAGGTGGGACCAGCTCAGCCCCTTTCAGGGGCGCGGGGAACTGCGCGAACAACCCCCACCGGGCCGCAACCGCACCCCCACCCCCTACTCCGCGGTCTTCCTCGCCAGCGCGTTGTTTCCGATGGAGTTGTGCACACTGAAGCTCACCGCGTCCGAGCGGTAGCGGTCGTCCGACCATTCCACCGGGCGCCCCTCGCGGGTCGTCGTCACGCGTCGCACCCGCAGCAACGGGCTCGTACGGCGGATGCCGAGCAACTCCGCGTCCTGCGCCCCCGCCGCCACCGCGTCGATGACATGTTCGCCGTACGCGAAGACCAACCCCGTCTCCTCGTACAGGCGTTGGGTCACCGACGGGCACTCCGGCTCTATCGACTCCACTGCCGGGGCGATCCAGTCGGCGTACACCGTCCGCTCCAGCAACACCGGCTCGCCGTCCAGGCCGCGTACTCGGAGCACGTGCAACACCGGTGTTCCGGCCGCAAGTTGGAGGCGCACGGCGTCCTCCTGCGCAGCAGGCCGGTACTCCTGGGACACCACCCGGCCCGTCGCCTCGCGGCCCATCGCCTTCGCCCACTGCGCGAAGCTGCGCAGCTCCGCGAAGCTCTGGCTGCGGCGGCTGGCCAGCACCACCCGGCGGGCGCCCTGGCGGGAGCCGATCAGCCCCTCGGAGGTGAGTGCCGCGACGGCCTGGCGGACCGTGCCGCGCGAGACGCCGTACTCCGTGGCGAGCTCCGTCTCCGAGGGCAGCCGACTGCCGACGGTGTACTCCTCGCGGTCGATGGCCCGCCGCAGTTCGTCGGCGATCTCCTCGTGTCGCGCCGTCATGCTTCCCCTCTGAGTAGGCCGCTGTGCACAGCGTGACCAGCGTAATCGACGTTCCCAGGTGATTCGTGTCAGCCCTGACCCGGCCTGGATTGTGCAGCGAATCTGGGTCCATGGTTCTTCCGTTGTTCATAGTCAGGACATCCACGCCGGGCGTACTGTGAGCCAACTTGTTCAGACAAGTTCGCGTCACCCCACCCTCGTGCGCACTCCTGGAGAGACCGTGACCGTGTCCCTGCCGAGAACCGTCCTGCTGGGCGGCTCCCTCGCCGCCGTAGCCGCGCTCGCCCTGAGCGGCTGCGGTGCAGCTCCCGACAACGCGTCGTCCACCACCTCCGGCGGCAAGAGCGCCGCCACCGCCACCTCCGCCGCCGACCTCGGCGGCATGGACAAGCTGGTCGCCGCCGCCAAGAAGGAGGGCACGCTGCACATCATCGCGGTGCCCCGCGACTGGGCGAACTACGGCGCCATCATCGACGGCTTCAAGAAGAAGTACGGCATCAAGATCGAGGACGAGAGCCCCGACGGCTCCAGCCAGGACGAGATCAACGCCGTGACCTCGCGCAAGGGCCAGGACCGGGCGCCGGACGTCCTCGACCTCGGCTCGTCGTTCGCGCTCAGCGCCGCCCAGCAGGGCCTGCTCGCGCCGTACAAGGTCACCTCCTACGACGACATCCCCGAGGGTCAGAAGGACCCGAAGGCCCAGTGGTACAACGACTACGGCGGCTACATCTCCATCGGCTGCGACGCCAAGCGCGTCAAGACCTGCCCGACCACCTTCGCCGACCTGCTCAAGCCGCAGTACAAGGGCCAGGTCGCCCTCAACGGCAACCCGACCAAGTCCGGTTCGGCGTTCGGCGGCGTGTACGCGGCCGCGCTCGCGAGCAAGGGCTCCTTCGACGACATCCAGCCCGGTCTCGACTTCTTCGCCAAGCTGAAGAAGAACGGCAACTACACGCCCGTCGAGTCCACCCCGGCCACCGTCGAGAAGGGCGAGACGCCCATCTCGATCGACTGGGACTACCTGAACGCCGGTTACGCCGACGAGTTCAAGTCCAAGGGCGTGGACTGGAAGGTCAGCATCCCGAGCGACGGGCAGTACGCCCAGTACTACTCGCAGGCCATCAACAAGGACGCCCCGCACCCGGCGGCCGCCCGCCTGTGGCAGGAGTACCTGTACAGCGCCGAGGGCCAGAACCTGTGGCTCAAGGGCTACGCCCGCCCGGTCCTGATGTCCGCCCTGGAGAAGGCCGGCACGCTCGACAAGACCGCCGCCGCCAAGCTCCCCGCGGTCACCGGCACGCCGGCCTTCCCGACCGAGGCCCAGCAGGACAAGGCAAAGACGGTCATCGCGCAGGGCTGGTCGAAGGCCGTATCCGGATGACGGCCACGCTCACGCGGGCCGACGTGGCGTCCGCCGCTTCCCAGAAGCGGCGGCGCCGCGCCCCCGGCTGGCTCGCGGTCGTCCCGCTGCTCGCCTTCACGGCGGTCGCCTTCGGGCTGCCCGCCATCGCCATGCTCAACGGCGCCTTCACGGTCAAGGACCCGACGAGCGGGGCGAGTTCGTACACCGGGCAGAACCTGACCAACTCGCTGCAGGGGCCGTACCTCACCGCCCTCATCGGCAGTGTGAAGCTGTCCGCGATCTCCGCCGTGATCGCGGTCCTGCTCGGACTGCCGCTCGCACAGGCCGTGGTCAGCTCGCGCTCCCGGGCGCTGCGCGACGCCGTGCTCACCGCCTCCGGTGTGCTCGCCAACTTCGGCGGTGTGCCGCTGGCGTTCGCGTTCGTGGCGACCCTCGGCAACGCCGGTGTGCTGACCGTGCACCTGGGCCTCGCGGACCACGGCTGGAGCCTCTACAGCTTCTGGGGCCTGGTCCTCGTCTACCTCTACTTCCTGATCCCGCTGATGGTCCTCACCATCACCCCGGCCCTGGACGGACTGCGGGGACAGTGGCGGGAGGCCGCGCGCAACAACGGCGCCACCGGCGTGCAGTACTGGCGGTTCGTGGCCCTGCCGGTCCTCGCGCCCTCGCTGCTCGGCGGGCTCGTGCTGCTCTTCGGCAGCGCCTTCGCCGCCTACGCCACCGCCGCGGCGATGGTCGGCAGCGCGGTCCCGCTGGTCACCCTCCAGATCGCCGACGCCATCTCCGGCAACGTGCTGGTCGGCCAGGAGAACGTGGCCCTCGCCCTGAGCCTCGACATGGTCCTGGTCGCCGGCCTGGTCATGGCGGTCTACCTGCCCCTGCAACGACGGAGCGCCCGATGGCTCGACGCCTGACCCCCTGGCGCTGGGCCGTCCTCGGCCTGGCCGCCCTCTACTTCCTCATCCCGATGGGCGCCTCCGTCCTCTTCACGGTGGACGTGCCCGGCCAGGGCATCACCTTCGACGCCTACACCCAGATCGTGTCCGCCGACGGCTTCGTCTCCAGCCTGCTGCTCTCGCTGGAGCTGGCGGTCGCCACCATCGCCGTCGTCCTGCTGCTGATGGTGCCCGCCGTGGTCGCCCTCCGGCTCAGCGCGCCCAGGCTGCGCCCGGTCGTCGAGATCGTCTGCTCGCTGCCGCTGGTGGTGCCGCCGATCGCGTTCGTGGCCGGCATCGTCACCGTGCTCAAGTGGGGGCCCGACCATCTGTCCAGGACCCCGCTGTTCGAGACCTTCGTCGCCGTCCAGAACCCGACCTTCCCGGTCGTCCTGGTCCTCGCCTACGTCGTGATGGCGCTGCCCTTCGTCTACCGGTCGCTGGACGCCGGACTGCGCGCGATCGACGTGCGCACCCTCGTCGAGGCCGCCCGCAGCTGCGGCGCCAACTGGCCGCAGGCCCTTGTCCGGGCCGTCCTGCCCAACCTGCGCGGGGCGCTGCTCAACGCGTCCTTCCTCACCCTGGCCCTGGTGCTCGGCGAGTTCACGGTCGCCCAGCTGCTCGGCTTCCAGCCGTTCGCCGTGTGGATCTACAACGTCGGTGGCTCCCAGGCCCAGATGTCCGTCGCCGTGTCCGTGCTCAGTCTCCTGGTGACCTGGGCCCTGCTCCTCGCGCTCGCCGGTGCCGGCGGCCGTGACCGAACCGCTTCCTCCCGGGGATGAACCATGAGTGTCAGCACGCTCGATAAGGCAGCAACCGTCGAATTCCGCTCCCTGCGGCGGGAGTTCGGCATCACCGTCGCCCTCGACGGACTCGATCTGACCGTCCGCCCCGGCGAGTTCCTCGCCCTGCTCGGCCCGTCCGGCTGCGGCAAGACCACCGCCCTGCGCATGCTCGCTGGGTTCGAACACCCCGACTCCGGCGCGGTGCTGGTGGACGGCGAGGACGTCACCCACGTCCCGGCGCACCGCCGTGACGCCGGGATGGTCTTCCAGTCGTACAGCCTCTTCCCGCATCTGAACGCCGTCGACAACGTGGCGTTCGGGCTGCGCATGCGCAAGGTGGGGACGGCCGAACGCCGCTCCCGCGCCGCCGAGTTGCTGGACCTTGTCGGGCTCGGCGACAAGGGCGAGCGGTTCCCGCACCAGCTCTCCGGCGGCCAGCAGCAGCGCATCGCGCTGGCCCGCGCCCTCGCCCTGCGGCCCCGCGTGCTGCTGCTCGACGAGCCGCTGTCCGCGCTGGACGCCAAGGTCCGGCTGAGCCTGCGCGAGGAGATCCGCCGGCTGCAGCAGGAACTCGGCATCACCACCCTGTTCGTCACGCACGACCAGGAGGAGGCGCTGTCCATCGCCGACCGCGTCGCCGTCATGCGCGCCGGACAGCTCGAACAGTGCGCTGAACCGGCCGAGTTGTACGGCCGCCCGGCCACCGCCTTCGTCGCCGAGTTCGTCGGCACGATGAGCCGGATCCCGGGCACGGTCAAGGACGGCTCGGTCGAGGTGCTCGGCCGGCGACTGCCCGTCGACGGACAGGCGCCGGACGCGGCCGAGGTCGACGTCCTGGTACGGCCCGAGGCGGTCCAGGTGCGCGCGGACGGCGCCGGTACGGCCACCGTCGTCGCCACCGCCTTCCTCGGCGCGGTCGTCCGGGTCACCGTACGGCTCGCCGACGGCACCGAGGCCAAGGCCGACCTGCCCGCCCACGACGCCGCCGAGCTGGGCGCCGGATCCGCCGTGACCGTGTCGCTGCCCGAGCGGCCGGTGCTCGTGGCGGAACGTGCCCAGAAGTAACGCATCCAGACGTCCGAAAGTATCCGGAAGCTCACCAGCCGAGTGTCCGGAAGCCCAGAAGTGAGGAATGACAACAACGTGACCTGCCACCCACGACTCCCGCTCCAGGCCGTCCTGTTCGACATGGACGGAACGCTCGTCGACACCGAGCGACTGTGGTGGGAGGCGGTGGAACAGGTCGCCGGACGACCGCTCACCGAAGCGGACGAGCCGGACGTGCTGGGGCGCCCGGTGGAACACACCGCCGGGTGGCTCGCCGCCGCCACGGACCGGCCGGCAGACGGCCTGGCGGCCGCGCTGCACCGGGAGTTCGCGGACCGCGTCCGCACCGGCATCGTGCCCCGCCCCGGCGCCCTCGACCTGCTGGACGCGCTGGCCGCGGCCGCCGTCCCCACCGCCCTGGTCACCGCGTCCCCACGCGCGGTCGCCGACCTCGTGCTCGACGCCCTCGGCGCCGGCCGGTTCGCCGCCTCCGTCACCGCCGACGACACCGGCCGCACCAAGCCCGCCCCCGACCCGTACCTCGCCGCCTGCCGCGCCCTCGGCGTCGAACCCGCGGCCTGTGTCGCCGTCGAGGACACCGAGACCGGGGTCGCCTCGGCCGAGGCGGCCGGCTGCGCCGTGCTGGCCGTGCCCTCGCTCGCGCCCATCGGCAGCGCGCCCGGCCGGACCGTCCGGGACAGCCTCGTCGGGGTCACCCCGAAAGAGCTGAGCGAGATGGCCGCACCCCGGCTCAGGGTCATGTCCTGGAACCTGTGGCTCGGCGGCAGCCCGGTCGACGACCACCGGGCCAAGCAGGTCAAGGCGATCCTCGACGCGGGAGCGGACGTCGTCGGCCTCCAGGAGACCGCCGGGACCGCCGCCCAGGAGCTGGCCGAGGCCCTCGGCTGGCACCACCACACGGCCGGCGAGAACCTCGGGATCATCAGCCGGTACCCGGTCACCGCCCGGCTCGGCGACCCGGAGGTCGGCTTCTACGGAGCCGCGGGCGTGCGGATCGCCGTCCGCCCCGGCCGGGAGGTCGACATCTGGACGGCGCATCTGCACTACACGCCGTACGGACCCTACGAGTTCCACTTCGACGGGCTCGGGGCCGCCGACCTGATCGCGCACGAGGAGGTGCGGCTCGGGCAGCTGCGGGAGGCCCTCGGGTGGATCGGGGACGGTGACGTACCCGTGGTGCTGGTGGGGGACTTCAACTGCCCGTCCCATCTGGACTGGGCCGCCGTCGAGTGGCCGGTGACCAGGGCCGCCGAGGAGGCCGGGTTCGGCGACTCCTACCGGGAGGCGCATCCGGACCCGGTGGCCGGGCCCGGGCACACCTGGTCGCCGATCCACCCCGTCCACGAGGACGGCAGCGGGCGGCCCGAGCCGCAGGACCGGATCGACTACGTGCTGCACAGGGGGCTGCGCGTGGTCGACTCCCGGACCTTCGTCCTCGGCGACCCGGCTCCCTGGCCCGAAGTGGCGGGCAACGACTGGCCTTCTGACCACGCGGCCGTCGTGACAACGTTCGCCATGGAGCCCTAGCCAGGTGTTACCCGGGGCAACCATTGCGGTGGGGGTGTCGATGACTTAGGTTGTGCGGGCCTCCCTACTAACTGGTAACACCGGCAGGTAACCCATGCGCTGGCCCCTCGGCCGTCCCACCACAGTCCGTGCGCGGATCGTGGCGCTCGCGCTCGCCCCCGTCGTGGCGCTGACGGTCCTGTGGAGCTTCGCCATGGTGTCCGTCACCGCCGAACTACGCGCGCTGATCCGGCTCCAGGGGGTGTACGACGACTTCGGCACCCCCGTCGACACGGCCGTCGGACAGATCCAGATCGAACGGCGGCTGTCGGCGGCCTACCTGGGCGCCCGGCTCGACACGGCGACCGCCGCCGACCTGCTGGCGCAGCAGCGGAGCACCGACCGGGCGGTGGACGCCATGCGGCACGCGATCCAGGACGGCGACCGCGGCCGGCTCAGCGGCCGGCAACGCCAGTCGCTGGACGCGATGGTGGCCGCCACCGGCAAACTGGAGAAGCTGCGCGCACGGGTGCTGTCCCGGGAGATCTCCTGGGACAGCGCGGTGGCCGACTACAGTGCCCTCGTCGAGCCCGGCTTCGACGTCGAGTCCACCCTCACCGCCCTCCAGGCCGGGCAGCTGGCCAGGGAGTCCCAGGTCGTCATCGAGCTGGTGCGGGTGAGGGAGTTCGTCTCGCGCGAGGACGCCCTGGTCGCCGGGGCGCGGGCCGCCGGACGGCTCACCGACCGGCAGTACGACACCCTCACCGCGACGATCGAGGACCGGCGGGTCTTCGAGCGGACCTATGTCCCGGACCTGCCGTCGGACTCACGGGCGCTGTTCGAGCAGTTCCAGCGCGGGCAGTTGCACCGCTCCCTGGTGAACGGCGAGGACGCGCTGCTGCGCGCGGGCGCCGACCGGGCCGGTGCGGCCGTCGCCGCGAACACCTGGCGGTCGACCACCGACCGGGCCGTCAAGCAGTACATGCTGCTGTGCACCAGGTCGGCGGAGAACTCCGGCGCGCGCGGACGGGCCTTCGCCTACCGCGAGTTGACCAAGGCGGCCGTCGTCGGCGTGGCCGGGCTGCTGGCGGTGGGTCTCTCGCTGTGGTTCGCGTGGCGCGGGGCGCGCCGTATCTCGCGCCGCCTGGAGACGTTGCGGGACGCGGCCGATCTGCTGACGGCACGCCAGCTGCCCGCCCTGATGGCGCGGTTGAGCGCCGGTGAGCACGTCGACGCGGTCACCGAGGCGCCGCCGCTGGCCGCCGGAGAGGCCGGGGACGACGAGATCGGGGACGTCGGCCGGTCGTTCAACCGGGCACGGCTGGCCGCCGTCGAGGCCGCGGTCACCCAGGCCGGCCTCCGCAGGGGCCTGTTCGCGGTCCTCCTCAACATCGCGCGCCGCAACCAGGCCCTGGTGCACCGCCAGTTGAAACTGGTGGACACCCTGGAGCGGCGCACCGAGGACCCGGTCGTCCTCGGCGAACTGTTCCGCATCGACCACCTGACCACCCGGATGCGGCGGCACGCGGAGAGCCTGATCATCCTCTCCGGTGCCACCCCTGGACGGCGCTGGCGGCGGCCCGTGCCCATCGCCGACGTGGTGTCCTCGGCCGTCGGCGAGATCGAGGACTACACCCGGGTCGTGGTGCCGCCGATGCCCGAGGTCGGGGTCGCGGCGGACGCGGTCGCCGACGTCGTGCACCTGGTCGCCGAGCTGCTGGAGAACGCCGCGGTGTTCTCGCCGCCGCACACCCAGGTCACCCTGCGCACCGCCGTGGTGGGCCAGGGCTTCGCCCTGGAGATCGACGACCGGGGCCTCGGCCTCGACGCCGACCAGCTCACCGAGGCCCACCGCACGCTCACCGACCCCGACGCCTTCGACCCGACCCGCCACGACCGGCTCGGCCTCTACGTCGTGGGCCGCCTGGCCGCCCGGCACGGCATCGAGGTGACCCTGCGGGCGTCGGCGTACGGCGGGACGACCGCGGTGGTGCTGCTGCCGCGGGCGGTGCTGGCGGAGGCGGCGGCCGAGGGGGAGCCGAGACGAGCCGAGCGGCGGCTGCGGGAGGCGCCGGCCGGGGAACGCCGGCCGGCTTCGGTGCCCGGCACGCCCGCGGCGCCCGCCCTGCCCACCCGCACCCGCCAGGCCTCCCTCGCCCCCGAACTGCGCACGGAACCGGCGCCCGGTGATACGCGTGACCTGGACGCCGATGAGATGCGGGCGGTCTTCGGCGCCTTCCAGCGTGGTCTGGAACGCGGCCGCAGAGGCCTGCCGACCGAAACCGAGGAGCCGAGCGACATCCAGGAAGGGACGCCCGCCGACGATGAACAGTGACGACCGGAAACAGACCCCCGAAGCGGCCGCGGACCCGTCCGGCGCCCAGCCCGGCAGCGACCTCGGCTGGCTTCTCGATGACCTCGTCGCCCGGACCGACCATGTCCGGCAGGCGGTGCTGCTCACCGCCGACGGGCTGCCGCTCAGCCAGTCCGACGGCATGCGGCGGCGCGACATCGAGCATCTCGCGGCCGTCTGCTCCGGCTTCCACAGCCTGGCCCGCTCGGCCGGCGACCGGTTCGGCGCGGGAGAGGTGCGGCAGACCATGGTGATGCTCGACGACGCCTACCTCTTCGTCACCCCCGCCGGGCACGGCAGCCGGCTCGCCGTCCTCAGCGACGTCCGTACCGACGTCGGCCAGCTGGCCCACGAGATGGCCCTGCTCGTCCGCAGGCTCGGCCGCCACCTGGACGCGGCCACCCGCTCGACCCCCTGACACCGCGGTGAGCGACGAGCACTGGTACGAGGACGAGACCGGCTCGCTGGTCCGCCCCTACACCGTGACCCAGGGCCGTACCGAGCCGTCCGGACGGCACAGCATCGATCTGATGTCCCAGGTCACGGCGGTGGATGCGGACCCGGCCCGGCCGGACGTCGACCATGCCCGCGCTGCCCTGCTCGCCCTGGTGCGGCGCGGCGCCCGCCCGGTCGTCGAGCTCGCCGCGGACGCCGACCTGCCGCTCACCGTCGTACGCGTACTGCTCGGCGATCTCGCCGAGGCCGGCCTGGTCCGCATCGACGAGCCGCGCCGGCTGGAGCCGACCGGCCCCGCCGCCGACCCCCGGCTGCTGGAGGTGATCGTGGAGCGGCTGCGCGAGCTCTGACCCCGCGCAACGAATCGCCGCCCGGCCCCGGTATCACGCAACGAACCGCTCACCGGCACGCAACGGCTCCTCCTTGTCCGGCCCGGCCCGCGGACCGTACGGTCTAAATGGCCCCAGACCCCCTTGCGTACCGGTGAGGACCCCGCATGCGTACCGCCCTGCTCCAGAGCTCCGGCCGCCCCGGCTCCACCGCCGAGAACCTCAAGGTGCTCGACGAGGCCGCCGCGCGGGCCGCCGCCGCGGGCGCAGCACTGCTCGTCGCCCCGGAGATGTTCCTGACCGGATACGCGATCGGCGACGACATCGCCCGGCTCGCCGAGCCCGCCGACGGCGCCGGCGCGGACGCGATCGCCGAGCTGGCCCGCCGCCACGGTCTGGCGATCGTCTACGGCTATCCGGAGCGCGACGGCGACGCCGTCCACAACTCCGCCCAGCTGATCTCCGCCGACGGCACCCGGCTCGCGAACTACCGCAAGTCCCACCTCTTCGGCGGCTTCGAGGCGGACCACTTCACGGCGGGCGACCAGCCGGTCGTCCAGGCCGAACTGGGCGGTCTCACCGTCGGGATCATGATCTGCTACGACGTGGAGTTCCCGGAACTCGTCCGCGCCCACGCCCTGGCCGGCACCGACCTGCTCCTCGTCCCGACGGCGAACATGCACCCCTTCCAGCTGGTCGCCGAGTCCCTGGTCCCGGTGCGGGCCTGGGAGAACCAGATGTACGTCGCCTACGCCAACCGGGTCGGCCACGAAGGGGAGTTCGAGTTCTTCGGCCTCTCCACGCTGGCCGGACCCGACGGGGTCGCCCGCACCCGCGCCGGCCGCGGCGAGGAACTCGTCATCGCCGACGTCGACCCCGCCTTCCTCGCCGCCTCCCGCGAGGCGAACCCGTACCTGAAGGACCGCCGCCCCGGCCTCTACGGCTCCCTGGCCTGACCTTCCTTCCCCCCTCCTCCCCTCGCTCTACTTCACGCACGCCGCAAGGAGCCGTACCCCATGACGTCCACCGTGCCCAACGCCGTCGAGCACGCAGACGAGCAGCAGCCGCCGATCACCATGTTCGGCCCGGACTTCCCGTACGCGTACGACGACTTCCTCGCCCACCCGGCGGGCCTCGGCCAGATACCGGCCGGTGAGCACGGCACCGAGGTCGCCGTCATCGGCGGCGGCCTCTCCGGCATCGTGGCCGCGTACGAGCTGATGAAGATGGGCCTGAAGCCGGTCGTGTACGAGGCCGACGAGATCGGCGGGCGGCTGCGGACCGTCGGCTTCGACGGCTGCGACCCCTCGCTGACCGCCGAGATGGGCGCGATGCGCTTCCCGCCCTCCTCCACCGCCCTCCAGCACTACATCGACCTGGTGGGCCTGGAGACCCGGCCGTTCCCCAACCCCCTTGCGGAGGCGACCCCTTCGACCGTGGTCGACCTCAAGGGTGAGTCGCACTACGCGGAGACGGCCGCCGACCTGCCCCAGGTGTACCGGGACGTCGCCGCCGCCTGGAACAAGTGCCTGGACGAGGGTGCCGACTTCTCCGACATGAACCGTGCCATGCGCGAGCGGGACGTGCCGCGCATCCGCGAGATCTGGGCGAAGCTCGTCGAGAAGCTCGACAACCAGACCTTCTACGGCTTCCTCTGCGACTCCGAGGCCTTCAAGTCTTTCCGGCACCGCGAGATCTTCGGCCAGGTCGGCTTCGGCACGGGCGGCTGGGACACCGACTTCCCCAACTCCATCCTGGAGATCCTGCGGGTCGTCTACACCGAGGCCGACGACCACCACCGCGGCATCGTCGGCGGCAGCCAGCAGCTCCCGGTCCGGCTCTGGGAGCGCGAGCCGGAGAAGATCGTGCACTGGGCGTACGGGACTTCGCTCGCACAGCTGCACGCGAACGGCGAGCCGCGCCCCGCGGTGACCCGGCTGCACCGCACCACCGGCAACCGGATCACCGTGACCGACGCGGGCGGTGACATCCGCACCTACAAGGCGGCGATCTTCACCGCCCAGTCCTGGATGCTGCTCTCCAAGATCGCCTGCGACGACTCCCTCTTCCCGATCGACCACTGGACCGCGATCGAGCGCACCCACTACATGGAGTCCTCGAAGCTGTTCGTGCCGGTCGACCGGCCCTTCTGGCTCGACAAGGACGAGGACACCGGGCGGGACGTCATGTCGATGACGCTCACCGACCGTATGACCCGCGGTACTTACCTCCTCGACGACGGTCCGGACCGGCCCGCCGTCATCTGCCTCTCCTACACCTGGTGCGACGACAGCCTGAAGTGGCTGCCGCTGTCCGCGAACGAGCGGATGGAGGTCATGCTGAAGTCGCTCGGCGAGATCTATCCCAAGGTCGACATCCGCAAGCACATCATCGGCAACCCGGTGACCGTGTCCTGGGAGAACGAGCCCTACTTCATGGGCGCGTTCAAGGCCAACCTGCCCGGCCACTACCGCTACCAGCGGCGCCTGTTCACGCACTTCGTGCAGGACCGGCTGCCCGAGGACAAGCGGGGCATCTTCCTCGCCGGCGACGACATCTCCTGGACGGCCGGCTGGGCCGAGGGCGCCGTCCAGACCGCGCTGAACGCGGTCTGGGGCGTCATGCACCACTTCGGAGGAGAGACCGACCCGGCCAACCCGGGCCCCGGCGACGTCTACGACGAGATCGCGCCGGTCGAACTCCCCGAGGACTAGACCCCGGCCGCCCGCGCCTTCTCGTACACCTCGGCGGCGATGTCCTTGAGTTCCCGGGCGTCGCGTGCGCTGCTCTGGAGGTCGATCAGGATCTCCTCCAGGCCGACCTCGGCATGGGCCACGAGGTCCTCGACGATCTGGTCGACACTGCCCTGGAAGGGGCGGCGGTCGGAGCCGTCGTAGGCCTTGGGGGTGTACGTGGGGTTGACCCGCAGGACCGTCTGGATCGGTTCCCGGCGGCCGCGCTCGGCCGCCAGGTCCTGCAACTCCCGCCACTGGGCGGCGAGCTGCTCGGCGCCCATGCCCACCGGTAGCCAGCCGTCAGCGTGGTCGACGAGCCGGCGCCGGGCCCTCCCGGTGTTCGCGGCCAGCAGGATCGGGATCGGCCGGGCGGGCTTGGGGCCGACCACGGCGGAGGCGATCTTCGTGAGCTGCCCGTCGTAGCGCACGGGGTCCGGGCCCCACACCGCCCGGCACACCTCGATCAGCTCGTCGAGCACCTTGCCGCGCTCCTCGAACGGCTGGATTCCGGCGGCCGCGTACTCGTCGAGGGACCAGCCGGTGCCCAGACCCGCCACCACCCGGCCGCCGCTCGCCGCGTCCAGCGTGGCCAGGGACTTGGCCAGTTGGAAGGGGACGTGCAGCGGCGCCACCAGCACACTGCTGCCCAGCCGCACCCGTTCGGTGGCCGCGGCGGCGAGCGTGAGCGTGATCAACGGGTCGGCCACGCCCCGGTACTCGTCGGGCCAGGGCACCCCCGTCATGCCGTACAGGCCCTGGGTGGCGGGCTCCGGGAACAGGGCCCGCTCGAAGACCCACAGGCTGTCGTAGCCGAGCTGCTCGGCGGTGCGTGCCACGTCCGGGACGTCCGTGCCGAGGGAGTACTGCCGCAGCTGGGGAAGACTGAGGCCGAGCCGAGTCGTCATACCGGTGCTCCTGTGCAGTCGGGTGCGTGCCGTCAACGTAAGGCGATCACAAAAGGATTCCGAAGCGGCTCGGGCGCCGACCGGATCAGGCCACCTCAGCCGGGCAGCGGGGTGAGCAGCATCCGGCCCGCCAGACCGACCGCCGCGTCCAGCCGCTCGGTGAACTCCTCGGCCAGGTCATCGAACCGGCGCAGCGCCCACAGGGCCCGCGCCGCCGACCAGGTCGCGTCCCGCGCGCGCTCCAGACTCCAGGAGCCGAGCAGATGGGTCAGTGGGTCGGCGATCTGGAGGAGGTCGGGACCCGGCATCAGATCCTCGCGGATGCGCTCCTCCAGGGAGACGAGGAGTTCGCCCACGCGGTCGAACTCGTCCTCCAGGTCCGCCGGTTCGCAGCCGAGCGTGCGGCAGGCGTCCACCACGGCCAGCGCGAGGTCGTGCCCGATGTGCGCGTTGATACCGGCCAGGGCGAACTGCAGCGGGCGTACGCCGGGATGGCGGCGGAACTGGAAGAGCGGGCGCCAACAGGCGGGTGGACGGCGGCCGTCGGCCTCCGTGTCGACGGCGGCCAGGTACCGTTCCGCGAACCGTACGTCCAGCGTGGCCGCGGCTCTCGGATCGGCGAACCGGCCTGCGTCCAGGCGCCGTTCGACCTCCTCCGTGACGGCGAGGTAGACACGGTTGAAGACCGCGATCCCGTCCCGCGCGGGCAGGGCCGCGTCCAGGGCGCGCATCCGGGAGACGACGGTGTCGACCGGAGCGATGAGGTGTTCCGACTGCGCCATGGGGGAAGGGTCCCAGCCCTCGGCCGACGTGAGTGCCGACGGGCCCGGCGCTTCCCCGGAACGGGGGAACGGAGCGCGGGACGGGATCGGCCTACGACTTGTCGTCGTAGGAGCTGGTGCCCTCGTCCAGCAGCGGCTGGGGCGACTTGAGGTGGGCCGGGGCCAGGGCGCGCAGGACGTGGTAGCCGACGATGACCACCAGGGAGCCGAGCGCGATGCCGCTGAGGGAGAAGGTGTCGGTGAACTTCATGCTCACGTTGCCGACGCCGATGATGATGCCCGCGGCCGCCGGGACCAGGTTCAGCGGATTGCGCAGGTCGACCTTGGCGTGCAGCCAGATCTGGGCGCCGAGCAGGCCGATCATGCCGTAGAGGATCACCGTGATGCCGCCGAGGACCCCGCCCGGGATCGCGGCCACGATCGCGCCGAACTTGGGGCAGACACCGAAGAGCAGCGCGAAGCCGGCGGCGGCCCAGTAGGCGGCGGTGGAGTAGACGCGGGTCGCGGCCATCACACCGATGTTCTCGGAGTAGGTGGTGTTGGGCGGGCCGCCCACCGCCGTGGACAGCATGGAGGCGACGCCGTCGGCCGAGATCGCCGTACCGAGCTTGTCGTCGAGCGGGTCGCCGGTCATCTCGCCGACCGCCTTGACGTGCCCGGTGTTCTCCGCGACCAGGGCGATCACGACGGGGAGCGCCACGAGGATCGCCGACCACTGGAAGGACGGGCCGTGGAAGGACGGCAGCCCGATCCAGTCGGCCTTGCCGACACCGGACAGGTCCAGGCGCCAGTGGTCGGTGACCTTGCCGCCCGGACCCACCGAGTGGATCTCGCCGAAGATCCGGTCGGAAGCCCACGAGACGGCGTACCCGAAGAGCAGCCCCAGGAAGATCGCGATACGTGACCAGAAACCACGCAGACAGACGACGGCCAGACCGGTGAACACCATCGTCAGCAAGGCCGTCCACTGGTCCTGCGGCCAGTAGGTGGAGGCGGTGACGGGGGCGAGGTTGAAGCCGATCAGCATCACGACCGCGCCGGTGACGATCGGCGGCATCGTGGCATGGATGATCCGGGCGCCGAAGCGCTGTACCGCGAGGCCGATCAGGAACAGCGCGGCCCCGACGACGAAGACCGCGCCGGTCACCGTGGCGCTGGTGCCGCCCTGGGCCCGGATGGCGGCCGCCACGCCGACGAAGGAGAGGGAACATCCCAGGTAGCTGGGCACCCGGCCACGAGTCGCGAGCAGGAAGATCACCGTCGCGAAGCCGGACATCATGATCGCGAGGTTGGGGTTCAGACCCATCAGGACGGGGGCCACGAAGGACGCGCCGAACATGGCCACCACGTGCTGGGCGCCGAGCCCGATCGTGCGGGGCCAGGAGAGCCGTTCGTCGGGGCGTACCACCGCTCCGGGCGCGGGCGTGCGCCCGTCGCCGTGCAGTTTCCAGCGCACGCCGAGATCCATGGTGAGGCTTCGCTTTCTTCGTACGTGAAGTTGGTCCGCACCATTGTCATGGCTACCTGGCGGTTCTACGCTCGCACGGTCCTACTCATGAACCACATTCACGTATCTGATTAACGTCCGATCGGAGTGCTCGATGAGTGGAAGATCCCGCATCGCCGTCCTTCTGACGGCCCTGGCGGCCCTCGGAGCCGTCCTGGTCCCGTCCGCGCACGCGGCCGGCCCGGCCGGCCGGGTTCCGGACACGGCCGTCCTCGACGGCACCCGCCTCCAGCGGACCAGGGCCGACCTCGCTCACGGCGACCCGCAACTCCGCCGCGCCCTCAAGGACTTGACGACCCGCGCCGACGCCTGGCTGGACCAGGGCCCCTGGACGGTCGTCGACAAACCGAAGCCCGCCCCCGGCGGCGACGTCCACGACTACCTGAGCCAGGCCCCCTACTGGTGGCCCACCACCACGCCCACCGCCGACAACCCCTGGGGCTGCCCCTACGTCCAGCGCGACGGCCGGCGCAATCCCGAGGTGGACAGCGGCACCGACCGCCAGGACGTCGAGAAGGTCTTCGACTCGACGTACGACCTCTCCCTCGCCTGGTACTACACGGGCCGCCGGGAGTACGCCGAGAAGGCCGGACAGGTCCTGCGCACCTGGTTCCTGGACCCGGCGACCCGGATGAACCCCAACCTGAACCACGCCCAGTTCATCCCGTGCAAGTACGACGGCCGGTCCATCGGCATCATCGACTTCTCCCAGTCGTACACGAGCGTGGTCGACGCCCTGGCGATCCTCGGCACCGGCGCACCCGGCTGGAGCGCCGCGGACCGCGCGGGGATGCGTGGCTGGAACACGGACTTCCTCGGCTGGCTGACGAACAGCGGCTTCGGCAAGGAGGAGGGCGCCGCCGCCAACAACCACGGCACCTTCTACGACATGCAGCTCGCCGCTCTCGCCTACGCGACCGGCGACAAGGCGCTGGCGAAGAAGACCGTGCTGGACGCGCGGGCGAAGCGCATCGATCCGCAGATCGCGGGCGACGGGAGCCAGCCGCAGGAGCTGACCCGCACCCGGAGCTGGCACTACTCGACCTTCGACCTGGTCGCCTACACCCGGCTGGCGGCGATCGGCCGGCATGTCGGGGTGGATCTCTGGACCTATCGAGGGCCTGCCGGACAGGGCCTGTTCAAGGCCGTCGACTACCTGCTGCAGGCCGCGACCGGAGCCGCCGCCTGGACGCACCCGGAACTGGAGTTCCACCGCTACGCGGCGACCGACGTCGTGCACGCGGCGGCCGACGCGGGCGACAGGGCGGCCCAGCGGGCGGTACGACGGCTGGAGGCGCCGCCCGGCGGCGACCTCTGGGAGCTGCGGCCGGCCGCCGAGCAGCTGGACTCGATCGCGGGCTGACGGCACCCGCGGAGGGGGTTCCTGAGCGCTCGCTTAGGATGGTGCCGTACCCGATGCTCAGGAGCCCCACCCGTGACCGCCGAAGCCCCGATGGCCCCCGCCCTGTCCTACGGCCGGCTGATCCCGGTCACCGTCCACTTCGACGACCTGGACGCGCTCGGGCTGCTGCACAACGCCCGCTACCCGGTACTGGTCGAGCGGGCCTGGGCCGAGTTCTGGCAGGGGCACGGCTTCGCCTTCGAGGGCGACTGGGCCGCCGCCGAGGACGCCTGCAACGCGGTCAAGGAGCTCCGGATCGGCTACGAGGCACCGGTCACGAGGCCGGGCACCTACGCCGTCCACCTCTGGCTGGAACGGCTCGGCAACACCGGCCTCACCTACGGCTTCCGGTTCTGCTCGGAGGACGGCGCACTCACCTACGCGCGGGGCGCCCGGGTCCTGGTCCGGCTGGACGCGGCCACCCTGCGCCCCGCCCCGTGGAGCGAGCCGTTCAGGGCCGTGGGTCGGGAACTGCTGCGGCCTGCGGACTGACCTTCGACCGGCCGCCCCGCTCCCCGGCGCGCAGCACGCCCGCGAACCCCACCAGACCCAGCGCCAGCACCGTGACCAGGCAGAACGACACCACCAGGCTGGTCGCCTGGGCCACCCCGCCGATCAGGCTGGGCGCGATCAGGCCCGAGGTGTAGGTGATCGTCGCCACGCCCGCGATCGCCTGACTCGGGTTCGGCCCGGCGTGCCCCGCCGCCGCGAAGCACAGCGGTACGACGACCGCGATGCCGAGGCCCATCAGCCCGAACCCGGTCATCGCCACCGCCGCGTTCCCGGCGAGGACGACCAGCAGACCGCCGAGGGCCGCCAGCACACCCCCGGCGCGCACGGTGCGGACCGCGCCGAACCGGTTCACCACCGCGTCCCCGCTGATCCTGGCCACCGCCATGGCCAGCATGAACCCCGTGGTGGTGGCCGCCGCGAGCCCGGCCGAGCTGTCCATCCGGTCCCGGAGGAACACCGCCGACCAGTCCAGGCTCGCCCCCTCCGCGAACACCGCGCAGAAGCCCACCGTGCCGATCAGCAGCGCCGACCGGGGCGGCAGCGTGAACCGCGGCGGCGGCTCCTCGTCCTCGCCGGGCTGGATGTCGAGGACCCAGCCCGCGGCCAGCACGCCGAGCACGGTGAGGACGGTCGCCGCCAGCGCGAAGTGCACCCGCGCGTCCGTGCCCAGATGCGCGGCGAGGGTGCCCGCCGCCGATCCGAGCAGGGTGCCCGCGCTCCACATGCCGTGCAGCCCCGACATGATCGACTTGTCGAGCAGCCGCTCGATCTCCACGCCGAGCGCGTTCATCACCACGTCCGCCATGCCCGCGCTCGCGCCGTACACGAACATCGCCAGGCACAGCGTGTAGAGGTTCGTCGCGAGGGACGGCAGGACCAGCGACAGCGTCCACATCGCGATCAGACCGCGCAGGGCCGTGCGGCTGCCGAACCGGTGGCTGATCCGGCCCGCCAGCGGCATCGAGCACGAGGCGCCGAACGCCGTGAACGCGAGGGCGAGGCCCAGCTGTCCCGAGCCCAGGCCCGCATGGTCCTGGATCCACGGCACCCGGGTCGCGAACGAGCCGGTGACGGCACCGTGCACGGTGAACACGGCCGCGACGGCGAACCGCGCGCGCCTCACCTCGTGCTGCTCGTGGGCTGCGTCATTCATTGTTCTTCATCTTCCTGCCCCTCCCCGGGTGGCTGCCGCCCCGCTGCACCGCCGTAAACTATCAGGGACCCTTCCTGATAGATAGATGAACATACGGCCGTCCTGGCCCGTGCCGATCTGGGAGGATGCCCGCCATGCCCGCCTCACCGAGTACCGCCCGGGCCATCAACGACCGGCTCGCCCTCGACCTGCTCCAGCAGGAAGGTCCGCTGACGGCAGGCCAGTTGAAACAGCTGACCGGGCTGTCCCGGCCGACCGTCGCCGACCTGGTCGAGCGGCTCACCGCGTCCGGCCTGATCACGGTGGTCGGCGAGGCCGGTGAGCAGCGCCGGGGTCCGAACGCCCGGCTGTACGGCATCGTCGCCGACCGCGCGTATCTGGCCGCGCTCGACGTCCGTACCGAGAGCGTCTCGGTGCTGGTGTCCGACCTGGTGGGACGGGTGCTGGCGGAGGGCTCGGTGCCGGTCGGCCCGGAGACCGGGACGGCGTCGGCGGTCGAGCAGGCGGTGGAGCTGGTCGAGCGGGCGGTGAAGGAGGCGGAGGTCTCCGGCGAGGGGCGGCTGCACACCGTCGGCATCGGCGCGCCCGGGCTCGTCGACCCCGGTACCGGCGAACTCCGCGACTCGGCGGGCCTGCCAGGCTGGCACCGCCGACTGGTCGCGGCCCTCCAGGAACGCTTCCCGCAGGCCCGGGTCGGCGTCGAGAACGAGACCAATCTGGCCGCCCTCGCCGAGCAGCGGGAGGGGGTCGCACAGGACCGTGACACCTTCGTCCTGCTCTGGCTGGGCGACAGCTGCGGCGCCGCCGTCGTCCTCGACGGCCGCCTGCGCCGGGGCGCCTCCGGAGGCACGGGCGAGATCGGCTTCCTCCCGGTACCGGGCACGACCACGCTGCCCTCGGCGACAGACTGCTCGGGCGGCTACCACTCCCTGGTGGGGGCGGCGGCTGTCGCCGAACTGGCGGCGGAGTACGGGCTGGTGGGGGAGGCGGTGCGGCTCGTCGAAGAGGGCGCGCATGGAGCGCCCCAAAGGGGCGCGGGGAACTGCGCGACCAGCCACGACGCACTCGCAGCCGACCGAGGACCCGACCAGGCGCACTCTGTCCGTTTCCTCGACGCCCTCGCCGACCGCATCGCCCTCGGCGTCGCCGCGATCGTTGCGATCCTGGACCCCGGCTGCGCAGTCCTCGGCGGCGAGATCGGCGCGGCCGGCGGCGCGGCGCTCGCCGCGCGGGTCGAGGAACGGCTGCGCCGGATGTCACCGCTGGCCACCGAGGTCCGGGCGAGCGCGCTCGGCGGTGCGGCCGTCCTGCGCGGCGCCCTCCTGACCGCACGGGAGCGTGCGCAGGACGAGCTGTTCGCACCCCCGGACCGGGTGTGAGCGACCCGGCGACGGGCAAGGGCCGTCGTCACCGTCGCCGGGCTCGTCCGCACCCTAAAAGGACTAGACCAATAGGGTCAATAGATAGGGAATGAAGTCAAGATCCCTGGTCCGGGGGCCAGTTGGGCACATGATGGGCCGTCAGGGAAGTCCAGCGACCACAGCTGTGAGACACCCCACATGATTCCCTTGCATAGACCACCACCGGGCGTGGCAGACTGGCCGTGTACCAGAAGCAGCGCACTCCGGGGTCGGTGAAAGTCCGAACCGGCGGTTATAGTCCGCGACCCGTCCGCTTCCAGCGGCCGGTTGACCAGGTGAAATTCCTGGACCGACGGTTAAAGTCCGGATGGGAGGCAGTGCGCGGCGGGCGAGCATGTACATGTGCGCGCCGCCGTATCTGGTCTCGTCCGTGACGGGCGGGACCTTGTCGGCGTCGCCCCAGTGTGCTCACCCGTACATTCTGTCGTCCGTCGACAGGCCCCGGAGTCCGTGCCCCGTTGAGGCAGGAGGACCCGGGAAGTGTTCACCGGAATCGTCGAAGAGCTGGGTGAGATCACCGCCGTCGAGAACCTCGGCGACGCCTCCCGTTTCAGGCTCCGTGGCCCCGTAGTGACCCAGGGCGCACAGCACGGCGACTCCATCGCCGTGAACGGCGTCTGTCTGACCGTCGTGGAGCACGAGGGCGACGAGTTCACCGCCGACGTCATGGCGGAGACCCTGCAGCGTTCCTCCCTCGGCGCCCTGGGCGTCGGCTCCCGCGTCAACCTGGAGCGCCCCACCGCCGTGGGCTCCCGCCTCGGCGGCCACATCGTGCAGGGCCACGTCGACGGCACCGGTCAGGTGCTGGCGCGCACGCCCTCCGAGAACTGGGAGATCGTCAAGGTCTCGCTCCCGGCCGACCTCGCCCGCTACGTCGTCGAGAAGGGCTCCATCACCGTCGACGGCATCAGCCTCACGGTCGTGGAGGCAGGCCCGGACTACTTCACCGTCAGCCTCATCCCGACCACCCTCGACCTGACCACGCTCGGCCGCAAGCAGCCCGGCGACCCGGTCAACCTCGAGGTCGACGTCGTCGCCAAGTACGTGGAGCGGCTGCTCGCGAGCGCGCAGGGAGCGGGCAAGTGAGCTGGCTGAACTCCGAGGCCTTCGTCCTGTTCGGCCAGCACATCCTCTGGTCGGACATGATCGGCAACATCCTCGGCCTGATCGCCCTCGCGCTCGGCTGGCGCCGCAACCTGTGGAGCTGGCCGGTGCAGTTCGCCTCCGGCCTGATCCTCTTCGGCGCCTTCTTCGGCCACCTCACCGGCAGCGCCGGCAAGCAGGCCGTCGTCATGACCGTCGCCCTGTACGGCTGGTGGCAGTGGAACCGCAACAAGGGCCGGGCCGAGGACGGCGGTGACGGCCACATCACCCCCCGCTTCGCCACCTGGCGCGAGCGCGGCGCGATGGTCGCCGCCGCGGCCGTCGGCACGGTCGCCGTCGCCCTGCTCTTCAAGGCCTACCCGTCCCTGTCCTGGGACCCCTGGCCCGACGCCTACATCTTCGTCGGCACGATCGTCGCCATGTACGCCCAGGCCCGCGGCATGGTCGAGTTCTGGATCGCCTGGCTCCTGGTCGACGTGGTCGGCGTCCCGCTGAACTTCGCCAACGGCTACGCCTTCTCCGGCTTCGTCTACGTCATCTACGGCGCGCTCGTCCTGTGGGGCATGCGCGACTGGTGGCTGCGCTCCCGCCAGGGCACGCGGCCCGCTCTGGAAGGAGCACCCGCATGACCGCGGCACCGATTCTCTACAGCACCGACGGCATGGACGACCTCACGCTCGACCCCGTCGAGCAGGCCATCGCCGACATCGCGGCCGGCCGCCCGATCGTGGTCGTCGACGACGAGGACCGCGAGAACGAGGGCGACCTCGTCATCGCCGCCGAGAAGGCCACCCCCGAGATCATCGCCTTCATGATGAGCGAGTGCCGCGGCCTGATCTGCGCCCCCATGGAGGGCGCGGAACTCGACCGGCTCCGGCTGCCGCAGATGGTCGACGACAACACCGAGTCCATGAAGACCGCGTTCACCGTCTCCGTGGACGCCTCCGCCGCGCACGGTGTCACCACCGGGATCTCGGCCGCCGACCGTGCGACCACCCTCCAACTGCTGGCGAGCGGTGCTGCCGAGCCGTCGGACTTCGTCCGCCCCGGCCATGTCTTCCCGCTGCGCGCCCGGCCCGGCGGCGTCCTGACCCGCAACGGCCACACCGAGGCGGCCGTCGACCTCGCCCGGCTCGCCGGCCTGCGCCCGGCCGGCACGATCGTCGAGATCGCCGGCGAGGACGGCCGGATGCTCCGCCTGCCCGAGCTGATCCCGTTCGCCCGCAAGCACGGCCTGACGATCATCTCCATCGCGGACCTGATCACCTACCGGCGGGCCGCGGCCGAGCCCACCGTCCGCCGCGAGGCCGAGGTCAGCCTGCCCACCAAGCACGGCACCTTCACCGCGTACGGCTACCGCTCCACCACCGACGGCGTCGAGCACGTCGCCCTCGTCCACGGCGAGATCGGCGACGGCGAGGACGTCGTGGTCCGCGTCCACTCCGAGTGCCTCACCGGGGACGTCTTCGGCTCCGCCCGCTGCGACTGCGGCCCCCAGCTCGACGCCGCCCTGGACCGCATCCAGGAGGAGGGCCGGGGCATCGTCGTCTACCTCCGCGGACACGAGGGGCGCGGCATCGGACTGCTGTCCAAGCTGCGCGCCTACGAACTCCAGGAGCGCGGCCGCGACACCCTCGACGCCAACCTCGAACTCGGCCTGCCCGCCGACGCCCGCGACTACGGCGCAGGCGCCCAGATCCTGACCGACCTCGGCGTGCACAGCGTGCGCCTGATGACCAACAACCCCGACAAGACGGACGCACTGCTCAGCCATGGCCTCAAGGTCAGCGGCCGGGAGCCGATGCCCGTACAGGCGGGCGAGCACAACCTCCGCTACCTGCGCACCAAGCGGGACCGGATGGGCCACGACCTGCCCTGGCTGGACACACCGACACTGGCTGCCTCTGCGGCCGCGTGCGCGTCCACCTGTGGCAACCAGTAAAGAAACAGCACTGAGGAGAGACGTGAGCGGCAAGGGTGCACCGGAGTTGTCCGTACGCAATGTCAGCGACCTGCGGGTCGCCGTCATCGCGGCCCAGTGGCACGAGAAGGTGATGGACGGACTGGTGGACGGCGCCCTGCGCGCCCTGCGCGACCTCGGCATCGACGAGCCGACCCTGCTCCGGGTCCCCGGCACCTGGGAGCTCTCGGTCGCCGCCAAGGTGCTCGCCGGACGCGGTTACGACGCGGTGGTCGCCCTCGGTGTCGTCATCCGCGGCGGCACCCCGCACTTCGAGTACGTGTGCCAGGGCGTCACCCAGGGCCTCGCCCAGGTCTCCGTGGAGACCGGCGTCCCCGTCGGCTTCGGCGTGCTCACCTGCGACAACGAGGAGCAGGCCCTGGACCGGGCGGGTCTTGAGGGCTCCCACGAGGACAAGGGCCACGAGGCGGTGACGGCGGCGGTGTCGATGGCGGCCACCCTCCGCTCAGTATCTGAACCCTGGCACTGAGCGACGCGGCAATTGGCGTAGTCTGGCGCTCACCATGTCCAACAAGACTTTCGAGGAGCTCTTCACCGAGCTCCAGCACAAGGCCGCCCACGGCGACCCCGCCACGTCCCGCACCGCAGAACTGGTCGGCAAGGGCGTCCATGCCATCGGCAAGAAGGTCGTCGAAGAGGCCGCCGAGGTCTGGATGGCCGCCGAGTACGAGGGCAAGGAAGCGGCCGCCGAGGAGATCTCGCAGCTCCTCTACCACGTCCAGGTGATGATGGTCGCCCGCGGTATCTCGCTGGACGACGTCTACGCCCACCTGTAAGCCACCCGCCGTACACCCCCTTCAGAGCAAAGGAAGCCGACCTCATGCTGCGCATCGCCGTCCCCAACAAGGGTTCCCTCTCAGGCCCTGCGGCGGACATGCTGCATGAGGCCGGCTACCGGCAGCGGCGGGAGTCCAAGGAACTCCGCATCGTCGACCCGGTCAACGACGTCGAGTTCTTCTACCTCCGCCCCCGAGACATCGCGATCTACGTCTCCTCCGGCCGCCTCGACATCGGCATCACCGGCCGTGACCTGCTCGTGGACTCCGGCGCCAACGCCGAGGAGATCCTGCCGCTCGGCTTCGCCCGCTCCACCTTCCGCTTCGCCTCCAAGCCGGGCGCGGCGGACGGCCTGGCGGACCTCAAGGGCAAGACGGTCGCCACCTCCTACGAGGGCATCGTCGCCAAGCACCTCGCCGACAGCGGCGTCGACGCCTCCGTCGTCCACCTGGACGGCGCCGTCGAGACCGCCATCGAGCTGGGCGTCGCCGAGGTCATCGCCGACGTCGTCGAGACCGGTACCAGCCTGCGCAACGCGGGCCTGGAGGTCTTCGGCGAACCGATCATGCAGTCCGAGGCGATCGTGATCCGCCGCACCGGTGCGGACATCGAGGAGCCCAAGGTCCAGCAGTTCCTGCGCCGCCTCCAGGGCGTCCTGGTCGCCCGGACCTACGTGATGATGGACTACGACTGCCGCGTCGAGCAGCTGGAGAAGGCCGTCGCCCTCACTCCGGGCCTGGAGTCGCCGACCGTCTCCCCCCTGCACAACGAGGGCTGGGTCGCCGTCCGCGCCATGGTCCCCACCAAGGACGCCCAGCGCATCATGGACGACCTGTACGACCTCGGCGCCCGCGCCATCCTGACCACGGCCATCCACGCCTGCCGCCTCTGAGGGGCCCGCGAGAGATGTCCGAGCTTCCCGTGTTGCCCGTCACTTTCCGGCCGGGCCACACCCGCGTGATACTGCTCACCGCGGGCCTGGCGATATTCGTCACCATCTCCGCGGTCGCGCTGCTCCTCGAACAGCTCGGCCCGGGGGAGAAGCTCAGTTTCGTCGTCACCGGCGCGCTGATCTTCTGGGTGCTGGCCCAGCTGGCCCGGGTCAAGGTGGTCGCCGACGAGACCGGTGTCACCGTGGTGAACATCGCCGGCAAGAGGCGGCTGGAGTGGGCGGAGATCCTGCGGGTGAACCTCCGCCCGGGTGACCCGTGGGTGTTCCTCGACCTCAGCGACGGCACCAGTCTGCCCGTGCTGGGCATCCAGCCGGGCGTCGCCAAGCAGCGCGCGATCGCCGACGCCAAGGCCCTGCGCGCCCTCGCCGAGGCCCACGCGGTCCGCGACCCCGAGCAGCATCAGGGCTGAAATCACGCAACTTCGGGGCCGCCTCCGGGCCGTCGACCCTGCCGCAATGGCCCATGTCTTGATTAATCTGTTGGCGGAGGCTTTTCACGTCCCGCCTTCGCCCCTGTCGCGCGCCCCGCGCACAGGGGTTCCTGCTACCCGAGGAGTGACCCTCTCCGGCGATGGACGGATCGTCCTGTAGTACCTGCGCCGCCCCCTCCCGACATACCGCGGACTGCCTTTTCGCAGTCCGTGAAGGTTCGGAGGCGGCGGCATCATGACCACCCCCCTGCTGCTCCTGGCAGCCGCGTTCCTGCTCATCCTGGCCAACGGCTTCTTCGTGGCCGCCGAGTTCGGTCTGGTGACCGTCGAGCGCCCGGAGGCCGAGAAGGCCGCGGCCGACGGCGACAAGCGCGCCCGTACGGTCGTCGAGTCGCTGAAGGAGCTGTCCTTCCAGCTCTCCGGCACCCAGCTCGGCATCACCATCACCTCCCTGGTCGTCGGCATGCTCGCCGAACCGGCACTGGCCGCGCTGCTGCGCAGCCCGTTCAGCGCGATCGGCCTCCCCGAGGGCGCGGTCTCCGGTATCGCCGTCGTCGTGGGCATGCTGGTCGCCTCGGCGGTCCAGATGGTGATCGGCGAACTCGTACCCAAGAACTGGGCGGTGTCCAAGCCCCTCCAGGTCGCGCGCTTCGTCGCAGGCCCGCAGGCCCGCTTCTCCCGCCTGTTCCGCCCGGTGATCGCCGCGCTGAACACGGTCGCCAACCGGCTCGTCCGAGCCCTGGGCGTCGAACCCGCCGAGGAGCTGGCCTCCGCCCGCACCCCCGGCGAGCTCGTCTCCCTGGCCCGGCACTCCGCCCAGGCCGGCGCGCTGGAACAGGACACGGCCGACCTGTTCGTCCGCACCCTGTCCCTGGGCGAGCTGACCGCACAGCACGTGATGACCCCCCGGGTGAAGGTCAGCGCGCTGCAGGACTCGGCGACCGCCGAGGACGTCGTCAACCTCACCCGGGCCACCGGTCTGTCCCGCTTCCCGGTCTACCGGGAGAAGATCGACGAAATCGTCGGCATGGCCCACCTCAAGGACGCACTGGCGGTCCCCGTGCACGAACGCCTGCACACCCCGGTCGGCCGTATCGCCCGCCAGTCCCTCCTCGTCCCCGAGACCCTCCCGGTCCAGCCCCTGCTGGCCCGGCTGCGCTCGGAACAGCCCATCGCGGTCGTCGTCGACGAGTACGGCGGCACGGCCGGGGTCGTCACCCTGGAGGACATCGTCGAGGAACTCGTCGGCGAGGTCCGCGACGAGCACGACAGCCCGGACGCGCCGGAACTCGCGGCCGCTCCGCCGCAGGACGGCAAGCCCGCCTGGGACGTAGACGGCAGTGTCCGCGTCGACATCCTCCAGCGGATAGGCCTGGACGTGCCCGAGGGCCCGTACGAGACGGTCGCCGGCCTGGTCGCCGACCTGCTCGGCCGGATCCCGGCGCCGGGCGACCGCGCGGAACTGCCCGGCTGGCGGCTGTCCGTCCGCCGCGTGGGCCACTACCGCGCCGAGCGCGTCCGCATAGTCCGCACCGCCCCCGCCGTCGCGGAGGCCGCCCGATGAGCGTCCTCCAACTGGTCTTCGCCGGCCTGCTGGTACTGGCCAACGGCTTCTTCGTGGGCGCGGAGTTCGCCCTCGTCTCGGTCCGCCGCAGCCAGATCGAACCCCTCGGCACGGCCCGGGCCCGCCAGGTCCTGTACGGCCTGGAACGCCTTCCGCAGATGATGGCCGCGGCCCAGTTCGGCATCACGGTCTGCTCCCTCACGCTCGGCGCGGTCGCCGAGCCGACGGTGGCGCAGCTGCTGGAACCGCTGTTCGAGGCGGTCCACCTGCCGGACGGCATGATCCACCCCTTGGGCTATGTGATCGCGCTCGCCGCAGTGGTCTTCTTCCACCTCGTCATCGGCGAGATGGTGCCGAAGAACCTGGCGATGGCGGCGCCGGAGAAGGTCGCGCTGTGGCTGAGCCCCGGCCTGGTGGCCTTCGCGCGCGTCTGCCGGCCGATCACGGTCGCCCTCGGCGCCTGCGCCCAGGGCATCCTCAAGCTCTTCCGGGTGGAGCCGAAGGACGAGGTCGAGGCCGTCGTCACCAGCGAGCAGCTCAACCGCCTCCTGGAGGACTCCGGCCAGGCGGGCCTCCTCGACCCCGAGGAGCAGGAGCGCCTGGAGGACGCGCTGGAGCTGGGCTCCCGCCCGGTGACGGACGTCCTGCTGCGCCGCGAGTCCCTGATCACGGTCCCGCCGTCGGTCACCCCGGGCCAGATCGTCGAACTCACGGCCCGCACCGGCTACTCCCGCTTCCCGGTGGCGACCGAGTCCGGGGCCTTCATGGGCTACGTGCATGTGAAGGACGTCCTGGACCTGGAGGACTCGGACCGGGCGGTCCCGCAACAGATATGGCGCCCGATGACGACCCTCCGGGCGGAACTCCCGCTCGACGACGCGCTGACGGTGATGCGCCGAGCGGCGACGCACCTGGCGCAGGTCGCCGACGGGAAGGGCCGGGTGCTGGGGCTGGTCGCGCTGGAGGACGTACTGGAACTGCTGGTGGGCGAGGTCACGGACCCGGCACACCGGGAGAGGCCGCCGACGCGGACTCCGGAGCCCCGGTCCAGCGGCGAGCCGGAGGAGGTCCTGGCCGGCTGACGGTCGTGGGGGAGCCGAAGGAATCGACGGTGGGCTGAGCGTCGCGGGGAGCTGCGGGCCGGTGGGGGCTGGTCGCGCAGTTCCTCCCCCAGCCTCTGGCCGGGGGTACCCCCAGCGCCCCTGACAGGGCGCTGCAGTCGCCGTTCCTTTTCAGTTCACGCAGCTGCGGGCATGCGTGCCTCCCCCAGAGGGGGGACCCCCAGGGCGGCACGGGTGGGCGCGGCGGCACCCTGCCAGCGCCGGTAAGTGAACCCCCCCGCCCCCACTCACCCGCACTTACATCCCGGCCGACGGATCCTGCGGCCCCCGCCCCGACAGCACTTCCCCGTACGCCTGCATCAGGTCCGGCAGGCGCAGTGTGGCCAGGTCGTCCCGGGACAGCACCCCGGGATACGTCGACAGCCGCAGATCCCGGTACGCGCAGCTCTTCTCGTACAGCGTGCGCAGGAACCGCCCGTTGCCCAGCTCGTCGATCCACCCCTGATCGACCACATGCCCGGCGATCGACCGCAGCTCGTCCAGCGCCTCCTCGTCCCACGCGTCACCGTTCTCGGCGGCCAGCACCTCGCCGATCGAGGTCAGTTCGAGGGGCCGGTAGGACGGGAAGTCGACACGGGTCGTGAAGCGGGAGGAGAGCCCCGGATTGGCGGCCAGCAGCCGGTCCATGCCCTCCGGGTAGCCGGCCAGGATCACCACCAGGTGGTCGCGGTTGTCCTCGGCCCGCTTGAGCAGCACCTGCAGGGCTTCGTCGCCGTACGCGTCACCCTTGCCGTAGCCCGAGTTGGAGAGCGAGTAGGCCTCGTCGACGAAGAGCACGCCACCGATCGCGGAGTCGATCAGTTCGTTGGCCTTCACGGCGGTCTGGCCCAGGTACTCGCCGACCAGGTCCGCCCGCTGCGCCTCCACCAGATGGTCCCCGCCCAGCAGCCCCAGCGCGTAGAACACCCGCCCCAGAATCCGCGCGACCGTGGTCTTCCCGGTCCCCGACGGCCCCGAGAAGACGAAGTGGCGTTTCGGCGGCTGCACCGGCAGCCCTTGCCCGGCCCGCAACCGCGCCATGTTCAACTGCGCGGAAAGCGCCTTGACCTGTCGTTTCACGGGTTCGAGCCCGACCATGCGCTCAAGTTCGGCGAGCGCCTCCTCAAGTAACGCGGGGTCGGTCGGCCCGGCGGGCAGCGGCGGCGACGGCACGGCCTTCTCACGCACCGCAGGGTCGATCACCGACGGCATCGCCCCGGCCGGCGGCTCCGGATCGCCGAGCCGCAGATCGCGTCCCTCCATGCCGAACAGCGGGTCGAGCATGTCCGGCCCGTCCACCACGTCCTGCCCGGCACCGGTGAGTGTGATCGCCGCGAAGTCGGCGTCGTCGTCGTACCCGTCGCCCTCGGCTATCGCGGCCAGCCGCGCCGAGGTGTCCATGAACGCGGGGTCGACCCGGTGCACGGCCCGGTAGAGGGGGAGGGCCGCGGCGCTGCGGCCGGTGCCCTCGTGGGCCCGCGCCAGCCAGTAGCGCAGTTCCTTGCGCTGCGGCTGCTCGCTGCGGCAGCGCATCAGCGCGGCGGACAGATGCGGTTCCGCCTGGCCGTACATTTCGAGGCGGACCCGGGCCATCCCGCCGAAGAGTCCCGCCTCGATACCGAGCATGGGGTCGTCCATGAGCGGGTCGGTGTGCCGGACCAGCTGCTCCCAGTCCTTGACCAGATAGGCCCGGCAGGCGTGCAGGAAGCGCACCTGAGGGTCGGCGTCCACCGGCGGGAGCCCGGCGAGGGCCCGGTCGAGCTCCGGGACGTGCCGGCCGTCCAGCCAGTGCGAGGCATGGGCAAGCAGCAGGTCGCGCGGGCTCTCGAGGACCGGCTGCACCCACCAGCCCAGCCAGTACCAGGAGTTGAGCGTGCGCCGGTGCCGGCCGCGCTGTTCGCCGAAGCGGTCCCGGTGCCGGAACATGCGCAGCAGCGCGGTCGTCGTGTCCACGCGCAGCGCGTGCAGCCCGAGCCAGGCGTCGGCCATCCCGGGATCCATCCGCACCGCGGCGCGGAACTCCTCCTCGGCCTGCGGATAGGCGCCCATCGTGTAGGCGTCCACGCCTCGCAGCCAGGCGAGGTCGGCCGGGGCCTCGGGGCCCTGCGTGCCGAAATCCATCACGTCCCCCACAAACCGTGCCCCCGTGGTTGGCCCCCGGGCTCCCCCGATGGCCGCCGTTGGTCGAACCGCTGTGCCGCGGACCGGAGTTGCAGGTGCGCGAAGCAGCCGTTCGAAGGTCGCACCGAGGGCATCGTACCTGCGGTTCCACCACCCATCGAAGGGTGCCGTACAGGCCGTTTGACGAGGTGGGGGCAGACAGGGCGCACTCGGACCGGTGACCGAGGGTGAGCGGGGGAGTGCACGCGGCGCACACAAAAGGGATAAAGGGCAGAACGAAGCCCCCGATCACGGGGGAACAACCGGGGGCTTCGCGTCTGCAGGGCGGCCTCCAATGGCCGCACATTGAGAACGTAAGACCTGTATGGCCCTTGGGTCAAGCCGAGTTGAGGTACTCGGGCAACTTCTCCGAGGCGCGTCTTCACAAGTTCAGCACACTGAGGACGGTCCGTCACGATGAGTGAGCTTCTGGTCCGGTCCAATGGACGTCATGGGCCTCGGGAGTGCCTCGTACCCCTTCTGCGACTGTGCCACCAGAAGGTCGGCGTACGGCCTTGACGGGTCCTCGGTGAAGTGTGCGTGTTCCGCCCTGACCCATTCGGCCCAGAAGTCCCGTTGTTCCGCGCCGTCCCGCAGTCTGCCACGCGTCCAGGACTCCTCGTGCGGCAGCTCCATCCACAGCAGCCGCGCCAGGAACGGGCGCAGTGTCCGGCGGCCGGCGCCGACACCCTCGACGAGGATCACGGGGGCCGGCGGCAGGGGGCGGGGCGGGCCGAAGCGGCGGGCGTGCCAGTCGTAGGGCGTGTAGCGCGCGGTCTCGCCGCGGCCGAGCGGCTCGATCACCTGGGTCAGCAGCCGGCCGGTCCAGTCGAACAGTTCCTCGTGGCTGGCGATGTCGTCGAGGTGCAGCACCGGTGCCCCGTCCAGTGCGGCGGCCAACTGCCCGGCGAACGTGGTCTTTCCGGAGCCGGCGTGGCCGTCGACGCCGACCAGGCGGACCGGGCCGCAGGAGGGCGGCAGGGCCCTGAGCGCGGAGGCGAGTCGGTAAATGACGATTCCCGAGGTGTGCTGCGGTGTGGGGCGTTTTCCGGAAACAGTCTAGTAGTACGGCGCATAGCGGGCGTCCGCGGCCTCGACGAAGTAACGGCTTGAACTATTTTTGAGCCGTCCCCAACCGTTCCCATTAATATTTCCCACCGGCTGACCGATATGTCGACATCGAACGTTCCCGGGGTGCCTGCGGCTGAGTAGGGTGCCTTCTGCATGACTGCTGGGTGTCATACGGGGATGGACAGGGGAACATGGCCGCGGGGTTATTCGAGGGGCACTACGTATGGCATCCGGCGGCCGATGACCGCTTGCTCGCGAGCGTATGCGTGGACGTGCGCGCCGGAAGATATCGAAGTGCCCAGGAGTCCCTGGCCGAGACCCGTTCCGACTTCGCCCTGCGCGCCCACCGCTCCCTGGTCCTGGCCTCCGAGGCGGCCGGCACCGATCTGGTCGAACGCTGGCTGGCCGAGGAGCCGGGCCGCGAGTCCGCGCTGATGTGGGCCCGGGTGGCCGTGCAGCGGGCGATCCGGGCGGCCGACGCCCGCGACGAGCGCGCCGAGGCGCTGGAGCGGATCGCCCTCGCCGCCTGCGACCGGGCCGCCGCCATGGACCCCGCCGACCCCACACCCTGGGCCGCCAAGCTGGCCATGGCCCGACTGCACCGACCGCACGATCCCGCCCCCGCCGGCCTGCTGACCTCACCGCCCGGCCCCTGGCGGCTGTTCGCCCACGTCCTCGCCCTGGATCCCTGGCACCGCGAGGCGCACCACCGTTTCCTCTCCTTCTTCTTCACCCGGTACGGCGGCTCGGTCAACGCCGCCTGGGACGTCGCCGCCTTCCTCGGTCAGCGCGCCCCCGCCGACTCCGCGTTACGGCTGCTGCCCCTGGTCGCCCTGGTGGAGAGCCACAACCCCACCCAGCTGCTCGCCGAGCGGGTCTGGGAACAGCCCCAGTGGCGCGCCACCGCGCTGTCGGTCTACCGCAACTGGCTGCCCACGGTGGCCGGATACCGCTTCACCCCGGTACTCGACCTGGCCTACCTGGCGCACGCGCTGGTCATGGCCCAGTGCGAGTTCGAGGCCCGGGCGGTCTTCACGGCCATGGGGCCGTACGCCTCCCGCATGCCCTGGAGTGTCTTCGGCGAGCCCGCCGACCAGCTCTCCCGCGCCCGCCGCGCCTGCGGCCTGCCCATCCCCTCATAGAGCGACCCTCACAGAGAGAAAGGCCGGTAAGTGTCAGAACGCACAGCGGACTCCGTCCCCCTCGACGACGACGCGACCCTGCATGCGATGGGATATCCGCGGAAACTCACCCGCCGATTCCAGGCATTCGACAATTTCGCGATCTCCTTCACCATCATCAACATCCTCTCCGGAATTTTCTCGGCGTTCGGATTCGGTATGAACGCGGGCGGCCCTCGCATTCTCGTGTTCGGCTGGATCGGGGTCTGCCTGCTGGTGCTGTGCATCGGGGCCGCGATGGCGGAAGTCGCCTCCGCCTATCCGACGAGCGGCGCGCTCTATTTCTCCGCCGGTAAGCTCGCCAAACGGCACAAGGGTGCCTGGTCCTGGTACACGGGCTGGCTGAACTTCGTGGGCCAGATCGGCGGCACGGCGGCCACCGGATACGCGGCCGCCACCTTCATCCAGGCCTTCATCGCCCTGCAGTGGCCCTCGTACGAGCCGACCACCCACCAGACGGTGCTGATCACGGCCCTGATCATCGTGGTCCAGGGGCTCGCCAACACCTACACCGTCCAGCTCGTCGCCGTACTGAACCGGATTTCCGTGTGGTGGCTGCTGATCGGACTCGTGGTGATCGTGAGCACACTGATCGTGATGCCGGACCATCATCAGTCGGCGTCCTTCGTGACGCATTTCGTGAACAACACCGGCTTCACCAACGGCCTTTACGGCGGCATGCTCGGCCTGCTGGTCACCAGTTGGACCTTCACCGGCTTCGACGGCAGCTTCCACATGTCCGAGGAAACGGTCCAGGCGACCGTGAACGCTCCCAGAGGGATCACCCGTTCGATCGGCTATTCGGCGATCACGGGCCTCATCCTGATGCTCGCCCTGGTGTACAGCATCGGCGACTACGACAAGGTGGCGAGCTCTTCCGCGCCGCCCGTGCAGATTCTCATCGACGGACTCGGCATGGGCTGGGCCAAGGCGATGCTGCTCGTCGTCATCGGCGCCATGCTCTTCTGCGGCCTCGCCAATCTCACCAGCAACACCCGGCAGATCTTCGCCTTCTCCCGCGACGGCGCCATGCCCGGCTCCCGCCTGTGGCACTCGGTCTCGCCCCGCACCCGTACGCCCGTCAAGGCGGTGTGGCTCGCGGTGGCCTGCTCGGTCGCCCTGGTGGTGCCGGGCTGGTGGTCGCACACGGCGTTCACCGCGATCGTCAGCGTCAACGTCGTCGGCCTGTTCCTCGCCTACGCCGTGCCGGTGTTCCTGCGGCTGCGCCTCGGCGACGAGTTCCAGCCGGGGCCGTGGAACCTGGGCCGCTGGAGCAAGCCGGTCGGCTGGCTGGCGGTGACCTGGATCCTGTTCAGCAGCATCCTGTTCATGCTGCCGCAGGCCTCGCCGATCACCGTCGATTCCTTCAACTACGCGCCGATCGCCCTGGCCGTCGTCCTGGTCGTGGCCACGGTCTGGTGGTTCGCCACCGCCCGCCGCCGCTTCCAGGGCCCGGTCAGCTACGGCCGCCCCGACGAGGTCGCCGCGATGGACCTCATCTGACCCGGCGAGGACCCGCACGAAGGAGGCCCCGGCCACCGCGCCGGGGCCCTTTCGGCGGACGAGACCAATATCGGTGGGCGTGGCACGGGCGGAAGTGCCGGCAGGGGCATGGCGCCTGTTCCATAGTTGGCGCACAGTCTCGCAACGGACCAGCTCCGACTCGTACCCCTGGGGGTCCCCCGCCGATGAGCAGAGCCGAACAGCCGTCCCGCAGAACCGTTCTGGCAGCCGCCGCCTCCGTCGCGGCCGCGGCCGTGGCCGGGGGAGCGGTCCCCGCGGTGCCCGCGGCCGCGGCGCCCGGGACCGAAGCGGAGGAGGGCGGCGGCCGGGCCCCGGCCCGCCCGATCGACTACCGCTCCTGGACGACCTACAGCGACTGGCGGACCGGCACCGCCAAGGGCGTGGGAGCCGTCGCCGGGGACCGCCCCGGCGTGGTGATGGGCACCCCGGCCGGCACCACCTCCTACACCGACCCCCACACCGGCACCACCGCCACCTGGGAGTACGGCACCTGGACCGGCCCGGTGCACCAGCTCGCCGTCCCCGCCACCGAGGCCGTCGCCTCCTGGAACGCGGACACCCCGGCCGGCACCTGGATCCAGGTCGAACTGCACGGCACCTACTCCGACGGCACCGCCACCCCCTGGTACGTGATGGGCCGCTGGGCCGCCGGCGACCAGGACATCAAGCGGACCTCGGTCGACGGCCAGGGCGACGGCAGGAGCGCCATCTCGACGGACACCTTCGCCATCGGCGACGCCTCGACCGGCCTGCGCCTCACCTCGTACCAGCTGCGTCTGACCCTGTACCGCAAGCCCGGCACCAAGCTCACCCCGACCGTCCGGCGGCTGGGCGCCATGGGCTCCGACATCCCGGACCGCTTCACCGTCCCCGCCTCCACGCCCGGCCCGGCCCAGGAACTCAAGGTCCCGCGCTACTCGCAGGAGATCCACAAGGGCCAGTACCCCGAGTACGACAACGGCGGCGAGGCCTGGTGCAGCCCCACCTCCTCGCAGATGATCGTCGAGTACTGGGGCGGCCGGCCCACCGCCGCGCAGCTCGCCTGGGTCGACCCGTCGTACACCGACCCCCAGGTCTGCCACGCGGCCCGCTACACCTACGACCACCAGTACGGGGGCTGCGGCAACTGGCCGTTCAACGCCGCCTACGCCGCCACCTACAAGGACCTCCAGGGCGTGGTGACGCGACTGGCCTCCCTGACCGACCTGGAGACCCTGATCGCGGCCGGTATCCCGGCCATAACGTCACAGTCGTTCCTGTCGTCGGAGCTGACGGGCGCCGGATACGGCACCTCGGGGCATCTGATGACCGTGATCGGCTTCACCGCGGAAGGCGACGTGATCGCCAACGACCCGTTCTCGGCCGCCGACGACGCGGTCCGACGGGTCTATCTCCGGCGGGAGTTCGAGAACATCTGGCTGCGCACCAAGCGGTACAACGCCAGCGGCAAGGTCGTCTCGGGCACCGGGGGCATCTGCTACCTGTACTTCCCGGCCGCTCCGAGCCCGAGCCAGCTCAAGGCGCTCGACGCGGTGGGTGTGCGCTGACCAGCGCTGACCAGGCACGACAGCGGCCTCCGGGTACTTCGGGGGCCGCTGATCTGTGACCAAGCTCTCCGCCGCAAAAGCCGCAATCGGTGGCATGGTGGACGGCATGACCACGAACTCCGCCACCGCAGCCCGCGCCCGTACCGGCGGCCCGAAGGAAGACGGCCCGAAGGCCCTGGAACACATCATGGGCTGGACCCTTGTCGTGGTCATCGCCATGCTGGTGACCCAACTCGGGCTGCTGTGACCTGACCCACGACCCGAGCTGACATACTGCGGGTGTCCCACAGCCCGTTGAGACCAGGGTCGGATTTGAATATCAGTCAACAACGTGCCGTCGCCCGTCCCCAGGCGCGCGGCACCGAGCGCTCCGTGGCTCGTCGTGCCGAACTCATCGCCATCGGGCGGAAGTTGTTCGCCGACACCTCCTACGACGCGCTCTCCATGGACGACATCGCCAAGCAGGCGCATGTCGCCAAAGGGCTGATCTACTACTACTTCCAGTCCAAGCGCGGCTACTATCTGGCGATCATCCAGGACTCCGTCGCCGACCTGGTCACCTTTGCCGCGAGCGGCCTGGAGCTGCCTCAGGTGGACCGTGTCCACCGCACCATCGACAGCTACCTGCGCTACGCCGAGCACCACCAGGCGGCCTACCGCACCATCGTCAGCGGCGGGGTCGGCTTCGACACCGAGGTGCACGCCATCCGGGACGGGGTGCGCGAGGCGATCGTCGCGACCATCGCCGAGGGCGCCTACGGCCGCACCGACGTCGCCCCGCTCCCCAGGATGGGCCTGCTCTCCTGGCTGTGCAGCGTGGAGGGCGCGACCCTCGACTGGATCGACCGCCCCGGACTCTCCCGCGACACCATGCGCGATCTCCTGGTCAAGACGCTCGGCGGCACCCTGCGTGCCATCGAGGAGATCGACCCGGCCTACCCCGCCCCGCCCCCGGCCCGCCGGGACGCCTGACGAGGAACTGCACAAGGGGCGGGAGTCTCGTGGTACCCCCGCCCCAAGTCCCCCGTGACGGGGGCTAGTTGATGGCCCTGATCAGCTCACCGTTGGTGGTGTCGCCGCTCAGCTCCCAGAAGAAGGTGCCGCCGAGGCCCTGCTGGTTCCTGTACGTCATCTTGGTCGCGATGGTCGCCGGGGTGTCGTAACTCCACCAGTCGCTCCCGCACTTGGCGTACGCCGTGCCGCCGACCGTGCCGGTCGCCGGGCACTTGGTCTTGAGCACCTTGTAGTCGTCGATGCCCTGCTCGTACGTCCCCGCCGCCGGGCCGGTCGCCGTGCCGCCGGGGGCCGCCTGGGTGACGCCGGTCCAGCCGCGGCCGTAGAAGCCGATGCCGAGCAGCAGCTTGGCGGCCGGGATGCCGAGGCCCCTGAGCTTGGCGATGGTCGCCGAGGTGTAGAAGTTCGCCGTCGGGATGCCGGAGTAGGAGTTCAGCGGCGAGTGCGGGGCGGTCGGGCCGGTCGAGGCCCAGGCGCCGAAGTAGTCGTACGTCATCGGGTTGTACCAGTCGACGTACTGTGCCGCGCCCGCGTAGTCGGCCGCGTCGATCTTGCCGCCGCCGGTGGCGTCCGCCGTGATCGCGGCCGTGACCAGCGAACCGCTGCCGAACTTCGACCGCAGCGCCGCCATCAGGTTCCTGAAGGCGTCCCGGCCGCTGGTGTCACAGGTGTTGCCACAGGCGTTCGGGTACTCCCAGTCGATGTCGATGCCGTCGAAGACACGGGCCCACTTGGAGTTCTTCACCAGGTCGTAGCAGGACTGGGCGAAGGCGGCCGGGTTCTTGGCGGCCTCGCCGAAGCCGCTGGACCAGGTCCAGCCGCCGAAGGACCAGAGGATCTTGAGATTGGGGTGCTTCTTCTTCAGCTTCAGCAGCTGGTTGAAGTTGCCGCGCAGCGGCTGGTCCCAGGTGTCGGCGACGCCGTCCACCGACTCGGCGGCGGTGTAGGCGCGGTCGGTGGCCGCGTAGGAGTCGCCCATCGCGCACTTGCCGCCGGTGACGTTGCCGAAGGCGTAGTTGATGTGGGTGAGCTTCGCGGCGGAGCCGGAGGTCTCGACGTTCTTGACCAGGTAGTTCCGCTGGTAGGTGCCCCATTCCGTGAAGTAGCCGACGACCTTGGAGCCGGCCTTCACCTGTGGGGCGGACGGGGCGGCCGCGGAGGCGGTGCCCGCGCCGGCCAGCAGTCCGGCGCCCAGGACGGCACAACAGGCCGCGGACAGCAGCGCCCGGAACCGGGAGCGGTGGGGAGTGTGCATCGGGTGTCTCCTCCTGGGGGAGAGGGGAACGCGCGCCGATTGGCATGAACGCGGTAAAGTGTTGGTCATGAACACTAGGAGGACTAGACCAGTCAGGTCAATGGTTCGGACCAATTTCGCGACTGGTGAATGTTGTCCTGGAATTAGCGAAGTAAGCGGTCGTTAACTGGTGACTGGAGGTCCCCGATCGGGCATACTCACTGCGCAGTCGCAGGTCAGCCGCTTCCGAGACCCGGAAAGGCCCACCTCGGCCGCACCCGAACGAACAGGCGGAGCCGCCCCTACCCGAGGGCGGCGACCGCCGGTGCCCGACAGGGAGGAGACCGACGCCATGTCCGACCGCGACCCGCAGCCGGTGGAGCGTCAACTGCCCACGGAAGAGGCGAGGGACCTGCTCTCGCTGGTCCGGGAGATCGCCCACCGTGAGATCGCGCCGAAGGCGGCCGAGGAGGAGGACGCCGGACGCTTCCCGCGTGAGGTCTTCACCCTGCTCTCGGAGTCAGGCCTGCTCGGCCTGCCCTACGACTCCGAGTACGGCGGCGGCGACCAGCCCTACGAGGTCTACCTCCAGGTGCTGGAGGAACTGGCCACGGCCCGTCTGACCGTCGGACTGGGCGTCAGTGTGCACACCCTCGCCGGTTACGCGCTCGCCGCCTACGGCACCAAGGAGCAGCAGGTCGAGCACCTGCCAGCGATACTCGGCGGCGGCCTGCTCGGCGCCTACTGCCTCTCGGAGCCGGCCTCCGGTTCCGACGCCGCCTCGCTGCGGACCAGGGCCGTCCGGGACGGTGACTCCTGGGTGATCAACGGCACCAAGGCCTGGATCACCCACGGCGGCATCGCCGACTTCTACACCGTGATGGCCCGTACCGGCGGGGAGGGCTCGCACGGGATCACCGCCTTCCTGGTCCCCGGTGACGCCGAGGGCCTCAGCGGCGCGGTGCCCGAGAAGAAGATGGGCATGAAGGGCTCGCCCACCGCCCAGGTCCACTTCGACGACGTCCGGGTCGGCGACGACCGCCGGCTCGGCGAGGAGGGGCAGGGCTTCGCCATCGCCCTCTCCGCGCTGGACTCCGGCCGGCTCGGCATCGCGGCCTGTGCGATCGGCCTGGCCCAGGCGGCCCTGGACGAGGCCGTCGCCTACGCCACCGGCCGACGCCAGTTCGGCCACCCCATCTCCGACTTCCAGGGCCTGCGCTTCATGATCGCCGACATGGCCACCCAGATCGAGGCCGGCCGCGCCCTCTATCTCGCGGCGGCGAGGCTCCGGGACGCGGGCCGGCCGTTCGCCAAGCAGGCCGCCATGGCCAAGCTGCACTGCACGGACACCGCGATGAAGGTGACCACCGACGCCGTCCAGATACTGGGCGGCTACGGCTACACCGCGGACTTCCCGGTCGAGCGCTTCATGCGCGAGGCCAAGGTCCTGCAGATCGTCGAGGGCACCAACCAGATCCAGCGGATGGTCATCGCCCGTCATGTGGCGGGACCTGAAAGTCGCTGAACTGCCCGCGTGCGACCGTCGGGGCCGTCAGCCTGATCCACTCCGGGTCGTGGCGGCCCGGCAGGGTGCGGCCCCGGTCGGCCCAGGTGCGCATGAGGTCGCGGTAGATGGGCCCATCCTGCGGCACGGGCGGCGGAAGCGCTGCCGCGGGCAGGGGTACGAGGATCCGGCGCTGACGGCCGAGGGTCGAGTACGTGGTCGTCATGCCGGGCCAACGCGGCCGCGGCCGCCCTGGTCACCGATCACCGGAATCGCGAGTGAGTTCGTGGGCGTCCGCCCCGCGTCTGGCCAGTCCCCGCTTTCTGACGTACCGTCAGCCGGACCGTCTCCAGCCTCCGGGGAGGCCTGCCGTGGCCGACGACCGTCCCGTACCGCTCGACGAGTACCCCGTGCACCAGGTCCCGCTCTCCATGAAGCACGTCGCCACCGGGGACCGGAACGCCTACGACCGCTGCATCTTCCACGTCCTGGACCACCGCGGCCGCGCCCTGCTCATTCTCGGCCTCGGCGTCTACCCCAACGTCGGCGTGATCGACGCCTACGCCACCCTGCGCACCGGGGACACCCTGCACGCCGTACGGGCCTCGGACGCCCTCGGCGACGACCGGATGCGGCTGGCGGTCGGCCCGCTGCGCATCGAGGTCGAGGAACCGCTCCGCCGCTTCCGTCTGACCTGCGACGACTCGATCTCGTACGACCTCACCTGGACCGCGGACTTCCCGGCCCTGTGGGAGCCGCACCACCTGCAGCGCCGGGGCGGCCGGCTGACGTTGGAGGGCCGCAGGTTCGTGCAGGCCGGGGGAGTGTCCGGGGTGATCCGGGCCGGGGACGAGGAGTTCCGCGTCGACCCGGCCGACTGGACCGGCACCCGGGACCGCAGCTGGGGCGTCCGCCCGATCCCGGGGGAGGAGGGCGGCCGGCTCGCCGCGGAGCACCCGGCCGAGGGCTTCCACTGGATCTGGTCCCCGGTCCGCTTCGAGGACCGCTTCCTGATGGTCATCACCCAGGAGGACGCCGACGGCCACCGCACCCTCAACGACGCCACCCTGGTCCGCCCCGGCCACCGCGACCGCCAACTCGGCTGGCCCCACACCGAGATCAGCTACCGCTCCGGCACCCGACACCCCGAACGCGCCGTCATCCACCTAGGCGACCCGCGCAAACCCCAGGAGCTGGAGGCGGAGATCCTCGCCTCCTCACCGCTCGCGGTCGGCGCCGGCTACCCACCGGCGGACGACTGGCAGCACGGCACCTGGCAGGGCCGCGCCTGGGTGGACCGCCGTACCTACGACCTGACCGCACCCCACCCCCGCGCGGCCTACGGCGTCACCGACCACTCCGCCCGCTTCCGCCTGGACGGCCGGGTCGGGTACGGCATCTTCGAGCACGGCTCGTTCGGCAGACACGATCCGAGCGGCTTCACCGGCTTCGACTCGGTGGCGCCCTGAGGGAGGCCACGATGACGGCAAAACCGCGCCCGCGCACCACCACCCGAGACCCGGAGGACCTCACGCGCCGGCTGACGGCCTGGCTGGACACCCGGCTCCCCGGTGCCAAGGCGGTCGGCGTCACCGTCCCCGTCTCCAACGGCCTGTCCAGCGAGACCCTGCTTTTCGACATCGAGCACCCCGAACCACCTCTGCGGACCTGCGCGTTGAGACTCGCGGCGGACCCTTCGGCGTACACGGTCTTCCCGTCCTACGACATGACCCGCCAGTACCGCACCATGCGACTGGTCGCCGAACACACCGACCTGCCCGTACCCCGAGTGCTGTGGCTGGAGGAGGACCCGGGACCGCTCGGCGCGCCCTTCTTCGTCATGGCACGGGTCGAGGGGCGCGTCCCGCCCGATGTCATGCCCTATACCTACGAGGGGAATTGGCTGCACGCGGCGACCGACGCCGAACGCGATCGTCTCGAAGCCGCGTCCGTCGGGCTGTTGGCCCGGCTGCACGACCAAGTCCCTGTGACGGAAGCGGAGTTCCTGGCCCTCCCCGGGGAGGGTGATGCCCTGCACCGGCACGTCGAGTCCCAACGCGCCTACTACGACTGGGTGGTGGACGGGCTCGCCCGCTCACCCCTGATCGAGGCCGCGTTCGACAGGCTGGCGCAGTGGTGGCCGCGCGAGACCGGCACACCCGTCCTCAACTGGGGCGACGCGCGCATCGGCAACGTCGTCTACGACGGCTTCGACCCCGTCGCCGTCCTCGACTGGGAGATGGCGGCACCGGCCCCGCGCGAGGTGGACCTCGGCTGGACCGTCTATCTGCACCGCTTCTTCCAGGACCTCACGGCCGCCTCCGGACAGCGCGGGCTGCCGGGCTTCCTGCGCCGCGACCGCATCGAGGCCCGCTACGCCCGGCTGACCGGCCACACCCCGCGCGACATGGACTTCTACACCCTGTACGCCGCCCTGCGGCACGCGATCGTCATGCTGCGCATCGCCTATCGGCAGGTGCACTTCAAAGAGGTCGCCGTCCCGGCGGATCCGGACACACTGATCCTGCACCACGGCAGTCTGCGCGCCATGGTGCAGGGCAGCTACTGGGACGCGGTGCGGTGACTCAGGCGGCCTGGCGGTCGACGGCGTAGCCGCCGCGGCGCATCGCCGGTACGTGCATCGGGCGCGAGCCCGGGCCGCCGACGTGCGAGAACGGCTGTGTGCGCCAGTTCAGACTCTGCGGGAGGACGAGCAGGAGGGCGGTCTCCTGCTCCTGCGGCTCGGTCGACTCGTCCGTGGAGCGGATGTCGGCGGCCGCGCGGCCCGTACCGGCACAGACCGTGAGACCGAACGGGTTCCACGGCGAGGCGCACAGCGCGTGCTCCGGCAGGAACTCCTCGTCCGCCAGCAGCGCGATGGACTGCGCGCAGTCCGGGCAGATCACCCGGTACATCTCGAAGGTGTCGTAGTCGTCCAGTTCATCGACGTCGAAGAGGTCGGGTTCGACGCCCTCCGGCTCGGGCTCGACGACCAACTGCGGGCGCTTGGACGTGGTGCGACCAGGGCGCTTGAGACTCTGCATGGGTAACTCCCCCTCGGGCTGGGCCGTAAGGCGCTGCGGCCTCGACCACAGCAAGCACTTCCCGTCCGGTCTACGGGGTAATCACGAGACCATCACGGAGCCCACTCAGGGGCTGTGTCGTTCGTCACATGCCGAACGCAGGTGCCCGGTGCGGTGGATTTGTCCCTCAGACGGCGCACAGCCTGCTCCCTGTCACATCACGAACCGGCCATGACCTGCGCCGCTGAGGTATCCCAGGAGATCAGGCGCAATGTAGTTTTTGCGCCATGGAGGAGCTGGACCGTCAAATTGTGCAGCTGCTCGTCAAGGACGGGCGGATGAGCTACACAGACCTGGGCAAGGCCACGGGTCTTTCCACGTCGGCCGTGCACCAGCGGGTGCGCCGGCTGGAACAGCGCGGTGTGATCCGCGGCTATGCCGCGGTCGTGGACCCGGAGGCCGTCGGGCTGCCCATGACGGCGTTCATCTCGGTGAAACCGTTCGACCCCAGCGCACCCGACGACATCGCGGACCGTCTGGCGGGCGTCCCCGAGATCGAGGCGTGCCACAGTGTGGCCGGCGACGAGAACTACATCCTCAAGGTGCGGGTGGCGACCCCGCACGAACTGGAGGAGCTGCTGGCGCGGCTGCGCAGCCTGGCGGGGGTGTCCACGCGGACGACGGTGGTGTTGTCGACGCCTTATGAGGCACGGCCGCCGAGGATTTGAGCGCCGTTGAAGTGTCGGCCGTCGGTTGGCTGCGGGCCCGTCGTGGCTGGTCGCGTCCACGCGGCGGAGCCGCATATCGACACAGCCCCGCGCCCCTTTCGGGGCGCGTTCGGGGTGCCCCTCGTTCAGAGTGATCGGTGTCAGGCGCGAGACTGGTGCCCATGAGTGAGCGCAGCCCCGAGCCCAAGACCGTCCTCCTCCGTCGTGGAGAGGTGCACAGTCCCGCCGATCCGTTCGCTACCGCGATGGTCGTGGAGCGGGGGCAGGTGGCCTGGGTCGGATCCGAGGGGGCCGCCGACGCCTTCGCGGACGGTGCCGACGAGATCGTCGACCTGGACGGCGCCCTGGTCACCCCCGCTTTCACGGACGCCCATGTCCACACCACGTCCACCGGGCTCGCACTGACCGGCCTCGACCTGTCCGGGGCGGCCTCGTTGGACGCCGCCCTCGCGCTGGTTCGGGACTTCGCCGCCGCCCGCCCGGACGACCGGGTCCTGCTCGGGCACGGCTGGGACGCCTCCCGCTGGTCCGACGGCCGCCCGCCGACCCGCGCCGAGCTGGACGCGGCCACCCGCGGACGTCCCCTCTATCTCTCCCGTATCGACGTCCACTCGGCCGTCGTCACCACGGCCCTGCTGGACCTGGTCCCGGGCGCGGTCCCGCGGGCGGACGCTCCACTGACGAGCGACGCCCACCACGCCGTACGCGCCGCCGCGTTCGCGGCTGTGACGCCCGCGCAGCGCACCGAGGCCCAGCGCACCGCCCTCGCGCACGCGGCCTCCCTCGGCATCGGCACCGTGCACGAGTGCGGGGGGCCGAAGATCTCCTCCGAGGACGACTTCACCGGGCTGCTGAGGCTCGCCGCCGGGCTGCCCGGCCCCCGGGTGGTCGGCTACTGGGCGGAGGAGGACGCCGACAAGGCGCGCGAGCTGGGCGCGCTCGGCGCCGCCGGTGATCTGTTCGTGGACGGCGCCCTCGGCTCCCACACCGCCTGCCTGGACGAGCCGTACGCCGACGCGGGCCACACCGGTGCCGCCTACCTGGACGCGGCCGCCGTCGCCGCCCATGTCACCTCCTGCACCGAGGCCGGCCTGCAGGCGGGCTTCCACGCCATCGGCGACGCCGCCGTGAGCGCCGTCGTGGAGGGCGTGCGCGCCGCCGCCGAGAAGGTCGGCCCGGCCCGCGTCCGCGCCGCCCGGCACCGTGTCGAGCACGCCGAGATGCTCACGCCCGAGCACATCGCAGCCTTCGCGGAACTCGGTCTGATCGCCTCCGTGCAGCCGGCCTTCGACGCTCTGTGGGGCGGCGAGGACGGCATGTACGCCCGGCGGCTCGGCACGGAGCGGGCGCGCACCCTGAACCCCTACGCGGCCCTCCTCAAGGCCGGGGTCCCGCTCGCCTTCGGCTCCGACAGCCCGGTCACCCCCCTGGATCCCTGGGGGACCGTCCGCGCCGCCGCCTTCCACCGCACGCCCGAGCACCGCGTCTCCGTACGCGCCGCGTTCACGGCGCACACGCGCGGCGGCTGGCGGGCGATCGGCCGGGACGACGCGGGCGTCCTGGTGCCCGGCGCGCCCGCCGACTACGCGGTCTGGCGCACCGACGAACTCGTCGTCCAGGCACCCGACGACCGCGTCGCCCGCTGGTCCACCGACCCTCGCTCCGGCACCCCCGGCCTGCCCGACCTGACCCCGGGACGTGACCTGCCGGTCTGTCTGCGTACCGTGGTGGGCGGCCGGACCGTGTTCGTACGACCGGGCGAGTGACCCGGTCGCATTCGTACGGCCGGGCGAGTGATCTCCCGGGGTGGCGCGACCGCGATCGACCGCCGTCGCCCCGTCGCGCGACCTGCACATCCTCCCCGCTGACCAGGGGTTTGAGGTCGTCAGGCCAGGTCAGACGACTGTTGACAGCCAGCCGCAGCAGGCCGGTAGGTTCGGCGGAGTCCACCACCGGACGCCCGACCGGGGAGCAGTTCGCGCACTCGTCGCAGCGCCGCTGGGTCAGGGACGGTGTGCCGCACCGGGGCACCGTCACTGGGAGCCAGGCTCAGCGCCCGCGCCGACGAGGGAACGTTCCGGCCGGTCGGGAGGTGTGACCCGGGTGGGGCCCGGACGCTCAGTAGACAACGGCTTTCGGTCGACCCGCAGCCAGCGGGCCCCAGGTCGGCCCGAAGGGCGCCGGGCCCCCATCCGTAGGGGAACAAAGTCGCTGTGCGGGGGAACAGGGTGGCGAAAGCGAGGATGACGGCCACCCGAAACGGGCATCCTTACCCCGTTCTTGTGCAATCGACACCACCATACGAATGAGCTGTCACGTCAGCGCAGGCCGCGGCCACTATGGTGGGACCCCTGCGTACGACATGAAGGGGCAGCAGTGAACGACGGCGACGGGACCCTCGCGGCAAAGGCCCAGGGTAGGCAGTTCGGCCCGCTCGGCACGGCCTTGGTGATCATTCCGACCTACAACGAGGCGGAGAACATCAAGTCCATCGTCGGCCGGGTGCGCAAGGCCGTCCCCGAGGCGCACGTTCTGGTGGCGGACGACAACAGCCCCGATGGCACGGGCAAGCTCGCCGACGAACTGGCCGCCGAGGACGACCATGTCCAGGTGCTGCACCGCAAGGGCAAGGAGGGCCTCGGCGCCGCCTACCTCGCGGGCTTCCACTGGGGCATGGACAACGGCTACGGCGTGCTCGTCGAGATGGACGCCGACGGCTCCCACCAGCCGGAGGAGCTGCCCCGCCTGCTCACCGCGCTGAAGGGCGCCGACCTGGTGCTCGGCTCCCGCTGGGTACCCGGCGGCCGGGTCGTCAACTGGCCGAAGTCCCGCGAGTTCATCTCCCGGGGCGGATCCCTGTACTCCCGCCTCGCCCTCGACCTCCCGCTCCGGGACATCACCGGCGGCTACCGCGCCTTCCGGCGCGAGACGCTGGAGGGCCTGGGCCTGGACGAGGTCGCCTCCCAGGGCTACTGCTTCCAGGTCGACCTGGCCCGCCGGGCGATCAAGGCCGGCTTCCACGTCGTGGAGGTGCCCATCACGTTCGTGGAGCGTGAGCTGGGCGACTCCAAGATGAGCCGCGACATCCTCGTGGAGGCCCTGTGGCGGGTCACCTCGTGGGGCGTCACCGAGCGAGTGGGAAAGATCACCGGCAAGGGCAAGCGGCCCTAGCGGGGACGTGGGGCCCGGCGATCACAGCGAGGGCCCGGAACACTCACAGATCCGGTCGATCATCCCCTTATCCCGCACTGAGCCGGGCCCAGGCACACTGGGAGCATGACGACTGGCGCGCAGACCCCTCCGTACACCGCCCGGCCCCGGCGCTCCCGGCTGGCCAGATATCTGCCGCTGGGTGTGGCGGCGTGGCTGGTGCTGGAGATCTGGCTGCTGACGGTGGTCGCCGGCGCGGCGGGCGGCATGACCGTGTTCCTGCTGCTGGTGGCGGGTTTCGTCGCCGGTTCCGTGGTCATCAAGCGGGCCGGCCGACGTGCCTTCCGGAGCCTCAACGAGGCGATCCAGCGCGGCGGCTCCCCGGAGCGCGGCGGCGGCAACGGCCTGATGATGCTCGGCGGCCTGCTGCTCATGATCCCCGGTCTGGTCTCCGACGCGCTCGGCCTGCTGCTTCTGCTGCCGCCGGTCCAGAAGGCGGTCTCCCGCCTCACGGAGCGCACCCTCGACCGCAAGCTCCGCGCCGCCGCCCCCGGCACCCTGGGCAACGCCTTCCAGCAGGCCCGCATGCACCGCCCGGACGGGAAGGTGGTCCAGGGCGAGGTGATCCGCAGCGACGCTCCGGAGGACGGGGACGAGCCGACGAAGGAGCGGCCGCCGCTGACGCGGTGACCGGCCGCCCCGGTTCTTCCGGGCACCCGGAGGCCTGGTCCCTCCGGGCAGGCGAAGGTTTTTTCGGGCAGGCGAAACCGAGGGCGCCGTACGTTCAGCGAACGTACGGCGCCCTCGGTTTGTTGTGTCGGCTTCCCGTTACACGGGACTATGCGGACTTGCGGCTGTCCCTCGGATGAATCGCGATGTTCATCGCTCCGGAGCGCAGAACCGCCAGACGCTCCTCGAGGACCTCTTCGAGCTCCTCACGGGTGCGCCGCTCCATCAGCATGTCCCAGTGGGTACGCGCGGGCTTGGCCTTCTTCTCTTCAGGGCCGTCGCCGTCCACGAGGAGTGCCTGGGCCCCGCAGACCTTGCACTCCCACTCCGGCGGGATCTCCGCCTCGACCGAGAAGGGCATCTCGAACCGATGCCCCTTCTCGCATGCGTACTCCACGGCCTGGCGCGGGGCCAGGTCGATACCGCGGTCCGTCTCGTAGCTGGTCACCACGAGGCGCGTACCGCGAAGAGCTCGCTCACTCATGAATCGTGCCTCCCGGGCTTGTCGCCCACAGGACAGGTGTCGCTGTCGTCGTCATCCGGTCAACGTCCGGTCGGCGGTAAAGATTCCCGTTCCGGGTCATGCGTCGCCGTCGTAGCCGCCCCTTGTTGTACCCACCAGCGCCCGGTTTGTCACATCTGCTAACAGATGTCACCCAGCGTTTCGGCATCTTTGACGCGCAGTAACGGTACGCCTGGCAGGCCAAACGCGTACACTACCGCCCTTTCGCGTTGAACGCTAAATCTTCTTGCTGGATCTTGTCGTCAGATCTTCTGCGGCACCGGGTTGCCGGCCTCACTGATCGCCTGCCGCACCGGCACCCGCGCCAGCAGCGCGAACCCGATGACGAAGAAGACCACCAGCGAGATGATCGCCGAGCGGTAGCTTCCGGTCAGCTGGTAAGTGATCCCGAACAGCAACGGTCCCAGCCAGCTCATCCCCCGATCGCTCACCTCGTACGCCGCGAAGTACTCGGCTTCTTTTCCGGGCGGTACGAGATGCGAGAACAGGGAGCGGGACAGCGCCTGGCTGCCGCCGAGGACGAGACCGATGCCGCCCGCGAGGACGAAGAACCACACCGGTGCCCCGGCCGGCAGGAAGTACCCCGCCGCCAGCGTCACCGTCCACGCCACCAGCGACCCGAGAATCGTGCGCTTCGCCCCGTGGGTCCGCGCCAGCCGCCCCATCGTCAGGGCACCGGCCACGGCCAGCACCTGCACCATCAGGACGGCGCCGATGAGTGTCGACTGACCGAGCCCGAGCTCCTGGGAACCGTAGATGGACGCCTGGGAGATCACGGTCTGGATGCCGTCGTTGTAGATGAGGTACGCCAGCAGGAAGGAGAGCGTCAACGGGTGGCGGCGCATGTCCCGGACCGTCGCCACGAGCTGACGCAGCCCCGGTGCCGTCGCCTCGGCCGTCCCGCCGCCCCGGCCGCCCCGGTCGCGCAGCCACTGCAGCGCCACGAGGGTGAAGGCGCCCCACCACAGTCCCGCCGCGGCCAGACAGATCCGGACCGCTTGCGTCTCGGACAGGCCGAAGGAGCCGTGCGCGGAGTAGAGGACCAGGTCGGCGACGAGCACCAGGGAGCCGGACGCGTAGCCGAAGGCCCAGCCGCGGGAGGAGATCGTGTCGCGTTCCTCGGGCGGCGCGATCTGGGGGAGGTAGGAGTTGTAGAGCATCAGGGCGACGCACTGGGCGGCGTTCGCGACGATCAGCAGCGCCCCGCCGAGCAGGTAGCGGTCGCCGTCCAGGAAGAACATGCCCGTCGTCGCCACGGCCCCGGTGTACGCGGCCGCGCCGAGCAGCCGCTTCTTACGCCCCGTGCGGTCGGCCGCGCTGCCCACCAGGGGCATGAGCACGACCGCCACGATCACCGACAGGGAGACCGAGTAGGCGAAGAAGGAGCCCGCCCGGACCGGGATTCCCAGTGGGTGCACATAGCCGTCGGCGTCGGCCGCGTTGTCGGCGACCGATGTCAGATACGGACCCAGGAACACGGTGAGGACGCTCGTCGAGTAGACGGAGCACGCCCAGTCGTAGAAGTACCAGCCGCGCTGTTCGCGCCGCAGCCCGGTGGCCTCGTCCGAGACCCCCGTCCGCACGGTTTCGGTGCCCACCCGTGCCCTCGCCTTTCCCGCAGCGGTGCCGTGCGCGGGTCTCAGACCCAGACGCCCCGGTCCTGCATGACCTCGCGCAACGTGTCGATGTGATCGGTCATGATGCCATCGACACCCAGGTCCAGGAGCCGGTGCATCCGCTCCGGTTCGTTGATGGTCCACACGTGGACGTGCAGCCCGCGCGCATGGGCGGCGCGCACGAAGCGCCGGTCGACCACCGGAACGCCGGACTGGAACTCGGGCACCTGCGCGGCGACCGCCGACCGGCGCACCGCCGCGGGCAGCCCCCAGGAGCGCAGCCGCAGCCCGACCACACCGCGGGTACCGAACGAGGTCGCCAGCCGCGGCCCCGCGATGCGCTGCGCCCGCAGCACCCGCGCCTCCGAGAACGACCCGACACAGACGCGGTCGTACGCGTCCGTCTTCTCGATCAGATCGAGGAGCGGCCGCAGCGCCGGCTCCGCCTTGGCGTCCACGTTCCAGCGGACGTCCGGGAACTCCTCGAGCAGTTCCTCGAAGAGGGGGAGCGGCTCGCGGCCCGCCACGCGCGCGTGCCGTACGTCCTCCCACGGCAGGTCGGCGATCCGGCCGGCCCCGTCCGTGACCCGGTCCAGGGTGTCGTCGTGGAAGGCGACGAGCTTCCCGTCCGTCGTAGCGTGCACATCGGTCTCGATGTAGCGGTAGCCGAGCTCGACCGCGCGCCGGAACTGCGCCACGGTGTTCTCCAGGCCGTCGGCGGCCCCGCCCCGGTGGGCGAAGGCGATGGGGCCGGGGTGGTCCAGGTACGGGTGGCGTGTCAGCGTGCTCACGAACGCAGTATGGCCTGCTCCGATGACCCCTTGGCAACGACCGCGCTGCGACCGGATGCCGTCCGCACGGCGAACACCTTCAGGAACAGCTGGGCGAGCGGCCCGATGGCCACGGCGTAGAGCAGGGTGCCCACGCCGATCGTCCCGCCGAGCGCGAAGCCGGTGACGACCACGGCGACCTCGATCGCCGTCCGGATCAGCCGGATCGAACGGCCGGTGCGCCGGTGCAGCCCCGTCATCAGACCGTCGCGCGGACCCGGTCCGAAGCTCGCCGCGATGTACAGCCCGGTCGCCACCCCGTTGAGTACGATCCCCGCCGCCATCAGCGGGATCCGCACGGCGAACGCGTGTGCCACGGGGACGACGGCGAGCGTGGCGTTCATCGCCAGGCCGATGACGAAGACGTTGGAGACCGTGCCGAGGCCCGGACGCTGCCGCAGCGGGATCCACAGGAGCAGCACGGCCGCGCCCACGATGATCGCCACCGTGCCGATGCTCAGCCCGGTGCGCCGGGCGAGCCCCTGGTGCAGCACGCCCCACGGCTCCAGACCCAGACCGGCCACGACGAGAAGCGCGGAGCTCACGCCGTACAACGTGAGCCCCACGTAGAGCTGGACCAACCGTCGTCCGAGACGGCCTTGCGTGGACAAGAGATACCCCCCTGGTGGTGAAGGTGGCCTGACCCGTGTCACTCTGTGGCTTGGGAGAGTGAGCCATCCATGGCCAATTCGGGGAAGGTGGACTGATTCTCGTGACGCAGTGGACTTCGGCGGTTGGCGCCGCACAGCTCGCCCGGCTGCTCAACTCGCAGCAGGAGCGCCCGGCCGGTCCCGGCACCCGGCGTCCGCCCGCCTACCGTGCGCTCGCCGACGGGGTCCGGCTGCTGGTGCTCGAAGGGCGTGTCCCGGTCGCCGCCAGGCTGCCCGCCGAACGCGAGCTGGCGCTCTCCCTGTCCGTCAGCCGTACGACCGTGGCGGCCGCGTACGAGGCACTGCGCGCGGAGGGGTTCCTGGAGTCCCGGCGGGGCGCCGGCAGCTGGACCGCCGTCCCGGCGGGCAACCCGCTGCCCGCCCGTGGCCTCGAACCACTGCCCCCCGAAGCCCTCGGCTCGCTGATCGACCTGGGCACCGCGGCCCTGCCCGCCCCCGAGCCGTGGCTGACCCGCGCGGTCCAGGGCGCCCTGGAGGAACTCCCGCCGTACGCCCACACCCACGGCGACTATCCGGCCGGCCTCCCGGTCCTGCGCTCGATGATCGCGGAGCGCTACACCGCGCGCGGGATCCCGACCATGCCCGAGCAGATCATGGTCACGACGGGTGCGATGGGCGCGATCGACGCGATCTGTCACCTCTTCGGCGGACGTGGCGAACGCATCGCCGTCGAGTCGCCCTCGTACGCCAACATCCTGCAGCTGATGCGGGAGGCGGGCGCCAGGCTGGTCCCCGTCGCGATGGCCGAGGGGCTGTCGGGGTGGGACATGGACCGCTGGCGCCAGGTCCTGCGGGAGGCGGCGCCCCGGATCGCGTACGTCGTCGCCGACTTCCACAACCCCACCGGGGCGCTCGCCGACGAGGACCAACGCCGTCGGCTGGTGGACGCGGCCCGCTCGGCGGGGACGGTGCTGGTCGCCGACGAGACGATGACCGAGCTGTGGCTGGACGACGATGTGGAGATGCCGCGCAAGGTCTGCGGTTTCGACCCGGCGGGCTCGACCGTCGTCACGGTCGGCTCCGCCAGCAAGGCCTTCTGGGCGGGCATGCGCATCGGCTGGGTACGGGCGGCTCCCGACGTGATCCGCAGCCTGGTCGCCGCGCGGGCCTATGCCGACCTGGGGACGCCGGTGCTGGAGCAGTTGGCGGTGAACTGGCTGTTCAGCACGGGTGGTTGGGAACAGGCCGTCGAACTTCGCCGGGCGCAGGCGCGGGAGAACCGGGACGATCTGCTGACCGCGATCCGACGGGAGCTGCCGGGCTGGGAGTTCGAGGTGCCGAAGGGCGGCCTGACGCTCTGGGTCCGTACCGGGGGCCTGTCGGGCTCCCGGCTGGCGGAGGCGGGGGAGCGGGTGGGGGTGCGGGTCCCCTCGGGGCCGCGGTTCGGGGTCGACGGGGCCTTCGAGGGCTATGTGCGCCTTCCGTTCACCGTGGGGGGAGCGGTGGCGGAGGAGGCGGCGGTGCGGTTGGCCGCGGCGGCGCGGCTGGTGGAGTCGGGGGTCACGGGAGGGAACGAGTCGCCGCGGAGTTTTGTGGCGTAGTTGTTCGGCTGCGGGTGAGTGGGGGCTGGTCGCGCAGTTCCCCGCGCCCCTGAAGGGGCGCTGCAGCAGCCGTCCTTTTCAGCTCGCGCAGCTGCGGGCATGCGTGCCGCCTGGGGCGGCACGGGTGGGCGCAGCGGCACCCCGCAAGCGCGGGCGAGTGACACCCACCTCACCTCAGCCCTCGGCGACCGCAGCCTCCACCGGCACCGCTTCCATCTCCTCACTTCGCGGTGGGAGCAAGGACAGCACCGCTTCGCGGTACACGTCACTCGTCGCATCGTCGTACGGATCCGGAGTGGCCGGTACCTGAAGCCGCAGTACCGGTCCGTGCCCCAGTCGGGCGTAGCCCCGCCCCGGCGGCACCTGGGCCAGCGGTGTCGTATGGGGCGGAGCCCCCAGCGCTGCCGCCAGCTCGTCCGGCAGTGCCGGACCGAGCACGGCACGCGCGCGCGTGTGCTGTCGTACCGCCTCGCTCAACGCGTCCGCGCTGTCGAGGTGCTCGGCGACGACCACGGTGACGTTCGCCGCGCGGCCGTGCCGGAGGGGGATCTGGAGGAGGGCCTGCGGGTCCTTGTGGCCGTCCGCCGAAGCCAGGTGGAGGAACGGGCTCGGGCGGTCCAGCAGGATCCAGAGGGGACGCCGGCAGTCGTCCGGCGGCGGGTGGCCCGTCTGGCGCGCGCGGTTGACGGCGATGAGGCGCCGTTCCGTCTCGTGCGCCGCCCACTCCAGGCTGGCCAGCGCCCCGGCGAGACCGCACTCCACGGCGAGGACCCCGGCCCGGCCGGAGAGGCAGGCGTACTCGCCGGTGCCGCTGCCCTCGACGACCAGCACGTCACCGTACTGGAGGGCCTGCAGGGCGATGGAGCGCAGCAGGGTGGAGGTGCCGCTGCCGGGGCGGCCCACGACGAGCAGGTGCGGTTCGGTGGAGCGGGCGCCGGTGCGCCAGACGACCGGGGGGACGTCGCGCTGCTCCTCGCCGTACGCGAGGGGGAGCGTGCGCTGGACCTCGGTGGGGTCGGTGAAGCCGAGGACCGTCTCGCCCGGCGCGGTGACGAAGCGCTGGGCGGCGATGTCGGTGGGCAGGGGGGCGAGGACGGTCATCGTGAGCAGGTTTCCCTCCTCGTCCCATGCGAAGTGGTACTCGCGGCCCCGCCCGGACTTCGCGGTGAGCAGGTACTCGATCCGCGCGCGGGCCCCGGGCTCGCCGTCCGGGAAGTACGCGGGGTAGCGGATCACCAGCTGGCCGACACGGCCCGCGTCGTCGAACTCGTGGGCGATGAACGCTTTCTCCCACTCCCCGCCGTGTGCGTACAGCGGCGCCGGGTCCTCGGCGGCCGAGAAGTACGGCACCAGGGCCTCGTACAGGGACTGGAGTCGCTGGGTCTGCGACTCGTCGGGGCCCTCCGGCGGGGGTGCGGCGTGGTCGCGGCCGTGCCAGGCGCTCGCCGCCATCAGGGTGATGACGGCGAGCAGCGGTCCGTACGGCACCAGCGCCATGACCAGGACGACCGAGGCCACCATGAAGAGCAGTGGTCCGCGCTTGTCCTTGGGTGTCTCCGCCCATCTGCGCCGCCCGGCCGAGGCCAGCCGGCGCAGCCCGCGGGTGACGGTGATGAGCGGATGGAGGACATCGGTGGCGCTGTCTGCGGCCGTCCGGGCCAGATCCCGGCTGCGGGCGAGCTGTGCGCTGCCGTTGCTCAGAATGCGGGGGAGAGGGCGCAGGGCCACTGCTGTCTCCTGACGGTGCGTACGGGCGGGAGGGGCGTCAGAACTTGATTCCGCCGAGCAGGCTGGCCAGGCTCTCGCCGCCGGCCTTGATGCTCGGGGCGATGGCCGTGCTGGCGAGGTAGAAGCCGAAGAGCGCCGAGGTCGTGGCGTGCGACGCCTTCAGCCCGTCCTTGCGGAAGAAGAGGAAGACGATGATGCCGAGCAGGACCACGCCTGACATGGAGAGGATCATTTGAGATCTCCTGGTGTCGAAGGGGGACAGTCACCATGAGTTCTTCCAGGATCACAGCAGGTATCCATACGATAAAAGGTGCAAATGAGTGAATTTCGGAGAATTTCACTCGGTTGGCGGATCGTTTCTGATTCATCCTGACCGTCGTGATCTTTACCTCGGGCAGATCCGCTCATGTTCACCCTGAGCCAGTACGCTGGCGATTCACTCGTACGGCCCCGCGGCCCGCCCGTTGCCGTACGCTCCCCCCGTCCGCGGAAGTCACCGCAGCACACAGGAGAGGCGGTCCGGCCGATGAGTGAAGCCCCCGACCCGGAGGTCGTGGAGCTGGCTACCAGGATCTTCGATCTGGCCCGGCAGGGGCGGACCGAAGCGCTCGTGGCGTACCTCGACGCGGGCGTTCCGGCCAACCTCACCAACGACCGCGGCGACTCCCTCGTGATGCTCGCCGCCTACCACGGGCACGCCGAGGCGGTGCGGGAGCTGCTCGCCCGCGGTGCCGCGGCGGACCGGGTCAACGACCGAGGCCAGACCCCGCTCGCCGGTGCGGTCTTCAAGGGCGAGACGGAAGTGATCAAGGTGCTGCTCGAGGCCGGCGCCGACCCGGCGGCGGGTACTCCGTCGGCCGTCGACACCGCGCGGATGTTCGCCAAGACGGAACTTCTGGAACTGTTCGGTACCCATTGACCCAACTGACCCATCTGTTCTGACCAGCTAAAACACACAAAACGGGGGAGGCGGTACAGGGCCGCCGAAATTTCGGTCGCGGCAGGTCGAAGTGCCGAGTCATCATGACGTCGTGATTCACGGACGCGATGGCTGGGCAGGTGTTGCCGCACCGCGCGGGCCGTGATGCGGTCCGCATGGGCCACTGACGAGAGGCAGAGAGAAATGGTCTACAGCAAGCAAGAGACGGCGGGCGCTCCGACGTTGTGTCACGCGGCCAGGTAGTGCGTGTTCTCCGGTTGCGTCGACGCTTGATGTGAGGCTGTTTCCCATGTTCGATCCGGTCATAGCGCCCAGCGGTACGCTGCTCGGCCTGCTTCAGCGGGGCCGCGGCGACGGCACGCTGCACGCGCTCACCGCCCCGCGCGCCGAGGCGCTCGCGGCTCTGAACCACTGTGTGCTGCGCGATCCCCGCCACGACTGGCAGGTGGAGAACCGCTCCCTTTACTACGCCCGGCTCTACCTCGACCTGAACGGCGAGCTGGACGCCATCGAGGCGCACCTCTTCGACACCGAGGACATCCTCGACACCGAGGAGTCCCGCACCGGCCTCGCGCTGGCCGTGCTCGGGCACCTCGCCTCCTACGGCAGGCGGGACGCGCTCGAACTGCTGCGCAGGTACGCCGCCACCGGCGCCAACTGGGCCTGGGCCCTGGACGAACTGGCGCTGCGCGACGACGACGCGGGCCTGCGCGCCCTCGCCGCCCCGGTGCTCGCGCGGTTCGCCACGGACGCCGAGGGCGAGGCCGAGCTGGCCGCCGCCGTGCGGGACGCCTTCGAACCGCGGCCCTGGCGGCTGTGGGCCGAGGATCCCCGCGAATCGATCGCCACGCGCGTGCGTGCCGCGCAGGAAACCGGCTGCTTCGACCGCTGGCAACGGCAGATGCGACCAACCGGGCCCCGTCCGGGGTGGAGCGTCCAGGCGGTCTTCGAGTGGGCCCAGCAGGGCGTCGAACGGGGCGCGGCCCTCCATGTGCCCGCCGCCCGCTGCCTGGTCGCCGTGGCCGGCCCCGAGGACCGGCCGGAGATTCTCCAGGCCGCCAAGGACGGCACCGACGGAGCCCGCTGCACCGCGCTGCGCTACCTCGCCGACACCAACGACCCCGACGCGCTGAACCTGATCGAAGCGGCGGTGATCGACGGCACGGCCGCCGTCGTGGAGGCCGCCGTCGACGCCTTCGAACGTATGCGCAGTATCGCCGCCGTCGACCGCGCCCGCGGCTGGGCCCGCCGGCCCGACGCCCTCGGCGCCGCCGCCGGACGGATGCTCGCCTGCCGGGGCGGAGCCCAGGACAGCGAACTCGTGCTCGCGGCGCTCCGGGAGGCCGTACGGGGCGAGGGCCCCGACGCGCCGACGCTGTGGACCCTCGTCGACGGCACCGGACGACTCGGAATCGCCTGCGCCGCACCCGTGCTGCGCCACGTCTACCGAGAGACCGCCTCGTCCCATCTCCGCGGTCGCGCCGCCCGCGCCCTCGCCGCCACCGACCCCTCCTTCCCCACCGGATTCGCCGTCGAATGCCTGTGGGACTGCGAGGAGACCACCCGCGAGATCGCCGCCCGGCACGCCGAGACCGGTGACGCCCGGGTCGTCGAACAGCTCCGCCGGCTCGCCGCCGACCCCGCCGAGGAGGCCGAGGTCCAGACGGCCGTACGCAGCCGCATCGGACCGGACACCACCGCCGTGTGACGCATCGCCACGGGGGACCACGGCTTCACCACGAGAGACCACGGCTCCACCACGGGAACCACGGGGGGTCCCGCACACGTTCCGTACTCGGACGACTGCCCGTCGGGTGAACAGCCGGTGACCGGCAGGTCAGCCGGGCATGGCCACCGGCTGGCCCGCTCGGGTGTGCAGGTCAACGCTCATGGGACGTTTAACAACCGGAAAGATCCACTTTGACGCGGCCACGTCCAGCGCGGCGACAACACCGGTATGCGTGTCGTCATCGTGACCGAATCCTTTCCCCCCGATGTGAACGGCGTGGCCCACTGCGCGCTCCAGACCGCCCGACACCTCGTCGATCGCGGTCACGCTCCCCTCGTCGTCGCTCCGGCTCCCGCCCCCGGACACAGGCTCGACGCGTCCGCCGCGCCCTGCCCCGTGGTCCACGTCCCCTCCCTCCCGCTCCCGGGCTATCCCCAGGTCCGCGTCGCTCTCCCCAGCCGTAAGCTCGCCGCCGCGCTGATCGAGCACCGCGCCGACGTCGTCCATCTGGCCAGCCCCTTCATCCTCGGTGTCCGCGGCATGGCGGCCGCCGCCCGCCTAGGCATCCCCGCCGTCGCCGTCTACCAGACCGACCTGGCCGGATACGCCCGTACCTACGTGGGCGCCGGCGAGGCGGCCGCCTGGCGGCGGATCCGGTCCGTCCACGGCGCGGCCGACCGCACCCTCGCCCCGTCCACCGCCTCGATCAGCGACCTGGAGGCGCACGGAGTCCCCCGGATCCAGCTGTGGCAGCGCGGCGTGGACACCGTCCGCTTCCGCCCCGAGTTCCGTGACGAGGCACTGCGCCGCGAGATCGCCCCGAACGGCGAGGTGATCGTCGGCTACGTCGGCCGTCTGGCGCCCGAGAAGCAGGTCGAACTCCTCGCCGGGGTCTGCGGCCTGGAAGGCGTGAAGGTCGTGATCGTGGGCGACGGGCCCGCTCAGGCCCACCTCACCGAGGCGCTGCCCGGCGCGGTCTTCCTCGGCCGCCGCACCGGCCACGACCTCGCCCGGATCTTCGCCTCGTTCGACGTCTTCGCGCACACCGGCCCCTTCGAGACGTTCTGCCAGACCGTCCAGGAGGCCATGGCCAGCGGCGTCCCGGTCGTCGCCCCCGCCGCCGGCGGTCCGATCGACCTGGTCGACCACGGCCGCACCGGCTTCCTGGTCCCGCCGCGCGACGCCGGCGCCGTCCGCGAGGCCGTCGCGTCCCTCGTGGCCGACCCCGCGATGCGGGCCGGTTTCGGCGCCGCCGCGCGCGAGACCGTCGAGGGCCGCACCTGGGCCGCGGTCGGCGACCAGCTGATCCAGCACTACGAGGACGTGCTCGCGGCACGCCGGACGGTGGTGGCGGCATGACCGGCGAACCGCTGCGCATCGTCCGCCTCGCCAACTTCGTGGCACCCTCCTCCGGCGGCCTGCGCACCGCCCTGCGCGAGCTCGGCAAGGGCTTCGTGGCCGCCGGTCACGAATCGGTCCTGATCGTGCCCGGCGAGCGCTACTCGGACCGGACCGAGGAGCAGGGCCGCGTCATCACCCTGCCCGGCCCGATGCTGCCCGGCACCGGCGGCTACCGCGTCCTCGTCGACAAGCAGCGGGTGCAGACCCTCCTGGAGTACCTCGCTCCGGACCGCCTGGAGGTGTCCGACCGCACCACCCTGCGCTGGACCGGCCGCTGGGCCCGGCGCGCCCGGATACCCGCCGTGATGGTCTCCCACGAGACCGCCGACGGTGTCCTGCGCACCTGGGGCATGTCCGAGAACATGTCCCGGCGCACCGCCGACGCCCTCAACATCCGTACGGCGCACACGTACGCGCGCGTGGTGTGCACCACCGAGTTCGCCGAGCGCGAGTTCATCCGCATCGGCGCGCGCAACGTCGTACGCGCCCCCCTCGGCGTCGACCTGGCGGGCCGCCACCCCTCACTGCGCGACCTGGGCCTGCGGGAACGCTACGCGCGCGAGGACGAGACGCTCCTCGTCATGTGCTCGCGGCTGTCCGTGGAGAAGCGGCCCGGCACCGCCCTCGACGCCCTGGAGGCGATGGTGCGGCGCGGGCGCCGGGTGGTCCTGGTCGTCGCCGGCGACGGGCCGCTGCGGGAGCGTCTGGAGCAGCGGGCGCGGGAGCGGAGGCTGCCGGTGACCTTCCTGGGGCATGTCTCCGACCGGGACAGCCTGGGCGCGCTGCAGGCGTCCGCCGATGTCGCCCTGGCGCCCGGACCCGCCGAGACCTTCGGGCTCGCGGCCCTGGAGGCCATGGCCTGCGGGACGCCCGTGGTGGCCAGCGCCTCCTCCGCGCTGCCCGAGGTGATCGGATCCGCGGGGGCCACCGCGGCCGACCGCGGGGAGGCGTTCGCCGACGCCGTGGAGATGCTCCTGGAGCGTCCCGCCGCCGAGCGCCGGGAGGCGGCACGCGCGCGTGCGGAGTGCTTCAGCTGGGGCACGGCCGTGGAGGCCTTCCTCGCCGCGCACGACGCGCCGGTGCTGTGCCGTCGTGACGAGAGCGCAGTGACGGAACCGGTCCGTCGTGTCGTTCCGGAGGGCGTGGCATGAGAGCGGTCCGGTTCGTGGCGCTCGGGGACTCGCTGACCGAGGGCGTGGGCGACCCCGCCGGCGACGGGTGGCGCGGCTGGGCCGCGCTGCTGGCCGGCGGACTCGCAGCGAAGGAGGTGGAGTTCACCAACCTCGCGGTCAGCGGGGCGCAGACCCGGGACGTACTGGAACGCCAGACCCCGGCCGCGCTGGAACTTCGTCCCGACATCGTCGCCGTCGTCATAGGCGTCAACGACACCCTGCGCTGCACCTTCGACATCCACGCGGTGGCCGAACGGCTCGACAAGGTCTACGCGGCCTTCACCGCGTCGGGCACCACCCTGCTCACGGCCTGTCTGCCCGACCCCGGCTCCATGCTCGGACTCCCGGGCGCCCTGGCCCGTCCGCTGGCCCGTCGGCAGCGTGCGGTCAACATGGTGGTGCACGCGCTGTCCGAGCGGTACGGGGCGGTTCACCTGCACGCGGCGGAGGGCGCCTGGCTCGCCGACCGCGCGATGTGGAGCGCGGACCGGCTGCACCCGTGCGAGCTCGGGCACCGGCAGCTCGCCGTCCGCTTCCACGCCCTCCTCGCCCCGATGGGCAAGGCGACGGGGAGGGCGCCGTCGCCCGAGCCCGAGTTCCCGGCGCCGACGAAGAAGGCGAGCCTGGTGTGGCTGGCCACCGCCGGCACCGCGTGGGTGATCAGGCGCTGCCGCGACCTGCTGCCCCAGCTGCTGCGGCTCGCCCTCGACGAGATGCGGCACCGCCGCAAGGGCACCAGCGCCCGACTGGACCTGAGCGCGTCCGCCGCCGTGTCCGCCGCGCTGGCCGCCCTCCAGCCGCCGGAGCGGCCGGCCGACGCGGCGTGAGGCCGACCTGCCGGCCGAGGCCGCATCGGCGGTCGAGCGGCGGCTTACGACGGTTCGGCGACGGCGTATCGCCGTTCAGCGACGGCGTACGGCCACGAACCGGACCGGGATGCCCGGGACCGCCTGGGCCGCCGCCGGGAGATCGGCGGCGCGGACCACCGCGATCACCGGATAGCCGCCGGTGGTCGGATGGTCGGCGAGGAACACCACCGGACGGCCGTCCGGCGGAACCTGGACGGCGCCGAGGACCATGCCCTCACTGGGGAGTTCACCGGGACGGGCCCGCTCCAGGGCGGGCCCTTCCGTGCGCAGCCCGATGCGGTTGCTCGCCGACGACACGCGGTACGCGCGCGAGGTGAACGCCCGTACGGCAGCGGGCGTGAACCAGTCGGCACGCGGCCCGAGCGTCACCCGCAGCACCAGCTCCGCCGGCGGGGACGGCTGCGGAGCGACGTCCACGCGCGCGTGCGGGCCCGCCGGAGTGCCCAGCGGCAGCACCGTACCGTCCGCCAGCGGAGCGGGACCGAGCCCGGAGAGCAGATCCGTGGCCCGGCTGCCCAGCACGGGCTCGACGGCGACACCGCCGGAGACGGCCACATAACTGCGTACACCGGACAGGGCCGTACCCACCTCCAGCAGCTCCCCGGCGGCGACCACGACGGGTGCGCCCCACGCGGCCGGGCGCCCGCCCACCGCGACCGGACACGGCGCACCCCCGACCGCCACCACCACCGTCGAACGCGGCCGCACGGCACAGCCGTCGAGGGTCGTCTCCAGGACGGCCGCCTCGGGGGAGTTGCCGACCAGCCGGTTGACGAGCGCCGCGGCGGGGGCGTCCAGTGCTCCGGAGCGGGGCACCCCGAGATGCGCGTACCCGGGCCGCCCCCGGTCCTGCACGGTCGTCAGCGCCCCGGCCCGTACGACGACGAGTGCCCGGTCGGTCACAGGCCCCCCACCGGCCCCACCGGCCCCACTGGCACGAACCGCACCCGCGTACCCGGCGCCAGCAGTGCGGCCGGCACACGCGCGTGGTCCCACAGCACCGCCTCCGTCGTCCCGATCAGCTGCCAGCCGCCCGGCGACGAGCGCGGGTACACGCCGGTGTACGGCCCGGCCAGCGCCACCGCCCCCGCGGGCACGGCCGTGCGCGGAGTGGCGCGGCGCGGCATGTCGTACTGGGCGGGGAGCCCGGTGAGATAACCGAAGCCGGGCGCGAAGCCGCAGAAGGCGACCGTGAACTCGGTTCCCGAGTGGATACGGGCCACCTCGTGCTCGGACACCCGCCAGCGGGCGGCGACCTCGGAGAGGTCCGGGCCGTCGTAGCGCACAGGCAGCTCGATCGCCGCACGCGCGCGTGCGGGACGGGGAGGGATCTCGGCGGCGGACAGCTCGGCGGCCCGGTGGGCCGGGTCGTCGAGGCCGTCGAGCAGGACCGTGCGGGCCGCCGGCACGATCTCGCGGACCACCAGTGAGCCCTCCGCGCGGCGGCGCAGCAACTCGGCGTGCAGGGCCTGGGCCTCGGCGTCGGAGCCGACCTCGAGGAGCAGGGCGTCGTCACCGACAGGGCGGGTGGTCATGGGCATGGTGGTGCCGGTCGGCATCGTCCCGGTCACGCGAAGGCCGCCACGGTCACGCCCGCCTCCGTGAGCCGCGTGCGCACCCTGCGTGCCAGCTCCACGGCGCCCGGGGTGTCACCGTGCAGACAGAGCGAGCGGGCACGCACGCCGATACGCGCGCCGGAGTGCGCGATGACCGCGCCGGAGCGTGCCAGTTCCACCGAGCGCTCCACCACCGCCTCCGGGTCGCTCACCACCGCGCCTTCGCGCCCGCGCGGGACGAGCATCCCCTCGTCGGTGTAGGCGCGGTCCGCGAACGCCTCCGTGACCGCCGGCAGCCCCGCCTGCGCGGCCAGCTCCAGCAGCCGCGAACCGGGCAGCCCCAGGACCGGCAGCGAGGCGTCCGCGAGGAGCACGCCGCCGACCACCGCGGCGGCCTGCTCCTCGTCGTGCACGACCCGGTTGTAGAGCGCGCCGTGCGGCTTCACGTACGCCACGCGCGCGCCCGCCGCACGTGCGAAGACCTCCAGGGCGCCGATCTGGTAGGCCACCTCGGCCGCCAGCTCGGCGGGCGGCACGTCCATCGCGCGCCGCCCGAAACCCGCCAGGTCCCGGTAGGACACCTGGGCGCCGATCGTCACCCCGCGTTCGGCCGCCAGTTCGCACACCCGCCGCATGGTGGCCGCGTCCCCCGCGTGGAAGCCGCAGGCGACATTGGCACTGGTGACGACGGACAGCAGCTGTTCGTCGTCGGTGAGCCGCCAACGGCCGAAGCCCTCGCCCAGGTCGGCGTTCAGGTCGATCGAGGTCATATATCCGCTGTCTCTCGTGTCAGGCCACGCGGTACTGCTCGTCGCGGGCGTCGGTGATGAACATCTGGCCGGGCGCGTGGGTGATGGCGAAGGGCGGGCGCGAGGCCGTCACCACCGCCTGCGGGGTCACCCCGCACGCCCAGAACACCGGGATGTCGTCGGGGTCGGCGTCCACCGGGTCGCCGAAGTCGGGCCGGCCGAGGTCGTCGATGCCGAGTGCCGAGGGATCGCCGCAGTGCACGGGGGAGCCGTGCACCGCCGGGAGCAGACTGCTCTCCCGGATCGCGGCGGACAGCCGTGCCGGCGGCACCGGGCGCATCGACACCACCATCGGCCCGCTCAGCCGCCCCGCCGGACGGCACGGGCGGCTGGTGACGTACATCGGCACGTTCCGGCCCTGCTCGACATGGCGGATCGGCACGCCGGCCTCGGCCAGCGCCCACTCGAACGTGAAGCTGCACCCGAGCAGGAACGACACCAGATCGTCCCGCCAGTACGCGCGCACGTCCGTCGGCTCGTCCACCAGCTCCCCGTCCCGCCACACCCGGTAGCGCGGCAGGTCGGTGCGCAGGTCCGCGCCCTCCGCGAGGACGGTGCTCGTGGCCCCGGCGTCGGTGACGTCGAGCACCGGACACGGCTTGGGGTTGCGCTGGCAGAACAGCAGCATGTCGTACGCCCAGTCGGCGGGCACCGAGATCAGGTTGGCCTGGGTGTGTCCGGCCGCGACCCCGGCCGTGGGGCCCGCGAGGCCCGCCCGGAAGCGGGCCCGCGCGGTTTCAGGGCTCCACGCGTGTGCGTGCTCGTCGACGAGGGTGACGGGACGGTCTTCCACGGCGACCACCGGCACCGGGTGATCTTCCGTACGGGTCATGCCAGTTCCTTCCCGCGCGTCTCCGGCAGCCCGAGCAGAGCCAGGGCGGCGAGTCCGTATCCGGCCGCGCCGAAGACCAGCGCGCCGCCCACGCCCCAGCTGTCGGCCAGGAAGCCCACCAGGGTCGGGAAGACCGCGCCCACCGCGCGGCCCGCGTTGTACGTGAAGCCCTGCCCGGTGCCGCGGACCGCCGTCGGGTACAGCTCGCTCAGATACGAACCGAAGCCGCTGAAGATCGCCGACATGCAGAAGCCGAGCGGGAAACCGAGCACCAGGAGCACCGTGTTGGCGTTGTCCGGGATGTTCGCGTACGCCAGCACACAGACCGCCGACAGCAGCGCGAACAGCCAGATGTTGCGGCGCCGGCCGAGCCGGTCGGTGAGGTAGCCGCCGGTGAGATAGCCGAGGAAGGCTCCCGAGATCAGGAAGGTCAGATAGCCGCCGGTGCCGACGACCGACAGACCGCGCTCGGTCTTCAGATACGTCGGGATCCAGGTCGCCAGGGTGTAGTAGCCGCCCTGGACGCCCGTGGACAGCAGGCCCGCGAAGACCGTGGTCCGCAGCAGACCGGGCGCGCCGGCCGTGCCGGGCCGGAAGATCGCGGCGAACGAGCCGCGCTGCGGGCTCTGTTCCCGTACCGCGACCGCCTGCGGGGCGTCGTGCACCCGGCGGCGCAGCCACACCACGAGCAGCGCGGGCAGCGCGCCGGTCCAGAACATCACCCGCCAGGCCATGTCGTCACCGACGAACGAGAAGACCAGCGTGTAGACGATCGCGGCGAGGGCCCAGCCGACGGCCCAGGAGCTCTGGACCGCACCCAGCGTGCGGCCGCGGTGCCGGGCGCTCGCGTACTCGGCGACCAGGATCGCGCCGACCGCCCATTCGCCGCCGAAGCCGAGGCCCTGGAGGGCACGGAACACCAGCAGCGTCTCGTAGTCGGGCGCGAAGCCGCAGGCCACCGTGAAGACCGCGTAGGTGATCACCGTGATCATCAGGGCGCGGACCCGGCCGACCCGGTCCGCGAACACGCCCGCCGCGGCGCCGCCGACCGCGGAGACCACCAGGGTGACGGTGGTGAACAGGCCGGTCTGGCCCTTGTCCAGGCCGAAGTACGCCGCGAGCGCGACCATGCTCAGCGGCAGTGTGAAGTAGTCGTACGAATCCAGGGCATATCCACCGAAAGCTCCGGCGAACGCGTGCCGACCGCGCGGACCGAGGGCGCGCAGCCAGCCGAACGCGCCGTCCTCGGCGGTGCGTTCACCCCTGCCCGGGTGTGTGTCGGAGGTCAGGGACTGCGGTGGAGGGGGCGTGCTCATGGGCACCTCGCAGATGAGGGACGGAGGGTGCTGGGACTGAGCAGTGCGGGGCCGCTCCTTGGGGAGCGTGTTGAGCACCGTAGAGGATCGTTCAACGATCCTTCAATACCCATGTTGTTTCGTTCTGGTGTCTGCGGTTGAATTCCGGGCATGGCAGAGCAGCTGACGGGACTGGCCGACGACCGCTCCCTCCTCGGGCGTACCAGCACCGCGGAACGGGTCTCCGACATCCTCAGGAGCCGGATCGCCGACGGCTATTTCCCGCCGGGAACCCGTCTGTCGGAGGACGGCATCGGCGGTGCGCTCGGGGTCTCCCGCAACACCCTGCGCGAGGCGTTCCGGCTGCTCACCCATGAACGCCTGCTGGTCCACGAACTCAACCGGGGCGTCTTCGTCCGGGTCCTGACCGTCGAGGACGTCGAGGACATCTACCGCACCCGCGCCCTCGTCGAGTGCGCCGTCGTACGCGGCCTCGGCAAGCCGCCGTACACCCTGGACGCCCTGTCGGCGGCGGTCACCGAAGGGCAGCGGGCCGCCGCCGCGAATGACTGGAAAGCGGTGGGTACGGCCAATATCCACTTCCACCGGGAACTGGTCGCCCTGGCCGGCAGTGAACGCACCGACGAACTGATGCGCAGCGTCTTCGCCGAACTTCGCCTCGCGTTCCACGTGGTGGACGACCCGCACGCCCTGCACGAGCCGTATCTGGCCCGCAACCGGGAGATCCTCCAGGCCCTGGAGACGGGCGACAGGCGCGGGGCGGAGAGTCTGCTTGAGACGTACCTCACGGACTCCCTGGAACGAGTGGTGGAGGTCTACCGCCGCCGAGTCGACAGCACCCCGTGATTTCAGTGCCCCGTAAGCTCAGCGCCCCGTAAGAGGCGCGGGGAACTGCGCGCCAAGCCCCCACCGGCCCGCACTCTGACGAACCTCTGCGGTTGCCCGGCGCCACCGGCGGAGCCACCCGCGTCGTTTGGGTCGTTGTCAGACCAAGGACCTAGTCTGTGCACCGTGACTTCGCCTGCACCGACGGACAGCGTTCCGCCCCAGTTCAGCGCGGGGCCGCGCCCGGCACCGGGCCCGGCCGCCGACGAGGGACTGGCGCGGCGGCTGCGCGCGCTCGCCTGCACGGCTCCGCTGCACGACCTCGACGCACGCAAGGCGAACCTGGCCGGCGAGTACTCGGTGTACGGCATGGCCGAGGTCGCCCTCGCCGCCATCGACCTGGTCACACTGAACATGGACTTCGACACCGGCGCCGACCACGAGCAGATCGTCGCCCGGCTGATCCCGCGGATCTCCGCGCAGACCCCGCATCGCCCCGTCGCCGAGCACGAGCGCGTTGCCCGCTGGGTCCTGGAGAACCTGATCAACGTCGGCAGCGTGGACCGCGGTTTCCGCGCCGTGTACGGCACCTTCGCGTCCGACGGGTCGTACGTCCGCCGTGACTACGACTTCAAGCTCATCGAGGAGGTGCCGGGCCCCGGCGGCACGGTGTACCTCCGGACCACCGACGAAGCCGTCAACGTCCTGGTCGGAGCCCTCGACACGGACGTCACCAGCGCCCAGATCGCCGCCGAGGTCAAGCTGGAGGTGCTGATCAACCGCGGTCGGCTCGCCGACGCCCAGCTCGCCGCGGAGCAGGCCCGCTACCGGACCGTGCAGTACTCGGAGACCCTGCGCCGAGCCCTGGACGCCACCCGGCGCAACGTCCGAGCGGTGGACTGGCTCAACGCCGTCCCCGACATGATCGCCGAGGCCCTGGAACACGTGGCCGACCGCTACCGGCACGAGAACGCGATCCTCACCAACATCCGCAAGGCCCGCGACGAGACCGAAGAGCCCGAGAACAAGCGGCGCGCCGCCGAGCTCGTGGACATCGTCAAGGACTGCATCCGACGCCATACGCAGTTGCAGTCGCGACTGCTGGAGGCCGGGCCGCTGTTCCGCGCGGAGCAGGACCGGCAGGCGTTCGCGACGCCGATGACGACGTCCGGGATAGACCTGTACGGGCATCTCGTCGCGCCGGTGCTGCCGTTGCCGCTGGAGCAGGCGAGCCGGGTCACGGGGGCGTTCTTCGCACGCGGGACCGGGCTGCGGACGCCGGTGTCGGTGCGGGTCGGCGACCTCGTCGACATACTGCTGACACCGCCCGTGGAGCGGGAGCACCTGGGTGCGGAGATGCCGGAGCCGGACCTCATCGCCACGCCGGACGACAGCCGGTTCAGCGAGGAGCAGCTGACCGCGGCGATGGAGCTGCTGGATCTGCCGGCGGACGCGCCGCGACGGTTGTCGGGGCTGTTGGCGCAGGCACGGCGGTCCGATCCCGATCTGCCCTATCTGGTGGCCTTGTTGGCCGTACACGCGGCCAGTCCTGCGGTGGGTACGGCGTATCGGCAGGGCGAGGAGAAGTTGCTGTTCGCGGTGGATGACGGGACCGAGCTGGACGATCCCGAGTTCGGTGGGGCGGATCTGATCGTGGGGACGGCTTTGCTGGATGCGGTGGGGATGGCTGCGGACCGGACCGAGGCGGCGTGATGTCGTGTGCCGGGTGCGGGCCGGTGGGGGCTTGTCGCGCCCACGCGGCGGTAGCCGCAGATTCGACACAGCCCCGCGCCCCTGAAGGGGCGCTTGTGCCGACCCCTGTTTTCAAGACCGAGGAGTTGTCGTTGTGAGCGAGTACGTCGAGGCCGAGGTGTCTGCCGGGACGGCGCCCGCTGCCGTCACGCCGGCCGACGCCGCCGATGCCGCGCGGCTCGTCGCCTTCGGGCTGCAGCCCAAGCTGCAGCCCGCGCGTGATCAGGAGTACACGGAGCTGCTGCGGCGGTACCGGGAGGACTCCGCGTTCGCGCGGCTCGCGGATGCCGTGGCCGCGGGGCTCGGGCTTGTGGTCCTTGAGGTGTCGCCCCGCGCGGGAATGGCCGTGACCGCCGCCGAGGACTCGGTGTTCGCCGTTCGCATGGGCGACTACGCGCGTCGTACGTCGGCGGACGGCAGCGACCGGTTCCTGCACGGGCTCGCCCATCTCGCCGTCGCCGCGCTGGCGTTCCCGCGCCCCGAGGACCTGGCCGACGACGGCTACATCGGGCGGATCACGGTCAACGGCGTCGACGCCTTCGTCCGGCAGGCCTGCCGCCGTCTGGAGGAGCGGGCGGAGGAGCTGGGGGAGAACACCGACCCGGCCACCGACGCGCCCGGTCTGGAGGCCGCCTGGCGGATCTGGGCCAGACGCAGCGCGACCGGGGCGACCAAGGACGCCCGCCGGCTGGCCGGTTCCACCACCGGCATCATCGGCAAGGCGGTCGCCTTCCTCACCGACTCCGGGTTCCTCCAGCGCACCGGTGACGACCAGGGCGGCACCTACCGCACGACGGCCCGCTACCAGCTCCAGGTGCGGGACATGGCCGGCAGCGCCGCCATGGCCGAGCTACTGGAACTCGGCGTCGTCCCGATCACCGACGGCACGGCCAGCCTGATGCCCGCCGACGACACCGAGGACCTGGACCTGGTCGCCGACGCCGGGCTTCCGTTCCACTCCTGAGCTGTCAGAACCCCTATCCCAAGCCTTACGAGAGTCCGCCATGTACGAGCTGTCCCGGGTCCGCCTCTACTCCATCGGGCCGGCCGGTGCGCGCTACGCCGACACCGTGCTGGACCTGCGGGGTGTCGGCGAGCCCGTGCCCGACCCGGCCCCCACCCAGGCGGAGTTCTTCGAGGAGGAGCCGGTCGGCCCGCCGCGCCGGCCCGCGCCCGCCGGGGTGCTCTTCCTGGAGAACGGCGGCGGCAAGTCGGTGCTGCTCAAGCTGATCTTCTCGGTGATGCTGCCGGGTCACCGGAACACCCTCGGCGGCGCGAGCTCGGGTGTGCTGCGCAAGTTCCTGCTCGCCGACGACTGCGGACATGTCGCCCTGGAGTGGCAGCACACGCTCACCGGTGAGTGCGTGGTCGTCGGCAAGGTGAGCGAGTGGCGGGGGCGGCAGGTGTCCAACGACCCGCGGAAGTTCGCGGAGGCCTGGTACTCGTTCCGGCCCGGCCCGGGGCTCTCCCTGGACAGCCTGCCGGTCGCCGAGTCCACCGCCGTACGGCCGCCCGTGGAGGGCGCCTCCGGGGCGCAGGGGCGACGGCGGACCATGAAGGGCTTCCGGGACGCCATCACCGAGGCGGGCAAGTTCTATCAGCACCTGGAAGTGCACTGGGAGGAGATCCACGACCGCTGGATCGAGCACCTCGGCGAACTGGGCCTGGACCCCGAACTCTTCCGCTACCAGCGGGAGATGAACGCCGACGAGGGTGAGGCCGCCGGCCTCTTCGCGGTCAAGAAGGACTCCGACTTCACCGACCTGCTGCTGCGTGCCGTCACCGACACCCGGGACACGGACGGGCTGGCCGACCTGGTCGGCGGCTTCGGCAACAAGCTGGGGCGGCGCGCCGAGCTGATCGCCGAGCGGGACTTCACCGCGGGGTCGGTGGATCTGCTCGGGCGGATCGTCGAGGCCGCCGAGACGCGGTCACGCGCGCGGGACATCCACGCGGGCGCCGAGCGCCGTACCCGCACGCTGGCGCGCCGGTTGTCCGCGCGCGGCGTGCAGGAGCGGGTGCGCGCCGCCGACCTGGCCCAGCGGGTCACGGCCGCGGCCTACGCCGTCACGCACTCCGAGGGCGCCCGCGAGCGCAGCGCGTCGATCGCCAACGAACTCGCCTACCGCCACGCCTCGCTGGCGCTGGCCGTCGGTGAGAAGTCCGCCGCCGCGCAGAAACGCGAGCTGGCCGACGCGCGCACCCTGCACTCCGCCTGGCAGGCCGCCGAGGCCGTGCTGCGGCACCGGGCCGCCGCCGACCGGGTCGCGCGCGTGGCCGCCGCCATCCAGGAGGCGGAACGGGACGCGGCTCCGGCCCTCGCCGCCCGCGCCAAGGCCGCCGTGGATCTCGTACGGGCCCTGCACTCGGCCGCCGAGAGCGCCGAGCTTCTCGCGAACGAGGAGGAGGAGCGGTCCGCCGCCCTCCAGGAGGTCAGCGACTCCGCGTACCGGGACTCCACCTCCGCCGCCACCGAGGCACAGCGCGCCCGCAGCGAGGTCGGCCATCTGCGCCAGCGCCTGGGCGAGGTCGAGCAGGAGACCGCCGAGGCCGTCCGCGCGGGCTGGCTCGACGACAGCGCCCCGGACGCCGACCCGGCACGGGCCGCCCTCGCGGCCAGTGACGCCGAGAAGACGGCCGTGGCCGCCTGGGACATCGCCCGCGAGGCCGCCCGCAAGACGGCCGAGCACGCACGCGAGGCGGCCTCCGCCGAATCCCGCGCCGAGCTCACGGCCGCCCGCGCGTCGGACGCGGCGACCGCGGCCGAGCGGACGTACGACGCCGAGCAGCGCCTCGCCGAGGCCCTGGCCGCCGAGGAGCGGCTCGCCGAGCTGCTGGGGCTCACCGGATCGCGTGGGGCGATCCCGCAGCCCCGGCAGGGGGCGGACGGCGAGGGGGCCCTCAGCGCCGAGGAACTCGACCGGTTCGCGGACGAGTTGCGCGAGCTGCTCGACGACGCCGTCGGTTCCGCCGAGCGGCACCTGTTCGAGCTGCGCACCGCGGCCGCCGACGACTCCCGGATCCTCGGCGCCCTGGGCGACGGCGGGCTGCTGCCGCCCGGCCCCGACGTGCTGGCCACCGTCGAGTTCCTCGGAGAGCACGGCATCCCCGCCCTGCCCGGCTGGCGCTATCTCGCCCAGGCCGTCGACCCGGTGGACCACGCGCGCGTGCTCGCCGCCCGCCCCGAACTCGTCGACGGCGTCATCATCACCGACCCGGACACGCATGCGCGTGCCCGGGAGGCGCTCGGCGAGGCGGCCCTGCTGCCGCGCTCCGCCGTCGCCGTCGGCACCGCCGCCGCCCTGCTCGCGCCGACCCCGGCCGACGACGCCACCCCGGGCGACGTGTTCCTCGTACCGCCGAACCCGGCCATGCACGACGAGCACGCCGCCGACGAGGAACGGCAGGCACTGCGCGCCCGGGCCACCGAGCGGGACGAGGAGATCCGCACCCTTGCCGCGCGGCTCGGCAAGGACCGCGAGCTTGCCGCGCGGCTCGCCTCCTGGCGGACCGGCTGCCCGGCCGGCCGGCTCGTGGAGCTGGCCCAGGCCGCCGGGGACGCGCGCGTGTTCGCCGAGGAGTCCGAGGCCGAGCTGGCCGAGGCGCGGACCGTGCGGGCCGAGGCCGAGGAGGCCGCCGCCGAGGCCGCGCAGGTCCGCGACGAGCGGCAGGAGGCCGCCCAGAAGGCCCGGCGCGCCGCCGACGCCCTCGCCGGCCTCGCGTTCCGGCTCCGCGAACGCGCCGGCTGGCAGGTCAAGCTACGCGAACTCGCCGACGAGGCCACCGAGTCCGAGGCCCGCGCCCAGACCTGTCTGGAGCGCGCCCGGGTCGCCGACGAGGACCGGCGCGCCGCCCAGCGCGCCGCCGACGACGCCCGCCGCACCGCCCGGGCACTGCGCGCCGAGCGCTCCGAGATCGCCGGCGCCCCCGACGAGGTGCCCGAGGCGGACTTGGACGCCCCCAAGTCCTCGCTGCCCGCCCTGCGGGAGGCCTACCGGGCCGCTTCGCAGGTGTACGAGAAGGTCGGAGTCGGCGCCGACCTGCGCGCGGAGCAGGCGCGTTCGGAGAGCGACGAGAGCGCCGCGCTCACGGAGCTGGACCGGCTCAGCAACAAGGTCCGCACCCGCGCGGAGCAGCTGCTCCAGTCGCCGGACGGCTCCGACGGGCCCTCCCGGCAGGCCGCCGCCGCCCGTGCGGAGGAGCTGGTCCAGCTTCTGGAGACCCGCATGTCCACCGCGAGCGAACAGCTGGGGCGACTGCGCGGCGAGGCCGAACGACACGCACCCGAGGACGGCGAGGCGCACACCGAGCTGCCCGAGGAACTCCAGCCGCGCGACGCCGAACACGCACAGGCGCTGCTGCGCACCGCGACCGCCGAACTCGCCTCCCGCACCGAGGCTCTGACCCAGGCCCGCGAGGCGCACGCCGAACTGCTGGACGCGCACCGCGCGGCCGAGGACGCGGCGAGCGGCTTCGACGAGATCGCCGCCATGCTCCGCGACCTGCTGCGCGAGCACACCTCCGAGGAGGACCAGGAGGAGCCCGAGCCGTACCCCGGCAGCCCGGAGGAGGCCCGGCAGTCCGCCGCCGAGGCCCGCCGGTCGCTGCGCGGCTGCGCCGGTGATCTCTCCGCCGCGGAGTCCGCGGTACGCGAGGCGAGCGATGTCCTGGTACGCCACGCCAACTCCACGCGCTACGAGGCGGTACGGACCCCCGCGCGGCAGCAGATCCGTGAACTGCCCGCTGCCGCGCTGCCCGAGCACGCCCAGAAGTGGGCCGACGCCTTCGCCCCCCGACTGCGGGTGCTCACCGACGAGTTGGCGCAGCTGGAGCGGAACCGGGACTCGATCGTGGACCGGCTGCGGGGACTCGTCGAGTCCGCGCTCGCGACCCTGCGGTCCGCCCAGCGGCTGTCCCGGCTGCCCGAGGGGCTCGGCGAGTGGTCCGGGCAGGAGTTCCTGCGCATCCGCTTCGAGGAGCCGGACCAGGCCACGCTCACCGAGCGCCTGGGTGAGGTCGTCGACGAAGCGACCAGGGCGGCCGTGAAGAAGAACTCCGATCTGCGGCGGGACGGAATGTCCTTGCTGCTTCGGGGGGTTGCGGCAGCCCTGCAGCCGAAGGGGATCGCCGTCGAGATCCTCAAACCGGACGCGGTGCTGCGCGCGGAGCGGGTGCCGGTGGGGCAGATGGGGGACGTGTTCTCCGGCGGACAGCTGCTCACCGCGGCCATCGCCCTGTACTGCACGATGGCCGCGCTGCGGTCCAACGACCGGGGGCGCGACAAGCACCGCCACGCGGGCACGCTGTTCCTCGACAACCCCATCGGACGTGCCAACGCGACCTATCTGCTGGAGCTTCAGCGGGCCGTGTCGGATGCCCTGGGTGTGCAGCTGCTGTACACGACCGGGTTGTTCGACACGACCGCGCTGGCGGAGTTCCCGCTGGTCATCCGGTTGCGGAACGACGCGGACCTGCGGGCCGGGCTGAAGTACATCAGCGTGGAAGAACACCTCCGGCCCGGTCTGCCGCAGCAGCCGCAGGCGGGGGAGGCCGTGCGCAGTGAGATCACGGCGACACGGATGTTCAAGAAGCCGTCGGCCTAGAGATCCCCGTCCTGCACCGCTCGCGGTGTCCTCAGGGGTGGGACAGCTGTCCGGCCTTGGAGGCCCGACGCCGTATCCGCTCCTGCTCGCGCCCGGCGGCGCGCTCCTGCCGCCGGGCCGCGCGCCGCTCGCGGCGGAGCGTGCGTGCCGTACTGCTCGGCTCCGAGACCACGCCGTTGCGCTGGTTCCACACCTGACGGGTCACCAGGACGTCCACCGCGCTCCAGGTGGCCACCACCGTGCTCGCCACGCTGCTGATCACCATCGGGAACGCCAGCCAGGACTGCGCCAGCGTGCACAGGAAGGCCACCATCGCCTGGATCAGCGTGACGGCGATGATGATCACCGCCCGCACGGAGGCCGTACGCACCGGATCCGCCATCCGGTACCGCTTGGCGGGCTCCTCGACCCACAACGGCCGGTACTGCGCGGACTGTTGCGTACGTGCCCGCGCACCGGAGAGCTCCGCGCCGCGGCCGTCCGGCGCACCCCTGCGGTCCGGTGCTCCGGTCCCCGGACGCACTGTCGAGCGCACCGCCGCACCGTCCTCGGGCGCCAAGCGCCGCTGAGCCGTCCCCATCAACGTGTCACTCCCCACCGCCGGCAGCTCTCTCGCACCGGTGTCCGATGACACCGACTCCCCAGTGGCTGCCCGGCTTACGCTGTTTTACGCCGCCCGAATACTAGATGCGGTTCCTGTGGCCGATTCCGCACCCATTGCCCATAGACAAGGACGAACGAACTCGCCCGATGATTCCCGACCAGCGAAAAATTCCGGCCAACTGATCCTTCGTGCCGTTCCCGTACCGCTCGCGCGAGTCGGTGCGCCCGTGGGGGCAATCTCCCGCAATGCCCGGACAACTCTCCCTGTCTGCGCGCCATGTCCCGGCACCGAGGCGGAAGTTCGGCCTCCGGACACGTCTTCGAGTTATCCATGTGACGGTAGTAGGCTCGCGCCGTTTGTTGACGTACATGTGCACCCCCGGCCGGTGGGGGTCGAGCTGGGGGAGGCCATGCGCTTTCGCGGGAAGTCCATCCGCCGGAAGATCGTGGCGCTGCTTCTCGTGCCGCTGGTGTCCCTGACGGCGGTCTGGGGCTTCGCGGCCGTGCTCACGGGACGCGAGGTCACCCAGCTGTTCCAGGTGTCCTCCACCGTCGAGAAGCTCGGCTATCCCACCGAGGACACCGCCCGGGTCATCCAGCAGGAACGCAGGCAGACTCTCGTCTATCTCGCCGACCCGCGGGCGGCCGACGCGCTCGCCGCCCTGCACCGCACGCGCGCCGCCACCGACAGCGCCGTCGCCGAGCTCCGGAGGAACATCGGCGACAAGGACCTCCGCAACGGCCTGAACGCCGACGAGAGCGAGCGCCTCACCGCCGTGCTCGACACGTTCGAGGGCATCGCCGCCCTGCGCCGCAGCGTCGAGGAGGGCACCGTCGGCCGCACCCAGGCCTACGACCTCTACAACCGCCTCGTCGACCCCCTCTACGCGCTGCTCACCACCCTCGAGGGCATGGACGACGTCGAGATGGAGAAGCAGGCCCGCGCCCTCGACAACATCGCCCTCGCCCGGGAGCTCCTCTCCCGCGAGGACGCCCTGCTCGGCTCGGCCCTGGTGGTCGGGAAGGTCTCCCGCGACGAGACCCGCGAGATCTCCGATCTCGTCGCCCAGCGCACCCTGCTCTACGACGTCGCCCTGCCTCTGCTGCCGGCGGCGGAACGCGACCGCTACGACCGCTTCTGGAAGGACGCCACCACCGCCCCCCTGCGGACCGCGGAACAGTCCGTCATCGCCCTCGGCGCCGGCGTCCCGAACGACGTCAGCGCCAAGAGCTGGGACACCGCCGCGGGCAGCGTCCTCAAGGAACTGGGCACCCTCGACGACCAGGTCGCCGACCGCTACCAGAACCGCATCCGGCCCGTGGCCGTCGATGTGATCCTGCAGGCGGCCGTCGTCGGCGTCCTCGGCGTGGTCGCCGTGCTGTTCTCGCTCGTCATGTCGGTCCGGACCGGCCGCGGACTCATCCGCGACCTGCGGCTGCTGCGCCAGGAGGCGCACGAGGCGTCCGGCGTCCGGCTGCCGAGCGTCATGCGCCGGCTGTCCGCGGGCGAACAGGTCGACGTGGAGACCGAGGCCCCGCGCCTGGAGTACGACAAGAACGAGATAGGCGAGGTGGGCCAGGCCCTCAACACCCTGCAGCGCGCCGCGGTCGAAGCCGCCGTCAAACAGGCCGAACTGCGGTCCGGGGTCTCCGAGGTCTTCGTCAATCTCGCCCGCCGCAGCCAGGTCCTGCTGCACAAGCAGCTCACCCTGCTCGACACCATGGAGCGCAGGACCGAGGACACCGACGAACTCGCGGACCTCTTCCGCCTCGACCACCTCACCACCCGGATGCGCAGGCACGCCGAGGGCCTGGTGATCCTCTCCGGCGCGGCCCCCTCCCGGCAGTGGCGCCGGCCCGTCCAGCTGATGGACGTGGTGCGAGCCGCCGTGGCCGAGGTCGAGGACTACGAGCGCATCGAGGTCCGCCGCCTGCCCCGGGTCGCCGTCACCGGCCCCGCCGTCGCCGACCTCACCCACCTGGTGGCCGAACTCCTCGAGAACGCCACGGTGTTCTCGCCGCCGCACACCGCCGTCCAGGTCCTCGGCGAGCGCGTCGCCAACGGCTTCACCCTGGAGATCCACGACCGCGGCCTCGGCATGGCCGCCGAGGCGCTGCTGGACGCCAACCTGCGGCTCGCCGAGACCCCCGAGTTCGAGCTCTCCGACACCGACCGGCTCGGCCTGTTCGTGGTCAGCCGCCTCGCCCAGCGCCAGAACGTCCGAGTCTCGCTCCAGCCGTCCCCCTACGGCGGCACCACCGCCGTCGTCTTCATCCCCGACGTGCTGCTGACCGACGACGTCCCGGACACCAACGGCATCGGCTTCCGCCTCGACCGGGACCGCCTCACGAAGGAGGCAGCGCCCGAGGAGAGCCGCGCCACCGCCCTGACCCAGGTGCCGGCGCAGCGGCCCGGGCTGCCGGGTGCGCTGCTGGACGGTCCGGTCGAACTGGAGGCACCCGTCGACCTGGACGCACTGGACCGTTTCCCGGGCGCCCTCACCGACGAGGACAGCGAGCGCGGCGGCCTGTTCCGCCCCCGCCGCTCCATCGCCCGCGGCTCCGACGACACCGCACCCGCCGTGAGCGAGCCCCATCAGCCGGCTCCGGAGACCGCGGACGGCTTCCGCGACGAGCGCACCGGCGGCCCCGTGCCGCTCCCCAGGCGGCGTACGCCCAAGCTGGTCAGCTCCCACGGCAAGCCCGTCACCGAGCAGCGCTCCCGCCGGGCCGAGCCGGACGAGCGGGGCCCGGCGGACACGGGCCGCCCCGAGCCGGGCGGACTCGCTCCGCTGCCCTCCCGCCGCCGCACCGAGCCGTCCTCGCAGCGCGCCGTCGGCCCGGTCGGCCGGGTCGAGCAACCCACCGCGTCCCCGGCAGGCGGCCCGGACGAACCCCCCGTGCTGCCCCGGCGCAGCCGCCGCTCCGAGATCACCTCCGGCAGCGGCACCGACGACTCCGTCCCGCCGCTCGGCAGCACACCCCCGGAGGCCGCATCCGGCACCCGGCCGCTGCCCAAGCGGGTACGGCAGGCCAACCTGGCCCCGCAACTGCGACAGGACCCCGTACGGCCTGCCCGCCGGGAGGCGGAACCTGTCGAGCGCGATGCCGACGAGGTCCGCAGCCGCATGGCCTCGCTCCAGCGCGGCTGGCAGCGCGGCCGGGACGAGAACGCCGCGGGCGACGGGTCCCGGCACGGCGCAGCACAAGGAACGACTAAGGGGGACGGTCGATGACCGATCCGAAGACGACCGGCCACACGGCGACGAACAAGGGTGAGCTGAACTGGCTCCTGGACGACCTCGTGGACCGGGTCGCCAGCATCCGCAAGGCCGTCGTGCTCTCCGGCGACGGCCTGGCCACCGGTGTCTCCAAGGACCTCACCAGAGAGGACAGCGAGCACCTGGCGGCCGTGGCCTCCGGCTTCCACAGCCTCGCCAAGGGCGTGGGCCGCCACTTCGAGGCGGGCAGCGTCCGGCAGACCGTCGTGGAGCTCGACGAGGCCTTCCTGTTCGTCACGGCCGCCGGTGACGGCAGCTGCCTCGCCGTCCTCTCGGACGCCGACTCCGACGTCGGCCAGGTCGCGTACGAGATGACGCTCCTGGTCAAGCGGGTCGGCGTACATCTGGGTTCCGCTCCGCGCACCGATCTGCCCTCGGGCGGGTAGTGGAGTGACATGAGCGGAGACGGTCAGGAAAGAAGTCACTGGTTCGACGACGAGGCCGGACCGGTCGTCCGTCCGTACGCCATGACGCGCGGCCGCACCACCAGTGCGGCCCAGCACCGCCTCGATCTGATCGCGGTGGTCGTCGCGGAGGCGCACGCGGACGACCCGGAGGACGACCGGACGCTGTCCCCGGAGCATGTGGACATCGTCGAGCTCTGCCGGGACGTCCCGCAGTCCGTCGCCGAGCTGGCTTCGGAGCTCGATCTGCCCATCGGAGTGGTCCGGGTCCTCATCGGCGACCTCGTCGACGGGGAACTCGTCCATGTCAACCGGCCGGTACCCCCGGCCGAGCTGGTGGACGAGAGTATTCTGCGCGACGTGATCAACGGCCTCCGGGCCCTGTGACCGGCGCGGAAGCGGAGAAGTGACGTGACAGGCTGGCAGTTCTGGGTCGACCGTGGCGGTACGTTCACCGACGTCGTCGCGCGGCGCCCGGACGGCCGGCTGCTCACCCACAAACTGCTCTCCGACAACCCCGCGCGGTACACCGACGCGGCCGTGGCAGGCGTACGCGAACTCCTCGACGGCTCCGGCGACCCCGTCGACGCCGTCCGTATGGGCACCACCGTCGCCACCAACGCACTCCTGGAACGCAAGGGCGAGCGCACCCTTCTCGTCATCACGCGCGGCTTTCGCGACGCCCTGCGCATCGCCTTCCAGAACCGCCCCCGCATCTTCGCCCGCCGCATCGAGCTGCCCGAGCTGCTGTACGAGCGAGTCGTCGAGGTCGACGAACGGATCGCCGCCGACGGCACCGTGCTCCGCGCACCCGACCTGGACGCCCTGGCCGGCCCGCTCCAGGAGGCGTACGACGACGGGATCCGCGCGGTCGCCGTCGTCTGTATGCACAGCCACCTCCACCCCGCCCACGAGCAGGCGGTCGGCGATCTGGCCGCCCGCACCGGCTTCCCGCAGATCTCGCTGTCCAGCGAGGTCAGCCCGCTGATGAAGCTCGTCCCGCGCGGCGACACCGCCGTCGTCGACGCCTACCTGTCGCCCGTGCTGCGCCGCTACGTCCGCCATGTCGCCGACGAACTCGAAGGCGTGCGGCTGATGTTCATGCAGTCCAACGGCGGGCTCGCCGAGGCCGGGCAGTTCCGCGGCAAGGACGCCGTCCTGTCCGGGCCGGCCGGAGGGATCGTCGGCATGGCCCGGATGTCGCAGCTCGCCGGCTTCGACCGGGTCATCGGCTTCGACATGGGCGGTACCTCCACCGACGTCTCCCACTTCGCCGGCGCGTACGAACGGGTCTTCACCACACAGATCGCGGGCGTCCGGCTGCGCTCCCCGATGCTGGACATCCACACCGTCGCCGCGGGCGGCGGCTCGGTGCTGCACTTCGACGGCTCCCGCTACCGCGTCGGCCCGGACTCGGCCGGTGCCGACCCCGGCCCGGCCTGCTACCGCGGCGGTGGCCCGCTCGCCGTCACCGACGCCAACGTCATGCTCGGCCGCATCCAGCCCGCCCACTTCCCCCGGGTCTTCGGACCCGACGGGGACCAGCCCCTGGACGCCGGCCTCGTCCGCGACCGCTTCACCGACCTCGCGCGGCAGATCCGCGAGCGGACCGGCGACGACCGCACCCCGGAGCAGGTCGCCGAGGGCTACCTGAGCATCGCCGTCGCCAATATCGCCAACGCCGTGAAGCGGATCTCCGTCCAGAAGGGCCACGACGTCACCCGCTACGCCCTCACCACCTTCGGCGGGGCCGGCGGGCAGCATGCGTGCATGGTCGCCGACTCGCTCGGCATCCGCACCGTCCTGGTGCCGCCCATGGCCGGTGTCCTGTCCGCGCTCGGCATCGGCCTCGCCGACACCACCGCCATGCGCGAACAGTCCGTCGAGGCCCCCCTGGAGCCCGCCGCCATGCCCGGCGTCCGCAAGACCGCCGACGACCTGGAGGCCGCGGCCCGCGCCGAACTCCGCGCCGAGGACGTCCCGGAGGACCGCATCGAGGTCACCCGCCGCGCCCAGCTGCGCTACGACGGCACCGACACCACCCTCACCGTCGAACTCACCGAGCCCGACGCGATGAAACACGCCTTCGAAGAACGTCATCGCGCCACGTACTCCTTCACACTCGACCGTCCGGTCGTCGTCGAAGCCCTCTCCGTGGAAGCCACCGGCATCACCCAACCCCCCGATCTCTCCGCCCTCGCCCCGTACGAGGGCCGTCCCGCCGCCCCGGAAACCGTCCGCCTCCACACCGGCGGCGCCTGGCGCGACGTACCCCTGCACCGCCGCGAGGACCTTCCCCCCGGCGTATCCGTCACCGGCCCCGCGATCATCACCGAGGCCGGCGCCACGACCGTCGTCGACGACGGCTGGCGGGCCGCGGCGACCGACGACGGGCATCTGGTCATGGAACGCGCGACGATTACGCAGAGTTCCGATCTCGACACAGAAGCAGACCCGGTCCTGCTCGAAGTCTTCAACAACCTCTTCATGTCCATCGCCGAACAGATGGGCGCCCGGCTGGAGTCCACGGCCCAGTCCGTCAACATCAAGGAGCGGCTGGACTTCTCCTGCGCCCTGTTCGACCCGGACGGGAACCTGGTGGCCAACGCCCCCCACATCCCCGTCCACCTGGGTTCCATGGGCACCAGCGTCAAAGAGGTCATCCGCCGCCGCGGCACCTCGATGCGCCCCGGCGACACCTACGCCGTCAACGACCCGTACCACGGTGGCACCCACCTGCCCGACGTCACCGTGATCACTCCCGTCTTCGCCACGCAGGGTGACCGGATCCTCTTCTACGTCGCCTCGCGCGGCCATCATGCCGAGATCGGCGGCATCGCCCCCGGCTCGATGCCCGCGAACAGCCGCACCATCGACGAAGAGGGCGTCCTCTTCGACAACTGGCTGCTCGCCGAGAACGGCCGGTTCCGCGAGGCCGAGACCCATCGACTGCTCGCCGGGGCCCGCTACCCCTCGCGCAACATCCGCACCAACCTCGCCGACCTGCGTGCCCAGATCGCCGCCAACCGCAAGGGCGTCGACGAAGTCGGCCGCATGATCGAGGAGTTCGGCCTCGACGTCGTCCAGGCCTACATGCGGCACGTCCAGGACAACGCGGAGGAAGCGGTCCGCCGGGTCGTCGACGCCCTGGACGACGGCGAGTACGCCTACGAGACCGACTCCGGCGCCGTCATCCGCGTACGCGTGCGCGTGGACCGCGCCGACCGGCGCGCGACCATCGACTTCACGGGCACCTCGGCCCAGCTCGCCACCAACTTCAACGCCCCGTTCTCGGTCGTCAACGCGGCCGTGCTGTACGTCTTCCGCACCCTGGTCGCCGACGACATCCCGCTCAACGACGGCTGCCTGCGCCCCCTGGACATCGTCGTACCGCCCGGGTCCATGCTCGCCCCCGAGCCGCCTGCCGCCGTCGTCGCGGGCAACGTGGAGACCTCGCAGGCCATCACCGGCGCCCTCTACGCGGCGCTCGGCGTCCAGGCCGAAGGCTCCGGCACCATGAACAACGTCACCTTCGGCAACGACCGCCACCAGTACTACGAGACCGTCGCCTCCGGATCCGGCGCCGGCGACGGCTTCCCCGGCGCGAGCGTCGTACAGACCCATATGACGAACTCCCGGCTCACCGACCCGGAAGTCCTGGAGTGGCGACTGCCCGTCCGCCTCGACGAGTTCGCGGTACGAAGGGGCAGCGGCGGCGCCGGCCGCTGGCACGGCGGGGACGGAGCGGTCCGCCGTATCCGCTTCCTCGAACCCATGACCGTCTCCACGCTCTCCCAGCACCGTCGCGTCCCGCCGTACGGTATGGCGGGCGGCGCGCCCGGCGCGCTCGGCGCCAACCGGGTGGAGCGGGCCGACGGCACGGTCACCGAACTCGGCGGCAGCGACGCGGCGGACGTCCGCCCCGACGACGTGCTCGTCATCGAAACCCCAGGTGGCGGCGGGTACGGAAGTCCGTCACCCGGCGACCCCCACCAAGGACGACCCCATCAAGCAGGAGAAGAGACCGATGATCTTCGGGCGATCTGAGCGCGGCAAGCCCCCGGTCGAGCCCGTCACGCTCAAGATCCTCGTGGCCGGCGGCTTCGGCGTGGGCAAGACGACCCTCGTCGGCGCGGTCAGCGAGATCAGGCCGCTGCGCACCGAGGAGTACCTCACGGAGGCCGGGCGACCGGTCGACGACACCTCCGGCGTCGAGGGCAAGCACACCACCACCGTCGCCATGGACTTCGGACGCATCACCCTGCGCGAGGACCTGGTGCTGTACCTGTTCGGAACCCCCGGGCAGGAACGGTTCTGGTTCATGTGGGACGAGCTGTCCGAGGGCGCGCTGGGCGCTGTGGTGCTCGCCGACACCCGTCGGCTGGAGGACTGTTTCGCCGCCGTCGACTACTTCGAGCGGCGGTCCATACCGTTCCTCGTCGGCGTCAACTGCTTCGAGGGCTCGGCCCGTTACCCGGTGGAGGACGTCCGGCAGGCGCTCGACCTCGACGAGGACGTACCGGTTCTGCTGTGTGACGCCCGGGACCGTGAGACTGTCAAGGAGGTGCTCATCGGCGTCGTACAGCACGCGATGGCGTACGCGGCGGCCCACCGGCAGGCCGTCACCACCTGAGCGGCGGCGGCACGGCCCGTACCCCCGCCGACCGGGGTACGGGCCGTGGTCCCAGGGGTTACTCGTCGCCCTCTTCCAGCCAGCCGAAGCTCTTCTCCACCGCCTTGCGCCAGTTGGCGTACTCGCGGTCGCGCACCGACGCCGCCATGGCGGGTGTCCACTCCACGTCCTTCTGCCAGTGGGACTTGAGTTCGTCGAGATCGTTCCAGACGCCGGTGGCCAGGCCGGCCGCGTAGGCGGCGCCCAGGCAGGTCGTCTCGGAGACCCGGGGGCGGATCACCGGCACCCCGAGGACATCGGCCTGGTGCTGCATCAGGAGGTTGTTCCCGGTCATGCCGCCGTCCACCTTCAGGGTCGTGATCTGCACCCCGGAGTCCTGGTACATGGCGTCCACGACCTCCCGCGTCTGCCAGCTGGTCGCCTCCAGGACCGCACGGGCCAGATGCGCCTTCGTGACGTACCGGGTGAGCCCGGTGACGACCCCGCGCGCGTCCGAGCGCCAGTAGGGCGCGAACAGGCCGGAGAAGGCGGGCACGATGTAGGCACCGCCGTTGTCGTCGACGCTCGCCGCCAGGGTCTCGATCTCGTCGGCGGTGCGGATGATGCCGAGCTGGTCGCGGAACCACTGGACGAGCGCGCCCGTTATGGCTATCGAACCCTCCAGGCAGTACACCGGCGCCTCACCGCCGATCTTGTAGCCCATCGTCGTCAGCAGCCCGTTCTTGGACGGCACCGGCCGGTCGCCGGTGTTGAGCAGCAGGAAACTGCCCGTCCCGTAGGTGTTCTTCGCCGTGCCGACGTCGTAGCAGGCCTGCCCGAAGACCGCCGCCTGCTGGTCGCCCAGGGCGGACGCCACCGGTACGCCGGCGAGCTGGCCGACGGCGGTGCCGTACACCTCGGCGGAGGACCTGATCTCGGGCAGGATCGCCGCGGGGATGTTCATCGCGGACAGGATGGAGGCGTCCCACTGCAGGGTTTCCAGGTTCATCAGCATGGTGCGCCCGGCGTTGGTGACGTCGGTGACGTGCCGGCCGCCGTCGGTGCCGCCGGTGAGGTTCCAGATCAGCCAGGAGTCGATGGTCCCGAAGGCGATCTCACCGCGCTCGGCGCGGTCCCGGAGCCCGGGCACGTTGTCCAGCAGCCAGGCCGCCTTGGGCCCGGAGAAGTAGCTGGCGAGGGGCAGCCCGGTCTGGTCGCGGAAGCGGTCCTGGCCGTCGGTGCCGCCGAGTTCGTGGCACAGGGCCGCGGTGCGGGTGTCCTGCCAGACGATCGCGTTGTGCACGGGCTTGCCGGTGGCCCGGTCCCACAGGACCGTCGTCTCGCGCTGGTTGGTGATGCCGAGCGCGCTCAACCGGTCGGCGCGCAGCCCGGCCTTGGCCAGCGCCCCGGCGACCACGGCCTGCACCTTGGACCAGATCTCGGTGGCGTCGTGCTCCACCCAGCCCGGCTTGGGGAAGATCTGGCGGTGCTCGCGCTGGTCGACGGCGACGATGGCGCCGCCGTGGTCGAAGATGATGCAGCGGCTCGACGTGGTTCCCTGGTCGATTGCGGCGACGTACTTCTCGGCGGTGTCCGTCATGGCTACCCCTTGGTCGCTGGATCAGAAGGCTGCGTTGTAGATGAGGCCCGCGAGCGCGCCGCCGGCCAGCGGGCCGACGACGGGGATCCAGGCGTAACCCCAGTCGGAGGTGCCCTTGTTGGGGATCGGCAGGAAGGTGTGCACGATCCGGGGGCCGAGGTCGCGCGTCGGGTTGATGGCGTATCCGGTGGGCCCGCCGAGGGACAGCCCGATGCCGACGACGAGCAGCGAGACGATCAGCACCGTGGTGCCGGACTCGCCGAGCCCCTTGGTCAGCCCGAACGCGAGGATCGGCAGGACCAGCGCGATCGTCGCGATGATCTCGGTGATGAGGTTGGCGACCGGGTTCCGGATCTCCGGGATGGTGGAGAAGATGCCCAGCGTCGGTGTCGGCTCCTCCGCGGTCTCCTCGTCGGGCACATTGGCCTGGAACTGGGCGAGATAGACCAGGTACGTCAGGACGGCGCCCAGCATCGCGCCGACGAGCTGGCCGAGCAGATAGACCCAGACCTTGCTCCACTTGCCGGTGTCGACGGCGATGCCGATGGTGACGGCGGGGTTGAGCTGCCCGCCGGAGAGGGGAGCGGCGGTGTAGGCACCGGCGAGGACGCCGAACCCCCAGCCGAACGCGATCACCACCCACCCCGCGGCCCGGGCCTTGGAGTGCCTGAGGGTGACGGCGGCGCAGACACCGGCACCGAACAGGATCAGGATGGCCGTGCCGATGACTTCGCCGACGAATATGTCTCCATTGCTCATGGCGGGCTCCTAGGGCGCTGGCCGGAGATCACCCCGGCACTCCGAGCAGGAACGGTTCCCTTGGCGACGTCAGCCGAAGGCAGGGAAGGTCCCGCGCCCCGCCCGGCGTCCGTGACGAGCGTGCCGTAGCAGCCGAATCGCCCATGGGGGAGCAGGCCTCAGAACAGGAGCGGCCCATGGCGCAGTGCCTGATTACGCCGAGAATGTACGGCGATGTCGACCGACACCGGAAGTTTTCACCGGCACCCAGGGAGCGTCAAGGTCGCCGACGGCAACGATGACAGGTGACTCGCGGAAAACCGCTTTCACGGCTCCACCGCCGCGTATCCGGCCTGGGCCGGATACCCCGAGCCGCGCCGGATCTCGTGGCCGGGCAGGCCTGCCCGCCCCAGCACCCAACTCGCCCCGTGCAGCGCCTTGGCGGCCTTCTTCAGCGGCGCCAACCAGGCGGCCGCCTGCCGGTGGTCGATCACGCTCCCGGGACCACACACGACGGTGGCCAGGGACAACGTGACAGGCCGCCCGCCGGCCGCCCAGGGCGCGTCGAGCACCCCGGTGACGAGCGACGCCATCCCCTCCTCGTCGGCGAGCACCAGGAAGTCGTCCCCACCGATGTGCCCCACGCGCGCGTGGCCGGCCACGGCCTGCTGAAGCGCCCGCCCCACCGAACGGATCAGCTCGTCGCCCGCGGCGAACCCGGCACCGTCGTTCACCTGTTTGAAGTGGTCGATATCGAGCCAGCTGAGCGCGAAGACACGGCCGTCCGCGATCCACCGGTCCACCTCGCCCGTGATCGCGTCCGAACCGGGCAGCCGGGTCAGCGGATTGAGCCCGGCCGCCTCCTCGACACGGGTCTCGGCGAGGGCCCGTACGAGGTCGGCGAGGCGTACGACGCCCACACAGCGCCCGAGCTGGTCGACGACCGCCACATCGTCCGAGGTGCGGTCCCGCTCGCCGACGGCCACCACGTCCAGTACCTCCCAGGCGGTGGCGTCGACGCCGACCGTGCGCGGTGCGTCGCCCAGTTTGAAGGCCGGGCGGTCCGCGTACAGGGCGTGTCCGTAACGGCCCGACATCGACAGCAGGAAGCGGGAGCGGTGCACCGACCGGACCGGGGCGCCCGTCTGGTCCACCAGGAGGACTCCGGAGACCTCCGGGGAGCCGGTCAGCAGGGCGCGCACCTGGAGCGCGGACGCGGTGACCGGCAGCAGCGCGGCGGGCCGGACGAACTCCCGCACGGACGGCCCCGAGCGCGGTGGGGGCAGGGCGGCGGGGGAGAGCGGCGGAACGTATACCTCCGCCACCGGGATCCGGGCCGGCGGCGCGAACAGCTCGCCCTGGGCCAGCTGCGCCCCGGCCGCCAACGCCGCCGCGTGCTGCCGTTCGGTCTCCACGCCCTCGACGGCCACCAGGGCGCCCAGCTCCTCGCACAGGGTCCGCATCGCCCGCACCGCGGCCGGCCGGGCGAGCAGCGAGGCGTCGAGCTTGACCAGGTCGGGGGAGAGGTCGGTGAGCAGCCGCAGTGGCACGTCCCCGTCGCCGATGCCGTCGGCGCTGATCCGGAAGCCCTGGCCGCGCAGCATCGCGACGGCCTCCAGCAGGGCCCGGTGCGGCACGTGCGTGTACGGCGGCACGATGTCCAGGGTGACCTCCCAGGGCATCCGGCCGGCCTCGTGGATGGCCTCGGGCAGGGCGCCGATGCCGCCCAGATCGGCGAGTGTCGCCGCGAACACGTTGATGTGCAGCGGCAGCATCGTCTCCTTGCGCGCCGCGGCGCGGAGCGCCAGCACGGCCAGTCTGCCGTCGAGTTCGGGGTCTCGGCGGGCTTCGGCGAGGATGTCACCGGTCTCGGGGCGGGCAAGGATCTCCAGTGCGGCGATCCCGCCGGTCGTCAGATTGACCACCGGCTGGAAGGCGAAACGGAGAGTATCCGTCCAGGAGGGCACGGGAGCATGATGGCTCCACCGGCGTACGCCCAGGGGCAGTTCATAAGACGTTCACGCAACCGCCCGAGGTGGTGACACGGGGTATCGGGTCCCCCGTTGCCACACCCGTCCCGCTAGCGCACCGCTATCACGGACGAGCCGTGTCCGAACAGCCCCTGGTTGGCCGTGATTCCCACGCGTGCGTGGGCTACCTGCCGGTCACCCGCCGTATCCCGCAACTGCCAGGTCAGCTCGCATATCTGGGCGATCGCCTGAGCCGGCACCGCCTCTCCGAAGGAGGCGAGCCCACCGCTGGCGTTGACGGGTGTGCGGCCTCCCAGGGCGGTCACCCCCTCGCGCAGCAGCTTCGCGGCCTCGCCCTCGGCGCACAGACCGAGATCCTCGTACCACTGCAACTCCAGGGCGGTGGAGAGGTCGTAGACCTCCGCGAGGCCGAGCTCCTCGGGGCCGATGCCCGCCTCCTCGTAGGCGGCCCGGGCGATGGACGCCCGGAACGTCTCGGCCGGGGGTGCCACGGCCGCCGCCGAGTCCGTGGCGATGTCCGGCAGGTCGAGGACCGTGCTCGGATAGCGCGGCGTGACCGTGGACACCGCGCGGATGCGCACCGGCCGCGCCACCCCGTGCCGGCGCGCGAAGTCCAGGCTCGACAGCACCAGCGCGGCCCCGCCGTCGGAGGTCGCGCAGATGTCCAGCAGTCGCAGCGGATCGGCGACCACCTGGGAGGCGGCGACCTCCTCGGCCGTGACCCGCTTGCGGTAGCGGGCGTACGGATTCAGCGCCCCCACGGCCGCGTTCTTCACCTTGACCAGTGCGAAGTCCTCCGGGGTGTCCCCGAACACCGCCATCCGCCGGCGCGCGTACAGCCCGAAGTACGTCGGATTCGTCGCCCCCAGCAGCCGGAAGCGCAGCCAGTCCGGATCGTCGGGGCGGTCTCCTCCGGCGGGCCGGAAGAAGCCCTTGGGGGCCGCGTCCGCGCCCACCACGAGCACCACGTCCGCGAGCCCCGCCAGGATCTGTGACCGCGCCGCGGCGACCGCCTGGGCCCCCGACGCGCAGGCCGCGTAGACGCTCGCGACCCGTGCTCCCTGCCAGCCCAGCGCCTTGGCGAAGGTCGCGCCCGCGACATAGCCGGGATAACCGCCACGGACCGTGTCCGCGCCCACGATCGAGCCGACGTCCCGCCACTCCAGCCGGGCGTCCGCGAGCGCCGCGCGGGCCGCCGCCGTCCCGTACTCGACGAAGCTGCGCCCCCACTTGCCCCAGGGGTGCATGCCCACGCCGAGCACCGCCACGTCCGCCGTCATGCCGTCACCCCCGTCGGCCGCCAGTGCCAGGTCGTCCAGGTCGTCTCCGCGTCCTCGCTCAGCACTCCGGGGACGGCCTCGACCTCCATGCCCACCGCCAGATCGGCGACGGTGATCCCGGGAACCGCCTGTCCCAGCACCACGATCCGCTCGGACTCCAGCTCCACAGCGATCAACGCGTACGGCTCCCACGGAAGTTCCGGATCGCTCACATAGGGTGACGGCGGCCGGTATCTGCTGTCGGTGTACGACCAGATCCGTCCGCGCCGGGAGAGCGGCACCTCCTCCAGGTCTCCGCCCGCGCACCCGGGATTGCGGCAGTGGGCGTCCTCGCGCGGGAAGAAGACCGAGGCGCAGGCCCCGCAGCGGGTGCCCAGGAGCCGGAAATCGTCTCCCGCGCCCGTGAACCAGCCTTCGACCGCCGGTGTGCGTGTACTCGACACAGCTCCTCCAGGGCACCTGATCTGACGGAACGTCAGAAGTGTGCCACGGGCTCCGGGAAATGGGCAGGCCGAGCCGTCGGATCGCATCACGCTGTCCGGTTCCCGGCCGTCCGGCGTCGTTTCACTTCCGGAAGGCGACGTTCCCCTGACCGTAAGACGTCGTTCCCGTGATCGGATAAAGTCCGCGCGTGTCCGAAAATCAGCACCCAATTGCCAACTCCGCTCCGGACTCGCACTGTTCGAGCTGCGGAGCGCCGTACGGAGCAGGAGTCTCCGGCTGGCCGCGCACCTGCCCGGCCTGCGGCCACACCGCCTACCGCAACCCGCTGCCGGTGGCGATCGCCCTCCAACCCGTGTACGACACGAAGGGCACCGCCCTCGTCGTCATCACCCGAACCGTCGCCCCCGCGCGCGGAGGCACCGCGCTGCCCGGCGGTTACGTCGACGACCGCGAGGACTGGCGGCACGCCGTCGTCCGTGAACTCAAGGAGGAGACGGGCATCGACGCGGCCGCCCGCGACGTACGGCTCGTCGACGCCATGAGCTCACCCGACGGGCACCTGCTGCTGTTCGGAGTCCTCCCGGAACGCCCGGTCGAAGGGCTCCCGCCGTCCGGCGCGACGGACGAGACGGAGGGCTGGCACCTGCTGCGCAGACCCGAGGAGCTGGCCTTCCCGCTGCACAGCGTCGCCGTACGCGCCTGGTTCGAGGGCCGCTACTGAGCCCTCCGGCTCATCCCAGCCCCCTGATGTGCACGGGGCGGGACGGCTCGCGCACGCCGTTCTCCCCCTCCTGCCCGACCACCACCCGCCGGTCCTCCCAGCGGGCGACATAACGCTCGATCTCCGGCTCGTCCCAGCCGTCGCCCGCGTCCGGCACGAACAGTCCGCCCCCCGTCCGCCCCCGCACGGGCGCCCAGACCTCCAGCCGCGTCCCGCCGTCCTCGCCCCGCACGGGAAGGACGGCACCCGCGCGCGCGAGCACCGGGATCCGCGACAGCGGAGCGTCCACCAGCACCTGCCCGGGCCCCTCGTACACCCGCTCCGTCAGCGTGTCGTACCAGCGCCCCCGGGGCAGCTGCACCGCACGCCGGTCGGCGCCCGGATCCAGCACCGGCGCCACCAGCAGACCGTCGCCCAGCAGGAACGCGTCCTCACAGTCACGCAGCGCCCGGTCCTCGGGCGCACCCCACCACAGAGGGCGCGCATAGGGCGCGCCGGTCCGCCTCGCCAGATGCGCCAGCGTCATGAAGTACGGCAGCAGGCGCCTGCGTTCGAGGAGCGCCACGCGCGCGTGCTCCAGCACCTCGGGTCCGAACTCCCACGGTTCCCGGCGCCCCGCGCGCATGCTCGCATGCGTGCGGAACAGCGGCAGGTAGGCGCCCAGCTGGAACCAGCGCAGAAACAGCTCGGGCGACGGACTCCCGTCGAAACCGCCCACGTCCGGCCCGGAGTACGGCACCCCGCACAGCCCGAGCCCCAGCACCAGCGACAGGGACGCGCGCAGCCCCGGCCAGCCGGTGGCGACGTCACCGGACCAGGTGCCCCCGTAGCGCTGCAGGCCGGCCCAGCCGGAGCGCGAGAACAGGAACGGCCGCTCCTTGGGAGCCAGTTCGAGCAGGCCCTCGTAGGCCGCCTGCGCCATGCACAGCGCGTAGACGTTGTGCGCCTCCCGGTGGTCGCCGCCGCGGCCCTCCAGGTGGTGCCGGGCCGAGCGCGGCAGTGTGGACTCGCCGAAGGCGTTGAAGGACGTCGGTTCGTTCATGTCGTGCCAGAACCCGGCGAAGCCCTCGTCGAGCCGCTCCTCGTACAGCCCGCCCCACCACTCACGCACGCGCGCGTGTGTGAAGTCGGGAAAGACCGACTCACCGGGCCAGACCACACCCTCCACCGTCCGCCCCGACGGGTCGCGCACAAAGGCGTCGATGGACGTCCCGGCGTCGTGGACCGCGTTGCCCGGTTCGGCTTTCACCGCCGGGTCGACGATCGACACCAGCCGGATCCCGTCCCGCCGCAACTCCTCCGCCAGCGTCGGCAGCTTCGGGAAGCGCTCGTGGTCGACGGTGAACACCTGATGGGCGTCGTAGTGGTCGATGTCCAGGTGTACGGCGTCCAGCGGCAGACCGCGCTCCTGGTAGCCGGCGACGATCCGCCGGACCTCCTGCTCGCTGCCGAAGCCCCAGCGCGCGTGGTGGTGTCCCAGCGCCCAGGTCGGCGGCAGCGCGGGCGCGCCGGTGAGCGAGGCCCAGGTGTGCAGCACGCGCGCGGGGGTGCCCACCATCACCCAGCACCGCAGCGGACCGCCGTCCATGCGCAGCTCGCACCGCCCGGTCCGGTCATGGCCGGAACCGGCTCCCTCCTCGCCCTCCCGGAGGGTCACCGTCCCGTCCCACGAGGAGTCGTGGAACACCAGATGCGTGGCCGCGTCCGCCACCACCAGTTGCACGGGCATGGTGAGGTACAGCGGATCGTCACCGGGCCCGAAGGCACGGCCGGGATCGGTGTTCCACAGCCGGTACGTCCCGTCACGCAGCCGCGGCCCCGAGGCACGCCCCCCGAGACCGAAGAACCGGGCGTCCGCGGCCACCTCCGAGCGCTGCACCCAGCGCGCGGTACCCCCGCCCACCGGCTCCCACCACCGGGGCGGCAGATCACGGCGCAGCAGCATGCCACCGGGCGTGCACACCTCCACCGCGCCGTGCCGCGAGACGCTGACCGTCACCCGCTCCGCCACGACCCGCCAGCCGCCGTCCGTGTCCGGCTCCAGGACCGCCCGCGGATCCGGCTCAGGGCAGCGGCCCGCCAGCGCGTACGACGGCTCGGGACAGGCCCCGTCCCAGCCCCAGAAGACCGCACCGTTCACGGTGACCATGATCCGCAGCTCGGACCGGCCGAAGCGGATCACACCGCCTCCCGGCCCCGGCTCCGCGTCCCGCACCGTCCCCGGCACCCGGGCGCGCTCGGCCCCCCGCGCGGGCAGCCCGGCAGCATCGATCCGCCTCCTGCGCCACGCCGCCCGTACGGTACGCAACCCCTGAGCCGCCTTCCTCGAACCGACCACTCTCACCGAACGCACCAGGTCACGACCGTCCATGCTGCTCACCCTGCCACTCGGCGCTCCACACACGCGTGCCGTTCAACTGCCGTTCACCCGTGCCGGAACCACATCTTCACGACACGGACTATGTGGAGCGCTCCCTGGTGCAGAAGTCGATCACATGGCATCGTCCCTGTCAGCCTCGTCACGCGCACACCCCAGCCCGTGCGCGAGAGACGCACACCAGCGCAGAAGCCCGGGAGCCGCCCCATGTCGACCGCGAACCCCCAGCCGCTCTGGCAACCCGATCCGGAACGGATCGCCCAGGCGTACATCACCGAGTTCCAGTCCTGGGCGGCAGAACACCACGGAGCGCCCGCCGACGGCGGGTACCCGGCCCTGCACCGCTGGTCCGTCGACCAGCTGGACACGTTCTGGAAAGCCGTCACGGAATTCTTCGACGTACGGTTCTCGACGCCCTACGCGCGCGTGCTCGGTGACCGCTCCATGCCCGGCGCCGAGTGGTTCCCCGGGGCACGGCTGAACTATGCCGAGCACGCCCTGCGCGCCGCCGCCACCCGCGCGGACGAACCCGCGCTCCTGTACGTCGACGAGACCCACGAACCCCGTCCGGTCACCTGGGCCGAACTCCGCCGTCAGGTCGGCTCCCTGGCCGCCGAACTCCGCGTCCTCGGCGTCCGCCCGGGCGACCGCGTCAGCGGCTACCTCCCGAACATCCCCCAGGCCGTCGTCGCCCTCCTCGCCACCGCCGCCGTGGGCGCCGTCTGGACCTCCTGCGCCCCCGACTTCGGCGCCCGCAGCGTCCTGGACCGCTTCCAGCAGGTCGAACCGGTCGTCCTGTTCACCGTCGACGGCTACCGCTACGGCGGCAAGGAGCACGACCGCCGCGAGATCGTCGCCGAACTCCGCCGCGAACTGCCCACCCTGCGTGCCGTCGTCCACATCCCGCTGCTGGGCACCCCGGCCCCCGAAGGCGCCCTGGAATGGTCGGCCCTGACCACCGCCGACACCGAACCCGCATTCGAACAGGTCCCGTTCGACCACCCGCTCTGGGTGCTCTACTCCTCCGGAACCACCGGCCTGCCCAAGGCCATCGTCCAGTCCCAGGGCGGCATCCTGGTCGAACACCTCAAACAGCTCGGCCTGCACTGCGACCTGGGCCCCGAGGACCGCTTCTTCTGGTACACCTCGACCGGCTGGATGATGTGGAACTTCCTCGTCTCCGGCCTGCTCACGGGCACCACGATCGTCCTGTACGACGGCAGCCCCGGCTACCCCGACATCAGTGCCCAGTGGCGCGTCGCCGAACGCACCGGAGCCACCCTCTACGGCACCTCCGCCGCGTACGTGATGGCCTGCCGGAAGGCCGATGTGCACCCCTCCCGCGACTTCGACCTCTCCTCGGTGCAGTGCGTCGCCACCACCGGCTCGCCGCTGCCCCCGGACGGCTTCCGCTGGCTGCACGACGAGGTCCGTGACGACCTCTGGATCGCCTCCGTCAGCGGCGGCACCGACGTGTGCTCCTGCTTCGCGGGCGCCGTGCCCACCCTCCCGGTCCACACCGGCGAACTGCAGGCGCCCGGCCTCGGCACCGACCTCCAGTCCTGGGACCCCAGCGGTAAACCGGTCGTCGACGAGGTCGGCGAACTGGTCGTCACCAACCCCATGCCCTCGATGCCGATCCACTTCTGGAACGACCCCGACGGCAGCCGCTACCACGACAGCTACTTCGACATGTACCCCGGCGTGTGGCGGCACGGTGACTGGATCACCGTCACCTCGCGCGGCTCGGTGATCATCCACGGCCGTTCCGACTCCACGCTCAACCGCCAGGGCGTACGGATGGGCTCGGCCGACATCTACGAGGTCGTCGAACGACTGCCCGAGATCAAGGAATCCCTCGTCATCGGCATCGAACAGCCCGACGGCGGCTACTGGATGCCCCTGTTCGTCCAGCTCGCCCCGGGCGCGGTCCTCGACGACGCCCTGCTGAACCGCATCAAGCAGGCCATCCGCGAACAGCTCTCGCCGCGACACGTCCCCGACGAGATCATCGAGGTCCCCGGCGTCCCGCACACCCTCACCGGCAAGCGCATCGAGGTCCCGGTCAAGCGCCTGCTGCAGGGCACCCCCCTGGAGAAAGCCGTCAACCCAGGATCCATCGACGACCTCGGCCTGCTGGGCTTCTACGAGGACCTGGCCCGCAAGCGCGGCTGACCTTCCCGGCAGGCCCGCTCACCCTCCGTAGGTGGCCTCGGACTCACCCAGCACGGCGGCGAAGTCCGAGGCCAGCCGCACCGCGTCGACCGGCTCAAGACCGGAGACCGAGATCCGGACGCCCGGTCCAGCCGACAGCCGGAACCGGGCCCCGGACGCCACCCACCAGCCGTGCGACCGCAGGCCGTTCACCACGGCCGACTCGTCCCGCACCGGTACCCACAGGTTCATCCCGCTCGCGCCGTGCGAGACGATCCCGTACCCGGCCAGTTCGCCGGCCAGCGTCTCCCGGCGCAGTGTGTACGCCGCACGCGCGCGTGCCACCAACGCGCGCGTGTCCTCGTCCGTCATCAGCGCGAGCACGGTCTCCTGCAACAGGTGACTGACCCAGCCCGATGTCAGGAGCAGCAGCCCGTCATGGCGCGCGAGCGTCGTCGGATCACAGGCGGCCGCCGCCCACCGCAGGTCGGTCCCCAGGAACTTGCTCACCGTCCGCACATGCACCCAGCGCGCCAACCCCGCACCGGTCAGCGAGTGCAGTGGAACGTCGGTCACCGAGGAGGCGTGATCGTCCTCGATCACCAGGACCTCGGGTTCCTTCCGCAGCACCTCGGCCAACGCGTCCCGGCGGGCCGCGGAGACGCAGCCGCCGTACGGATTCTGCGCCCGAGGGCTGTACACCACGGCCCGCACACCCGCGCGCAGCGCGGAACGCAGGGCCTCCGGACGAATTCCCTCGTCGTCCACGGCCACCGGCACGATCCGCAGCCCCAACGCCGGGACGAGATCGAGCAGATGGTGGTAGCCGGGGTCCTCCATGGCGACGGCGTCCCCGGGCCGCAACTCCACGGAGAGCAGTCGGCCGATCAGATCCAGGGCCCCGTGCGCGAACGTCACATGCTCCACCGGCACGCCGTCCGGCCGAAGCCAGTCGCGTACGGCCTCCTCCAGGCGCACGAGCCGGGGCGCCGAACGATGTGAGCGGACGCCGGGGGAGAGCCGGGAGGGCGGCACCAGGCCGGGCAGCAGGGCGGGGTCGGGATGCCCGTCGGCCAGATCGCGGAGCCCCTCCGGAACCCGGGCCGGCCGCCGTGACGCCACGGCCGGAACCGGGGCCACCACGGTGCCGCCCCGCCCGCGCGTGACGACGATCCCGCGCCGCCGCAGCTCCTTGTACGCCGTCGCGACCGTGCCAGGACTCACCCCCAGCTCGTCCGCGAGCCGGCGCACCGGCGGCAGCGCCTCCTCAGGGGCCAACCCGCCTTCCGCCACGCCCTGTTCGACGGACGCGGCAATCCCCTTGGCTGTCGTACCACTGATCCCATATTGTATTACCACGTTGGCGATTATGTATCAATACATAAATTCCGACAAGGGGGAGCAGTGAAAGCGAAGCCCGGTGCGACCGCACGGCCCCGCCGCATACCCGGAGGCCGCAACGGACGCAGAATGCTCGCCATCGCCCTCGTCGACCGCATCGGCAGCGGCCTGTGGGCATCGGTCTCGGTCCTCTACTTCACCTACGTCTCCGGCCTCTCCCTCGCGGAAGTCGGCACCCTCGTCGCCGTATCGGGCGCCATCGGCATCGCGGGAGCCCCACTGGGCGGCCGTCTCGCCGACCGGCTGCCCCTCACCCGAATCCTGGCCGCACTCCAACTCGTCCGCGCCGTCGCCTCCTTCACCCTGCTCACCACCGACAACTACGCCCTGCTGCTCGCCATCTCGGCCGTCGGCGCACTCGGAGACCGCGCCGCCAACGTCCTCACCAAGCTCTACGCCACACGCATCGCGGGACCCGACCGCGTCCGCTACCAGGCCTTCAACCGCACCGTCGCCAACGCGGGCTGGGCCCTGGGCGGCCTCGCCGCCGCGGCGGCCCTCGCCCTGGACACCACCACGGCCTACCGCTGGCTCCTGGCCGGCGACGCCCTCTCCTTCGTCGCGGCCGCACTCCTCACCCTGCGCTGCGGCGAACCCCCGTCGCCCTCACGGGTCGTGGCCGGCTCGAAGGCCGAGCCCGGGACCGCGAAGCCGGCCAACCCCTGGCGCGACCGCGCCTACCTGGCATACGTCGCGACCGACACCGTCCTCTTCCTCGACGACGCCGTCTTCAAAGTCGGCCTCCCGCTCTGGATCGCCCACAGCGACCAGGTGCCCCACGGCCTCGCACCCCTGCTGATGGTCCTCAACAACGTGATGGTGGTGGTGCTCCAGGTCCCCCTGGCCCGCTTCGGCACCACCAGCGAAGCCGCCCGCCGACTCCTCGTCCCGCTCTCCGCCGCGTTCGCCCTGGGCGGCATCACGATGGCCCTCTCCGCCACCGGCGGAACGCTCACGGCGATCCTCCTGCTCACCGCCGCGGCCGCCGCGTTCACCGTCGCCGAGATGCTCCACGCCACCATCTCCTGGGAACTCTCCGTCGCCCTGGCACCCGACACCGCCCAGGGCACCTACCTCGGGGTCCACGGGCTCGCCCAGTCCGCCCAGCGCAGCATCGGCCCACTCGCCGTCACCACAGCCATCGCCACCGGCCCGTTCGGCTGGACCGCATTCGGCACCGCCATCGCCCTGACCTGCGCAATCCAGCACCGCCTGGTCCGTGACCGGCTACCGAGAACCGCATTGTCAGTGGTGCCGATTACTGTGAGTGAGCATTGATCGACCGCTCACAGGGGGAACCATGGCGCACACCGACCACCGGACCATGCGACGCGTCCTGCGCCGCGAAATCGCCGGCACCATCGGCCTGCTGACCGACGAACACGACTTCCGCGCCATGCGGCGCTACCGCACCTTCACCTTCGACGACCACCCCACCTACCTCCGGCAGATCGAAGCCCTCCTCAGGACCCGGGCATCGGAGGGCACCCACACCACACTCGCCCTCTTCGACCCCGACGAATACGCCGAGTTCTGCACGGACACCGGACTCACCCCGGACGACCCCGCGAGCCGCACCCGCTTCACCGCCGAACTCGCGGCCACCGGCGCCACCATCCCGTACGACGGCCGACCCCTCACCGACCTCGTCCCCGTCCTCGTCGACGAGGCGGTACGCCAGGCGACCTGGGAGTACGCCAGCACCCTCCTCGCCCGTCTCGGCCCCTGCCCCACCTGCGGCGAGGACATCGGACGCGCCGCCTTCACCCGCGCCTCCCACCTCCTCGCCCGCATCCTCGACACCGCCCCGCCAGGCGACCGCCACCTCGTGTGCAGCGTCTCCGGACCACCCGAAACCCTCGTCACCGTCCTCCACGCCGACCAGGGCAGCGAGGGCACCACACACCTCGACGAAGCCGAACTCCTCGAATTCACCAGCGTCCTCGCCCTCGGCCTGGCCACCCGCAGCCCCGGCGGACTCGTGATGCGCACCAGCGCTCCCGGCACCGCTGACCGCATCTACGGCTGGCGACTGCGCGGCGAGGGCCTCGTGCCCCTCACCGCCGGCGAGGTCTTCGACGCCTACTGCACCGACGCCGAATCCGGCGACCTCATCTCCCCGGAACCCGGCGTCGACTACTGCACACCTCCCGACCTCGGAGACCAGGACACGACACCGGGCCACCACCACTGAACGCACCAGGGGCGCCCCACCCACAGGTGGAACGCCCCTGGAAAGACCGCCGAAAGACAGCCTGTCCCGGCCGCGCCCGGCTACTCGCCGGACAGCACCGCCTGAGCCGCCGTGCGCGCCTCGTCCGCACTGTCGGTGGCCCGCGCGGCCGCGGCGGCCCGCTCGCACTGGGCCAGCGTGTACTTGGCCAGCATCGCCCGGACATAGGGAATCGACGCCGCACCCATGGAGAGGGAGGTGACACCCAGACCCGTCAGCACACAGGCCAGCAGCGGATCGGACGCGGCCTCACCGCACACACCACAGCTCTTGCCCTCGGCCTTCGCCGCCTCCGCGGACAGCGCGACCAGGTCGAGCAGCGCGGGCTGCCACGGGTCCTGCAGCCGGGACACCGCACCCACCTGACGGTCCGCGGCGAACGTGTACTGCGCCAGGTCGTTCGTGCCCAGCGACAGGAACTCGACCTCCCGGAGGATCGAGCGCGCCCGCAGCGCGGCCGACGGAATCTCCACCATCGCGCCGAACTTGGCACGCAGCCCCGCCTCACGGCAGGCGTCCGCGAACGCCTTCGCGTCGGCACGGTCGGCCACCATCGGCGCCATCACCTCAAGATGGACAGGCAGCCCCTCGGCGGCCTTCGCCAGCGCGGTCAGCTGGGTGCGCAGCACATCCGGGTGGTCTAGCAGCGTCCGCAGACCGCGCACGCCCAGCGCCGGGTTCGGCTCGTCCGCAGGGGTCAGGAAGTCCAGCGGTTTGTCGGCGCCCGCGTCCAGGACACGCACGACGACCCGACCCTCCGGGAACGCCTCGAGCACCTGGCGGTACGCCTCGACCTGCTTCTCCTCGGAAGGAGCACTCTTGCTGTCGTCCAGGAACAGGAACTCGGTACGGAACAGACCGACGCCCTCGGCACCGGCCGCCACCGCCGCCGGCACGTCGGCCGGTCCGCCGACGTTGGCCAGCAGCGGCACCTTGTGCCCGTCCGCGGTGGCACCCGGGCCGGTCGAGGAGGCCAGCGCGGCCTTACGCTCGGCGGCCGCGGCCTCCAGCTCGGCCTTCTTCTCCGCACTCGGGTTCACGAAGATGTCGCCGGTGCTGCCGTCGACGGCGATCACCGTGCCCTCGGCGAGCTCACCGGCACCCGGCAGCGCCACCACGGCCGGCACACCGAGCGCCCGCGCCAGGATCGCGCTGTGACTCGTCGGCCCGCCCTCCTCGGTCACGAAACCGAGCACCAGCGTCGGGTCCAGCAGCGCCGTGTCCGCCGGCGCCAGGTCCCGCGCGACCAGCACGTACGGCTCGTCACTGTCCGGGACACCCGGCATCGGAACCCCCAGCAGGCGGGCGACGATACGATTCCGCACGTCGTCCAGGTCGGCCACCCGGCCGGCCAGGTATTCACCGGCTCCGGCCAGCAGCTCGCGGTAGGCGGCGAACGCGTCGTACACAGCACGCTCGGCGGTGCTGCCGACGGCGATCCGGCGCTCCACATCGGCCATCAGCTCAGGGTCCTGGGCCATCATGGCCTGGGCCTCGAGCACCGCCTGGGCTTCGCCGCCGGCCAGGTTGCCGCGCGCCATCAGGTCGGCCGCCACGGCGTCCACGGCCTGACGGGCGCGTCCCGGCTCCCGCTCCGCCTCTTCCGCCGGGATCTGCTTGGCCGGCGGCTCCAGCACCGCCGTTCCCATGTGCCGAACCTCGCCGATCGCCACACCGTGGCTCACGCCGACGCCTCGCAGCGTTGTCTCCATCTCACCCGTCTCCGATAGTGCGGCGGGTCCCGCCGCCGCGATGGTTGTCATGGTCGCTGCCGTCTCCGTCATACGACGGCACGGCGGCGGGGTCGTCCGCCGGAGACGAGTCAGTTCCAGGCGAAGAGACTGTCGCCGGCCTTCACGTCGCCGTCTTCACGGAGGTCGGAGAGAGAGTCGGCCGTTGCCTCCAGGGCCACGACGGGGCACACCGGGGACTTGCCGGCGGCCTCGACCTCGGCCGGGTTCCAGCGCACCATGCTCTGACCGCGGGTCACGGTGTCGCCCTTGTTGACGAGGAGCTCAAAGCCCTGTCCGTTGAGCTGCACGGTGTCGATACCGAGGTGGGTGAGCACGCCGTGGCCGCTCTCGTCGACGACGACGAACGCGTGCGGGTGGAGAGAGACAACGACTCCGTCCACGGGCGCCACCACCACGGAAGGCTCACGCGCGGGGTCGATGGCCGTGCCTGGGCCGACCATGGCCCCGGAGAAGACCGGATCCGGCACTGCGGCGAGTCCGATGGCACGTCCTGCGAGCGGGGACGTCACGGTGGTCATGGGAAGCCTCCCAGGAGTGGAGCTGCTTACGGGCCGTCACTACCTGTCCCGGACGGCACTGAGCAGCAGCGTATGTCATGTGAAGTGGCGGTTCCGCATGGAAGGTACCAGCTAGTGGTCTAGACCACCAGCCTTATCGATTTGCACGGCCTTCGAGGCCCCGTGTACAGTCGTACTCCTGCTTGAGACCGAGCGGCGCCGTAAAGCGTCCTTACTCAGCAGCACCCAAACTTGTCAGATCCTAACTCGGGATCATCTTCCGCATGCCTGCGGGAGGGTGGTCAGAGAGACGGAAAAACACTGATAGAGTTTGGAACACCGAAGGGAAGCCCGGAGGAAAGCCCGAGAGGGTGAGTACAAAGGAAGCGACCGTTCCTTGAGAACTCAACAGCGTGCCAAAAATCAACGCCAGATATGTTGATACCCCGTCCGTCGGAACATTCCGATGGTCGAGGTTCCTTTGAAAAAACACAGCGAGGACGCTGTGAACGGTCGGATCATTCCTCCGACTGTTCCGCTCTCGTGATGTGTCGTCC
>NZ_JBIWOA010000009.1:139518-342719 GCF_044767525.1 Streptomyces sp. NPDC101234 | reverse complement strand
TCCTCGTCGACCGCGGCGGCGTACGGGGCGATCTTCGCCTCGACCAGCGCGCGGACGACGTCACGGAGCATGTCGTGCTCCTCGGACGGGCGGTAAAAGTCGAAGTCCGACATAGATCCTCCACCAGATGGCACTCAGTACCCTAATTATGCACACTGAGTGCCATCAGAGAAGCGACCCTGTACTTTCGTCTCCATGACTGAGCAGCCCGACGGCACGACGCGGAACGGTCCGAGCGAACCCGCTGAGGCAGAGGACCAGGAGAAGGCCCCGATCCGGGACCTCCTCGTGTCAGCCGCGTTCGAACTCTTCACGGAGCACGGGTACGACAGCACGACAATTGACGACATCGTGCGCCGGGCCGGCGTGGGCCGCCGATCCTTCTTCAGATACTTCCCCACCAAAGAAGAAGTCGTCTTCCCCGACCACGAACGCGCCCTCGCCGACATGGTCCACTACCTGGAAGTAGGCGCCCAGGATCCCGACCCGGTCGGACGGGCATGCGGCGCGGCCCGACTGGTCATGCGTATGTACGCGGAGAACGCCGAATTCTCCGTGAAGCGGTACGCGCTCACCCGCAAGGTCGCGGCGCTCAAGACCTACGAGACCTCCGTGGTCCGGCGCTACGAGCGCGCCCTTGCCGCTTATCTCAAGCGCAGATTCGCCACACTGCCAGACGGGGATGTCAGGGCGTACACGATTGCCGCGAGCGTGGTCGCCGCACACAACTACGGTCTGCGCGCCTGGCTGCACTCCGGTGCCCGCAGCAACGCGGCCGCCGGCGTCGACCAAGCCCTCGACCTGGTCCACCGCACCTGGGGCGACGCCGGAGAGACTTTGATCGTGGTCACGCGGAGCAACACGCCCATGTGGCAAGTCGTCCAGCAACTGGAGAACCTTCAAGCCTCCAGGCCTGACAGAGGGAACTAAGTTCCCCATTTAAGGGCACTCGGTTCCCTATCAGATTGAACTCTCTGCAAGGGGCCCTGTCCTGCCCCGGAACCTCACTCCCAGGCACGATGCGCCCTGCCATCCGGCACGGTGACCGGGAAATCCGGGAGATCGGATCACGCACGACACGAATGGAGTTCCCAACGTCGAATCCAGGTCCAATGAAGGTGCTCGTTGTGGGCGCGGCCGGCAGCATCGGTCGCCGAAGCGATCAGCCGGGGCTATGCGACGCGGGCCTTGGTGCGTGATGCAGGACGAGCCACTGAGCGTTTTCAGAATGGCCACCGGTCGGGTGACGGGGTGGCCTCCCGCAACGCACGAGGCTCCTGTGCCGTTGAGAGAGGTGTTCGACGTCTCAACTCATCAGCGCAGGAGCCTCGTTGGTTCCTTGTCCTGCCGCACTCGACCTCCCGCATGCCCTGGCCGGGTGACCATGCTCATCGTCACCCGTGAGGGTGACCGCCGCTGCAAGCTTCCGCCTCACCAGCGTGCTCGCGTCGGCCTGGTCTACCTTCGCCGGCACGACACGCTCGCGCGGATCGCCGCCGGTTTCGGTATATCCGTCGGCACTGCCCACACCTACGTCACCGCCGTCGTCGGCCATCTGTCCCGCCGGGCGCCCGGGCTGCTGCGGATCCTGCGGGAGACGGATCCCGATCACATCCTGCTCAACGGAACGCTCGCCGAGTGCGACCGGGTCGGCGGCAGCCGGGCCGACTTCTCGCACAAGCACCGCCCGCACGGGGTGAACGTGCAGGTCGTGACCGACCCGGCCGGGCAGCTACTGTGGATCTCACCTGCACTGCCCGGCCGCGTGCACGATCTCACCGCGGCCCGCGCCCACCGGATCATCCGGATCTGTGAACGGCAGGGCATCCCGGTCCTCACCGATCGTGCCTACATGGGCTCATGGGTGACGACAGCCCTCAGACGCCCGCCGGGCCGTGACCTCACGCCGACCCGGCAAACCGTCAACCGCGCGCTGTCCGCGGCCCGGGCCCCGGTCGAGCGCGGCATCGCACGACTGAAGTCATGGCGCATCTTCCCCAGATCCCGGTGCAGTCCGAATCGAATGCCGTCAATGGCCGCCGCAGTCCTCACCCTCGAGCGGCAGCGCTGAAAGAGCTCACTGTTCGGGCAGAACTGCATCTGACGCGAGGCACTCACGCCCCGGCCATCGTCGGCCGGTTTCACGCCAACGAGCAGGATGCAAACCCTCGTGGGCGCCCGGTGTCTGTGCCGGGCACTAGTCTCGTTCGCTCAGCAAGGAGCCGTGAGTCCAGGGGGAGTACGAGACCGCCATGCCCGACAACAACCACACCGGATACCTGATCTCCGTCGTCGACGAGGATCCTCTGCGCGCCCGTAAGGACGCGCGCGAACTGCTCGCCGCGCTCTGCGAGGTTGACCCCACAGCCAGGCTGGACCTGCCCGAGCCCGGCAGACTGGCGGGGGTCGGCGACAAGGGCGGGCCGTCGGCCGAGACCGTCGGGTTGCTGCTGAGCGCCGGTTCGTTCGTGGTCTCGCTGGTGCAGACGTGGCTGGCGCGGGTGCCGCAGCGCACCATCGTGGTCAAGCGGCCCGACGGGGCGACCCTGCACATCACCGGTAAGGAGGCCCGCGAGGACGACACGCTCATCGAGCGGTTCCTCACGGACGACGGCGAGGACGGCACGACGGCGACGACGGCGGGCTGAGCGGCGATGACCGACAACGACCGGCACGCGTTACTCGTCGGAGTCTCGACGTACGACAGCGAGACGTACGCCGAGCTCCCTGCCGTACGCGCCGATCTGCACTACATGCGGGCGGTGCTGGAGAACACCGAGATCGGCATGTACAACGAGTGCGCGCTGGCCGCAGAGCCGACGCGGGCGGAGATGCTGCACGCGGTCGAGACGTTCCTGGAGGCCCGGCAGCCCAGTGAGACGGCGCTGCTCTACTTCAGCGGGCACGGCGAGTACTGCGAGCAGGACGGCCAGCTGTACTTCCTGACCCGGGACACCGACCCCGCCGACCTGCCGGGCACGGCTGTGCCGGCGGAGTTCCTGGAGCGGATGCTGCAGTCCTGCCGGGCCGCCTCCAAACTGGTCCTGCTGGACTGCTGCTCCAGCGGATCCGTCGTGCAGGGCTGGACCGCCAAGGGCCCGTCGGGGGAACCGGACCGGCCCGCGCCGAGCACCCTGCTGCGGCCGACCGGCGTGTACTTCATCACCGCGTCCGACGCCCTCCAGGCGGCCTCCGCGATGGCGCCACCCGGGTCGGGCCTCGGCATCTCCCGGTTCACCGGGGAGATCGTCGAGGGACTGCGCAACGGCCGGATCAAGGAGGGCGGCTGGATCACCCCGGACGACCTCTTCGCCTACCTGACCGCGCAGATGACCCGCGACGGCGTACCCGAGGAGCAGCGGCCGACCAAGTCCACGATCAGGGCGACCCGGAGCCTTCCCTTCGCCCGGTCGGTGGCACGGCCGGTGCGGCTCCCCGCGCTCCCCCACGACACCTCCGGGGCCGTCCGGCACTCCCCCGCGCTGCTGAAGGCGCGGGAGCTGGCCGAGACGGACGAGCGGGACGGCGTCGACCGGCAGCAGCTGCTGCGGTACTACGCGGACTGCCTCACCGCGCAGGCGGCGGCCGGAATGCGGCCGGACCGGGATGGCGGCCGGAACAAGAAGTACTTCCTGCTGACCCAGGGCGAGGAGACCATCCAGTCGGGGCGCGGACCGCACATCGTCGCGCCCGGAGCACTGCCCCGGCCGAAGGAGGGGCGGAGCGGCTCGGACACCGAGGCGGGCTCCCGGCAGGAGTACTGGTACGGCTATCCGGCGATCACACTGCCCGCGCGGGACGTCGGCCGGGGGCGGCGCGCGACGGTGGAGCTGGCACCGTTGCTCATCCAGCAGATGGAGCTGGCGCCGGACGAGGAAGGCCGGGACGTGCTCCGGCCCAGCGGGGTGCCGTCCCTGCACAGCGGCGTCGTATCCGAACTCCTGGACGCGGGCGATGCCGCCGACCTGGTCGCGCGCTGGCAGCCGGCCTGGCAGGAGGGCAACGACGCACAGATGCTGCGCGCCATCAGGGAGTTGCTGGACGAGCTGGGGCTGCCGGAACTCGAACCGCTGGACCCGTCCGCGCTGAGCGACCGCACGGTGATGCAGGCGCTGCGGCCGGGCGCGCACAACGCGGCCGTGCTGCTGGTGCCTTCGGGCGCGGAGGCCATGGCCACCCAGGCGCTGGTGGACAACCTGCTCCAGATCTCCACGCGGACCACGCAGATCGCGGGCACCGCCCTGGACGCGCTGTTGAACGGCGGGGCCCGGCAGGTGCCGGCCCCGACCGCCGTCGCGGTGAACCCGGTGACGCCAGTAACTCCGGGTCCGTGCAACGAAAGCCAGGAGCTGGTGATTTCATCGGCGATGACCCAGCCGCTGACGGTGGCGACCGGACCGCCCGGCACGGGGAAGAGCGAGGTCGTCACGGCGGTCGTCACCACCTGTGTCGCCGCGGGGCAGTCGGTGCTGGTCGCCTCCACGAACAACGAGGCCGTGAACGTCGTCGCCCAGCGCTGCGACGACATCGCACCCGGCCTGCTCATGCGGACAGGTAACGCGGAGGCGTTGGAGCGGGAGGCGGCCAAGCTGGAACGGCTGCTCGCCGAACCGGCCGGGGCACCACGGCGCGGATCGGCCACCGTGGGCGGCGAGTTGCGCAACACACGGGGAACGGCCGACCGTCTGCTGGCACAGGCAGCACACCATGTCGGCGAGGAGGCACGGCTGCTGGAACTGCTCCGCGACCGGGAGGAGCGGGCCGCGGCCCTGGAGCTGCCCCTGTCCCTGCTCGAAGGGGCCTGGGCGGCCGACGTGGACGGCATCGCGGCGCTGGGCCGGTGGGCGGAGCGGGCGTTGAAGACGGCCGGGGCCCGCTGGTGGCAGCTGGGGTCATGGCGGCGCGGGCGGGCGCTCGCCGCGCTGGTCACGGCGGGGGCGGAGCAGCGCCCGGACGGTGCCGGACCGGCATGGCCGGAGTGGGCGACAGGACGACCCGTGCCACCCGAACTGCTCAAGTCCCTGGCCGGGATCGTGTCCGTGGAGCGGGAGGTGCGGGAACTCGTCCACCGGCACGGCGAATGGGACGAGGAAGGGCTCAAGCAGTCCCGGCTCGCGACGGCGGAGGCGCTGTCCGGACTGTCGGCGGAACTGTCGCATGCGCTGTCCGCCGAGGCCCTGGACCGGGCCACCGGGCTCATGAACCAGCGGCTCCAGGCGCTCCGCCGCCGCTCCGGCTACCAGCGCAGTCAGAAGAACCTGATGACGCACATCAAGGGGTGGGCCGTCAGCACCCACTCGGTGCGGCAACTGGAGCTCGCCCCGAAGCTGTTCGATCTCGTGGTCATCGACGAGGCCAGTCAGTGCTCCATCCCGTCGGTGCTGCCACTGCTGTTCCGGGCCCGCCGGGCACTGATCATCGGCGACCCCATGCAGCTCGGGCACATCCCCGGCGTGTCACCGCAGCAGGAGCGTCAGGCACGGGTACGGGCCGGGCTGAGCGCCGCGCAACTGGAGCACCACCGCCTCACCTACCACGTGTACTCCTCGTACCACGCGGCCGAACAGCACGGCGACAGCGCGCTGCTCCTCGACGAGCACTACCGCTGCCACCCGCGGATCGCGAACGTCGTCAACGGCCATTGCTACGGCGGCCGGTTGCGGGTGCTGACCGACGTGCGACGGCAGGTGCCGGCGTACGACCCGAGGGGAGCGGCCGACCCGGCACCGGTGCTCGGCTGGGTCGACGTACCGTCCGGGGAGTCGGCCCGCGGCGGCGACGGGCAGTCCTGGCGGAACGCGGAGGAGGCGAAGGCCGTCCGGCACCTGGTCGACGGACTGCTGGCAGGGCTTCCGCAGGACGCGACGGTGGGAGTGGTCACGCCGTTCCGGGCGCAGAAGGAGACACTGGCACGGATGTGGCAGGACGACGACCGCGTCCGGGTCGGCACCGTCCACACCTTCCAGGGCGGACAACGGGACGTGATGGTGCTCAGCCCGGTGGCCGCGCACAACACACCACCCCGGACGACCCACTGGGTCGCGAGCCAGGTCAACCTGTGGAACGTGGCGGTCACCCGCGCCAAGTCGCAGCTGATCACGGTGGGCGGCCGTGCCTTCTGGCAGGACCAGAGCGGACTGCCCGCTCTCCTCGCCGCGCGCTCGGCGCCGCTGGGAACGGTCGATGACGGCACGACGGCCGAGGTCGGCGCGTCCGGCCCGGTGGCCGAGGCCCGCGCGGACCTCGCCGACCGCCTGCAGCGGTACCTGGCCGGACGGGGCATCACCGATCTGGAGCGGGCCGTGCTGGTGGGCGGCCACCCGGTGGACCTGCTGTTCACCGACGCCGGCGAGAACACGGCGGTGCTGATCGATCCCGGCCCGGGGCCCGGCGCGGACCCCGCGCGGCACCTCCGGCTGACCCACGCGCGAGGCGACCTGCTCACCGGCCTGCCCTCCGGAGGCCATGGGGCCAAACCCTGCCCCGTGAGCCGGACGGTGCGAGTGCCCGCCTGGCGCATCATCGCGGGCGAGACCGCGCTGGCACCGCTGTTCGACTGAACGCAGGGGAAGGCAGCTGAGCCCGACGGCCAGGCTCAGCTGCCCGCCCAACCGCCGGGCGGCTCATGCGTCAAGTCCGGGGGACAGTCCCCTGCCCACGTCGATATCGTCGGCTCTGCCCCCGAACTGGCCGTGCACGCACCGGTCACGGTAAACCAATCCGGCCTGGTCTCAGATGTAGTACTTGAATTGTGGAAGCGGGTTCCGGTCGGCCGGGATTTCTCTCATGATCTCCCCGACGAGGCCCGAGAACTTGATCGTAATGGGCAGGAGTCCGCCCAGGGCAGCCGAATTCCAGTTGAGTTTCGTGAGGGCCAGAACCTCCTTCAAGAGCACGTCCCGGGAGGAGTCCTGTCCGATGTGGTCAGCCACTTGCAAAGGTGCCGGAACATGCATGCCATGGAACTCCCTCAGCGCGGATATGTAGCCCGTGGTGTACAGGTAGTCCAACTCGCCGAAGCTGAATCGAGTACCACGCAATGGTGGGTATTTGGAGGTCGTGATGAGCCGTACACGACTCTGTGTCTCAAGGGCCATCAGGTCGTACCGCCGTACCCGGGACTCGATCGCGGAGCGGAAGCCATCACGCTCGTCCGGCCAGTAGCGGGACGTCTTATGAACCACGATCCGGGCTGGGGTCTGCTTCATGACCGACTCGTACTGGTCGAGGACCAGGGCCATCAGTTTGTGGGCGCCTTCCGCCGTGAGGTGCGGTGAACGGCTTCCGGTCCTGTTCGGATCCCACTCGAACTCGTGGCCACGTAGAACCAGTCCTTCCCCGCGTTCGTCGAAAGCCTGCACCAAGCTGGTCTGTACCGTTGCCTGCGCGGTGCCGAGCGGACGGTAGAAGCCGATACCCACATAACAAGTGCCGGGAGTGAGCCCATGAGGGCTCCAGGGGTAGCCCCCCGCTTTGCAGTACATCGCCGTGAAGAAGTTCCATGCGATACGGGAGGGCGGCGTTCTGTCTCGCCCGTCCAGAGTGGGTGCTCGGACGATCTGGGTGGGGAGGCGGAACTTCATGGCACTTGCCTTCAGCGCACGGCGCAGATCGCGGTGGACTGCTCCGCTCTCCGCGGTCTTGTAATCGGCAGTACCGCAACGGGCCACAATCTGGTCGGACAGGGCGATCACTACGTAGTCAGGAATGCTGTCACGCTCCGCGAGACTCCGCAGCTTCGCCTCGAACAGAGTCACAGCGGCGTGGAAGCGTTCCTGCTGCGACTTGATCTCCAGCACCTGTCGCAATTCCACCTGACCGAGTTCCTCGTCCCACGCATCGTCGAACTCCAGAGAGGAAAAGAACCCCCGGTCGGGCATCCAGCCTGGGAACTCGGGGTTCTTCTCATCTCCGATGACGCCCTCGGCCCGGCTGTTCATCCAGACTCGCGCGGCCTCGACAAACTCTGGGGTGCCGATGAGTCCCACGCGCAGCCGCGTGGGGTGGCGACCCGAGGCCGTCCAGGATCGTGGACCGTAGCGTGCGATGCCGGCCTTGGGGTCAATGTGCAAGCCGTCATCGGCGAATCGGAGCAACGGCTCTGAGAAGTGCGTATTCGTGATGAGTGAGGGCGATCCGACAGACGAGACACCGGCCGGGGATGGACGGACCGTCATCCCACAATCACCCCTTGGCCCCCGAGCTCGTCGTCCAACACGTGGCCAGCCTCGTCGTCCTCACCCAGGCTCTCTGCCTCGCCCCAGGTGAAGAGGTCATCCACGTAGTCGACGTTCTTGAAGGGCATGTCGTGCTCGGGAGGAATACCCGGCCAGCGCACTTGCCCGCTACTCAACGACGTCGAGATGACCAGACTCTGCCCCTCGCCGAACGGAAACCCGATCCGGGGGCCGCTCCTACCCAGGAAGTCCCGCCAGAACTGCACCTCAGCAAGGAGGTCATAGTTAAACAGTCTGGACTTCTTCCGTGTGACCTGCCTCCCAACGTGCTTGGCCTCTATGGACTCGAAGCCGTCCGATGTCACCCGCAGTTCGGGTCTGATACTCAGACACCATTGGCTGCTGTTGATGAGGAAGAAGCGCAAGGAGACCGCACGATGGAGCCAGTAGTTTCGCGCCTCTCCCGTGGCCTTCTTCTTGGGCTGCCAGACCACGCTCCGCTTTGCCTTGTCCTTGTTCAACGGGCGGTACACCACTGAGCGTTCGACACCTGCTTCATCAGGCTCGAAGTAGTACCGGTGGTGGTCGCGATCAAGCCGTAGACCGAGGCGACCGGTGAGTTTGTTCAGTGACCGATTGAGCAGTGCCACGTACCACTGATGCTTGTCGGGATCAGCCCACCACTCCCGGGTGCCAAAGCGCTCGGTTGCAGAGCGATCCACGAAGGCGGCGAACGGGCCGCTGTCATCCCGCAGGTTCTGGAATGCCCACAGCCACCCCTCCCGCAGGATGAAGGGCGTCATGACCCCGGTGGACGTCCCCTCTGGTCTGACATCGCCCTCCTTGCCGGCCAGGCAGGGCGCCCCGTAGACGTAGCGGGGCATCTGTGTGACGGGCAAGACGTTGCTGAACACAGTGCTGTTGACCATGGTCGGCAGCTCATCCTGCACGTTGGAACGGCCTGCCAGCCTGCGCTCCACCCGCTTCTCGTGATCCTCTTTCATGGCGAGGAGTCGCTCCACCGTGTACTTGGCGATTGCCCCATCGGAATCGATCAGCTGATGGTGCTGGTTACACAGCAAGATCAGGTTCTCATACCGGTTGCGCTCTTCGGCTGTCAACGGCGAGTCACCGCGCGGGCCGTTCGGGCTCTCCGCGACGATGTGCGCCATCTCGCCGAGAACCACGACGGGTTCCTCCTCCGTGCCTTGGGCCGTGAGGAGCAACCCACAATCTGGAAACGCGCAGATGTTGCCCGAGCGCTGGCTCAGTTTGCGCTGCTGCGAAACAGGTACCGCCACAAACACCACCTCCAGGCTTCGCATCTTACGAACAACCACTGACAAAGGACCCTGGTCTCGCATAGAGCCCAGGTCCATGCAACGCGCCAGATACGCGCGCGCAGATGACCGTGACCAGGACCCGGCCCGTCAGTAGGACGGCCCAAGCGCGGAGCCGTATCCGCCTGCCCTCGGGACCGTCCGACCCAGACTGCAACTCACCGTGGCTGGTCGCGTATCGGCAATGTGACGTCGAAAGGCGCCCGGCCGCCCAGACATACGGGCGGCCGGACCGGGGTCACTCACTGTCACAGGCTTTGGATCACGCACTGGTGCAGCAGCGGTTCCAGGCGTAGTTGAGTGTTGTCGCGGTCGAGAACCTGCAGAGCGTCGAGGCAACTGACGATCCACCGCGCCTCGTCCTCGTCCTCGATCTTGAGCGCCACGGCGGTCACCGCGCCCTCCAGATCGAACGAGTTGTCCTTGAACTCGTCATCGAGGGCCTTGTACCCAGCGGCAAGCAGCGGGTCCACGTACACCCCGGTCGCCTCGACGAAGGCGCGAGCCTCTGCCCGGTCCGCGCGGAGGCCTGCAAGGCGGCGCAACACCTCGTCGGGGTCGCCCAGTTCGCCATGCAGGCGGTGGGCGCGGTCGACCAGGAGAGGCCAGCCGCCGGTCAGTTCGTGGAGACGGTCCAGTCGGTTCCCCGTGTGGAACATGTTGACGCGTTGGGCCCAGCCGCGCAGGCTGCGGCGGTCGTGGCGGCGCAGCACCACCGGAGCGGCCGACGTAGGGTCGGTCCCCGTCAGCAGAGTGCGCCACAGTGCCAACTGGGTCGGGTCGGTGACGAGAACGACCGCGCGGGTGACCCCCGGGGTGGCGGGCAGCAGCGTCTCGGCCAGGTCGACAGCCTCCCGGCAGGTCTCAGGCCGAACCGGCTCCCGGTAATTGACGAAGTCGCTGATGACGACACGTCGTTCGCGAGGGCGTCCTCCGGTGAGTTCCTGCTTGTAGACGCTGGGCCTGCCGATGGCCGGCAGTGTCCATCCGTCAATCGGTCCGGCGATCGTGCGCAAGGTGCGGGCGACGTCCTTAACTCCGGTGGCGGATGTGCCGAGGACCACTCTGGTCCGGTTGGACCGCTCGCCCAGAAGGTCGTCGAGCTGGGTGTTGGTCAGCGGCACCGGCCGACCGTCGGGCAGCTCGGGGCGGCCCTCTTGCACGATGCTCTCCTGGAGTTCACAGTCCTGTTCGGCCCTGAGCAGGCGAGCCTCCACCTCGTGGGAGGTGCCGATCATGCGTAGTGCGTTGGGGCCGCGCAGGTGCCAGCCCAGGCCGTCGTGGTTGGGTGCGAGGATGCCGAGGCCGACCATCTCCGACAAGTAGGCGCGGAAACCCTCGGTGTCGAGCTGTTCGAACCCCTTGCGCCAATACGTCTCGCACTCCTCGCGCAGCTCGGTGTCGCTCAGCCGTACCTCCAGACCACGGTGACGGGCGTGGTACGCCAGCACGTTGGCGATCACGTCGTAACGGTGGTCGAGGCTCAGCGTGTCCTTGAAGGCCGCCGAGATGCCGTCCCTGAGCGCGGCGTCCGACTCCACGACCTCGATGTCGGTCACCTCCACGTTGTAAGGAGGTCCCTCGGCTCCGCGCCGACCCCGCTTGCGGTGCATCAGCTCCACCAGCCGGTGCCCGAACATTTGGAGCAGGAACGGCTGGTAGGAGCAGTAACCGAGCACCCGGTTGACGAGATCCAGGTCCTTGAACTCGAACCCGAGCGCCCGCATCGGCTCGACCAGCAGTTCGGCCGCGTACTGAGGCGCCAGCGGGCCGATCACCTTCGGAGTCTGCGCGAGATGGCCGAAGGGGCCGTTGCTCGCGAGCTTGGAGAAGCGCTGCACGGAGTGCAGTCCGGCGAAGACGACCTTGGCGCGGTCCTTCGTGTCGGAGCCGAGGCCCTTGAGCTTCTTGGTCTGATCGAAGCGTGGCGCGTCCGCCTCGAAAAACTGGTCGCACTCGTCGAGCAGGATCAGCAGACGGCGGCGCGAGTCTCCATCCAGCCAGGCTCTGATTCCGGCGCGCACCTGCTCGGAGATCTCCTGTCGTTTCCGGCGCCCCTGCGGCCGGTCGTCGAGTACCTGGGCGTCGCTCAGCTCCCGGACCAGGACGCTCCACAGTGTCTCCGGCCCGAGCGAACTGCCCTTGCCGATGTTCTCCTGGTCGAGGTTGACGTACACCGCCTGGTGGTAACCGGGGCGTTGCTCGGTGAACCGTTCCCCGGCGTCGGCGAGCAGCGCCGACTTGCCCAGGCCCCGGCCACCATAGATGACCTGGGTACCCTGCGGGTCGAGGATGCTCTTGCGTTCGGCGTCACGGCCGTAGAACATCTCGCCGCCGATCCGGCCGCGCTTCTCTCTGATGTACGGGTTGACACCGGAGAAGGGGAGCAGCGTCTGCGTGGCAGTGGTCACCTGACGGTTGCCGTGGGCCGCGAGATAGGCGAGGGCCGCGTCGTCCACGACCAACAGGGGCTGCAACCGGCCAGAGCCGACGGCGAGTTCGCTGCGGGCCTCACGGCTCAGCGTGCCGAAGTAGACGACGAGGAGGCTCGCTCCGCTGGTATCCCGCTCCGCCCAGCTCATGACGACCTTGGCCGGAGGCCGGCCCCAGACCATCATCACCCGTAGGTGGCCGCCCTGCTCCCTGATCTGTGAGCCGAACGCCGGCGCCTTCGCCCTGCCGTTGATCTCCACCCCGGTCGCTTCGAAGAGACGGTATTCCCGCCGGTGCTGGGACCCGTCATCTAGCTGCCTGGCGCTCTTGGCGTCGTAGCCGAGGAGCTTGAGGAGCGGCGGCACCTGTCGCGTCGGAGCCACCTGGAGACGGTCCTTGGGTTCGGCGGTGGCCAGCGCGCGCCACTCGTCGAGGACGTCGGCCGCGAGTGCCGCCTCATCGGTGGAAAGGCCGCCGTAGTCCAGAACGGGAAGCGCCGGGTGCTTGCCACCGGACCGGACCATGTCGACGAGTTCCTGGTCGATACCTCCCGGCAGCCCGTCGGGAACGGCCGGGAAGAAGTCCATCAGGTGGGACTCTCCTCCCTCGATCTCCGGGACGGGCTCCCCGATCTCCAGGAAGTAGACGAGGTCGGCAGCGGTGGCCAGGTCGTTCGTCTCAAGGCGCCGCAGCACCTGGGCCCGCTCTTCCGGAGTAGGTTCTAAGGTGTCCAGCCGGGCTCGGATCCGGTCGGCCGCCTGCTGCCGGAAGGCGGGCAGAGCGCTTCGTACCGTGTCATGCGCGCGCCGCACGTCCAGCAGGTCGTGCCTGTCGGCGTCTTCGAGGCGGTCATGGGCATCGGCCAGCAGTTCCTGAAGGCGCAGGTCCTGGTCCTCGGTCACCGCGCCGTCGGCTTGCGCTCGATGCACCTCGGCGACGAGTTCGCGGTGTCCCCTCCGCAACTCCGTACGCCGGAGGGCTTCCCGACTGTCGATGTCGGTGTCCCTAAGTGGGGTGAACTCCCCTCCCGCTGTGGCGGGCAGCAGCCCTCGTTGCGCCAGCTCGACAATACTACGGGCCGCGGTGAAGGCGTCGTGGGAAAGCCGCTCGTCAAGGGCGTCCTGCCAGCTCCGGTCGACCGCCACCAGCAGCTCGTCGAGGGACGGCCGCTGGTCACGGGAGTCACATACCTTCAGCAGTTCAGCGTCGAGCACGAGTTCCGGGTCGCTCGGAGCTCCGGAGCGCTTGGTCACCGTTTCACCGGCCAGTACCGCGAACAGCTCCTCCATCGAGGCGCGCGCCGCCCAGGCCGTGGCTGCGGCCAAGGTGTCCGAGCGTGGTGCCAGCTGCTCCAGCTGCCCCAGCGCCGCTTCCCTGCCGTCCAGCAGGGACTGGCGCAGAGAGGAGATCTCCTTGGCCACGCGGTTGCCGTCGGAACGATCGCCGCGACGGGTGGTATCGACCGCCAGGCACCACTCCTTGACGAGGTCGGCGACTCGTTCCACGAGATGCACGAGATCCTGTCGTCCGGAGCCCTGGAGGGGCTTGCCGCTCGACGAGCGGTATTTGCGGTCCATGCGGTCGATCTCGTTGTTGACTTCTGCCAGTTTCGAGAGTCGCTCGGCCTGCTCCCGCACCTGCTGTACCGCGTCACGGTTGTCGTCGGCGACGGTCACGAGCAGTGATCCAAGCATCCCTTCGTCGGAGGCGAGCCAGCGCTTGGCAATCTCCGTGGCCCGCGCGAACCGTAGCCTTTGCGGCGCGAGAAGGTCACGACTCTGCTCGCGCAGCTCCCGCAGACGGACCTCCGTCTCGGAGACGTCGGCGACGAGAGGGGAAGCGATCATCAGGGCACCGCTGAGGGCACGGTCAGCGACGGCGGCCGCCGCCTCCCCGAGCCTGTCCGGGAGTCGGGGCACCAACGCCTTGAGCTGAGCGCCTGCGGAGTGGTCGCCCGTGATCAGTGCGGTACGCAGCAGGGCGGGCAGCAGGAGCAGTTCGCTGCCCTCGGTGGCCTCGCCCGTGCACCCGCCGTACTCCTGGAGCAGGTCTGCCGTCAGCCGGGCGCCCCGGCTGTCGCCGGACGTGAGCAGCGCGGCTGCACCGGCCAGGCGGAGCGCCACCGCCTGGGTCTCGGAGTGGCCGACGGCCCTCGCCAGATGGTGTGCAAGTCCGAAGCGGCGCTGTACGACCAACCGCGCCACGGCCCGCTCAGCCACGTCCTCGTCGGAATCGCCACCCGCGGTCTGAGCCGCTTCGCGGACGGGTACCTCCTCAGTGGGACAGACCGTGGGTGCGGTGGGGGCCGGGACGCACGCATCCGATTGCTTGAGGGGTGCCGCGGCGCTGCCGGTGGTGGGGAACACCCTCTGTGTGTCAGGGGCGTGAACCGGCTCGGACGCCGTCGCGGGTGCCGGCTTGAAGGCGTGCTGGGACGCGGCTTCCTCAGTGGTGTGGCCTGTGGTCTCCTCAGCCTGTTCGGGTGCCTGTACGGCCGTATCCTCCGCAGTCCTCACGGTCCCGGCAGGTTCAAGGCAGGCTTCCTCCTCCTGGTCCAAGGTCAGTTCAGGGGCGGTGAGCACCGCCATGGCACACGCAGGCAGCACTTGCACGATCTGCCCCTGCAGCGCCAGAATCTCCGCCGCGGCATCCTCCTGCCGGCCCAGCCTGATCAAGCGGGCCAGGGAGACGAGCGCGGTGCTTTCCTGCCTTCGCGGTTCTTCCCACACCGGTGTGTCCAGCAGACGGCGCGCCGCGCCGCGCACAGCCTCGGCGGCTGCGGCCGCGGTGGCGGAGCTGTTCGGGCGGCAGGCGACGTCGAGGAGCTCCCGCACCGATGCCCGTGCCTGGCGGTCTCGCTCGTGCGCCAGCCGGTGCGCACGTGCGGCATGCGCCATGTCCTCCAGGCGGCGAGGCGTCCCCTCGATCCCGGCCGCGCGGAGCGCGGCGTCCACATCGTCGAAGACGGCACCCAGTACAACCAGCGGTGCCAGGTCCTCTTCCTGCGGAGGGCGACCGTCCATGACCGCAGCGCTCATTCTCTCCGCTGCTTGCCGGGCCCCCGCGAGCGCCGACTCCAGTTGCTGACAGGCCACCTCCGGATCTGTCCTCTGCTCGAACCGGGCACCTTCGGACGCCACGGCGGTCACCTCGGAGGAGGTATCAGGCCCCGGTACCTCACTCCCCGGTGCAGGTTCATGCGTGCCTGGCCGGTCAACGGCGGCAGCGCGCCCAGAACTTCCATCGCTCGCGAGCAGTGGCTCGTCGCCTTCCGGCGCTCCGAAAACGAAGTTCGGGTTAGCCTCTACGACGGACCGCGCCGTGGCACCAACAGCGCCGAGCTGGGCGATCTCCTTGTCGTCGGCCTTCACTCCGAACCAGTCCTGGTCCGCCGCCCAGGCGAGGATGTGGGCATCGGCGACGGAGGCGTTGCACCACGCGAAGACGGTGGCCCGGACCAGCGTCGCGCCCCACCGGGCAATGGGGTCGGGAACCGCCTCATCGTCCCGCGCGAAGACGAAATTTCCCACCTGATTCATCACGGTGACCGTGAGTTCCTTGATCCGGCAAGTGCAGGTGTGCTGCCGCGACTCGCGTTGCAGCCTGGCGAGAACGTCCCGGCACAGGGCATTGCTCACCCGTCGAGGAGCCGCTATGCGAATGCCCAGGCTGCCGAGGAACTGCTGCCGGTCCTTGGGGCGCAGGGAGTTGAAGGCGAGTTCCACCATGTCGGCCGTGAAGTCGTTCAGGGCAGCGACAGCCGGAGACTCCAAGGTGTTGAGCGCGGCGGCCAAGTCCTGAAGGTCCTCGGCCGAGGCATTCGGCGGGGACCACGGCGGCCCCGTGACGACGTGGTAGCGATCCTGCATGTACACGTACTCCGTTTCCGTGGGAAAGGCATTCCGTGGACGACGAGAAGAAGGGAGCGTGGCCAGAGCCTTGGATTCGCGAGGGCCACGAAGGGTCAATGGCCGCGCGTGTGCTCGGTCACGAACGTGTAGCCGTACGGCAGTTCCCAGCCATCTGCCTTGCCAAGTCGACGGCAGTGCTCCCGAAAGGCAGTTCGCTGAACTTCGCTGGGCGAGCACCCGGGCCGCAGGCGTCGCAGATGGCCGGGGACGAACTGGACGCTGTGCAGTCCCTCGCCGGCGGTGTCGCCGCCGCCCCACGGATGTATGACCCGGGGCCTGATGGGGCGGTAGCCGATGAGGGGGATGGTCTGCTGCCCGTCACGGGGCGGGAAGTGCGGTTGGCCCCAGACATCTCGGCTGCCGAGGGCTGGGGCCAGGAGCTGTTCCGCGAGCAGTTCCGCGACCGCTGCTTCCAAGGCGGCGGCTTGCGACCGGGCGGGGCGACGCCCGTAGGCCGCGCTGGGCAGGACCGCACGATCCATCAGGGCATGGCCGTCCAGGGTGAGTAGACCGCAGCGGCGCACGGTGCGCATCACCAGCTGACGGGGGCCGAGCCCGACCGCGCTGTCGCCATGGCGGTCACTTCCCGGGACGTCCTCCCTGGTGAGCACGCGAGGGTCGTAATAGTGCCCGGTCTCACGGTCGCCGACCTGCACCGGTTCTTTGAGGCTCGTGGTGGTCAGGCGGATCACCGCGCTGCCGCGGGGCTGGCGCAGCTCAAGCATCAGGCCAGGGAAGAAGTCGCGGGGCCAAGTGATTCCGGTCAACCGATTCGAGTCGTCGCCGGTTTCGACGGTGACGTCCTGTACCGCCTCCTTCTCGTCCAACGCCACGCCTGCATGGTCGAGTTCGAGGCGAACCGTGAGGCACGCGCCGCAGGACTGGCGGAGCTCCTCTCCCATGTACGGAGGCAAGGGGAACCAGCCGTCGATGAGGTGGGCCAGCCGCAGAGGCACTCGCCACACGGTCTCCTTCGCGTCGTTCCGAAGGAGTTTGCCGGTGCCGAGGGATGCGTCATCGGCGAGGGGAAGATCGACCGGGTCCAGTTCCTCTTCCGGATCCGATGGCGTGGGCAACGTAGATGTCCACCCGCGTCCGGCCGGGACCAAGGGGTCTCCGGGGGCTTCCGCAGCACCGGGGTAGTGGGAACGCCACACGCCGCCGCCCTCAAAGGCGTCGTCGAGCGTGATCCGGGAGCCGTTCTCGAACAGTCCATGGCGGCTGTCGCCTTGGACGACATCGGCGAGCGCCACATTCGCCCTGCATACCGCTGCGGCGTACCCCCCTCCCTTGACCAGTTCCGTAGCCCCGGGGAACCCGCGAAGCCTCGGTCCGACCGCTGTGTACACGGTGACCGGAGCGGTGAGGCCGTAGCGGCGTCGAGTCGGGGTGGCCGCGCGTTCCACCGCTGCCGCGAGGGACCTGAGGTCATCGCCACCCAGCGGACCGGTATCCCGCCAGCAGTCCGCGAGAGAGGCCCGGGTCATGGCGTAGTGACCCCATGTACGCAAGGTGGGACTGGAGTTGAGTACGCCTCGCACCGTGTCGAGGATGCCGAGCAGCCCCGCCCGCAGGTTGTCGTCGTGCGTGCCACCCACCAGAGCAGCGAGCGACACGGGGACGAAGGGGCTGAGCAACTGCTCCCGTGCCGTCGTCAGAAGATGGTCCGTGTAGGCCGTCAGGTCGTCGCGTCGGGCCGCGTCCGGGGACGAATAGCAGACATCGACGACGACATGCCCGTCCTCATTGATCCACCGCCGCCGCGTACGTAGGCGGTGGAGCTGAGCCGATGACAGGCTCAGAGCCGGGCCGAAGGCATGGAAATCCGGGACCAGGAGCTCCCTTCGCCGTGGCGCAAGGCTGCCTCCCGGCCTCCCGGGGCCCTCGGCGCCCGCAGGCGCCCCCGACACCCAGGAGGGCATGCCGCCGAGGGGGCCCACCTCTTGGTGGGCGCCCTCCCGATAGACGATCTCGGCATACAGCGGTTCCGACCCGGTGGCGACACACACCATTGCACCAACCGGGAGCACAGGGGCGCGCTCGCCAAAGGTGACCACGGGGAAGTCGTCGAGGCAGAGCGGGCTGCCACCGTAGCCGTCGCCGTCGAGGTCGTACCCGAAGTACACGGCGTTGAAGGCCACGGTGGTGTGCACGGGCGCCGAGCGAGCCACGACAACCGCTTCGAGGTAACGCTGCAGCCGATCCCGTTCGTCGGCGGGTACGGCGTCATAGCCCTTCGTCATGAACGGGGTCAGCAGAGCCCCGTCACCGTACGGATCAGGCACCTGCGCCATGTCGCCAGGCGTCGATACCGCGTCCGGCCCCCCACGTTCGTCAACCGTTGCTGATACATACGGGTCCCCACCCATGACACCTCCACCGCGCTTCAGACCGGAGCGGCCTGACGTGCGGTAATTCCCGCAGAGTATGCCGACCCGGAACATTCCGGAAGCACTTTCGTCACATTGCGACGACAAGCAGTGGCTCACGGCGAACACGACGCGAGTGGAGGTCGGGCTGTACTCACTCGCGAGGGCGAGCAGACCACACGCCCAAGACAACGCCAATCAGCCTGACATGCCCTCAGAGGCAGCGCCGGGCGAGCGTCCCGATTTACCGGGTACTCACAGGTCAGCAAGGGCGCACAGCAGGCAGGTGAGCCCGGCACGAGTCGTCACACACTCCACATGATGCGTCATCGAAGGCGTCGGCCTGAGGAAGCCCCTGAAGGGGCCAGGGCAGTTCCCCCTTCTCGACTCGCCCTCCCACGCACGGACGAACGTCATGACCAGTTGTCTCCCCGTCCTCCGGCAACTGGTACACCCAGCCGTACGCACCCTGATACCCGTGACCGTCACGCTGCCGCTCGTACGGCAGGCCCTACCTGAATTTGAGAGAAGGAGGCGAGCCAGAGCCAGGGCAATTCGGCCGCGTCACCTTGATGTCATCCCAGACCGTTCCAGGGTCAGGTGTGCGCTCGGCTGGGCAGCGCCGGCAGGGTCAAGAGCGGCCGCCGTCCGGATCGGCGGCAACCTCGTTGTCGCCTTCCGCCTCGACACCACTCGCTCAGCCGACGCAGTGCGCGTCGGCCACCGGGAGGACGGTGACGGAGTCGGTGTCGTGGGATTCGGCGTTCCGGATGAACCGGTAGCACTGCTGCTGTCCGGCAGCGTGTACGAGGGAGGTCAGGGTGACGGTGGTGACCCGGGCGGTCACGTCGTAGGCACGGCTGTCGGCGGTGCTGCCGGCCGGTGCGAGGAGTCGCCGGACCTCGGAGCGGGTCGGGTCCGGCTGAACGAGGGTACGCAGGGCGCCCTGGGCCGCGTCGGTGACCGGCTGCCGACGCGTGCAGTCCGCGTTCGGCCGAGCGGTGACATCGGCCCGCCAGCCGACCGTGTCTCGACTGAAGGCCAGCGCGTAGCAGCGTGTCTCCGACTCCGTACGGACGGCTCCCCACAGAGCGGGCCGCACCTCGTACCCGCTGGACCCAGCAGCACGGCCGACAGCGCGGATCAACAGCCAAGATCCGGACCATACGCGGGCCGAAGCCCACCAAATCCCCCGCGAACCACGCATTCGCGCTGGTCAAGGCCCATGCAAGGGCTGTACCACCAGCAGACCAAGAACCTGCTGGCCCGCCCGTTCCCCTGGCCGGGGAAGCCTCATGGCACCGCAGAACTCCTAGCCCCGCCACGCCCGGATGCGATCGCGCAGCGGGCAAACGCCAGTAGTAAAGGCCGGCAACATAGCGCGTGTTCGCCGGTTAGCCAAACCGGCGAACACGCGCAACATGGTTGTTGCGACAGGACACAGTTAACGATCCACGAGATCTGACGCCTGCGCTTATTCGATCCCCACGGAGGAAAATGCCTGCAAAGTTCATGACCGTACAAGAAACGGCCGAATATCTGAATGTCTCGGCTTCCTGGCTATACCGAAACGCCATTCGCTCAGGACTCGCCCCTTACAGGTTCGCAGCAGGCCCGAACGCGAAGATTCGATTCAAAATTTCAGAAGTGGAAGCCTGGGTTCAGCAACAGCGAATCCAGTAGGACGCTCACCGAACTCTCCCCAAACACGCCATATTGAACGGATATTTCATTCTTGCCTCCTACACTGGTTCGCGGGATGGGGTCGCTCTTCAAGGAATGCGAGCATCCAAAATTTCGTTGGTCAAAGTGCTCTCATCTCTACAAGATTCGCTATCGATCGGCTACTGGGAAGCAGGTACAAGAGTCAGGCTTCGCCACCCAGGAAAAGGCCATCGGACGTCTTGCGGAGATCTACAGCAAGAAGCGTTCGGCGCATAGGTCTCGGTCCAGAGCGGAGCGCATGCAAAAGTACGGGGACATGCGTTTCGCGGAATATGCTCGCGAATGGAAATCTGGCCAACGAGACTTGGGCCCAGCCTCAGTACGCCATCTTGACTCCTTGATGCAGCAGCACCTTTTCCCCCTGCTGGGCAGCCGACGGATGAGCACATTCGACCACAAGGTCGTCGAAGGGTTCATCCAGGCCATGGAGCGAAACGGCGTGGGTCTGGCAACTCAGTCGAATGCCTTCGACAAGCTCAAGGCAGTACTTCTCGATGCTCACCGACTGGGGCTCTTCGAAGACAATCCCCTTATCGGCGTAAAAGCTCCGCTCTACGACCCCAAACGCGCGGTGATCCCTTCCCCAAAACAACTACGGGCGATACGTACTGCCGGCGACGACTCTTTTATGTTGATCGTCGACATGATGAGCGGCTGCGGACTGCGTAACGCCGAAGCAGCCGCAGTAAATCTCCATAATATCGTTGCCGACGACGTCTACCGCGTCAGCGAGCAGGTCAACCAGACCACCGCCGAGTACGCGCCTCTCAAGCACCGCAAGCCGAACGAGTACCGAGACGTTCCCCTGCCATCGCGCGTCAGGGAGACCATCGAGTGGCACGCCGGGAAGTACGGAACGACGGACGGCTACCTGCTGCGTCACCCGAGCAATCCGTCTCGGACATATCCGTACTACAGCCTGAGCAACCAATGGCAGCGCATCAAGGGCCGGGAACACGTCGATATTCCCCACGGGATGGTGCTGTACAGCTTTCGGCACTTCTTCGCCTCCAACTGCCTGACTCAGGGGATCCCCATCACCGACGTTGCCGAGTGGATGGGCCACAGGAACATCGACGTGACGTTCAAGATCTACCGGCATCTCATGCCCGGCTCGATCAGCTCAGCTGCCCAGATCCTCAACCAGAGCCTCGTCTTGGCGGCCTGACCTTCGTACCATCACAGCGCTCCGATACCGCCTCCGATGCCCCGCGTTCGCCAACCGTTGCCGATCCATACGGGTCCCCACCCATGGCACCTCCGCCGCACTTCAGCCGCCGTAGCCGGACTGCGGTAGTTCCCGCAGGCTATGCCCATCCTTGGCACTCCGGTGGCATTTTCGTCACTTTGCGGTGATCATCGGCGACTCACGCCGAACGCATTCGCGACTTATCCGAAGGACGATGGTCAGGTCCGCCATCGGCCTGTCGGCCATCTGTTCCTCGACTGCAACGTGCGATGTACTCGGTCATCGCATGAACTTGGAAGACACCGGAGTGCGGCGCTGAGGTTCTTGAGCCGGTAGGCAGGTATACGGCCAACTACCGCGGTATGGCACTTCGCCACTCTCGTACGCCTGCGCAGTGGTGCTGCTTGAAGATGACCGGCCGGTCAGCACCACGCTTGGGTGCCCCGCTCAGCGCAGCACCATCCCAGCCAGCTCTACTGTACTGATCAAGCGGCGAGGCCAACGTTGAGGAGCTGCGCCGCGGAACTGATCGAACCAGGCATGAGATGCCGGTAGATCTTGAAGGTGACGTCGATGTTCTTGTGTCCCATCCACTCGGCAACGTCGGTGATGGGGATCCCCTGGGCCAGACAATTCGACGCGAAGAAGTGGCGGTTCCCGTAGAGCACCATGTCTTCCGGTACGTCCACCGCGCCCGAAGCCCTGATGCGCCGCCACTGGTTGTCCATCGCGTAGTGCTTGTACGGCTTGGTGGGGTCGGTCGGCTGCCGTAGCAGGTATCCGTCGGTCGTTCCGTACTTCTCGACGTACCACTCGATGGTTTCCCCGACTCGCGCCGGGAGGGGCACATCGCGGTACTCCCCCGCCTTCCGGTGCTTGAGCGGACCGTACTGTCCAGTGGACATGACGACCTGCTCACTGACCCGGTACACGTCGTCAGCCACGATGTTGCTGAGATTCACGGCGGCCGCTTCACCATTCCGCAGACCGCAGCCGCTCATCAGATCGACGATCACCGTAAACGCGTCGTCGCCCGCAGTGCGGATAGCACGCAGTTGTTCCGGAGACGGGATGACGGCCCGCGCCGGGTCGTACTGGGGCGCCTTCACGCCGGCCACGGGGTTGTCGGGGAAGATACCCAGCCGATGGGCGTCAAGGAGGATCGCGCGGAGCTTGTCGAAGGCGTTGGACTGAGTGGCCAGACCGGTGCCGTTGCGTTCCATGGTGCGGATGAAGGCGTCGACCACCTTGTGGTCGAAGGAGTTCATCCGCCGACTGCCGAGCGCCGGATAGATGTGGTGCTCCAGCAGCGAGTCGAGATGCCTGACCGACTGGACGGCCAGGTGACGCTGTCCGGCCCTCCACTCCTCGGCGTAGTCCGCGAAGCGCATCGTCCCGTACTTCCGGATGCGCTCCGCCTTCGGCTGTGCCTGCTTCGCCGCCTTCTTCTCTTTGTAGATGTCCGTCAAACGGTCGATGGCCGCGTCCTGGTCCGCGAACCCGGACTCCTCCGCCTGTCTGCCCGCCTCCGACTGGTACCGGATCTTGTAGGGGTGAAGGCACTTCGGCCACCGCGACTGCGGGTGCCCGCACTCCTTGAAGAAGGACCCCATCCCTCTGGGCAACGAACGTTGTGCCATGCCGAACCGACTCCCCACGACCGATGCTGACCTTTTGCTGACCAGCAGCGGTTCTGGACCCCGCTGACCAGCAGGAACAGCGATGGGGCTCGATATGTGGTGGAACTTCGTCGGACGTACCGAGGACGATATCAAGCAGGCCCGGGAGGACTGGGCCAAGGGAACGCGATTCGGCGAAGTAAAGGGCTACGACGGGGCTCCGCTCCGCGCGCCCGCACTGCCAGAAACCCCTCTCAAACCGCGAGGACGGGCCCGCTGACCAGGCAAGACATAGGTCATTGACTCCAGGTTCCCAGAGACACCCGGACATCCGCCCCGCCTCGGAGGCCGCTGTACCGGCGCCTCCGAGAGGCTTCTCGATTCCAGGGTGTGGGCATCTATGGGCATCTTTGCCAGGACGAATGTTGACCCAATGCTGACTTTACTGATGAGTAGTTAGATTGCGACTGGTGCGGCGCCCCCGGCCCCGCTGAGGGTGCGGCTGCGACTCCAGGCGAGATGGCACTGCCATCTGACGACGAACCGACGGAGGGCTTTGCGCGTCGCAACGAATCGTTGAGCCGTGTGACGGCCTCTTGTGCATGATCTACAAAGTCGGCCGTGAACTGGCGAGCACGGCACGCGACTTCCGCTTGCGGATGGCGGTCATCGACTGTGAGACCGAGGCCGCGCTCGCGATGACACGCGACCGCTACGGCCGAACCGTCCACCCCGGTGCTGCGGCAGCAGCACGAGCCCGCCGCGACACGGCCGTGGTGGAGGCGTACGCCACCCACCTCGCGCCGCACGCCGACGCTCTCCTCAACGCTGCCCGCCGTGCGCTCGACAGGCTGCCGCCTGCCCGGCACCTGGCCGGCTGGCGGGCCGTCCTGGACGGCCTTGCCGGCGTCGACACCGGCCCAGACCCGACCCTTCCGTCCACTCACTCGCCCCTCCTCGTTCCGCACGGCATGCCGTCGGCCCGGGGAACACCCCGCTGTCATCTCCGTGAACAGCGACCGCACACGGCGCGCACATCTCAATCAGCAGCCAGGACGCCCCGGAGAGTCGGACGGCCACTCCTCGGAAGCCACAGAAGGCAGGACCCGATAAGCCACATCCGACCCTCCCGGGCCACCCAACAACTTACGGAGCCCGATGCCCGCACTCACCCCGGACACGATCCGCGCCCTGACCGAAACGCTCGCGGACCTGACCGAATACCTGCGCGAGAACCCCGACCCCGCACAAGTCCTCGCCCTCGTCGAGCCCCTCCTCGACGAGTACACGGGACTGCCCGCCCAGTTCGCCGACACGCTGCGCGCCCTCGCCCGCGCCGTACAGAAGAACCCGGACACACGACGCACGACCCACGAAGACCTGCTGATCACCGAACTGCGCACGGCCGCGTGGGAACTGGCCGACCAGCACACCCTCCACTACGTGCTGGACGACCTCCTCGACCTGTACGGCAGTTCACCGGCGAGCGAGCAGGAGTCCGTCCCCGCCTGTGGGAGGCCCGGTTCGCCGCCCGCATACCCCGGCCCCTGGTCAACGCCTTCGTCACCGCGCTCGCCGACCCCAGCCCCCTGCAGCGCGGTATACACGATCGCACCGCTCACTACAGCGCCGTCCAGGAGCCCTGATGTGAGAGGGTACGTACAGCCCGGCCGGAGAGCGCTCATGTCCCCCGGTCACCGGGAATCAGCGACTCCCCCATGTGTCCCCCGCGCCTCGGGGGACAGCGCCGAGAGGCTACGTTTACCCAGGTCAGCCACCGTAGCTCAACGGATGGAGCACGCACCTTCTAAGCACCTGCTCCCGCTCCCCGTATGCTGTATCGGGCCCAAGCGCATATCGCTCTACTGCGACCACCCGAAATTTACCGCCACGCCCCTGCAGGGGTGTCAGTCGTCGAAGAGATCCGCTTACTCCCAACGGCCTGGGGCTGGCTCGCCCGCGTCGAGCAAGTTCTCAAGTTGCTCCGCTTCCTCTGCGTCCAAGCGCAGGATCAGCCGCAGAGTTGTTCCCAGTAGTTCGACGTAAGGAACAAGTGCCCTGGCTCCCGGTGAGCTGGCGGTCCTGCTGAGGAAATTGCATCGCAGCGGAATGCGGGTATAGGTGAGGGATTTCGCTTCGCCCACCCCCTCCTCCTGCCCCAACGCGGCACTGATTCCGTCAAGTTACGGATCGTGGGCGACGTCTTCGCCCGGGGCGTCGTAGCCAATGCTGCGGTTGGTCATAAGCATCCGGATCGAGGTCAAGGGGATGCCGAACCTGCTGGCCCGCTCCCGGACCTCGGCCAGCAAGGGCGCCTCGTACTCGTCCGGGGCGTGGAGATCCTTTGCGGTTGGCGGCCAGGAAGGCCACGAAGCCGGGGCCGCGCAAGCGGAGGTGTCCTTGGTCGATGACCCAGCGCCACGCACCCCCGGCCTCACCACCTCCGGCTCAGCCACCATGCATACGTGCGCCTTCCACGCCTGGATCACGCTGCGCATCAGGCGCTGAAGGTTGGGTGTCTCCGTGACCTCTGTACGCAGCAGCGTTTTTGGGTCCACCAGCGGGCGGATGCGGCGCCAGAAAGCCTCATCCGTGAGCTCCGGAGAAGTGTGGAGCAGGCTCAGCGAGGTCGCGTCGAGGGAAGACTGGTGAGGCACATCGGCCGGGAACTCGGACAACGAGCGGCAGCTGCCTTGCCACCTGGCTGCCATCAACGTGGACATGCGGCACGACACCTCAGGCACGGTGTGCCGGGAGACTTCTGAGAGAGCAAGGCGAGTGGGGTCGGTTTGCCCCTCGCGGGCTGCTTCCACGCCCGAGCTGACCATGTGCAGGAAGCGCTCGACCTGGCGCTCCCCCATGATGCCGCGACCGCCTTCGACGATCGCGTCGGACGCGAGAGCGGTCGGCGTCCTCGTCCGGGTGTGGGCGGGCAATGCCCCAAGCCCGGAGGGATCAAGCACGAGGGTGTGCTGCGCCTCGGCAACGGATTCCAACTGGTCTCGTGCCGGCCCGGACCCGAGGTGGGCAAGTGGCACTATTTGCCAGCAGCGTCTGGAAGGGCACGGTAGGCAAGATCCTTGACAGCGTCAGGCATTAGCAAGGGGTGACGGTAACTGGGGGTTTCTCTCTCGGCCAGCTGAGTCGGACCGCCGACGACCCATCGCCGGTCGACGCTTCTGTTCGGAAGCACCGAACCGCGCTCGTTGATTCTCACCGGGCCCCGTACGAGGTGGGATCCGACTGGAGGGCCACGGCGGACTCCGCCCGGGCAGCCGACTGAGAGATCATCGGATCATGACCACATCCAGCTCCAACCCGCCCATCCGCGTTCTGATCGCAGACGATCAACCAATGGTCCGCACTGGCTTCCGGTTCTTCCTGGATGCCCAGCCGGACATCACGGTGGTCGCCGAAGCGACCGACGGCGAGGAGGCTGTGGCGCTGGCCCGGAAACTCCGCCCTGACGTGAGTCTCCTGGACATTCGGATGCCTCGGCTCGACGGTCTGGCAGCCACCAGGCTGCTGGCCGGGCCGGACGTGGCCGACCCGCTCCGAGTGGTTGTGGTCACCACCTTCGACCTCGACGAGTACGTCTACGGCGCGCTGCGCGGCGGCGCGTGCGGATTCCTCCTCAAGGACTCCGGGCCCGCCCTCCTCGCGGAGGCCGTCCGCGCCGCCGCAGCCGGTGACTCACTGGTCTCGCCCTCGGTCACGGTCCGCCTGCTCAAGCACCTCACTCATCAGTCCGAGCCGGCCTCAAGGCCGTTCGACTCAAAGGCCGTCGAACCGCTCACCGATCGCGAGCTCGACGTGGTGCGGCTGGTGGCCGTCGGCCGCACCAACGCCGAGATCGCCGCCGAACTGTACGTTTCGCTGTCCACAGTGAAGACGCATCTGTCCAGCGTCCAGCTGAAACTGTCGGCCCGGAACCGTGTGGAAATCGCCGCATGGGCGTGGCGCAACGGCCAGGCTTGAGAGCCGGTGTCGAGTCGGCGCCGACTTCTGGCCTCCTTGGCGGCGCAACCAGCGAATGACATACGAGCACCGGATCGGCCGGTGGCGGCGGGCTGTGACCGAATGCGGCCAGCCAGCGTGCGAAGCCGAAAGGCACTGCACACGCTGGTACGCGCCGCAGACGTGGCCGTCGAAGCCTCCCGGCCGCGGGCCCTGGTCCGGTTCGGCCTGGACGCGGCGGCCGAGGTGGAGCGAGGCTGCACCTGGGTGTCGATCACCGCCTACGCACGGTCCGTGGACCGGGTGGGCTTCGGCGACGACGTGGCCGCAGCCGGCGGCCTGCTGGCCTTCGACGGCGATCGAGCGCCGGTCTTCTACGGAGACGCGATCACCGACCCGCTCACCGGCCTGATGGCCGCCGCACTGGCGATGTCCGAACCCGAGAGCGGTCACGGAGTGCTCTGGAAGGTGGCCATGGCCGATGTGGTGGCGGCGACGGTGCACGGGCACACGACGCCCACAGCACCTGTGACGCTTTCCGGCGACGGCGACGGCGACGGCCGGCAGGTGGGCACCGGTGAGGACCTGGTCCCGGTGGCGGCACCGATGGCCCGCAGACCCGCTGGTGCCGCGTGCGATGCCTCCGACGGCACGGCGTCAGTCCGCCGTGTGTCGGCCCTGCCGTCCCCTTCCGCGTGGCCACCGATGCGGCCGTCCTCGAGGTTGCGGGTTGCACCCAACTCCCAGCGGTCGCCCAGGGCGACGGCTTCGGCCTCGTCGGTCTGCAGGAGCGGGTGACCGCGCTGGGCGGCCGATTGGACGCCGGGCCGCGGGACGGCGTGGGGTGGCAGGTGCGGACGGTGTTTCCGGCGCGGAGATCCTGAAGAAGGCCGCCGCCACCTGGCAGCCCTCCGTCCCCGCCACTGCCACCGGTCAGCGCCGACGGAGCAAGCCCGACCGGCGTCGCGACCGCCGAAAGGGCGAATGGACGGACCGCCTGAGTCGAGCCGCCGCCGTCCAGGTCGCAGCAAGCCGCTGCGGATCCACACACGGCTCGATGTGCCCGCCTGGTACACGCCGCAGGGCGCGCGATACGGCCGGGCAAGTACCTGTTCCGGAAGCGTATGGAGCGGCTTCGGCGGATGCCGGCCACAGGGTCAGTCTTTCGGTCGAGGGGCGCGCCGGATCCATGGCCGTTCGGCCGAGGCGCCGCCGACCTCGCTGATCGGAGAGTAAGGCACGACACAGTCGGCTCTCCTGCCCGCAACGGCCGTACCCGAGAAGGAAGCAGCATGCCCCGTACCACCCGCATAGCCGCCCTGGCCGCCGCCGGGGTGCTCGCCGCCCTCGCCCTGCCTGTGGCAGAAGGCGCCACCACATCCACCGCCCCGTCGACGACCGCCGACCACACCGCCCGTCTGGACCGGTACTACAGCCAGCACCCGGCATGGCACCGGTGCGACGCCGACGACCCCGCCACCTACCAATGCGCCACCATCACCGTCCCCCTCGACTACGCGCACCCCAGCGGCCGGACCTTGCGCCTGCGGATCTCGCGGATACGCACCAGCACGCCGGGCAAACGGCACGGCGTCCTCCTGTCCAACCCCGGCGGCCCCGGCGACCAGGGCCTCGCGGACCCCGTGCAACTCAAGGACGCACTGGCCAAGACCATCCTCCAACGCTACGACCTGATCGGCTTCGACCCACGCGGCCTGGGCGCCAGCAGCCCGCTGCACTGCGGTCTGACGCGGATCGAGACGGACTCCACAGAGCCCTACCGCCCCTACCGCGCCACCACCTTCGCCAAGGACACCGCGCGCGCCCGTGACATCGCCGCCAAATGCACCACCCGCAACGGAAGCCGGCTGCTGCCGTACATCAACACCCGCAACACCGCACGGGACATGGACGTCATCCGCGGCATCCTGGGCGAGAGGAAGCTCTCCTACATCGGCTGGTCCTACGGCACCTATCTCGGCGCCGTCTACACCCAGCTCTTCCCCCATCGCAGCGACCGGATGGTCCTCGACAGCGCGGTGGACCCGAACCGGTTCGGTAGAGGAACAGTCCTGGCCATGGCTGCCGGAGCCGAACCCGCCTTCGAGGACTGGAGCCAGCTCGTCGCCCGCCGCGACCATACCTACCACCTCGGCGACACACCCGCCAAGGTCCGCGCCGGCTTCTGGGAACTCGTCGCGCGGGCCGACCGCACACCGCTGCTGTACGAGGGCGACGACCTCGACCACCAGGGCCGGTCCCTCAACGGCGCCGACATCCGCTCCTGGATGCGATGGTCCTTCGCCGCCGAGCCCTACCGGGCCGCCCGCGACATCGTCACCCTCCGCACATCCCACCCCGCCGACCAGTCCGCCCGCCCGGACACCAGCCCCGCCGACCCGGCCAACGACAACGCCGTCGGCCTCAACTGGGCCATCACCTGCGCCGACAACACCGCGTCCTGGCCCCGCGACCCGGCCCGCTACCGGCGGGACGCCCACCGCGAGAAGGCCCGCCACCCGATCTACGGCGACTTCGCCGCCAACATCACCCCCTGCGCGTTCTGGCCCCGCGGCGCCGAACCCGCCACCCGCGTCGACAACACGGCCGCCGCCCTCGTCATACAGAACCAGTGGGACCCCCAGACCCCCCTCTCCAGCGGCCGTGCCATGCACCGCGCCCTGCACGGCTCGCGTCTGGTGTACATCCACGGCGGCCGCGGCCACACCGTCTACGCCCTCCCCGGCGCCCCCGCCTGCGTCACCCGCACAGTCGACGCCTACCTCACCGACGGACACCTGCCGAAGGCTGACCTCACCTGCAACTCCTGAGATCGGGCGCGGTTGAGCCTGCTGCACCGCTGGATCGAACACAACGGCGTACTGGATGCCGCCCGCTACCTCGCCGTCACCCTGATCGCCTGCACCCCACCGAAGTCCAGCATCCTCACCGGCACAATTCGCGGACTACGGCGTGCAGTTGGTACTGCAGGTGGAATTCGGATCCGAACAGGCCAGTTGCGCCCTCATCACCGTCTTCCCGAACGGAGCGACAACCGCCCCCGGGGCACAGGGCTCACGTAGGACCAGGATCCAGTACCGTCGATCCGTTGCCATGGCGCATCGGGGCAGGTGGGGTGCGCGTCGGCGGCGAGCCGCAGCGCATAAGCCGCCGGACCGGTTCGGGAGACGAGCCCGACTGACCGCCGTACCGTGGCCGGCCGCGTGGCGGCCCGAATGGCTCACACCGAGGGTGCGCACACGCTGATCTCATCTCGACGGGACTGCTGTTGGCGAGGAACCGGCCGACCCGGGAGGCTCGCAGAGCACCGGAGAACACCTGTGGCACTCTGCGAGCAGACCCCGTTCAGACCACGCATGTCGGCTCAGCGCGCGCTGATGACGTGGAGGATGGTGGCCGCGTCTTTGTTGAACGTCTCGATCTCGTCATCGGTGAACGCACAGATCTCGTGGTAGCCGAGCCCGACCACCGCGACTACCCGTGTGCCGTCGTCCGGACCGAAGGCAGGAAGTGTGAGAGAACCCCTCGACCCGGCGGCACGGCCCGCCTTGACGGCGACGCCCGTGGGGTCGTTCTGGAAGTCGTCGATGGCGACGGCTTCCCGGCGCTGCAGGGCGGTTCCGGCCATCCCCTTGCCGAAGGGGATGACGGAGGTGCCGCTCTGCACCGCGGGCGGCAGGTTGTGCGCCGCCACGAGGGCGATCTCGCCGTCTCCCGCGAGTCCGGCGAGGTGAACGGAGCCGAGGAAGCCGCCCTGCCGCTCCACGAAGGCGGCGAGCCAGGCGGCGATGTCGGGACGGGCGTTTCGTATCACCGTCTCATTGAGGGGGTGGACATCTGTGCTCCTTGATGACGGACAGAGTGGCCGAACGCAGGGGGCGGCCGGCGGGAGGTCAGATGCCTGCCAGTCGCAGGAGCAGTGCCTTCACTTCGGTGGCCGCGTAGGCGTCCTGCTTCAACTCCGGTACGTGGCAGAGGAGTACGGGGCTGTGGTCGGGGTCATCGGGCAGGCGGCCATGGCTGCCGCTCACGCCGGAGGGGTCCAGTGGGACGGTGCGGATGCGGTAGCGGAAGCCGGCCTTCTTGCGCACCACCGCGCCGACGGCGCGGAGCTTCACCGCCGGGACCGTGTCGTCGAATGGCAGCTCGGCCGGGTCGTAGCCGGGTTTGCGATGGGTCTCGACCTGGCGGGCGAAGTCGGGGGCGCGGGCGTCGTCGAGCCAGTAGTACGTGAATCAGGCGTCGGGGTCGGCGATCACGACGAGTTCACCCGAGCGCTCGTGGTCGAGTCCGTGGGCCGTCTTGCCGTCCGCGTCCAGGACCTGTGCCACGCCGTCGAGTTCACTGAGGAGCCCCGCGGCCTGGTTGATGTCGTCCGGGTCCTTCACGTACACGTGGGCGATCTGATCGTCGGCGACGGCGAAGGCGCGGGAGGTCCAGGGGGCGAGGGCCCCAGCGACCGACCACCCCGGACCGGGGACGCCCCCGGCCGCCTCAGCCGTGCATGGCGGGGTCTCGGCTTGCTGCAGGAGCCCGCCGTATGGTGACCTCTGGTGAAGCCGGAGCCCCTGAGCTTCTGTAGAGACCGAGGCCCACCGGGCGAGCGGGCGCCACGGGCGGCTGCGATCCCGGAGTCGAGGCTGTCCCCGGAGAAACCCCGGCCGTACCGGCCTGGCCTCCGCCCAGCGCCCGGTCGCCGTGCGTGAGGGGATACCTGCCTGATCCGAGAGGAGTGAGGGTGGCGGTGCGCCGGGCGTCGGCTGGGTTCGCGCTGAGCCCCGCGAACGTCGCGCCGCAGGTCGTGATCGGCGGCGCCACGGACACCCGGGCACCATCTGCTGGAGTGCTAAGCGTCCAAGGAAAGCGGCTCCAGACCCAGCGCCGCCCAGATGGTTTTGCCTGTGCCGGTCTGGCGCGTGCCCCAGCTGCGGCTGAGCTGGGTCACGAGGAGTATGCCGCGCCCGCCCTCGTCGTACGTACGGGCGCGGCGCAGGTGCGGAGCGGTGTTGCTGGTGTCGGAAACCTCGCAGATCAGCTGACGGTCCCGGAGGAGGCGCAGCCGGATGGGTGGTGAGGCGTGCCTGATCGCGTTGGTGACCAGTTCGCTCACCACCAGCTCGGCGGCGAAGGACAACTCTTGCAGGTCCCAGACATCGAGCTGGTCGGCGACGAGCTTCCGGGCCCCGGCCACCGCCGAGGGATCCGGCGGTATGTCCCACGTGACCACGAGGTGCGGATCGAAGGCCCGGCTGCGGGCGACGAGGAGGGCGATGTCGTCGACGGGGCGCTCCGGCGGCACCGTCGCGAGCACAGCGTCGCAGACGTCTTCCAGCGATGCCGCCGGGTGAGAGAGCGCCCTCCGCAGCCGTTCGATGCCCAGATCCATGTCCTGTTCATGCGACTCGACGAGTCCGTCCGTGTACAGGACGAGGAGGCTGCCTTCCGGGAGGAACACCTCGGTCGTCTCGAAGGGAACCCCGCCGAGGCCCAGCGGGGGGCCGGGCAGCACATCCAGAAAGTCGACATTCCCCATCGTGCTCACGACGGCGGGTGCCGGATGGCCGGCACTGGCGAGGGCGCAGGTACGGGAGACCGGGTCGTAGACGGCGTACAGACATGTGGCGCCGAGGCCACCTGCCATTTCGGTCGCCTGGTCGGGAGGCGCGGTGCCGTCGGGGAGCGCCTCCTCGGACAGCCGGATGACCAGGTCGTCCAGATGAGTGAGGAGTTCGTCCGGGGGCAGGTCGATATCGGCGAGAGTCCGAACCGCGGTCCTCAGCCGCCCCATGATCGCCGAGGCCTGGACCCCGTGTCCTACGACATCGCCGACGACCAACGCGACTCGGGCACCGGAGAGAGGGATCAGATCGAACCAGTCGCCGCCCACGCCGGCCACATTGTCCGAGGGCAGGTAACGGTAGGTGGCCTCGACCGCCACCTGGGGCGGCAGGCGCCGGGGGAGCAGAGTGCGCTGGAGGGTCAGGGCCGTCTCCCGTTCGCGTGTGTACCGGCGAGCGTTGTCGATACAGACCGCTGCCCGGGCTGTGATCTCCTCCGCGAGGAGCAGGTCACCTTCGGCAAATGGCTCAGGTCTCTGATGACGGAGGAAGACCGCCACCCCCAGTGTGTGGCCGCGAGCTCGCAGCGGTACAGCCATGGCCGTATGAATGCCGTAGGTCCGGATGCTGGCCTGACGGCCGGCGTGTCCGACCGACCAGCCCGCCGCCTGCGGATCGAGTTCGGCGTGGAGTACGGCCTGCCCACTGGCCAGGCATTCCGCCGTCGGAGAGCCCGGACCCCAGACATCCACCTCCCCGGGACGGAGCACCGCCTCAACCACTCCCGGCAGTACCGACTGCTGCGCGATGCGACGGAGCCGGAAAGCCCCTACCGCGTCCGGCCTCAACAAGACTTGCTCGATCGGCGCCTGCTCAGCGTGCTCGAGATCGGGGAGCAGATCGACCGTGACGAAGTCGGCGAAGTCGGGAACAGCCACATCAGCGAGCTCCTGGGCCGAGCGGACGACGTCCAACGTGCTGCCGATACGTGCACTTGCGTCGTTGAGCAGTTGCAGCCGTTTGTGAGCCCAGTACTGTTCGGTCCTGTCATGGACAGACAGCCCTACGCCCCGGACGATGCCGCCAGCATCCTTGAGGGGGTAGACGGACAACGACCATGCCTGCTTGCGAAGCTCACCTGCGACCTGAACCTGGACATCGACATGCTGCGGCCGGCCGGATTCCAGCACCCACGCCATGCAACGCTCAACTCGTTCGAACTCCTCGTGAAGCATGAGCTCGGAGTGCAGGAGGCCACGCATCTCGCCCTCGGAGAGGCCGATGGCGCGCTCGGCGAAATGGTTGGCATTGACCAGTCGAAGGCGGGTGTCGTACGTCTCCATCGAGCAGCAGGACGCCTGGTAGAAGCTCCACCTGACAAGTTCCCCGGTCTCAGGAGCGAAGGCACCGACGATCCGCGCGGACAGGATCACCCAGTACGAGGCGCCGTCGTCGTCCGTCTGGTGATGCGCGAGCAGACGAACGTTCTCCACGTGGCCGTCCCGGTGACGCAGCCGGGCCGTCCCGACCCACCGGCGAAGGGACGGCAACTGCCGCAGCGCCTCGTCAGGGACCGGCGCGTCGACCAGGTCGGCGGCCGGCGTGCCGACGACCTCCGCAGCGGCGTAGCCGAGGAGCCGGCGGGCGCCCTCGTTCCATTCGGCGATCATGGCGTGCTCGTCGACGACGGCCATGGCTGTCTGCGCCGTCTCGGATCCCCCGACCGGCCCGCTCGGCGTCTGGGCTCCGTCGGCGCGGATTCGTTTCACGACCACCTCGCCTCCACGCCCTCAGGTTCTTTCCCCCTTCACCCATATTGCGGGGCTGGTGCCGATGGACGCGAGGCCAGGCGACGTTGCCGAGTGCGATCCCGGTACCCGCGCGGCAGCGGCACTTCCGCTGCCGGCTCGGAGGGTGGGTCACCCATTCGCGAAATGTGACCAATCACCACGTCTGGCCACCAGCGTGCTTGCTCTTGCCCTAGGTGTGCTGTCCGGCCGACCCCACCGGGCCGTGGAACGGGCCACGCCCTAACACGGGTGTCCCTCACCCCCCGGGCCAGTCACGTCCCCTTCTTCGGTCCGGACCGGCCCAGCCGCGGGGAGCAGGCGGCGGAGGAGCGACCGTTCCAGGTCGGCCAAGTGTGATTCGCTGCTGGTATGGGGCAGGGTCCGCCACAGGACGAGTTGGCCGTGCACGGCCGTCCACAGATGGGTGCCCAGGACCTGGGCCTCCGCGCAGCGCTCGGGGGCGACCACCGCCAGGTACGTCTCCACGGCGGCGGCCCACGCCTGGTACACGGTGGCGAGCGGATGGTCAGAGGCGGCCCGGCCCTCCGGCTCGTACTCCAGTCCGAACATGAGCCGGTACCGGCGCGGCTTGTCGACGGCGAACCGTCGGTACGCGACGACGGTGGCCTGTACCCGCTCCCACGGATCCCCACCGCGGGCGGCGACCTCCTCACCCGCCTCGGCCATCTCCGCGGCCAGCCCGCGGTAGGCGTCGGCCAGCACGGTCCAGACCAATTCACGCTTGTCCTTGAAGTGCAGGTAGATGCTGGGGGCGGCGATGCCGACCTCACGCGCGACACCCCGTAGGGACAGCGCGTTCTCCCGTCCGGTCTCCTCCAGGATGCGGGCCGCGGCGTCCAGGATCTCCTGCCGCAGACGCTCCCCCTCCCCCCAGGCGTTGCCGACCCGCCGATTCTGCTCCTGTCTTTCTTCCACGCGCTCCCCTCCCTTTGCCATCCAGCCACCCACCTCCATCGCCTCAATCCATTTTCGGTCAAAACCGCGATGCCGGTAACCACCACCAGTCGCCAGACCACCTAACACTGTTAGTCTATCCAGGTAACCACCTAACATCGTTAGGTGAGTAACGAGAGGAGCACCCATGCCCCCGACTCCGTCCTCCCCCGCGTTCGTCCTCACGCGCCCGAAGGACGCCCCTCTGGACCCGCCGCCGCTGTACACCCAGCTGCGTGAGGAACAGCCCGTCACCCGGGTCTCGCTCTACGACGGCCGGCTCAGCCCCTGGCTGGTGACCCGCTGGGAGGACGCCCGTACCGTGCTGGGCCACCCGGCCTTCAGCACCGCACCGTCCCACCCGAAAGCACCCAACATCAGGGAGGGCCAGACCGAGCCCCTGCGCGGCTTCTTCCAGAACTTCGACGCCCCCGTCCACACGACGTTGCGCCGCACCCTGACCCGGGAGTTCATGATCAAGCGCGTCAACGCGCTCCGCCCGGGCGTCGCCCGCATGACCGACGAACTCCTCACCGCCATGCGCAAGCAGAGCGGCCCGGTCGACCTCGTCGAGCACTTCTCCCTGCCGCTGCCGTCCCTGGTGATCTGCGAACTGCTGGGCGTGCCCTACGAGGACCACGCGTTCTTCCAGCGCGAGTCGGCGATCCTGGTCAACATCACGACCTCTCCGGAGGCGTTCCAACGGGCCTTCGCCAGCCTCGGCGAATACCTGCTGGGCCTCGTGCGGGCCAAGCGCGACACGCCCGGCGACGACGTGGCCACCCGGCTCGCCGCTCAGGTGGACGAGGGCGTCATCACCGACGAGGACGCCGCCGGCCTGGGGGCCTTCCTGCTGTTCGCCGGCCACGAGACGACCGCGAACATGATCGCGCTGAGCACCATCACCCTGCTGCAGAACCCCGACCAGATCCCGTATCTACTGGCCGGACCGGAGCAGGCGGCGGCCGCCGTGGAGGAACTGCTGCGCTACCTCAGCATCGTGCACGTCGGTCTGCGCCGCACGGCCCTGGAGGACGTCACCATCGGCGACGTCACCATCCGCGCGGGCGACGGCGTGATCATCTCCACCAACGTCGCCAACCGCGACCCGGGCGTCTTCAACGACCCGGACGACATCGACCTGGCCCGCGCCAACGCCCGCCAGCACCTCGCCTTCGGCTACGGCATCCACCAGTGCCTCGGCCAGCCCCTGGCCCGAGCCGAACTCCAGATCGCCCTGCCCGAACTCTTCCGCCGACTCCCCGATCTGAAGATCGCCGTGCCGTTCGAAGAGATCGCGTTCAAACAGGAGACCGGCGTCTACGGCGTAAGCGAACTCCCCGTCACCTGGTGACCGAAACCACCCGATCCCCCCACGAGAAGAACAGGGAAGAACCATCATGCATGTAGAAGTCGACGTCCCCAAGTGTGTCGCCTCGGGCCAGTGCGTACTGCTCGCCCCGGACGTCTTCGACCAGCGCGACGAGGACGGCATGGTCGTCCTCCTCGACCAGACCCCGCCGGCCGAACTCCACGACGCCGTCCGCGAGTCGGCGACCGTGTGCCCGGCCGCCGCCATTCGGCTGGTCGAGTCGTGAACCCCGCCCGCGTCGCCATAGCAGGCGCCTCCGCGGCCGGCCTGGCCGCCGCCGAAACCTTGCGCCGGGAGGGCCACACCGGCACCATCACCCTCATCGGTGGCGAACCGGGAATCCCCTACGACCGGCCGCCCCTGTCCAAGGAGATCCTCTCCGGCGCCTGGGCTCCCGACCGACTCCCCCTGCGCACCCCGGCCGATCTCGACGCCCTCGGTCTGGACGCCCGCTACGGCCACCAGGCCATCGGAGCGGACACCGCGGCCCGGACCGTGCTGCTCGCCGACGGCACTGAAGTACCGTACGACGGCCTGATCGTGGCCACCGGTGTACGCCCCCGGCAGCTCCCCGGCACACCGGCCCACACCCTGCGTACCCTGGACGACGCCCTGGCCCTCAGGGACCGCCTCGGCCCGGGCCGCACCCTGGCCGTCGTCGGCGCCGGATTCCTCGGGGCCGAAGCCGCCGCCATAGCGGTCTCGCTCGGCACCCGCGTCACCCTCCTCGAACCCGCCCCGGTCCCCCTGGCCCACGCGGTCGGCGAGGACATCGGGCGCGTCCTCTCCCAGGCTCACCTGGACCACGGCGTCGACCTGCACACCGGCACCGGCGTGAGTGAGGTGATCCCCACCGGCGTACGGTTGGTGGACGGCAGCCTGATCGAAGCCGAGACGGTACTGGTCGCCGTCGGCTCCCAGCCCAACACCGAATGGCTGACCGGAAGCGGGCTGCGCCTGGACGACGGGCTGGTCTGCGACGAGTACTGCGCCGCCGCCCCCGGTGTCTACGGGGCGGGAGACGTGGCCCGGTGGCACAACCCGCTCTTCGACACGTCGATGCGCATCGAGCACCGCACCAACGCCGCCGAGCAGGGCATGGCCGCCGCCCGCAACCTCCTCGGCGCCCGGCGGTCGTTCGCCCCCGTCCCCTACTTCTGGTCCGACCAGTACGACATGAAGATCCGCGCCTACGGCTACCTGCGCGGCCACGACGAGGTGCGGGTCGTCGAAGGCAGCCTGAAGCAAAGGAAGTTCACCGCCGTCTACCGCACCGGCGACCACCTCACCGGCGTCCTCTCCCTCGGCATGCCGCCCAAGGCCATCCGGCCCTGGCAACGGGCCATCGCCACCCGAGCACCCTGGCACGAGGTGCTTCCGAAAGGAGTGGCGGCATGAGCGACATCACCGGCTTCGAAGGGCGAGGTGTCATCGTCACCAGCGCCGGATCGGGCATCGGACGTGCCGCTGCACTGCGCTTCGCAGGCCACGGTGCGCAGGTCCTCGTCGCCGACATCAACTCCACCCGCGCCGCGACCGTCGTCAAGGAGAGAGAAGCGGACGGCGGTATCGCGCGGGCGGTCGTCGGCGATCTGAGCGACCAGAACACCGTCGACGAGGTGATCACCACCGCGGTCGAGTCCTTCGGCGGCTTCGGCGTACTCGTGAACAACGCCGGAATCATGGACAGCATGACCGCCACGGCCGACGTCGGTGACACGGAGTGGGAACGGGTCATCCGCATCAACCTCACCGCACCGTTCCTGCTGACCCGCGCCACCCTGCCCCACCTGCTGAACGACGGAAGGGGCGCCATCGTCAACACGGCCTCCGAGGCCGGTCTGCGCGGCAGCGCCGCACTGCCTGCACCGTCTCCAAGCATGGTCTCGTCGGACTGACCAAGTCGACCGCGGTCATGTACCGGGAAGGGTCGAATCCGGGGATCAGAGGGGGTTACTGAGTCCGCCGCGCGGCGGCCGCGTCGATGACGCCTCAGCGACGGTAGTCGGTGCTGCGTCAACCGTTGCCGATCAACTGCCGCCAAGGGCGAAGGCGATGATCCCCGTGACGACCGGGGCGGCATCGACGCCGGAGTCCCTGCGCGCGGGTGGGGGTGGCGATCACCTCGGGGCGCGGCCCCTCCAGGGCAGGGGGGGCCACCGGGCGAATCCACCTCCCCGGGCGTGGGGTCACATGGCCAGGGTCAGGGTGACGGCCGCAGCGACGGAAAGCAGGCAGAACACCATGGGAGCGATGGCGTTCGCGCGGGTGTCAGGGTTGGCGAAGTCGCCGGCTCTGCCGTGGAAGACGGCCGCGCCGACCGTCAGGACGGCGAAGCCGGTGGCCGCGGCGATACCCAGGGGCTGCCAGAAGAGGCCGACGACCAGGCCGGCGGCGGCAATCTCGGCCAGCCCGATCAGGCGGACCGCCCCGGGGCTCAGTCCCATGTGCGACTGGAGGGTGTCGATGCTCGCCCCCTTGAGCCTGACCTTGGGCACCCCGGCGGAGATCGTTATCAGGGTCAGCAGCACGCTGAGGATGGCTGCGGTGACGTACATGGGTTCAGTCCTTCCAGCTCGGTCGAAGCCCGGCAGGCGGCCACGCCGACGACCACACGAGAAACTTTCTTTCGAAAGAAAATATAAGTTTGCTACCGAAAGAAAGCAAGCGCTACTGTGATTCGCATGGGACCCAGTGACGAAGCCGCACCCTTCACCGAGGAGGAAGAGGCCTTCCTGGCGGCTCTGCAGCCGGCCGTCATGGCCATGACGCAGGCATTCGACAAGGCGATGCGCACTCAGGGCCTGACCCGGACCGAGTACTTCGTTCTCTTGGCGCTGAGTAAAGCCCCCGACCACACCATGAAACTCGGCGACCTGGCCGGCCTGTGTCACGTCTCGCCCCCGGTGCTCGGGCGCACCGTCCAGGCCCTGGCCGCCGAGGGGCTGCTCCTGCGTGAACAGGCACGACACGATGCCCGGTCGTTCAACGCCGTTCTCACCGACACCGGGCGCACCCGCTTGGAACAGGCACTGCCGGTCTACGTCGCCACGTTGCGCCGACTGGTCCTGGATCATCTGCATCGCGAAGACCTCGACGTGGGCAAACTTGCCGCCGCCTGGCAGCGTATGGCGGAGACGGCCTGACGTGACACAGCCCCGTTCGGGAGCCGCCACTCAGGACAGGGGTACACGCTCCAGCCAGACAGCAGCGCTCACCGCTCGATCTCATCGGTGAGGCCAGGAGACGACGTCGAAGGGGCCACCGCGGCGCCGTCGATGCGCCACAGGCGCCGATGCAGGTGCCGTGGACAGTGACCTTCTCACGCAGCTTGTGCAGGGGCAGGACGCTGGCACGGGTGCCAGGCAGATGGACGGCTCCAGGGGTTGTCGATGCTGTCGGATCCCCTCACGCCGTGGAGATCTTTTAAGTGCCCAACTCCGCAGCGGCGTCGGCCTGATGGTCACGTTCGCAGTCGATCGGGCTCCTGTATCCGGACACGCCGTGCAGCCGACGGGTGTCGCAGAAGCCGGTGATCCAGGTGGCGATCTTCAGCCGCGCCTTAGTGCGGGTGGTGAAGGTGTGCCGGTGGGCGTACTCGACGCCGAGGGCCACGCCGTAGACGATGTCCGAGGGTGATGGGCTGATGGGACGGGTCGGAGACGAGGATCAGGGACCGGGAAGAGGACCTTCTCCCCCACCACGCCCAGCACCCCGAAGGCGTAGCCGCTGAGGATCGCCAGCACGGTCGAGGCGGTCACCGCCGTGCCCGTGATGATCAGGCTCGACCTCAGGTACTGACCGAAGCCTCCCTGTCGCCACGCCTCGCTGAAGTTCGACCACTGCGGGTGGCCGAGGTCGAGTGTTCTCCCGCTGTCGGGGCTCACCGCGACACCGAGGATCCACACCACCGCCGGCGAGAGCCGCCGCGGCGCGAACCGGTCGGCGACGGCGAGTGGCCTGCGCGTCATGGCATGACGTGCTCGACCTGTGCGCATGCGCGCATCCCGGTGAGCGACGGGTCACTGCCGTGACCGGAGTGCCGCACGCCTCCGTGTGGCACCTCCGACACCGCGGTGCCGTGGGTACGGGGTCATTACGATCCCGGCGCGCAGCGCGGTCCGCGCGCATGGTCCGCTCGTGGCCGCGTGCCCAGGCGCTGACGACGAGCCCCGCGGTACCGCGTTGGCCAGTCTGAAGGCCTCGGACTCGCCGGTGAAAGAACCCGGGGCGTTCCGGCAGCGCTATCCGGTGACGACCTCGGCGTGGTCGGGCAGGGTCTGTAGCAGACGCCGTACGGAGGTGAGCTGGTCTCCGTTGTTGAGCGGGCCGAAGTCGGCGACCGGATCGTCGGGGCCGCCGGGGACCTGCTGAGTCGCCCGCTCGGCTAAAGGCGTCGTGGGTCCGATGGCGCACACCGGGCAGGTGCTCGGAGGCCAGCTGGTCGGTCGGCCAGGAGCGTGGCAGAGGAGGGTGTGGTGTCGGACGGTTCGAGGACGACGGTATTGCCGGCGGCGAGCGCGAGGGCGATCTTCCGCACGGCCGTCATCTGCAGGTAGTTCCGCGGGGCGATCTGCGCGCAGACGCCGATGGGCTCCCGGCGCAGCACCGACGTGCGGCCGGGAGTGCACTCGGCGGCCGCCCCGCCGAGCAGGTTGCGCGCGGCGCCGGCGAAGCAGCGCAGCACGTCGGCGCTCGCGGGCAGTTCGTCGGCAGGGCAGCGGGCGCCGGGACTGCTGGTGTCCGCCGCCTCGGCGCTCGCCAGGACGTCGGCGTGCCGCTCCAGCGCATCGACGACGCGCAGGAGCACGCCCTGGCGAAGATGCGGGATGGTGACCGAGGACGCGGGGCACTCAGGACCCACTCGGCCTTGCGGTACGGCGCCTCCGAGGAGGCAGTGGGACGTTTTCCCGTCTTGGAGGCCTCGGCGTTCGCATCCTTCGCCCCCTCGTTGCGGGCTGCCTTGACGCCCTCCCGCTTTTCCTGCGATTCAGCGGAGTCGTCGTTCCGGCGCTACCCGCCGACCCGTATGAGCCCATGTCTGCCGACACCGACCGATGAGTCGTCGGAAACTGAACGGTTTCATGCGTGGACTCTCGTCGGAGTGGTCAGCGCGCGCAGCGCCGGGGCCTGCCCAGCATTCAAACCGGCCTTGGCAACTCGCACGGCGTCAGGCCTCCGTCTGTACCGGACCTGCCGTCACCTTCCGTAGCAGCGGTCGACTGCCGGCGATCGCGGCGAGCATGGCCAACGCGCCGACAGCCAGGCAGATCAGCAGTTGCAGGGCGCCGACGGCATTCATGGTGGTGCCGGCCGCCTTGTTCAGTTGCGTGGCGCCGAAGGCGCCCATCGCGGTGGTGCCGCCGGCCAGGACGGCCAGAGGGATGACGGTCTCGCGGGTCCGGGCCTGGTCCAGCACCTCCAGCGGGGTACCGGACAGTCGCAACAGACCGTAGATCCGGCGCCGGTCAAGGACGTTCGCGGCGGCCGTGAGACCGGCCGAAGCGGCCGCGACAAAGAAGCTCAACGCCAGGGTCGCGGTGCTGACCGCGGCGACGCGGGCTGTGACCGTGTCGTCCGGCGCGGACACGTACTCCCGCGTGAACGGATACCTGCCGGACCCGAGAGGGGTCAGGGCGGTGACGGCGGTGTCGACGCTCTCCGGGCTGCCGGAGACCTGGGCGATCACGCCGTCCACGCCGCCCAGCAGGCTGTCGTAGTCGTTCTCGCTCGTGACCGTGACGGTCGCCGTGACATCGGCCCGGCGCAGGAGGGTACGGGCCCGGGTGGCCGTGTGCCGGGCGTCGGCCGGGTTCGCGGTGATCACCGCGACCTGGCCGTGGTGGCTCGGGCCGTCGGCGCCGAGCGTGCTGACGGAGAAGAACCCGGCCACGAATCCCGCGAGCACCAGGCCGCTGACGGTGCGCCAGGCCCCGCGCGGGTCGTCGCTGAGCCGGCGGGCGGCCAGCAGCGTGGCCGGGCGCTTGGCCCGGCGGCCCACGATCCGGCCCAGCCGGTCCACGACCCAGGGACCGAACAGCCAGAACCCGCCGTAGAACAGCGCCAGCAGAGCGAGCAGCTGCCGGGTCTTCAGCTGACCGCTGTCGCCCGTGGACATCCAGACGAAGAGCAGGACGGCGACGAACAGCACCAGGCGGATAGCGCGGGTGCGGCGCGGGGCGGCCTGCTGGGCGACGCCCAGGGGCGCGGTGGCCACCTGACGCAGCATCGTCACCGCGCTCACGGTGATCAGTGCCGTGACGGCCAGCACCACCGCCGCGAGCCACAGCGGCCCCACCCACACCTGCTCCGTGTACCAGGAGCCGACGCCGTACGGGATCTCGGCCAGCGCGGGCAGGAGCACCACGTAGGCCAGCGCACCGGCCAGTGCACCACCCGCACCGACTCCCCCCGCCTCGACCGCGGTCATGGCGAGGATCTGCCGCGGGGTCGCCCCGGCCAGCCGCAGCACGGCGAGGCGCTGTTCACGCCGGGCCGCGCCGAGCCGTCCGGCGGCCGAGGCCAGCACGACCACCGGCATGACGAGGAGTACCACCCCCAGCAGCACGGTCCCCTGATCGATGCCGGTGAACACGCTCGCCCGGGTCCCGGTGAACCCGGAGACCGGCGCGCGCTGCGTCAGTCCCTCGTCGTAGTAGTTCTGGTTCCCGGCCGTCCCGGAGACGGCCGGGTCGCCGGGCGCCCGTCCGACCACCGCCACCAGTTCGTCGGGCGAGGCGAGACCTGCGGCGCCGATCGTGCCGGGCGACCTCACCTTCGGGAACCGGTCGGCGAGTTGATCGGCGGGGAGCTTGTGCAGCAGCTCGCCCAGGGCCGGGGAGACGTACACCTCGCCCGGCTTCGGGAAGTCGTTCAGGCCTGGGGGCGCGGGGGTCGGGGCGCGGCCGGGCAGCCGAGCCAGGTTGACCACGGTGACCGGTTCATCGCGGACATACGTGATGGTCGTGGCCTGGACAGCCGTCGCCCGCTTCAGCGGTACGGCGTCGGGGGTGCGCCAGGTGGTGTGGTCGGCGCGGGCCCCCGCGCCGAGGGCGGCGGCGGTCATCACCAGGAGGAGGAAGGAGCCGACGGCGGCGGCACCGGCCGCGAGCAGCTGGGAGTGCAGGCCACGGCGGCCTGAGGCTTTGGCGAGGTGCCAGGTCAGGGGCAGGACGGGGGAAGGCATGGCGGCTGTTCCGGTGGGCTTAGGCGACAGTGAACTGGCTGTGGCCGCTGATCCGGCCGTCGCGGACCTGGAGGACGCGGTCGCAGAGGGCGGCGACGTCGGCGTCATGGGTGACCATCACCAAGGCGGCACCCGTCTCCCGGGTCGCGAAGGTCAGCAGCTGGACCACCTCGGTGCTGGTGCGCTGGTCCAGGGCGCCGGTGGGCTCGTCGGCGAAGACCACGTCCGGTTCGACGGCCAGGGCGCGGGCGATGGCGACCCGCTGCGCCTGTCCGCCGGAGAGCTGGCCGGGGCGCCGACGCTCCAGCCCGTCCAGACCCAGCGGTGCGAACCAACGGCGGCCGCGGGCGACGGCCTCATCGCGCGGCATGCCCTCCAGCATCAGCGGCAGCGCCACGTTCTCCTCGGCGGGCAGTTCCGGCAGTAGTTGGCCGGACTGGAACACGAACCCGAACCGCTTGCGGCGCAGTTCGCTGAGCCGGTTCTCGCCGAGCTTGTCCACGCGTTCGCCGCACAGCAGCACCTGGCCATCGTCGGGGCGGATGATGCCCGCCAGGACATGCAACAGGGTGGATTTACCGGAACCCGACGGGCCCATGATCGCCAGCGAGTCGCGCTCGCCCACCTCGATGTCCACGCCGGCCAGGGCGGTGGTGGAGCCGTACTTCTTGACGAGGCCGTGTCCGGCCAGAACGGTACTCATTGTCGTGGCCCCCTTCTCAGCGCTCGAACTTCCAGGTGACGCGCTTGGCGTCGGCCTTGACCACACGGACCGGGATCTCGACGGTCCCACCGCCGCTCTTCTCGCCGGTGCAGGTGAGGGTGGCTCCGGCCACGGCCTTGAGCCCGGTCGGGCAGGTGACTCGGGAGAGCTTGTCGCCGATCCAGGGCAGCGGGTGGTACTTGCTCTCGGTGCGGCCTGCAACGATGTTCGCCGCGAGCACCGTGTGACCGTCGACGGATGCCGTGCTGTACTCGTCCAGGCGGGTGGTGGACTCGGTGCCGGAGAGCAGATGCGTTCCGAGGCCTCCCAGGGCGACCACTGCGGTCACACCGCCGACGGCGCCGACGGCGAATTTGCTGCGCTGCATCTCGTACTCCTGGTGTCCGTGGTGAGGAAGCAGCACCACACTCGCCCGGGTGCCCGGCCGCGCGCCTCGGCCGAACGGCCGGAATCGTGGGCCGGACCCGCTGGGCGCCTCGGCCATTCGGCCGATCCCGCCGCCACGGCTCTGGCCTACGGTGATCGGCATGAAGCATGTTTCCGCCCGGGGCTGCGCCCATGGCCTCGCCGTAGGGGTCCTGCTCGCCGCGGCCGTCGTCGACGTGGTTCTCTACGCGGGTTCCGACGGAACGAGCGTCCTGCCCGGACTGGGCCCCGTCTGGCAGACCCTGGCCGTGGTGCTCGTCGGGCTGGCCGGCGTGCTGTGGCCGGCCGGGCGGCGGCCCGAGTGGCTCACCCCGCAGGTGCGCACCGGCGTGCCCGCTCTCGCCTCGGCCCTCCTCACGGCCGCGTCGCTGTTGGTCCACGGGCCGGTCGTGTTCGGGCCGGGCGAGATCGTGATCCTGCTGACCCTGCTCTTCATCGCGGTACGGCACTGCTCGCCCCGCTGGGCTCTGGTGTGCGGCGTCCTCAGCGCTGTCGCACTGCTGGCCCTTCCTGCGCGCGGCGACGTGAAGCTCAGCAGTGACCTGCTGGGCCTGCAGATGATCGGCCTGCTGCTGGTGGGGCTCGTCGCCGGGCTCGCGGGCTATCTGCGCTCGATGGACTACCGCCGCACCGTCGCCGTCGCCGACACACGCCGCCAGGAGCGGCTGGCGATCGCCGCCGACCTGCACGACTTCGTCGCCCACCACGTGACCGGCATCCTCGTGCAGACACAGATGGCCCGCATGATGACGTCCACCCAGCCACAGGAACTGGACCCCGTCCTGGCCGGCATCGAACGCGCCGCGACCGAGGCCCTCGCCTCCATGCGCCGCACGGTCGGCGTCCTCCGCGACACCGGCCCCGAGGCAGCCGATCGCCGCCCGGTCGGCGACCTCGAGGGCATCGCCGAACTGGTCGGGGGGTTCGCGACCCCGGGCCAGAGGGCCGTCCTGCGCCGCGACCCCGCCGTGTCCGACGGCCTCCCCCATGAGACGCAGGCCGCGGCCTTCCGTGTAGTCCAGGAGTCACTGACCAACATCCGGCGGCATGCGGCCGACGCCACATATGTCGACGTCTGGCTGCGAGACCACGTCGGCCGGCTGGAGGTGACGGTGGCAGACGACGGTCGCGGGCACACCCAGCTTCCTGCGGCCGCGCACGGTGGCGGCTTCGGCCTCGTCGGTCTGCAGGAGCGGGTGACCGCGCTGGGCGGCCGATTGGACGCCGGGCCGCGGGGCGGCGTGGGGTGGCAGGTGCGGGCGGTGTTTCCGGCGCGGAGATCCTGAAGAAGGCCGCCGCCACTTGGCGGCCCTCCGGCCCCGCCACTGCCACCGGTCACCGCCGACGGAGCAGGCCCGACCGGCGCCGCGACCGCCGAAGGAGCGATCGGACAAGCAGGCTGTCGAACGACGGCCGTCCAGGGTGTAACGAGCCGCCGCAGATCCGCGCGCCCCTCAACGCGCCCGCCAGGCACACACCACCAGCCGCGCTGACGGGCCGGCCGCCCGACGCCACCACCATCGCCCACCTCATCGTCGGGAGCGACCAGTGACCATTGCCGCTGCCACCCCTACGCCGCCGTCGACAAGCGCCTCGACCGCATCGCCGCCCTCGGCATCGGCGGCCGAGGCGTCGAACACCTCTACGTCGCCCGCGAGAACCAGGGCAGCCCCCTCGTCGGCGCCGCAGTGCAGGCCCTCGCCGATCTCGAACCGAACCCCACGGCGCTACTCACCACCGGATCCGTCTCCCCCGGCTGGATCTCCCCGCACATCGCAGAGAACGACGGGCCCGGAGGCGCCGCCGTCATCACCCGCGCCCTCGCCAGACACACCACCCACGGTTGTCCGCCCCCTCCTGGGACGGGACGCACGTCCTGAGGCGAGTACGCGGCGACATCGACGCCGCTCAGATGTTCCGGGCCGCCGATCCGCTCAGCGGTCTCCTCGCAGGCCACGGCCAGCGCGACGAGAGACCCCGGCTCGGCGGCGGCAAGGTCGGGCTCCGGCATCCAAGTCCGAGGACGGATCCGCTGCCCTGGGTGCCGGACATCGCGGAATCGCTCCACCGATACGGTCGGGGCCGGCTGCATTCCACAGTGACGTGCGTCTCGTTCCACCCCTCGGCTCCTGAACGCGGATCCCCGGGCTCCATTGGCTTCGCCACCTGTGGCAAGGGCGATGCGCAGAGATCTCTGCAGCTCCCAGCCCTGCCTGCGGCACCTTCGTAGACCGTATGGCACCTGGTGCACCACAGGCACTGACCGGCCGTGGGCTTTCGCCGCACCCCTTGACGCAGCGAGGCGGACGCGTTCATATAACGAGTGCTTCACTAAAACCAGCGAGGGAGAATCCCCAGTGCCCGACGACCTCACGTGGCTCAGCGCACACGAACTCGGACAGCTGTACAGGAGCCGTAAGTTGTCGCCGGTCGAGGTGGTCGGCGCGGCGCTGGATCGCCTGGAGCAGGTGGACTCCCGCCTGAACGTCATGGTGACGGTCACTGCGGAGGCCGCCCGCGAGCAGGCGCTGAAGGCCGAGCGGCGCTTCGCCTCCGGGGAGGAGTTGCCTCCGCTGTACGGGGTTCCCATCACGGTGAAGGACCTCACCGACACGGCCGGTGTGCGCACCACTTACGGTTGCGTCGCCTACGCCGACCATGTGCCGGACGAGGACGCCGCCGCATGGTCACGGCTCAAGGACGCCGGGACGATCCTGCTGGGCAAGACCACGACTCCCGAGTTCGGACTTCTCGGCGTCACCGAGAGCAAGCTGACCGGAACCACCGGCACCCCATGGGCCCCGGACCATGCGGCAGGCGGCTCCAGCGGAGGGGCCGCAGCCTCGACCGTCGCAGGTGTCGCCCCGATCGCCTGGGGCTCCGACGGCGGGGGCTCCATCCGGGTACCGGCCTCGCTCTGCGGAGCGGTCGGGGTCAAGCCCTCGACCGGCCGCATTCCCCACATCGGGAACACGGAGCCCGACAGCACCGAGGGCCCGATCGCCCGCCGTGTCGTGGACGCCGCGCTCCTCCTCGACGCCACCGTCGGCCCTCACCCCTTGGACCGCTTCTCCCTGCCCGCCACCGGCGAACAGTACGCGCGGGCCGCCCTGGCCGAGGGGGATCTGAGCGGACTGCGCATCGCGGCCGACCACGGTCTCCTGCACGGTCCCGTGGACCGGGAGACCCAGCGCGTCTTCTCCGCCGCCCTGGAGGACCTGCGGGCCGCCGGAGCGGTCGTGGAGGAGACCCAGGTGGAGCTGCCGGACCCGATGGAGTTCTTCCTCGCTTACTGGGGCACCGAGTACATTCCGTTCGTCGAGCTCATGCGCGCGGCGGAACTCGAGGTCTGGCCGCTGGCGGCGGACATCGCCGATCGGGCGGCGCGACTTTCACCTGCGGATGTCGGACGTACCGGACGCGAGACGAAGACCGACATCTACTGCGCCTACGCGAAGGTGTTCGCCGACTTCGATCTGCTGGTGACTCCTACCACCCCCTTCCCTGCTTTTCCCCACGCCGGGGACGTGGGTGGCCCCGCCACCGTCAACGGACAGTCTCTCGCCGAGCCGGGATGGCACCTGCACCGGCTGACCGAGTCACCCAGCCATGCAGGGCTCCCCGCCATCTCCGTGCCCTGCGGATTCACCTCGGCAGGCCTTCCGGTCGGCCTCCAGATCATCGGCCCTCAGCACGCCGACGCAGCCGTCGTCTCCGCCGCCGCCCGCTACGAACGCGCCACCGCCTGGTGGACCCAGCACCCCGCACTCTGAATTCAGCCCGCGTAGCACCACCGCGCGCCGGACGCACCCGACAGGAGAACGCCGGCCACACCGCCCGCCGAAACCGGCGGCTGCGGTCTCCCGGCGCCGGCGCGTCCGGGTAAGCCCGTCGGACCCCTACCCCGACGACGCGGCCCGAGCTCCCCACCTCACCGCAGATACCGGCCAGAGGCCGGCCAACGGCACATCGCCGGAGTCGGCCGCCGGCAGAGACCCCGGCCGTACGTGCCGGACGACCCGGTCCACGCCCCCCTGGGGGTGGACCATCGGCCACGGCGCCAGAAGTTTGCGGTGCGCCACCGCTCCGTCCGCGATGCCTCACGCAGACGCGGGTACCGTCGCGGACGCGGCTCTTCGCATACGGACGACTTCGTCCGTGCCCGGCGTGGCCCTCGCGCTCCCTCCGGGTCGGCTCGGCACGGAAGCCGGAAAATCAATCCGTGCGCCCGGCACAAGGCCCCTGCCCTGCGGATGTGATGCCACAACAGGGGCTCGGGTCTGACGGCCGTGGTGAACGACTCGCCCCGTCGACTCCCGCCTGTCACGTGACAGGCGGGACCGGGAACGGCTTGATGCAGGCAGGTGCCCTGCGACCGCCCCCTGCCCCCGGCACCCGGACCAACTCGGACGAAAGTCACGACCTGGAAAAGCCCCGGGATGAGCATTGCCTGTTGTACATCACCCGTCATACATTCTCCGTCAACTTGGCTCGAAGGCGGCCGCAGGCTGCAACGAAGGGGCGTACCGATGGCTACACGACACATCCCGAGGGCCGCGGTGCTCAGCCTCGTACTGGCCGCGTCCACGCTCACAGCGTGTTCCGGCGGCTCGTCGGGCGGGCAGAAGTCGGTTTCCGCGGACGACCTGGTCTCCTCACTCCCCGCCGCCAAGGGAGACGTCGGCCAGATCACCTGGAACCTCACCGGCGGCGAGCCGGAAACGCTGGATCCCGCCAACGCGGCGACCACACAGAGCGGACAGGTGGTGCGCGATCTCTGCGACTCCCTGCTGACCCTGGACGCGAAGTTCAACCTCAAGCCCAATCTGGCGAGCTACCAGCAGCAGTCGCCGACCAAGCTCGTGCTCACGGTCCGCCCGAACGTCAAGTTCTGGGACGGATCGCCTGTCACCGCGGAGGACGTCGCCTACAGCCTGCGATGGGCCTCCGATCCGTCGAAGATCGCCAGCTATCTCTTCGCCGATGTCGACTCGATCAAGGCGACGGCTGCCGACCAGGTCACCATCACGTTCAAGCAGCCGGACGAGATGTTCACCAGCGAACTGGCCAACATGGTGGTCATGAAGAAGGCCTTCGTCGAGAAGGCCGGTGCCAAGCTCGGCACACCGGCCGGCGGTCTGATGTGCAGCGGACCGTTCAAGCTCGACAAGTGGCTCAGCGGCGACAGCATCACGATGAGCCGCAACGACGCCTACTGGAACCGTGCCCGGCGCCCGTTCGCCCAGTCGGTCAGATTCACGTTCGTCACCGATGCCACCGCCCTGGCCCAGTCGCTGAACGCCCGCGAGATCGACGGCGCCTACGAACTGTCCGCCTCCTCGGTTCCGGCCCTGGCGAAGTCCAAGGCGGGGCGCCTGGTCTTCGGGCCCTCTCCGCAGTCGATGAACATCTACGTCGCCCGCCCGGACGGTCCGATGGCCGACGGCGACCTGCGAGCCGCCCTGGAACGGATGATCGACCGCGACGCCCTCGCGAAGGTGGTGTTCCACGGGGCCGCCACTCCGCTGTACACCATGACGACCCCCGCGACCTGGCCCAACGCCCAGCGTACGGTGTACGAGAAGGCGTACAGGTCCTTCGAGACCACGCGGTCCTACGACATGGACGCGGCGAAGAAGCTGGTCAAGGGGTCCTCCTACAAGGGCCGGCAGATCGTGCTCGCGATCGCCGCGGGCGATGACGCCCAGTCGCGCACTGCGCAGTTGCTTCAGCAGCAGGCTCGGGAAGCAGGCCTCACCATCAGGATCCAGAGCATGCAGCCACTGGTCTACGCGCAGGCGGGTTACGACGCCACCAAGCGCAAGGGCGTCGATCTGATGCTGTCGTCGAACTTCAGCGCCGCGCCCGACCCGTTGGAGACCATCGGCTTCAGCTACCTGCCGAAGGTGACCTACAACTACACCGATTACAACAACCCCCAGGTCACCAAGCTCTTCGACGAGGCACGCAGCACCTTCGACGGGGAGCGCCGGGCCAAGACGGTCGTCGAGATGCAGGCCCTGTACGAGAAGGCGAACACGGTGATCCCGCTCGTCTCCACGAACACCACGACCTTCCTCAGCGACCGGCTGACCGGCGCGATCACCTCGTTCGCCTACTGGTCCATGCCGCAGCTGGCCTACGTCGGCGCCCCGAAGAAGTAGGAGCGACGAGATGTCCGTGTCCACCTCCACAGCCGGCCCGCCGGCCCGGCTCCGCGTCTCGTGGCGTCACCCCGTCCTGTCGCTCGCGGTGACGTACGTGGTCAGCCCGGTCGTCACCGTCCTGTGCGCCACCTTCCTCCTCTTCGCCGTCCTCGCCCTGTCCCCCGGTGACCCGGTGGCCCAGTTGCTGGGACCGCACGCCTCGGACTCCGCGCGAGCGGCGATGCGGGCCAGGCTCGGCCTGGACGACCCGCTGCCGGAGCGCTACTGGCACTGGCTGACCGGTGCCCTGCACGGGGACCTCGGCACCTCACTGACCTACCGGCAGCCGGTCTCGGATCTGCTCGTGCCCCGGCTGCTCAGCACGCTTCTGCTGGTCGGCATGTCAGCGGTCCTCATCCTCGTCGCGGGCCTGCTCCTCGGCGGGATCGGCGGGACCAGCCCGCGGTGGCGCCCGCTGGTCAACGTCGTGTCCGGGCTGGGCATCGCCGTGCCGGCCTTCGTCGCCACCACCCTCCTGATCAGTGTGTTCGCGGTGAGCCTCGGCTGGTTCCCGACCGGCGGCGCGGGCAGCGGCCTCGCCGACCGGCTGTGGCACCTCGTCCTCCCCGCGGTCGCCCTGTCGATCGGATACGCCGCCTATCTGATCCAGCTGACCTCCAGCGCGATCGGCGAGGAGGCGGCGGCCGAGCACGTGGTGACCGGCCGCGGCCGCGGGCTGCCCCGCTCCTGGGTCTTCCGGCGGCACATCCTGCGCAACGCGGCCCTGCCGGTCCTGACCGCGTCCGGCCTCACCGTGGCCGGTCTGGTGGCCGGCACGGTGGTGGTGGAGCCCGCCTTCGGCATCGACGGCATCGGCTCGCTGCTGATCAGGAGCGTCTCCGCCAAGGACTATCCGGTGGTGACCGCGGTCAGCGCGTTGATCGTCACCGTGTTCGTCGTCGTCACCACGTTGCTGGACGCCGGTCAGCACCTGCTGGATCCGCGGCTGAGGGAAGGACGCTGACCGATGGCCACACTCACAGCCACTCTCCGGCTGCGGAGCACCGGGCGCAGAGGGCTCGGCGACCCGCTGCTCCTCGTCTCGGCCGCGGTGGCCGCCTGTCTGGTGGTCCTCGCGGTGGTCGGCCCGTGGATCGCGCCCCACGACCCGGCGGCCACCGACGTCCTCGCCGCCGGTCAGGGCCCGAGCGGCGCGCACCTGTTCGGCACCGACTCACTGGGCCGTGACATCTTCTCCCGGGCGCTGACGGGAGCCCGGCTGAGCTTCGCGGGGCCCGGCATCATCGTGCTCGGCAGCGCCGGTCTCGGCACGTTGCTGGCGCTCGCCGCCGCCTGGCACGGCGGCTGGGTCGACCGGTTGCTGAACCGGGCGCTGACCTTGCTGTTCGCGATTCCCGGTGTGCTGGTGGCCGTGGTCGCCGCGGCCGTCTTCGGTGCCGGCTTCTGGGCACCGGTCCTGGCCCTGACCATCGTCTACACGCCGTACGTGGCCCGGGTGGTGCGCAGCGTCGCGATACGGCAGCGGCAGCTGCCGTACATCGAGGCGCTTCAACTGGCCGAGCTGTCGAGCTGGCGGATCTGCGTGCGGCACCTGCTGCCCAACGTGGCGCCCATCGTGCTGGCCCAGGCGACCATCGGTTTCGGCTCGGCTCTGATGGACTTCGGGGCGGTCTCGTTCCTCGGGCTCGGCATCCAGCCGCCGGAGGCGGAATGGGGGGTGATGGTGTCCGACGGCCGATCCGAGGTTCTGGACGGCGCCGTGCAGCAGAGCATGGCCGCGGGCCTGTGCATCGTCGTCTCCGTGGTGGCGTTCAACGTGCTCGGCGAGCGCCTCGCCCAGCGGTTCGGAGGGACCCGATGACCAGCACACCACTGCTTCGGATGCAGGATGTCGGGATCACGGCCGGGGACCGCAGGAGCAAGCGCACGCTGGTCCGCGGCGTGGACCTGACCGTGGCGGCCGGCGAGACCATGGGCCTCGTCGGCGAGTCCGGCTCGGGCAAGTCGATGCTGGTCAAGTCCGCGATGCGGCTGCTTCCCCAGCACGCCGAGACCTCCGGGCGGATCGACTTCGAAGGACGGTCGGTACTCGGCTTCTCACGCCGCGAACTCGCCGCCTACCGCTCCCGCGACGTCGCGCTCATCCACCAGGACCCGCGCGCCCACACCAACCCGCTGCGCACCGTCGGCGACTTCCTCGTCGAGGGCGTCGTGGCCGGCAGGCTGCTCGGCCCGCGGGAGGCCCGGCAGCGTGCCTGCGAGCTCATGACGAGTATCGGCATCACCGATCCGGAACACCGCCTGACGCAGTACCCGCACCAGCTCTCCGGCGGTCTGCTGCAGCGCATGATGATCGTGGCGGCGCTGCTGCCCTCCCCCAAGCTGGTCTTCGCGGACGAGCCCACCACGGCTCTGGACGTGACAGTGCAGTCGGAGGTGATGGCGATCCTGCAGGAGCAGATCCGGGAGCGGAACCTCGGTCTGCTGTTCATCTCGCACGACCTGGACCTGGCCGCCGCCGTGACCGATTCCCTGGCCGTCATGTACGCCGGGACAGTCGTCGAGCGCGGAGCCACGACGGAGGTCCACTCCCGTCCCCTGCACCCGTACACCGCGGGGCTGCTCGCCTGCCGCCCCAGCACGACGGCGGTCACCCGGCTGCAGCCGATCCCGGGCCGGCCGATCTCGGCGTACGAGGCGGGACCGGGCTGCGCGTTCGCCGCGCGCTGCCGTTTCGCCACCGAGGAATGCCGGCAGGACCGGCCCCGACTGCGCACCGTGGAGGACCGGTTGGTCGCCTGCCATCGAGTGGAACAGATCAGCGCGGAACTTCCCCAGGCGGTGCACTCATGACCGAGGCAGCGATCCTGGCTCGGGACACCGGCCCCGCGCTCATCGTGGAGCACCTGCGCAAGGAGTTCCCCACCCGCTCCCGTGACGGCAAGGCGGTCATCGCCGTCGACGACGTCGGCTTCGCCCTGGAACGCGGTGGGTCACTGGCGGTCGTCGGTGAGTCCGGCTCGGGCAAGACCACCGTCGCGCGCATCGTCGCCGGACTGGAGCGGGCCACCAGCGGAACGGTCACAGTCACCGGGAGCGGGAAGCGGTCGGCCCGCCCCGTGCAGATGGTCTTCCAGGACCCCTTCGCCTCCCTGGATCCGCGCCAGCGCATCGGCGCCGGTCTGACGGAACTCCTGCGCGTACGCATCGGGCTGGGACGCGCCGCGGCCCTGGAACGGGCGACGGGCCTGCTGGCCGAGGTCGGGCTCGACGAACAGCACGCGGCCCGGCTCCCCCGCGACCTGTCCGGCGGGCAGCGGCAACGCGTGGCCATCGCCCGGGCGCTGGCACTGGAACCGGAGATCCTCATCCTCGACGAGGCCGTCGCCGCCCTCGACGTCAGTGTGCAGGCGCAGGTGCTGAACCTGCTCTCCGACATCCGTGAACGCACCACGGTGGCCTTCCTGTTCGTCTCGCACGACCTGGCCGTGGTACGCCAGGTCACGGACCACTGCCTGGTCATGCAGCACGGCTGCGTCGTGGAGGAGGGCCGCACCGCCGAGGTACTGGACCACCCCCGGGCCCCCTACACACAGGAACTGCTCGACGCGGTGCCCAGGCCTGGCTGGCAGCCCCGGCGCCGACGCGCCTGACCCGCCGTCCGCCAAGGTCCGGGCGGACACATGCCCTCGTAGTAAAGCAGCCGCTACACAAAGGAGCCGACCATGGGCATCCTCTCCACCGAGGGAGCCACGACACTCACCGTGCCCCACCCCTCCCAAGCACCGGCCTTGCTGGACGGAACGTTCACCACGCCCTGGTTCGTCGTCGACGACGACCGCGCGAAGGACTTCGAGAAGGCGTCGTACCACGACCAGTACCCGCACGCCTACGAAGGCGAGGACGGGTACGGCGAGGACCTGGTGGAGGGCTTCCACCTGCTCAGCCTGCTGGACGTGCTGTGCAACCACTCCGTGTGGTCCGAAGGCCCGTGGATCGCCTGGAACTACGGACTGGACAACGTCCGCTTCGTCTCGGTGATCCGCACCACCGACCCGTTCCGCATCCACGGTCACGTCCGCGAGGTCATCGACCGCGGGGAACAGGGCCACCTCGTCGTCACCGACCTGCGTGCGGAGGTCCGGGGCCGGGAGCGGCCGGGATTCGTCGCGACGCTGCGTGCCCTGTGGTCCACCGTCTGAACCGCCGTAGAGAGGCCGAAAGCATGGAACTGAACGAGCACCAGCAGTACCTCCTCGGCAAGAACATCCCCGAGGCACTGGACTACGCGGCCCAGCAGTGGCCGGACAACGTCGCCCTCACCCACCTCGAGGGCGGCGGCCCCACCCTGACGTGGGCCGAGCTGCGCGAGCGGATCAGCCGGGTGCGCACCGGCCTCGAACGCCTGGGCGTCACACCCGGCCAGAAGGTCGGCATCATGCTGCGCAACCAGGTCGAGTTTCCGCTGACCTGGCTCGCGGTCATCGAAGCCGGCGCGGTCGCCGTGCCGATGAACCCGAAGTACACCCCCCGGGAGATCGACTTCGTCCTGAGCGACGCGGACGCCCGGTGGCTCGTCGCCGCCGATGACGTCGTCAGCGGCGCACTCGCCGACGACCGCGTCGGTCCGGTCCCGAGCGAACGGATCATCGCCGTGGGCGAACCGGTCGCGGGCGTGCACGACTTCGCCGCGCTGATCGCGCAGGACGCGGCGCCACGCACCCACCGGGCCGATCCCGGTGAAGTGGTCAACATCCAGTTCACCTCCGGTACGACCGGACTGCCCAAGGGGTGTCTGCTCACCCACACCTACTGGATCCAGATCGGCGTCTACGGCTCGGCCCTCGGGGACGCGCGGCGCATCCTGGCGGACCACCCCTTCTACTACATGCAGAACCAGGCCTATCTGATGATGGCACTGGCCGGTGGAGGGGGCCTGTACGTCACCGCGGGGCTGAGCCGGCGCAAGTTCATGAACTGGCTCGTCGACCACCGGATCGACATGGCGTGGATCGACGAGGGCATGCTCGACTTCCCGGAGAGCGAGGCCGACGGGCAGCTCGCCCTGAAAAGGGCACCGGTCTCGGCCCTGCCACCCTCCTTGCACGAACCCCTGGAACAGCGCTTCGGCCTGCGGGCGCGCGAGGTGTACGCCAGCACGGAGGTCGGCAACGGCACCTACGTCCCCTACGACCGCACCGACACGGTCGGCACCGGTTCCATGGGCTGGTGCTTCCCCCAGCGCGAATCGAAGGTCATCGACCAGAGCGGCGGCGAGGTCGAGCCGGGCCACTCCGGCGAACTGTGCCTGCGAGGCCCCGGCATGATGCTCGGCTACCACAACCGCCCCGAAGCGAACGCCGAACTCTTCCTGCCCGGCGGCTGGTTCCGCACCGGGGACATCGTCCGCAAGGACGCCGACGGGCAGCACTACTACGAGGGCCGCCTGCGCGACGTCATCCGCCGCAGCGGCGAGAACATCGCCGCCGCCGAGGTCGAGCTGCAGATCATGGCCCTGCCCGAGGTGGACGACGTCGGCGTCATACCGGTCCCCGACCCCCAGCGCGACGAGGAGGTCAAGGCGGTCGTCGTGCTCAAGCCGGGCGCGAGCCTGACCGCGCAGGAGATCGAGGCGTGGTGCCTTCAGGGACTCGCCCGCTTCAAGGTCCCCCGCTACGTCGAGTTCCGCGACAGCCTCCCCTACACCGCCAGCGGCAAGATCGCGAAGGCGGAACTCCGTGCCGAGCCGCACAGTGACCGCGTCGTGGACCTGCGCGCCTCCTGAAGCACGGCAGCGGACCGGCCGGAGGACACCGGTCGGTCCGCGGACCCGCGTCCCGACCTCAGCCGGCCGGCAGTTCCACGAACGACAACACCTTGAGAAATCGCTCCAGCGCGGCCAGCTGGCGCTCGGGGGTCCAGATCTCCGGGTGCTCGACCACGGACAAGGCTATGCCGGACACCCACACGCGCACCATGTCGACGGTTCCTTCCAGTTCGTCCGCCGGGACCAGTTCCTCGACGGCCCGCACCAGAACCGCTCGCATCGCCGGCTCCATGCGCTGCAGGTGCCGCCGGATGACCGGTTCCGCACCCTGGTGCGTCAGCAACGCCACCCGCGCGCGCTCCTGCCTCAACGCGTCCTCGGTGTCCGGCAGGAACCATGTGAGGGCGAACCGCATCCGTTCACGGGGATCCGCGATCTTCTCCAACTCGCCGAGGACGGCGTCCGCGTCGGCCAGCACAAACTCCAGTACCGCGTCGAGCAGGGCCTCGCGGTTGGCGAAGTAATGCGTGATCAGCGTGCTGGACCCGCCCATCCGCTGCGCGATCTTCCTGAGCGTCAGCTCGGGCAGTCCTCCCTCGCTCAAAGCCTCGAGCGAGGCCACGACGATGTCGCGAACTCGCTCCTCCGGATCAACGTACCGCGGCACCTGGGACCTCCCCGCCCTTCACACCCGACCGTCGCCTGACACAACCCGCAGAAGCTGTTATACAACAACCGAAACATATCTCGGAGGCATGCCATGAGCTTCACCATCGTCGAGACCATGACGTCGGAGCCGCCGTCGCAACACGCTCGGGAACACATGGTCGCCATGCGCGACGGAGTGGAACTGGCCACGGACGTCTACCTGCCGGACGAGGTCAGCACCCACTCCGCCGTTCTCGTGCGGACCTGCTACGACAAGTCGAGCCGGTACACCGCCCTGACCTTCGAGGCCGAGTACTACCGCTCCCGCGGCTATGTCTTCGTGGCCCAGGACGTCCGGGGCAAGTTCCGGTCGGGAGGGGAGACCCTCCCCTACGCCTACGATGTCGCCGACGGCTACGACACGGCTGAGTGGATCACCCGACAGCCCTGGTCCAACGGCCGGATCGGCGTGACCGGCCAGTCGTACTACGGCTTCACCACCTGGGCCGCCGTGGCCAGCGGCCACCCGGCCATCAGAGCGGCGGTCCCGATGGTCACGGGCATCGACATGGGCGCCGGCCACGTGGGAGCACAGTGGAGCCAGCAGGTCCCCTATATCGCAGGACTCAACGACCTCCTGCAGATCTGGACCGACCGCAACGGCTACCTCGCCGAGATCGACTGGAGCGCCGACTCCGTCGAGAACATCGTCGCCGCGGCCCGCACGCGGATAGGCGAGTGCCGGGCGGCCACGGACATGCTCGGGCGCTCCGCGGACCAGGGATGGTACAACCCCTACGGTGACCGGCACCCGTATCACACCACGTCGATTCCGGTCCTGCACTGGCAGAACTGGTACGACCCGGGCCTCGCCCCCCTCGGCCTGCGTGACTGGCGGCACTTCCGCTCCCTGGCCGGCCAGCGCGACCTGCACTTCCTCCGGGCCGGTTCGGCCGACCACTCCGGTTACCTGCTTCAGGACGTCGGAGCCGGCGACGAGCGCAACCCGTACCTCAGCGAATCCACGCTCGCCGAGAAGATCGAGACCGAGTGCGGCGAAGTGGCGGACTTCTTCGACGAGCACCTCGACGGGCTGCGGCCGACAGCCCCCCGTCCCCGTGCCCGGTGGCACGTCGGACACGTCGGCTGGCAGTCCTCCCAGGAATACCCGCCGCCCAGCCGACCGCTCACCTTCCACCTCTCCGCCCACGGCTCGGGGACGTACGCCCTGAACCCTGAGCCGGACGAGAACGCGACGTCCCTGGCGTGGACGCACGACCCCGAGCACCCCGTCCCGTCGAGCACCGACATCGAGGCGATCTGGTACCTGCTCGCCGACTGTCCCGACGAGCGCGACCTGGCGGACCGGCGCGACGTGCTGACCTTCCGCACCGAACCGTTGACCGAGCACGTCGACTTCGCCGGACAGCCGGTCCTCACGGGACGCGTCACGTTCTCGGCCCCTTCGACGCATGTCTTCGCGAAGCTGCAGGACGTGCACCCCGACGGCACCACCCGCCCGATCTCATGGGGCCGCGCAGTCCTGTCCGAGCGAGCGGGCGGCTCCTTGACCCTTGCCCTGGACGACAACGCCTACCGGCTCCGCAGGGGCCACTGCCTCCAGCTGCAGATCCAGTCGAGCGACTTCCCCCACTCCGCCGTGCACCCGGGCACCGACGGCAACCCGTGGCTCACGACGAAGCGGATCCCGAGCACGCAGAGCCTCGGCGTCGGAGGCCTCACCGGCGCACGGCTCGTCCTCCCCGCCATCACCATCGCGGAGGCTCCGGAGACACCGGCTCAGGTCGGCTGACAGACGTCGGGAAGCGGGAATCCGGCGGCCCGATCCTGCTCGGACGGCCGCGTCCGGCCGGCCCACGTCGAGGGCGTCGCGAGACAGTCCATGGAGACATGGGTCGGCCATGAGGCTCGTGGGCAGGGCTCGCCGTCCCGGTCGGACAGCTCGACCTGGATCTCGACCTCGACGGGGGCGTGCAGCGGGAGCACTGCGACGCCGACCACGCTGCGGGCGTGGACGCCTCTGTCCCGGGAGTGCGCGGTCATGCGGGTGCCGCAGCGTCCGCACCAGATCACTCCGTCCAGCAGAGCCGGCGCGTCGAGCAACGCGCCCCTACTCAACGAGCGTGCCCGGTTCGCCTCGATCCTGGCCGGGTTGCGTTGGTGCCGGCCGGTGTCGACAGAGGCAGGCAGTACTTCGGTCAAGGAGACCAGCCGTTTCCCGCGTGGGCGGCGGACGCGGCCGGTGAACGGCCGACCCGCCAGGCGGCGGCGCAGGTCGGTGTGGCTTCGACCATAGACGGACACCCCGACACAGGCCGGTTGCCGGAGCATGTTCTGGATCACGATCCGGCTCGGGCAGCGCCGTCCCCACTGCCCCTTGCCCACACCGGCACGCCTTCGGCACCCAGGAATGGCCGCACGACGACACTCCGGTGACGAAGACCCTCACCTACCGCAACAGCGGCAGCGCACCCGTCACCCTCCACCTCACGACCGAAGGCGCCCCCGGCGTGTTCACGGTGACCCCGTCCGACCTGACCGTCCCGGCAGGCGGCACCGCCACCGCCACCGTCACCGCCGACACCCGCAAGCGCACCACGGACGGCGTCTACTCCGGCGCGGTCACCGCCACTTCCGACGACGGCAAGAACGTGGTCCGCACCCCCGGGCTCGTCACCCGCGAGGTCGAGTCGTACAACCTGACCATAAAGACCATCGGCAAGAACGGCGGGAAGCCGGAATACGCCACCAGTTCCCTGAACTCGATGAGCAGCAGCAAGTACTGGTACCCCTTCGACCGAGACACCGACGGCGACTACCAGGTGACGATTCGAGTGCCCAAGGGCCGCTATGTGGTGGACAACTGGATCACCGAGGCCGACAGAAGCTCGATGCTCGTCTCCCCCGGCCTGTCGCTCACCAAGGACACCACCCTCGTCTTCGACGTCCGCAAGGCCAAGGGCGCCACGGTCACCGCGCCGGTTCCCGGGGCCGCCCCACGCAATCCGATCGTGAAGTACGCCGCCAACGGGAGCGGCTTCGGCATCGCCGTGGCCGTGGACGGCGGCATCACCACGGCCCAGGTCGGGCCGAGCGCTCCGGCGGACGAGTTTGCGGCCCAGTACAGCGGTGTCTGGTCGGCCGGCGGAGGCGCCGAGCCGCAGTACGACATCGTGGTCACTCGCAAGGGATCCTTCTGCACCGGACTCACCCGGACGGTCCGGCAGTCGTCGATGGCCAGAATCGAGACGGCCATCGGCTCCGACGTCAAGAACGGAAAGGCCGAACCGTCCGGCCAGAGGGAAACCCCCGGCTTCCCTCAGCTGACCCAAGCCGGCCCCGGCACTCTGGGGTACACCAGGCCCGTCCCGACCGCTCGCGCCGTGACCTACGTCTCGACGGACCAGGGCCTGCGCTGGAGCCTCGGCCAACGCATCTACCGCGTCAGCGAGCCCTCGCCGTACCGCGAGATCACCCCCGTCGCCGCCACGCGCTACGCAGCGGGCCGGACCTACCACGAGACATACAACAAGCCGGTGTTCGGTTTCGCTGTCGCGGACGGACCGAACTGGATCGGCGGAAAACGACTGGGCAACACGTACGCCCTGTGCAACTCGCTGCTCTCCGACGGCCATTACGTCTTCGACGTCGCGGCCAGTGAGAAGACCGTGCTCAAGGCCGGCCGCACGACATACCTCAGCACCACCGTGGACCCCTGCTTCACGGGTGTGCTGAGCGGGCTGCCCGCGGAGAAGACCAAGTACACGCTGGCCATGCAGTCACGGCGCAGCCTGAGCACCTACTCGGTCAGCGACCGGGTCACCGCGACCTGGACCTTCACCTCGGCGTACGTCGACCCCGACGGCCCGGCACAGGCCCTGCCGCTGTCCGCGGTCCGCTTCACACCGGCGCTGACACTGACCGGCACCGCCCAAGCGGGGCGTCGCACCACGGTGCCGGTCGTGGTGCAGGGGCCCGCGGCCGCCCGGGGGCACCTGAAGTCCCTGGCCTTACAGGTCTCCTGTGACGGGGGCCGCACCTGGCGTACGGTCGCCGTCCGCACCGACGCGTCGGGCCAGCGGTCCATCACCCTCACCCACCCGGCGAGGCCGGGCACGGTCTCCTTCAGGGCGGCCCTGGCCGACACCGCGGGCAACACGTACACCGGCACCATCGACAACGCCTACCGCACCGTCCGGTAGCCACCCCTGGTCGGGCCGGTAGTTCGAGACCGGAGTTCTGACGGGGTTCGTGCAAGACGCTCTGGCTCAGGTCACTCTGCCTGCTCCGTCTTCGTGTCAAAGACCCGAAAGCCCCGCCGCTCGTAGTTGCCGAGCGCATGCGGGCTGTCCTTGCTGCACGTATGCAACCACACGCGCTTCGTGGGCTCCCGGTGCTCCCACCGCTTCGCAAGGTCCCACGCCCGCGCCGTCCCGTACGACAGCAGATAACCGCCGATCCCTCGCCCCTGGAACGCCGGAAGCAGCCCGAATTGCGTGATCTCCACCGCGCCATCCGGCTGTGGGTCCAGCTCGATGTATCCCGCCGGCGTGCCCCGCTCGTACACCAGCCACGTCTCCACTCCCGGCTTGGAGACGAACGCCAGCCACTGCCCCGGCGTCCACTCGCGGCGCTCGCTCCAGTCGAAGCCTGCACCCACCACGGCGTAAAGCAAGCAGTTCAGCTCGGGCGAAGGAATCTCCACCCGGACAATCGACAGATCACCTGAGGTCGCGGCCTCCGGCACGCGAACGGAAATCAGATCAGCAGCAGACGTCTGTTCGAGAGACCAGGTGGTAACCGCGTTCATGACCTCATCTCATCACACCCTGTGTCGAGGAGGCTGACAGCCCACCGGCGCCATTGGCTCTGACACTGTTCAAACCGGCAGCACCACCACGGCACCACCAGCTTCACAACCGCCCCCTCCAACCCCTTCACCGGCTCGGGCGGTCTGAGCGGGGCTCTGTCCGCGATCACAGGGAGCCGTCATGGTCGGTGAGGTGGCGTTCGAGCGCATGCGGGCCGTCGGCGGCACCTGGCAGCGGCTCTTCACCACCCTGATACCCCGGGCCACCGGAGCCCGCGACAAGGGGCCCGCCTCGCGTGCGCCCTCACCACCGCCATAGCCCGCCTGCACGTTCCCAGACGACTTGATCGTCCGCGTACCGGACCGGACATGATCCGGCGGACAGGGCCTACTCGTCCGGCACGATCCGTGCATCTTCCTCTGGTCAGACCCTGACGAACCAAAGAAAAGCCCCAGATGTTGCCCAGCCGGACGGCGGTCCCGGCCTGTTCCATCCGCGCGATGAGCTGACGGCGCCCGGCCGCGTCTTCACCGTCGTACGCCGCGGCAGTGGTGGGCGCCCCGCCATCCCGGGGGCCGCAAGCCCTCCGTCAAGCCGTCACTGCTCCATCGTGAGACGAGAGCCCGAGACGCTGGTCCCGGCGCAGGAGGAACCCGAGCAGGACCTGAATCAGCCGCGGTCCACCACCACCGGCCGCTGCCCAGCCAGGCCGGCGGATCCATGGCTCCTCTCACGGGAGTACAGCGAGAAGCGCACGACACCGGACAGTGAACCCGAGGCAGGCATGAAGCCGTGCACGCGGTCCGGGTTCTCCCCGATCCTGATCCTGGTGCCGGCGGCGGTCTCATCGCCGTTCAGCCTTCTCTGCGGCACGAGTTCACCGTCCTTGGCGACAAGCTCGTCCGCCTGCAGGACGGCCACAGGCCGGTCGCCGTTCGGACGAAGGTCCACCGTGAAGTTGTGGCCGGCCGCGATGAACGTGTCTTCGCCGCTCCACAGCAGGAGCCCGTAGCCGAGGGGCTCGCCCTCTCCCCGCTCCTTGTGAGCCTTGATCACGAACTCGTACCGGCCGAAGGTGATCGGCTCCTCCTCACCGGCCCGGACTCGGAAGCCGCACACACGGTCCTGGGTCTGGGCCCTGAGAATCTCAGTCTCCAGTGCCGCGAGCTGAGCGTAGGTGCGGCGCAGGTCGCGGGCCTCGTCAACACCCAGGGAGTCGAAGCCGAACGGCGCGACTCCGATGGCACCGTACTTTCCGATGGCGAGAAAGCTGTGCGAGACGCCGTGTGCGTCAGCACGCATCTCGGGCACGAACAACGCGGTGTTGGTGTCCGCGTAGTTCTTGAACGGAATCTCGAAGTCACCGAAGTACACATCCGGCGCGAGGAAAGCGATCGCGGGGGCCGCCAGCTTCCAGACCGCGCTGACGTGCGGAAGCGGTCCCCCGCTGGGGAACACACCGGGTGCCTGCCCGCCGGCGAACACGACGTCCGCACGCGAGGACTCGTCCGGCACGATCGAGTCGAGCCACGCGTTGACGAACAATGGGATGTCGTGGTGCGCCCGGCCGGCGGCGGCGACGTGCTGGATGTAGGTCGCGTAGTGCCAGGCCATGAACAGCTCGGCCGTGCGGTCGGCGTCGCCGGTCAAGGCGCCCCATGTCGGGGCGGAGGGTTCGAGAGGGGCCCGGACGTGCGGCGATGCTCCAGAGCGCAGGGCGTCCACAAGGGGGGCCGGTACGGGAGCCTCCCAGGCGGCGGCCGCGTCCGCTCCGTGGGAGCGGGCGGCGCCGAGAAGGCCGACCTCGTTCTCGACCTGCACCATGATCACGGTCTTCTCGCGGCCGTCGACCCGTGCGAGGTGCTCCATGAAGGCGGCGAACGCGGCGGCGTCCGCGTCGCGGTTGGCCGCGGAGAACGGGCTGAGGTTGTCCAGCGGGATGCCGGCCGCGTCGAACTGCAGGGGAAAGCGGTACGGGTTGCGCTTCACCCAGACCGGCGTGTAGCTCGAGGAGCCGTTCTTCCAGCTCCCGAACCAGAGAAGCACCAGCTTGAGCCCGTGCTCGCGTGCGCCGGTGAGCATGGCGTCGACCAGGCCGAAGTCGAACTCTCCCTCGCGTGGCTCCACGAGTTCCCAGCTCACCGGGGCCAGCACGGTGTTCACCCCCGCACCGGCGAATCGCTCCCACAGCGGCTGGAGGTACTCCGCGCTGGACGACGTGGAGTTGTGAAGTTCGATGCCGCGTATCAGGAAGGGATCGCCGTCCACGACGAGCTGACCCGTGACCGCGTCGATGTAGTGGTCTTTCAACGGGGTTGTCCAATCGTTGCTGCATGACGGGGAGGTGCCTGCGTGCCAGGGCACGTCACGGGCGCCGACCGCGCCCCGCGTCCACGCGCGCGGGCGGCGACGTGGCACGAGCGGTCGGCGGACCCAGGCTTGATCATTCCGGGTCGGGCGCGATGTCCCAGCCGGCGTAGCGGAACTCCGCGAAACGCACCACTCCCTCGCTCGTATGGAGCCCGATGACCCGGCCGGTGAACGACGCGCAGGTCTCCGCCGTCCAGTACCGCCCGTCCAGCTCCGCGAGCGGTGTCCCGTTGGCCAGCAACCGGACCAGGTCCCCGCCCACGGCCGTGGCCTCCTCCGGCGGCGTTCGCAGTTCGAGGCCCAATTCGACCGGACCGGTGCGGAACGTCGTACGCCACTCCTGTCGCAGACCGGCAAGCGCGGCCCAGGCGGTCACGACCGTGATGTGGTCCTCCGTCCTCGCCTCCAGGCCGAAGTGATGCCGCTCGTCGTAGCGCACGGCCAGACCTCCCACGCCGTCGGAGGCGTCCACCGTGGTCGTCACCACGGCGTTCAGGTGGCGCTGACGACGGCCGACGAAGACCGGCTGCGGATCGCCGAGGCCGGCCTGCTGCCCACGCAGTTCCAGGTGCTCATCGGCGACACGGGCCACGGCGCGGGGTGTGGTGCGGACGGCCAGCCAGCCGGGATCGTCGAGGGCGGTCTCGTCCTTGAACGTGAACACGACGTGCTCGGTGCCCGGACGCGGAGCGAGTTCGACGGGAGCGACAGTCGGCCAGCCGTCGTCGGCCCAGACCACATCGGTGATGAACGTCTCCCGGCCCAGCGGAGAGAATGCCTCCGCCGCACCGACCGGACGCACGCCCAGCAGCACCAGCGCCCAGCCACCGTCGGGGGTTTCCACCAGATCGGCATGACCGGTGTTCTGGATCGGCCATGAGTGTCCGCTCGCCGTCAGCAGCGGATTGGCCGGGTACCCGGTGAACGGGCCGGCGGGGGACGCGCCGCGCGCGATGCTCACCGCGTGAGCGCGTTCCGTGCCGCCCTCGGCGATCACCAGGTACCAGTGGTCGCCGTGCCGGTACAGGTGGGGGGCCTCGGGGAACCGCAACCCGGTCCCGGACCAGAGCGAGCGGGGAGCTTCGAGGGCCCGGCCCGTGGCCAGGTCGACCCGGACCTGCTCGATGCCGTGGTGGCGTCCCGCCTCCTCCCCCGACAGCCGTAGTCCGGAGTAGGTGACGTAGGCGGTGCCGTCGTCGTCCCAGGCGAGGTCCGGGTCGATGCCGTCGACGCCGGTGATGGTCAGTCCTTCGCTCCACGGGCCGGCGGGGTCGGTGGCGGTGAACACCACGCAGCCCCGGGGGCTGCCGACCACTGTGACGATGACGTGGAAGACCCCGTCGTGGTAGCGGATGGTGGGCGCGAACACGCCGGCGCCGGTGACGACCGAGCCGACGACGACCTGCTCCGGGCGCTCGGCGACATTGCCGATGTGTTCCCATGTCACGAGATCGGTACTGCGGTACACCGGCAGGCCGGGAAGGTACTCGAAAGTCGAGGTCACCAGGTAGTAGACGCCGTCGACGAGGATGACACTCGGGTCGGGGTTGAAGCCCGGGATCAGGGGGTTGGGCCGGCCGGTCATGCCGTCACCAGCTCGACCGTGACAACGACGTCCCACGGGCCCAGCTCGATGGCGTCCCCCGCGCGGAACTTGCGGGCGGCCAGTACGTCTTCCAGGTCGACGGGCGCGGTGACCGTCTGGGGTTTCCACGCCCAGTTGTGCAGGACGTGCACGCGCCGACCGCCCTTGTTCGTCGCGCTGTTGACCGTGACGCTCTGCGGAAGTTCGCCCCAGAGCGCGGCTGTGGGGCGCGCCCACTCGAAGAGGGCCCTGGCGAAGGAGGGGTTGGGCAGGGTGCCCACGCACGTGATGCGTCCCTCGCCGTGGGGCCGGGTCGTCGCGGCCGCGAACTGCCCGAAGTGCGGGTGCTGGTAGCCGGCCAGGACCTGTGCGTCGGTGGCCAACAGGCCGTCGGCCCAACGGGTGGCAGTGGCGTCCTTTGTCAGTCGCAGTCCGCTGTCCGGCACGGCGGTCAGCGGGACGTCACCATCGAGGTTGCTGTATTCGCCGTAGACCGCACCCGCGGGTCCGGACAGGACCGGGGGCGCGACCTCCGCCCGGGCCCGGCCCTCCTCGTCGGTGTAGCCGGTACGCGGTCCCAGGACGAGGTGTCCACCCGCCGCGGCGTAGGCGGTGAGCCAGTCGAGCAGAGGCCGCTCGGTCACCTGCGCCCCCGCGGCGACGAGCAACGGGTGCTGTGCCGCGAACCGCGCGGGATCCGGGTGCTCCTGACCCGGCGCTCCGTGGAGGATCTGGTGGTCGTGGACCAGCCGGGCCTGCAGCCGGGCGTCGAAGGCACCCCGGTAGAAGGCGTCGAAGATCTCCCGGTAGGCGTGCCGGTCGGGGGCTCCGTGGGCGTCGGCCAGCGGCGGCTGCTTCTCCATCAGCCACTTGCTGGCAGTGGAGTACAGGAGGACGACGTCGCTGTGCGGCGTCAGGTCGGCCACCGTCTCGCCGGCGGCCTCGAACTCGGCTCCCAGCGCGGCTATCTCGCGGTAGGCGCGGCCGGGGACCTCGCTGTGCGGAAGGACGCCGCCCCAGTACGTCTCGGCGCCGAAGCGCAGGGTGTTCCACTGCCAGTACTCGATCATCGTGGCGCCGCGTGCCACCAGGGCCCAGGCGGCCTGGCGCCACTGCCCGTCGTAGGCGGGCTTGATGTGCCCGGAGTCGTTCACCGACAGGGCGACCGTCTCGGTGACCAGGAAGGGCGCCTGCCGGGAGGCGTACATGCGGTCCGCCGTCAGGTGCAGGGCGGGCACGCCGGTGGTGAACCAGTGCCGCTCAGTGGGGTGCGGTTGCGGGAGCAGCAGCGCGTCCTGCATGCCGTAGTAGGCGTTGCCGGAGGTGATGTCGAGTTCGCGGGACGTCAACTCGTCATCCATGGCGGGGAGTTGATAGGCGATACAGGTCGTGACGAACTGGCCGGGCTCGGTGTAGCCGCGCACGATGTCGGCCTGCCAGCGGATGAACTCGGCCGTCTGCTCGGCCTGGAACCGGCGCCAGGCCAGGTCGTACTGCGGTTGCGCGTTGCCGTCCGGTCTCCACAGGTCGGACCAGTCGGACAGGCGGTGCGACCAGTAGACGAGACCCCACTCCTTGTTGAGGGTCTCGACGTCCCGGTAACGGTGGCGCAGGTGGTCGACGAAGCGCTGGAAGACACCGTGGTTGTGCAGCAGGTGGAACCCCGGTTCGTTGTCCACCTGGACGCCGATGACCGCGGGATGGGCGGCGTAGCGGTCCATGATGACGCGGATGACGCGCTCGGCGTGGAAGCGGAAGGCGGCGTGGGTGAAGTCGGCTTCCTGGCGTGCGCCCCAGCCGACGCGTTCGCCGCCGGCGGTCTCGCCCGCGATCTCGGGGTACTTGCGCGCGAGCCACGGCGGAACCGCGTAGGTGGGGGTTCCGAGGATGACGTGGATGCCGCGGGCGTGAGCGTGGTCGAGGACCGGCTGCAGCCAGTCGACGTCGAAGCGGCCGTCCTCGGGTTCCCAGGTCGACCACACGGATTCACCGACGCGGATGACGCTGAATCCGGCCGCGGCCATCCGGTCGAAGTCCTCGGTGACACGCTCGCCACGCTGGTACTCGGCGTAGTAGGCCGCTCCGAAGAGGACGCGGCGGGGCAGGCGCGACGTGCTCGTCACGAAGACTCCTGACTGTGTGTGGTCGCTGCGCGCCGGGGCGGTGCGGTCGACTCGCGGACTGCGAGGACCGGTTCACCGAGATGCATCCGGCGGCCGGTGGCGGTGGGTGCGGCGATCTCCTCGACCAGGAGTGCGACGCCTTCGGCCGCCATGGCGTCCAGGTCGTGGACGATGGTGGTGAGAGCGGGGTTGAGGAAGCGGGCCGCGGGGATGTCGTCCATGGCCACGACGCTGACGTCGTCGGGCACGCGAAGGCCGTTCTCGTGCAGGGCTCGGATCAGACCGATCGCCATCTCGTCGTTGGCGACGAACACAGCGGTCATCGCCGCGTCCTCCGCGAGACGGAGCCCCGCCTCGTAGCCGCCCTCGCAGGTCCAGCCCCCCTCGATGGGCTCGACCACCGGCAGGCCGGCGTCGGTCAGCGCGGAGCGCCAGCCGTCGGCACGGTCCCGTGCCGCCCACCAGCGGTCGGGCCCGGAGAGGTGGCGGATCTCGGTGTGGCCGAGGTCGATGAGGTGACGGGTCGCCACATAACCGCTGCGGTCGGCACGCTCAGCCGCCTCTATGCGGCGAGGGGCGGAGACGCTGTGGAACCGTCCCATGGTCAGCACCGGCACGTCGATGGTCACCGCGATGGGCCCCTCATCGATGTCCTCGGGCAGGATGATGCCGTCGACGCCCTGCTCCAGGAGTCGCTCGATCGGGCCGGCGAGAGCGTGGGTGTCGTCCTCGCCCGTGTGTGCCGCGATCGTCGCGTAACCCAGTCGGCGCGCTGCCGCTTCCGCCGCGACGAGCAGGGTCGACGGTCCGTACAACCGGGCGTCGAGCGCGACGACACCGATCCGGCCTGTGCGGCCGGAGGTGAGGCTGCGAGCCGCCGCGTTGGGACGGTAACGCAACTGCTGCGCCGCGAGAAGCACCTTCTCCCGCACCTCGGGGCGGACATGCGGCTCGCCCCTCATCACACGCGACACGGTCTTCTGTGACACACCCGCCAGGCGTGCCACGTCGGTGCTCGCAGGCCGAGGAACGCCCCTGTCCCCGCCGGTGGGTACCACGGCTCACCGATCCCTTCACATCTCGCCCCGCCCGGCGGCGACTTCGCACCGGGCAGCTGAACGCGCTCAGACTACGTAGTCAACCGCGGAATGGGAAGAACTCAGATCGCCGCCCGTCCGACGTAACCCGTCCGTCATCCAAAGCCGGAAAAACAGGCACGACGTCCCTCTTGACTTCAGTACGTCCGACGATTCAAGGTACCGCTTGACTTCGTAGTCAAAGCGCGGACGGGGATCGCAGAGCGGTCGCCGTCGCGCCCGGTCCCGTGACCCGGCGATACGGGCCAGGTGACGGTTCCGAATCCCACGGTGAGTGTCACCCAGGCCGAGGAACCGGCTTGAGTGACCTTCGGAACCAGGGTCGCCGTCCGCCGATGCCTCGGTGGCGGCGTGATGTGAACCCATGCGTCCCAGACCGGGCGACGCAGCCGCTGCATGCCGACATGCAGTGTCCGACGCGGTCGATGTTCGACAGCACCTGGGCGTCAGATCGCCCGGAAGAGGGAGAGCGCCAGTCATGACCAGTCAGCCGAAGAACACTTCGAGAGCATGGAGTCGCCGCTCCTTCCTCGCCACGAGCGCGATGGCCACAGCGGGAACCGCGCTGACCGCCTGTTCCGGCTCCGGCAGCTCGTCCGACAAGTCCGTCAAGCCCATGTCGTCGGCGAGCATGGCGGCCGCGCTGAAGAAGCCGACCGAGATCACCTTCTGGACCTGGGTCGATCTGAAGAAGCAAGTAGCGATGTTCGAGGCGAAGTACCCCAACATCAAGGTGAAGATCGTCAACGCCGGCCAGAGCGCCGATGAGTACAAGAAGCTCAGGACAGCGCTCAAGGCGGGCACGGGAGCGCCCGACGTGGTCCAGATCGGGCTCGACACCCTGAGCGCGTTCGTGATCACGAAGGACCTGCTGGACCTGGCACCGTACGGCGCGGGTGACCTCAAGGACGACTTCGTCGACTGGACGTGGAAGCAGGTGTCCACCGGCGACAAGGTCTACGCGATTCCGCAGGACAGCGGTCCGCTGGGCACGCTCTACCGCAAGGACGTCTTCGACCACTACGGTCTGCGCGTTCCCGAGACCTGGGAGGAGTTCGCCGCGCAGGGGCGTAAGCTGCACGCCGCCAACTCCGCGATCTCGATGACGAACCTGCCCAACAACGACGCCCCGAACTGGCTGGGGCTGGCCTGGCAGGCGGGCGCCCGCCCCTTCTCGGTGAACGGGACGAACGTCACCATCGGCGTCAACTCCGCGAAGATGAAGCAGCTGGCCGGCTTCTGGACCCCCCTCGTGCAGCAGGGCATCGTCTCGGCCGACGCGGACTTCAACAACGACTGGTACGCCGGTCTCACCAAGGGCACCTACGCCACCTGGGTCACCGCCGGCTGGGCTCCGCTCTTCTTGCAGGGCGCCGCCGCGAAGAGCGCCGGCAAGTGGCGTGTGGCGCCCGTTCCGCAGTGGAGCGACGGGGCATCGGTGTCGGGCAACTGGGGAGGCTCGACGAACGCGGTCACCGCGCAGACGCAGCACCCCGAGGCGGCGGCCGCCCTCGCCATGTTCATCAACCACGACAAGCAGTCGTCCCTGAGCATGGCGACCGAACTGTCGCTGTTCCCGCCGCTGCGGAGCACGCTGGCCAACCCCGAGTTCATCGGCCAGAAGTCCGCCTTCTTCGGCGGTCAGAAGGTCAACCAGCTGTTCTCGCAGTACTCCGGGACGGTCAGCACCGACTTCCAGTGGAGCCCGTTCAACGACTACGTCACCAGCAGCTACAACCCGACCGTCGGCACCGCCCTGACGCGCAGGAAGTCCCTGTCGGACGCCCTGGACGCGTGGCAGGAATCGCTCACCTCCTACGCTCGCAAGCAGGGCTTCAAGGTGACCGGCTGAGTCATGGCTCTCGCACTTCCCGGGCGTCGCGGACGCCCCCGACAGCGCCGGCCGCACGGCCTGGCAGGCTTCCTCTTCGTCGCACCGTTCATGATCGTGTTCGTCGCGATGTTCGTGGCTCCGCTCGGCTACGCCGGGTACCTGAGCCTGTTCCGTACCCAGATCGTCGGTGGAACGGTCTTCACCGGCCTCGACAACTACGTCGACGCCTTCCACGACCCACAGCTCCGCGCGGGCCTGGCCCGGATCGTGAAGTTCTTCTTCGTCCAAGTTCCCCTCTCGATGGTGCTCGCCACCGTCTTCGCCCTCCTCATCGACTCGGGCCGGGTATGGGCACCGAAGGTGTTCCGGCTGGCGTTCTTCGTCCCGTACGCGGTTCCGGCGGTCGTCGCCAGCCTCCTGTGGGGCTACATGTACGGCCGGAAGTTCGGCGCCTTCACCCAGCTCGCCGAGCACATGGGACTGGCCAACCCGGACTTCCTGTCGGCCGGCCACCTGCTCTCCTCGATCGCCAACGTCGTGACGTGGGAGTTCACCGGCTACAACATGATCATCCTGTACGCGGCGCTCCAGGCCATTCCCGGGGAGCTCTACGAGGCCGCCGCGCTGGACGGCGCCGGTCCGATCCGCACCGCCCTGTACGTCAAGCTGCCCCTGCTGCGGCCGGCCCTCGGAGTGATCCTGCTGTTCTCGATCATCGGCGCGTTCCAGCTGTTCAACGAACCGCAGGTGCTCATCCCGTCCGCCGGCGCGGCCATCACACCCAGCTGGACACCGAACCTCTATGTCTACAACCTCGCCTTCACCGATCAGCAGACCAACTACGCCGCCGCGGTGTCCTTCGCACTCGGCCTCGTCATCCTCGTGGCGACGTACGTGGTCTTCGGCCTCGGAAAGCTAAGGAGGCCGCGGTGACCAAGACCCTCGACGCACCCGCCGTCGCACACACACCGGCGCCACCGGCCGCCCGGACCCGGCGGCGCAAGGACCGTAAGTCGGTCATCGCGACCGCCTTCCTCCTGGCCTTCTTCTGCTACTTCCTGGTGCCGTTCTTCTGGCTGGTCGTCTCCGCGACCAAGACGAACGGAGATCTCTTCGACTCCTTCGGGTTCTGGTTCTCCGGGCACTTCAACCTGTTCGACAACGTCCGGGCCGTCTTCGCCTACTCCGACGGCGTGTTCTGGCACTGGATGGCCAACTCCGCCTGGTACTCGATCGCCGGCGCCCTGGGGGCGGCCCTGCTCGCGACCTCGGCCGGGTACGGGTTCTCCAAGTTCGCCTTCTTCGGCCGGTCCGGGATGTTCACCCTGATCCTCGGCACGATCGCCGTGCCGACGACAGCGCTGGCCATCCCGACCTACCTGCTGTTCAGCAAGGCGGGACTGACCGATACCCCCTGGGCGGTGATCCTGCCGTCGCTGGTCAACCCCATCGGCATCTACCTGATGCGGGCCTATGTGGGGGACTCGGTGCCCGACGAGATCCTGGAGGCCGGGCGCATCGACGGAGCGAGCGAAGCCAAGATCTTCTTCCGTATCGCGCTGCCGATGACCGTGCCGGGATTCACCACGGTGTTCCTGTTCTCACTCGTGTCGACGTGGAACAACTACTTCCTGCCGCTGGTCATGATCAGCAACCCGAAGTGGTACCCGGTCACGGTCGGACTCGCCCAGATGAACGCCACCGCCAACGCGGGCGGTGGTGCACAGGCACTGTTCTCCGTGGTCATCACCGGTGCCCTGATATCGATCATCCCCCTCGTCGTCGCGTTCCTGCTGCTTCAGCGGTTCTGGCAGTCCGGGCTCTCGGCGGGTGCCGTGAAGTAGCCCCGAAACCGGCGTTCCGACGGAGCGCGAGGGCTCCCTGTTCAAGTCCGTGATCTCGATGCCCGGCCAGTCGGCCGGGCATCCCATCGAGAAGGGAACTGGCTTTGACCGACAACGGTTTCAGCAGACGCCGCATACTGGCGGGCGGGCTCGGCGTGTTCGCCGGCGTGGCGGTGGCGCAGACGGCGAACGCCGCTCCACTCTCCTCGTCCTCCACTGCCGACGAGGTGGCGTCCAGGCCGTCCACGATCCCCGCGCTTCGGGAGTGGACCGCAGGCTCGGGTTCTTTCCGGATCGGCCCGTCCGCGCGCATCGTCGTCCGCGCCGCCGACTCGCGCCGTCTGCGGAGCGACGCCCAGGTCTTCGCCGAGGATCTGCGGGCGCTGACCGGCCACGACGCCCCGATCGTGGTGACGGACGCCGCGCCGCGCGACGGTGACATCGCGCTCGACCTGCGTGCGACGGACGCCGTGCTCGGCACCGAGGGGTATCAGCTGACCGTGGACAAGAGTGTCCGCGTGAGCGCGAGGGCGTCGGCCGGCGTCTTCTACGGTACCCGCACCCTTCTCCAACTCCTGCGGCAGGACACCAGCATCGTCGCGGGCACGGCCCGTGACTGGCCCCGCTACGCCGAGCGCGGCCTGATGATCGACACCGCCCGTAAGCACCACTCGTACGACTGGTTCGTGTCGCAGATCAAGGACATGGCCTACCTGAAGCTCAACTACCTGCACTGGCACTTCAGCGACGACGAGGGCTGGCGTATCGAGAGCCGCCACGGTCTGGAGTCGGCGGAGCACCTCACCAAGCAGCAGGTGCGCAGCCTGATCGAGCTGGCGACGCGGCACCACATCACCGTGGTGCCCGAGATCGACATGCCAGGCCACCTGGGCTATGCGCTCAAGGCCCACCCCGAGTTCCAGCTCAAGGACCCGGACGGCAACGTCACCGCCACCAAGATCGACTACTCCATCCCCGCCGCGCGTCGCTTCCTGCGCGACCTCGTCGAGGAGTACCTGCCGCTGTTCCCCGGTCCCTACTGGCACATGGGCGCCGACGAGTTCCTCGGCGAAGCGCAGTTCGCGAACTACCCCCAGCTGGGGAGGTACGCCCAGCAGGAACTCGGCTCGTCGGCCACGGCGCAGGACGGAATCCGCAATCTGGTCAACGAGTTCAACAAGTTGGTTCGGTCCCGCGGAAAGACGCTCCGCGTCTGGAACGACACCTTCACCTCCGATGTCGCCTTCCCGGTCGACGAGAGCGTCGTCGTGCAGTGGTGGACCGACCTCAACACCCCGATCCCGAGCACCAATCCGGTGACACCCCAGGACCTCGTCTCCCAGGGCTACACCGTCTTCAACTCCAGCTTCTTCCCCACGTACGACTACCCCGACTACTTGAAGCCCGCCTCGGCCACCCCACGCGCCCTGTACGAGAACTGGACCGCGAACAGGTTCCACGGTTTCGCGTACTTCGACGACTACGGCACCGGTTTTCCGTTCCACGACCTCGACGCCACCGAGCCCAACCTCCTCGGCTCCGCCGTGCACTTCTGGAACGACGGCGCCGCGTCCAGCACCTGGACCGAGGAGAAGACCGCCGAGTCGCTCTTCCCGCGCCTGCGCGTGATGGCACAGCAGACGTGGGAGTCGGCCCCGCTGGTCAGCACATACGCGGAGTTCGAACCGATCCTCCAGCGGCTCGGGTCGGCACCGAGCTGAGCCGGGCCGCGTCTCACAGGAGGGTGGCCGACCCGCCAGTCGGCCACCCTCCGCACTGTGCAGGCCCCGGAACATCGCGTGCCCAGGCCGGCTCCCGCAGTTCTCCCCCATCACATCGGCGTCGACGGCCTTCTCAGGTCAGGCTGCCTGTCGCCCGGCTGCCCGGCCCGTCCGGCGCGGTGATGCGGAACGACAGGTGCGCGCCCTTCGAAGTGTCCCTGACCACGAGGGTCCCTCCGTGAGCGGTGGCGATGTCGCGGGCGATGGCCAGGCCGAGTCCGGAGCCGCCCGCGTCCCGTGCCCGGGCTTCGTCCAGGCGGTGGAAGCGCTGGAACACCCGCTCACGGGAGGTGGCTGGGATGCCCGGGCCGTCGTCGATGACGTCGATCCCGTCGGCGGTGACCCGGACCGTGACCCGGGAGGCGGCATGGCGGACCGCGTTGGCCACGAGGTTGGCGACCATGCGCTCCAGGTGGGAGCGGGAGCCGGTCACCAGGACGTCGGATTCCAGCTCCAGTGCGATCTTCACGGGGGCCGGGCGGGCGACTGCCTCGGCCGCCACCTGAGCCAGATCGACCTCGGTGCCGATCAGGGGTTCGCCCCCGTCGAGCCGGGCGAGCAGCAGCAGATCACCGGTCAGCTCCTTGATGCGGGCCACGTCGGTCAGCGCCTCGGTTACAAGGCCGGGCGCCTGATGCATCCCGAGTTCGAGTCGTGCGCTCAGGGTGGCCACCGGGTTGCGCAGTTCGTGGGCGGCATCTGCGACGAACTGCTTGTGCCGCTCGACCGCCGACTCCAGCTGGCGCAGGGTGGCGTTCATGGTCTGCGCGAGACGTGCCACCTCGTCGCGGGTCATCGGCTCGGGCACCCGCCGGTGGAGGTTCTTGGCGGTGATGTCGGCGAAGGTCGCCCTGATCGACTCCACGGGGGCCATCGCGCGGCCCATCAGCTGCCACGTCATCGCGGCCATCAGCGCCACCAGCGCCGGAACACCGAGCAGGAGCAGTCGTTCGAGCGTGCTGAGGGCGTTCCGCACGGGGGCCAGCGAGACCTTGGCCTTCACCGTCTTCGGGCCGTCGGCGGTGTCCACGACCGTGCTGGCGGTCGCATAGCCGTCGGCCAGCACCACCTTCTCCTCGTCCGTCCCGGCGGTGTGGTCGCTCTCCTCCGGCGTCGGCTCCGAGCCGTCCACCCCGCCCGGTGGAGCCGCGTCGACGGGCGCGTCCTCCTTGAGCGCCGAGGCGCTGGCCCTGACCTTCCGGGTGGCCTGATCGGCGACGCCGGCTTCAAGACTGTGGCGCATCGTGAGGATCAACACCAGGGATGCCGAGGTAAGCACCGTGGCGACGATGACGGTCGCGGCCAGGGTCACCCGTATCCGCACCGACAGCCGGTTCACGGAAGCTCCAGTAGGTAGCCGCTGCCCCACACGGTCGTCAGGGTGCGGATGCCGAACGGCGCGTCGATCTTCCGGCGCAGGGCGCTGACGTAGACCTCGACGATGTTGGGATCGCCCTCGAAGGCGAAATCCCAGGCATGCTGGAGCAGTTCCGCCTTGGTCACCACCTGGCCCGCCCGGCGGGCCAGCAGATGGAGCACCGCGAACTCCTTGGGGGTCAGCGCGATGTGTACGCCGCCACGCCGGGCGCATGCCGCCGCCGGGTCCACCTGCAGATCCCCCACCTCGATGACGGCGGGTCGTTCCTGCGCCCCGCGGCGGACCAGGGCCCGCAGCCGGGCCAGCAGCACCGCGAAGGAGAACGGTTTGGCCAGGTAGTCGTCGGCGCCGCTGTCCAGCGACTGAACCTCGTCGAGTTCACCGTCCATCGCGGTCAGCATCATGATGGGCGTCCAGTTGCCGGCTTCGCGCAGCTTCCGGCACACGGCGAATCCGTTGAGACCCGGCAGCATCACGTCGAGCACGATCGCGTCGTACCGGTGCTCTCCGGCCATCCAGACAGCCTCACTGCCGTCACCGACCACGTCCACGGCGAAACCCTTGTCCACCAGTCCGGACTTGATGACGTCGGCCAGTCGCTGTTCGTCCTCGACCAGTAGCAAGCGCATCGACCCAGCTTCCACCATCGGACCTGAAGGAATCCTGAAGACCCCTCTCAGGACCGTTTCAGGCACTGCCGGGCAAGCTCTCGGCCATGAACACGACCACGAGCCCCCCTGCCAGGCGCCTGACCGCGGCCGGCGCGCTCGCCGCCCTGGTGCTCACCGGATGCGGAATCAGCAATGCCGCCACGGACCCGGGCGGCGGCAGCACCTCGCGGAGGGCCCTCTCCGGGATCTGCGCAGCCTCCACGCAGCGAAACGGCGTCGTGCACTGCACGAAACTGTTCCCCGGGACGAAGCCGGTACGGCTCCCGGGCGACCCGTCCCGAACCCAGCGCTACGGAGCCGTCGAGCGCGGCGTCCCGACGTTCCACACCCGCGGCAGTGACCTGCCGCTCACCGCCGCCGTCACCAGGAGGCTGGAAGCGGAGGCCAACGGTGGCCGTACCGACTACGCGAACACGATCTACCTCGCGACCGTCTCCAAGGGCAAGGTCACCGAGATCAAGCCGGTTGCGAACATCGAGGAGAACGCCGTCCTTCGCGCCGTCTTCGGCGGCCGGGCCATGGAGGGGACCATCGGTGTCCGCACCCGCCAGGGCGACTACAGCTTCACCGCGGCCCTTCCCGTCCGCATCGAGTTCGCGGGCTCGCCGGAGCGCGGACAACTGACCGGAAGGATCTCCAACGCGACCAGCGCCGTCCGCAGCGCCAAGGGCTCCTGCTTCGCCCCGCTCAACCGCACCCGGGCGAATCCGCTGGTCGGAAAGTTCACCGCCAAGATCGGCATTCAGCGCGTCCCGTCGATGCACGGGGCGTTCGACGACGAGCTCATTCTCATCTGGGCCACTGACGAGAGCAACATGGGCGACGCGTACTACCCGAGCGTCGCGACCCTGCTCGGCGGGGACAGGCTCGGCCCGACCTGGGAGACCTCGCTCCACGGAGTGCCGTCGCTGGGCCCGCCCGTCAACCTTCGTCTCGTCACCGGCGGCGGCAGGACCTGCTGACGAGCCCACCCGCTGCGTGCCGGTCCTGACACGACGCCGGCACCGGCCGCACGGTCGCAACCGCGTGGACACCGACGGCCGGGCAGCGACTGCGCTGCCCCCAGAACCGCCGAGCATGAGAACCACTCCCACCGCCCTGAGGAACGGCCCCGCCATGCAGGAGCAACCCGCCCACCCCTACGGCACTCCCGACGCCCCACGCGTCGCCGTCCGTGGAGAAGCGCACCTCGAAGTCGACCCCGAATTCGCCGGTATCGGCGTCACCGTGAGAGCCCGGGGGACCGACCGCCGCGGCACCCTCGCCGACCTCAGCCGCCGAAACGCCCTCGCAGCCGACCTCATCACGGGCTACGGCAACGCCGTCGAACGCATGGAAACCGGCGCCCTGGCCATCACCCCGGAACTCGCCGAACACGGCCGCCGCGAACGCGTCCGCGCCTACCACGGCCACGTCCACACCACCGTCGAACTCACCGACTTCTCCGCACTCGGCGAACTCACCGCCCGGCTCGCCGACCTCGACCTCACCGACGTGGACGGCTGCTGGTGGGGCCTGCGCCCCGGCTCACCCGTGCACCGCCAGTGCCGCCGCGCCGCCGTCCACGATGCCGTGCAACGCGCTCGTGAATACGCCTCCACCCTCGACGCCGGCCTCGTCGCGCTCGTCGAACTCTCCGACAGCGGCCTGACCACCGGCGCCCCGTCCACCCACGACGACCACTTCGACCAGATGGCACCGCGCGGCGCCAGGGACGACTTCGCTGCTGAAGCATCCCTCGCCATCGATCTCCGACCCGAACGGCAGACCGTGACCGCACACGTCGAAGCGCACTTCATCATGACCCCGCCACGGCTGTGACCGTGATGGCTCTCTCCGGCCGCCACCGAACGCTCACAGCGGCAAGAGGTCGCCCAGCCGCATGCTCGCCCGGCTGTCCGCAGGGTTCACCGACGAGCACATCGCCCGCTCGCTCGGCTGCAGCCTTCGCACCGCGCGACGCAGGGTCGCCCACCTCATGCGCGAACTCGGCGCCACGACCCGGTTCCAGGCAGCGCCGCGCGCACGAGACCTGGGCTGGCTGTAGCAGCGCCGGCTAGGAGCCCTGACGCACGAACGCGGTCGGCGCCCGCCGCCATGCGCCGGAGCACGCCGGTCCGGATCCTGCCCCGTGGCTGTGGGCGGCGGGCAGATCAGCGCGGTGTCCGACGCATCCTCATAGGAGACACGAACTGCCGCTCTGGGCCGCGTCCCTCCCGCTCCGCCGCCGCCCACGGCCCGGCTCCGGCGCGCCACCGTGTTCCGTGGAAGGCCACCTTTCGACCTCCGCCGCACAGTGATGGACCCGTCCAGAGCCGGACCGTTCACGGCGGTGTACAGCGGTTCAGTAGGTCGCACGCCCCCCGCTGATGTCGTACACGGCGCCGGTGGAGAAGCTGACGCGGTCGGAGGCGAGGAACGCGACGAGTTCGGCCACCTCCTCAGGGCGTCCGATGCGACCCATGGGGATCAGGCTGGCGAGGCGCTCGAGTACCTCCGGCGCGGTGGTCGCGTTCATCGGTGTGGCGATGACGGCGGGCGTGATCACGTTGACCAGGACCCCACTGGTGGCAAGTTCCTTGCCGGCGGCCTTGGTGAGCGCGATGACGGCGGCCTTGGAGGCCGAGTAGGCGGAGAGGTTGGGGTTGCCGTCCTTGCCGGCCATGCTGGCGAAGTTGACGACTCTGCCCCAGCCCCTCTCCCGCATGCCTGGTACGAACAGACGCATGGTGTTCACCGTCCCCATGACGTTGACGTCGAGGACGCGCTGCCATTCGTCGCGCACGGTCTCCAGCAGTGGCTTGTTCGGCCCGACGATGCCGGCCGAGTTGACCAGCACGTCCACCGGCCCTATGCTGTCGGCCGCATCACGCAGTGCCGCTTCGTCGGTGATGTCGACGCACACGTCGGCTTCTGCGAGGTCGAGTGTCGTCACCTTCAGCCCGTCGGCGCGCAGACGCTCGGCGGCGGCGGCGCCCAGCCCGCGCGCACCGCCTGTCACGAGGGCGGTTCTGGCGTTCATACGGTGTCCTGCCTTCCAGTCGGGTGGGTGTGGCCTGGTGATTCGAAGGAGCGGAGTGAGTCGGAGCTCCGGACACGGCCGTCACAAGGCTGAGTCCGATGGACGGCTGAGGAGACTGGGCCGTCCCAAGCCCCGGCTCTTGGCTGCACCGTCGTTGGAAACAGGCGATCGGGGTCGCGCTCGGCCCTGACCGAGGCGATGGGCAATGCCCCTTCGATGTCCGACGACGTGCTGCGGGCCCTCGATTCCACCGCAGCAGCCCTGCTCACGGGTGAGGACGTGTCGCGTCGTCGAGAAGCTCCAGCAGATGGCGGTAAGGATGCCCGGTCGCCCTGGTCATGCCGAGTTCGCAGGTCCTGTTGACAGAGGCGTGGGCGGCTGCCGGATGCCGCAGTGCGGCTCGTGCCTCGGCCGCCGTCGCCGATGCGGTGAGCTCCGGGTGCAGCAGGCCCCGGTCACCGGCGAAGGCACAGCAACTCCAGTCCTCGGGTTGCACGACCTCCTCGGCGACCGCGGCCGCCACCCGCAGCAGCGCCGGGTTGAGGCCGAGCTGTGTGGAGGAGCAGGTGGGATGGACGACCACCGAGGGAAGACGGCGGGCCTGCGGCAGCCCGGGCAGCACGGTCGTGTCGACGAACTCCACCGCGTCCACGACTCGGACGGCCTCCTCGGCGAGCATGCGGGCCAGTCCCTCGGTGCACGAGGCGGCGTCGACCACGACGGGCAACGCACCGTTGTCGGTGGCCTCGCGCAGGACGGGCAGGACGCGGTCGCGCATGGCCGTGTGTCCGTCGGTCAGGCCCTTCGACTTCCAGGGTGTTCCACAGCACAGCGAGGCGATCTCGGCCGGCACCCGGACTTCCACACCGGCTCGCCGGCACAGGGCCAGGAAGGCGTCCCGGACTCCCGGTCCCGCCTCAGGGTCGGCCGGTGCGAACATCGTGGAGAGGCAGGCCGGGAAGTACACCGCCTGTGGTGTCCGCGTCTGCACGGGGCGGCGCCGGCTGCCGCCACGCGGCAGGTCGGCGGACCAGGCGGGCACCGTGTCCGCGCCGAGCAGCGCCCGCCCGGCCGCGGTGATCCGCGCGGGCAGCGCGTCGGGCACGGTACTCGCGGCGGTCAGCGCTATCGCGGCCCCTCTGGTGACGCCGTCCCAGTGCCGGGCCACGTACGCCCACACTTTCTGTTCGGTCCGGCCACGCTGTTTCGCACGCAGACTGCGTGTCAGGTCACCGGTGTCGATGCCGACCGGGCAGGCGGTCGCGCACATGCCGTCGACGGCACATGTGTCGACTGCGTCGTACTGGTATTCCCGCTCCAGCTCGGCGAGCAGCCCGGTGTCGCCCGCCTCCTTGGCCCGGGCGATCTCCCGGCGCAGCACGATCCGCCGGCGTGGGGAGGTGGTGAGGTCCTGGCTCGGGCAGACCGGTTCGCAGTAGCCGCACTCCACGCACCGGTCGACCTCGGCCTCGACGGTGGGCGTGGACTTGAGGTGGCTGATGTGCCCGGCCGGGTCCTCGTCCAGCAGCACTCCGGGGTTGAGCAGGCCGAGCGGGTCGAGCAGCCGTTTGACCTCGCACATGACGTCGTAGAGCTCGTCGCCGTACTGCCGGCGGACGTAGGGCGCCATGATGCGTCCCGTGCCGTGTTCTGCCTTGAGGGTGCCGCCGGCGCCGAGCACCAGGTCGACCATGTCCTCGGTGAAGCGCAGGTAGCGGTCGACGTTGCCGGGCGCGTCGAAGTCCTCGTTGAGCAGGAAGTGGACGTTGCCGTCCTTGGCATGGCCGAAGATGACGCTCCCGCCGTAGCCGTGGCTGTCGAACAGTCCGGTCAGCTCCGAGCAGGTCGGCAACAGCGCCTCGACCGGGACGGCGATGTCCTCCAACAACGCTGTCGTCCCGGACGGGCGGGCGCCGGCGACCGCCGTGTAGAGCCCCTTGCGGATGTGCCACAGTGCCGCCCGGGCGACCGAATCGGTGCTCAGCTCCGCGGGGGCCGCCAGGGGAAGGCCGGCGATGAGGCGCGACGAGGTGTCGACTAGGTCGGAGAGTTCCTCGCCCGACGGGCTCTGGTGCTCGACCAGCAGCGCGGCGTGGTCCCGTACCGTGAGCTCGCGCAGCGCGGCGATCGCGCGGGGGTCCTGACGGGCGACGCTCAGGCTGGTGGCGTCGAGCAGTTCGATCGTGGTGAAGCCGGTGTCGACGAGGGCCGGCAACGACCCGGTGGCGGCGGCGAGGTCGGAGAAGAGCAGCAGCGCGGTGGCGGCATGCGGGTGGGCCGGGACGGTGCGGAACGTCGCTTCGGCGACGAAGGCGAGCGTGCCCTCGCTGCCGATCACCAGGTGCAGGAGGATGTCGGCCGGACGGGTGTGGTCGACGAAGGAGTTGACTCCGAGGCCCATCGTGTTCTTGATCGAGTACAGCTTCTCGATGGTCCCGACCGACGCCGGGTTGCCCCGCACCCGGTCGCGCAGACGGGCGAGACCCTCATGGAGGTCGGGTTCCAGGGCGCGCAGCCGGTCGTCGGCGTCGATGGCTCCGGTGTCGAGCACCGTACCGCTCGGCAGCACCAGGACGGCGGACTCCAGCGTCCGGTAGGTGTTGGCCTCTGTACCGCACGTCATGCCGGAGGAGTTGTTGGCGACGACTCCGCCGATCGTGCAGGCGGACTCGCTGGCCGGGTCCGGGCCGAGCTTGCGGCCGTGGCGGGCGAGCCGGTTGTTGACCGCGCGCACGGTCGCTCCGGGCTGTACGCGGACGCGTGCGCCGTCGTCGAGGATCTCGATCCCTCGGAAGTTGCGGCGGGTGTCGACCAGGACCCCGTCATTGGTGGCCTGCCCGGACAGGCTGGTACCACCGGAACGGAAGGTCAGCTGGAGTCCGTGCGCGCCGGCCGTCCTCATAAGAGCGGCGACCTGGGACATGTCACGAGGGGCGACGAGGGCCTGCGGGACGAGCAGGTAGTGCGAGGCGTCGTGGGCGAAGGACAGCCGGTCCGAGGCGCGGCCGGTGACCGCGCCCGGAGCCGCCGACTCCAGTCGGGCCAGCAGGGCCGCGTCGGCGGCGAGCGGGTGGCCGGGCTGGACCGCCGGTGCGACCCGGCGGCGGTCAGTGCGACTCACGACTGACCTCCGAGCCGCTGGACCCGGTGAGGAAGTCCAGGTCGGCTCCGGTGTCGGCCTGCTGGACGTGGTCGACGTAGAGCCGCTCCCAGCCGCGACTCGGGGCTGCGAAGCCGGCGACGGTCGCCTCGTTGGGGGTGCGTCGGGCGAGTTCGTCGGCGGGCACTTCGAGGTCGATGCGGCGGGCCTGTACGTCCAGGCTGATGACGTCTCCGGTGCGCACCAGGGCGAGGGGGCCGCCTGCGGCAGCCTCGGGTGTCACGTGCAGCACGACCGTGCCGTAGGCGGTGCCGCTCATCCGGCCGTCGCAGACGCGGACCATGTCGCGCACGCCCTGTTCGAGCAGCTTCCTCGGCAGGGGCATGTTGGAGACCTCCGGCATGCCCGGATAGCCCTTGGGGCCGCAGCCGCGCAGGACCATGACGGAGTCGGCGTCGATGTCCAGGTCCGGGTCGTCGACGCGGGCGTGGAAGTCCTCGATGCTGTCGAAGACGACCGCCTTACCGCGGTGGCGCAGCAGGTGGGGCGAGGCCGCCGCCGGTTTGACGAGGGCGCCCTGCGGGGCGAGGCTGCCGCGCAGGACGGCGATGCCGCCCTCGGCCACCAGCGGCTTCTCCCTGGTGCGGATCACCTCGGGGTCCCAGATCGGGGCGTCGTCGAGATGGTCCACCAGCGGGGTGCCGGTGACGGTCAGGGCCTCGGGATCGAGCAGGTCGCGCACCTCACGCAGAACGGCGAGCAGACCGCCGGCCCGGTGGAAGTCGTCCATGAGGAAACGTCCGGCCGGCAGCAGGTCCACCAGGACGGGTACCCGGGAGCCGATGCGGTCGAAGTCGTCCAGGGTCAGGTCGATGCCGAGACGGCCGGCGATCGCCAGGAGGTGGACGACGGCGTTGGTGGAGCCGCCGACGGCCGCGAGGGCCACGATGGCGTTGTGGAAGGAGGCCCTGGTCAGGAAGGTTCCGGGCCTGCGGTCGGCGGCGACCATGTCCACCGCGAGGCGGCCGGTGCCGTGTGCGGCCTCCAGGAGGCGACTGTCGGCGGCGGGGATGCCTGCGGTGCCGGGCACGGTCGTGCCGAGCGCCTCGGCGACGATGGCCATCGTGGACGCGGTGCCCATGGTGTTGCAGTGTCCGCGGCTGCGGATCATCGCGGACTCGGAGCGGGTGAACTCCTCGTTCGACAGCGTGCCGGCCCTGACCTCCTCCGACAGCCGCCACACATCGGTGCCGCAGCCGAGCGGCGCGCCCCGGAAGGTGCCGGTCAGCATGGGACCGCCGGGGACGACGACGGCGGGCAGGTCGACGGAGGCGGCGGCCATCAGCAGCGAGGGGATCGTCTTGTCGCAGCCGCCGAGCAGGACGACGCCGTCGATGGGGTTGGCCCGGAGCATCTCCTCCGTGGCCATGGCCGCCATGTTGCGCCAGAGCATGGCGGTGGGGCGCATCTGGGTCTCGCCCAGGGAGATCACGGGAAGGTCCAGCGGGATGCCGCCCGCCTCGTACACGCCGTTGCGGACGGAGGCCGCGACCTCGTTCAGGTGCGCGTTGCACGGGGTCAGGTCGGAGGCGGTGTTCGCAATGGCGATCTGCGGTCGGCCCGTGAACGCGTCGGCGGGCACGCCTCGGCGCATCCAGGCCCGGTGAATGTAGGCGTTGCGGTCCTGACCCGCGTACCACTGTGCGCTGCGGAGCTTCACACACGGCTCTTTTCATTAATCGGTACGGCGGTCTACGATTTGGAACACGGGGAGCATAGGCAGATCTGCCCCGCGACCGACAGACCCCCGGGCGGAAAACACCGCACCGGAGGCCATTTCGTCGCCGTGGCGCCCGCGAGTCCCGGCAGGCGCCCAGGGCTCGCGAACGTCGTGGAGCGACCGTGTCGTGCCCGGCACTCGCGACCGAGTGGGCCCCGATGTCAGGACCCGGCCGCGGCCGGAGTCGCATACCGCCGGACTTTCCTACCGGCCCCATGGCGCACGCGGTCGGCGGGCGCACGCGGTCGGCGGGCGCACGCGGTCGGCGGGCGCACGCGGTCGGCGGGCGCACGCGGTCGGCGGGCGCACGCGGAAGGAGCGACCGGAGGCCGCTCCTTCCGCCACGGGGATCCGTCGGAACAGCCCTGACTAGTCGATCACCTTCTCCCACAGGGCGCAGTGATGGTCGGTGGCTCGGCCACCGGCCGGCACCGGTCGGGCGGTCGCGCTCCCCAGCGACTGGACCTGTCCGGCGGGTGCGTAGGTCGGCCAGTGCGGCACGGTCGAACCGTTCGGCCTGCCCTTACGGGCGAAGTTCGACCAGTAGTCGATCAGCCGGTCGGCGGACGCTCGCTGAGCGGCATCCTTGGTGAGGCCGAAGTCGAAGAGGTAGGAGAGCTCGGAGGTGTGGGTGGCGCCCAACGGGAAGTCGGCGGTCAAAGGTATGATCGGCGGTGCGTTCGTGTCGTTGAACTCGTATGTGTAGAGCGGCGTCCGCCTGTTGATGAGTCTGGCCGACTTCAGCGCCGGACAGGCGAAGGCTCCGTCGCCGAGCAGGGTCGCGAGGGCGAGTCCGGGGCTCGAATAGGCGCTGATCGGGTACTCGGCCGCGATGGCCGGGGCCGCGTTCCCCCACATGGAGGCGATCAGCGACTGGTAGTTGTCCGCGGTCACGGTGCCGAAGGCGCCTTGGGCGACGAAGAGCCGGCCCTCGTTGTGGTTGGCGCCCTGGAGGACCGGTACCCGGGTGAAGGCCCCCTCGGCCAAGCGGGTGGACACCTTCTCCGGCAGGGCCGCGCCACCCCACAGCGGTCCCCATGAGTTGACGATCGATGCGCCCTGGCGCGCCATCAGTTCGGCGGTCGACTTGCCGCGGAGACAGGCGACGACGTCACCCGAGGTGCAGCCGGCCGCGGTGGCCAGGGTCGTGCCCTGCGCCTCGCCCTGGGCCAGCGAAGATCCCTTCAGACCGCAGCCGCTCTCGGCGACGAGCTTGTCGAACAGCCCCTTCGCCAGCGGCGAGACCAGTTGGATGCAGGCGCTCGCGGCTCCCGCGGACTCACCGAACACGGTGACGTTGTGCGCGTCGCCGCCGAAGGCGGAGATGTTGTGCCGGACCCAGGCCATCGCGGCCTGCTGGTCCTCGATCCCGTAGAGACCGGAGGCGTGGGCGCCGCCTTCAGCGGTCAACTGGGGCAGTCCCAGAAAGCCGAACATGCCCAGCCGGTAGTTCATCGTGACGACGATGACGTCGCCGCGGTCGACCAAAGGCAACGGGTCGTACCACGAGCCGGCGCCGGAGACGAATGCCCCACCGGGGATGTAGACCATCACCGGCAGTTTGCGGGACATGGTCCGCGGCGTCGTCACGTTCAGATAGAGGCAGTCCTCGCTCCCCAGGACCGAGCCATCGGGCGAGCCGACCGTCTGCGCACACATGTCACCGGGTGAGGTCGCAGCTCGGACGCCTTTCCAGGGCGCCGCCGGCGTCGGCGACCTCCAGCGCAGAGAGCCCACCGGAGGAGCGGCGTAGGGGATGCCCTGGAAGGATCGGGTGCTCGTCGCGTACGCGCCTTGGACCTTCCCCTTGTCGGTGTGGACGACAAGGGGCGCCTCGGCGGGGACCGACGCCTCCGAGGACTGGGCCGCGGAGGCGGTGGACGCCGGAAGCCCGCTCATCGCGGTGAGCAGGAGCGCCGCGAGGACTCCGCCGACGACCGCGCGAGGTCTGCGGCCGGCCCTTGGAGGCCGGAGCCACGGTACGGACAACCTCATGCTTTTCTCCTTCTTCGATGGACCGCGAGCCGGACGTGGAGGCGTAAGAGGAGCGATGACCGAGATCCGTGCGCTCTGCCGCACGAGCTGAATCCGACGAGGACGGACCGGCCCTCGGAGCCGGCGGCGAGGTGCCGCGAACACGCGAGTGCGGCCGGGTCCGCGGCCATGCCGTTCGCGCCGGGGGCTCGCCGCGAGCAGGCCCGGCTGCCGGTGACACTCAGGCGGTGTGCGGACTCCCGGAGCGGGTCGGCCACCGCTCTGCCGTAGGAGATCAGGGGGCCGCCGTCGGCCATGGTCACCGGGCGCCCGTCCAGCGCCCGTGCCGGTACGACCCGGGCACGAAGGCGGTTCGTTCGCATCCTCATCACCCTTCCCAAAACCGACCGAGTGAACGCTCGGTTTACAGTGGCGTCACGCTGGCACCACCGAGCCAGCCATGTCAAGGCAGACGCCCGAACGGCACTTCTCCACACCAGCGCCGCGTGGAACGCATGCCCGAACAGGGTCGGCCTCCGGCCTCGCGGACCGCCTCGGCCACGGAACCTCTCCCACCAAAGCTCTTTTCATCTGTCGGTACGGCGGTCTAAAGTTTGGAACACGATGGAGCATACGGAGATGCCGGCAGCCGCCGCGGACGAAAGCAGTGCCGATCCCGGGGACACGAACCGCCTGGTGGGTTCGGACCGGGTCCTGGCCGTACTCAAGGAGCTCGCCCGTCATTCCGACGGCGTGGGACTGGAGGAGATGACCCGGGCGATCGGAGCTCCGAAGCCGACGGTGCACCGGGCGCTCGGGGCTCTGCGCCGGGCCGGCCTCGCCGACCAGGACGGACGAGGCCGCTACCTGTTGGGGGACGAGTTCCTCCGCATGGCGTTCGCCTACCACGAGGCTCGTCCGGACCACAAACGCATCACGCCCCTGCTGGAGACCCTGGCCGCCCGGTTCGGCGAGACCGCCCACTACGCCGTCCTCGACGGCCGCGAAGTGGTCTACCGGGCCAAGGTCGATCCGCCCAGCGGAGCGGTCCGGCTGACCTCCACCGTGGGGGGACGCAACCCGGCGCACTCCACCGCCGTCGGCAAACTTCTGCTCGCCCACCGGCTGCCCACCCGGGAGGCTGTCGCGGTCTGGTTCGACGCGGGCCCGCTTCCGTCTCCGACGGCGCGGACCCCGCGCACGGCAGCGGACCTGCATCAGCAACTCGAACGGGTGCGGCAGCTGGGCTACGCGGTCGACGACCAGGAGAACGAGACCGGGGTCAACTGCATCGCCCTGCCCGTCTACGCGGGCGCGCCATCGGTTCCCACCGGCGCCGTCAGCGTGAGCGCCCTGGCGTACCGCACTCCGCTGACGACGCTGACGGACGCCGTCGGGGAGATCAGGGAACTGCTCGGCATCCTGGGCACGACGGCTCAGCCGTGACTTCCGTTCCGCCCTGGAGCCTTGTGCACTGACCGGGCTCCGACACCCCACGCCCCGTCGACCTGTCGGAATACCGCAATGGCCGCCGTCCGCGCGCACACCGCGTGGCTCGGCATCGCGCAGGAACCGGCCGGCGGACGCCTCCGGACCACGGGGCCTCGGTCGATCCGTGCGCCGGTCCCCTACGGCCTCCTCGAACCTCAGTCCGCACCGACCCGTCACCACTCGTCAGGAGAACCATTCCGTGTACCTCATGCGCATCGGCCCCCTGGGCGCCGAGAAGCCCGTCGCCCGTCTCGACGGTGACACCTACGTCGACCTGTCCGATGTCGTGACCGACTTCGACGAAGCCTTCTTCGGCTCCGGCGGCATCGACCGTGTCCGTCCCGTGGTGGCCGAGCGCGTCGCCGCCGGTCAGCTCTCCCGCTTCGCCGGGGAGCGGATCGGCGCCCCGATCGCCCGGCCGCACCAGATCCTGTGCATCGGCCTGAACTACCGTGACCACGCGGCCGAGACCGGACAGGCCGTGCCCGACGAACCGATCCTGTTCACCAAGTCGCCCAACACGCTGATCGGACCGAACGACGACGTACGCATCCCCCGCGGCTCCACCAAGCCGGACTGGGAGGTGGAGCTGGGCATCGTCATCGGCAGGCGCACCAGCTACCTCGACTCGGTCGACGAGGCGCGTGACGCCATCGCCGGCTACCTGGTCGTCAACGACGTCAGCGAGCGCGCCTTCCAGATGGAGCGCGGCGGACAATGGGCCAAGGGCAAGTCCGCCGAGACCTTCAATCCCGCCGGTCCGTGGCTTGTCACCCCCGACGAGATCGACGACGTCCTCGCCCTGGACATGTGGCTGGACATCAACGGCGTGCGCCGTCAGGACGGCAGCACCAAGACGATGATCTTCGACCCGTACTTCATCGTGCACTATCTCAGCCAGTTCCTCGTCCTCGAACCGGGCGACCTGATCAACACCGGGACCCCGCCCGGCGTCGGCATGGGCTTCAACCCGCCGGTGTGGCTGCAGCCTGGCGACGTCATGGAACTGGGCATCCAGCAGCTGGGCAGCCAGCGGCAGCACGTGCTCGGGCCGCGGTGAACGACGCATCCATGCGCGCGTTCGTCCTGACGGGACCCGGTGCGTACGAGGTCAGGGAGGTACCCGCACCGGTGGCGGCTCCCGGCGAGGTGGTGGTCGGCATCGAACGGGTCGGCGTCTGCGGGACCGACGTCGAGTTCTTCACCGGTGAGATGGCCTACCTCCACACCGGTCACGCCTCCTACCCCCTGCGTCCGGGCCACGAGTGGTCCGGACGCGTGGCGGCGGTCGGTCACGGCGTGGCCCGCTCCTGGATCGGCCGACGGGTCATGGGCGACACCATGCTCGGCGACGGCACCTGCAGGCGCTGTCTCAAGGGGCGCCAGCACCTGTGTGAGAAGCGCCAGGAGGTGGGCGTCCGAGGGGACCGGCCCGGTGCGCTCGCCGAACGTCTGGCCGTTCCGGTCACCTCGCTGCACGTTCTGCCCGACGGCGTCGACTCCGTCCTCGGCGCCCTGGTCGAACCCGGCGGCAACGCCCTGCGGGCCGCGCAGGCCGCCGACCTCGGACCCGGATCCCGCGCTCTGGTCCTCGGTCCCGGGACGATCGGCCTGCTGGTCGCGATGTTCGCCCTCACGACCGGTGCCGAAGTGCACCTGATGGGACAGACCGAAGAGTCACTCGCGTTCGCCCGCAGCCTCGGCTTCGAGCACGTCTGGCGGGAGAACGACATCCCCGCCCTGCGCTTCGACGCGGTCATCGACGCCTCGAACGCCGTCCACCTGCCCGCCGCCGCACTCGACCTCGTCGAGCCCGGCGGCCGGGTCGTCTACATCGGACTGGCAGGCGAACCGAGTCGGATCGACACCCGCACCCTGGCCCTGAAGGACGTGACCGCCGTCGGCATCCTGTCCGCCTCCCCCGGCCTGGCCGCCACCATCCGGGCCTACGCCGACCAGACCGTCGACCCGACACCGCTCGTCGCCGCCACCATCGGCCTCGGCCAGGTCGGTGCCGTCCTCTCCGGTCGGCGTCCGCCGAACGCCGGCCCCGGCCCGAAGATCCACGTCGATCCGCGCCTTCCCTGATCCAGGAGCCTGCTTTGACTGAACTCGACGGTCTCGCCGCACTCGTCACGGGTGGATGCAGTGGAATCGGAGCGGCCACCGCCACACTCCTACGGGACAAGGGCGCACAGGTCGCGGTCCTGGACCTGCACACCGAGAAGGCGCCCGCAGGCGTCACAGCCGTGCGTTGCGACATCACCGACACGCGCGCGGTCAATGCGTCCGTCGCCCAGGTCGCAGAGCTCTTCGGACGTCTCGACGTACTGGTCAACAACGCCGGAATCGGCGCGGTCGGTGCCATCGACGCCCAGGACGACACCCAGTGGGCCCGCGTCCTCGACGTGAATGTCACCGGCATCGCCCGGGTCACCACGGCCGCGCTGTCGCACCTCCGATGTTCACCACACGCGGCAGTGGTGAACCTCTGTTCGGCCGTCGCCTTCGTCGGCGTACGTCAAAGGGCGCTTTACAGCGCCAGTAAGGGTGCGGTCCATGCCCTGACACTCGCCATGGCCGCCGACCATGCGCAGGACGGGATCCGGGTCAACGCCGTGGCCCCCGGCACCGCCGACACACCTTGGGTCGCACGCCTGCTCGACAGCGCGGACGACCCGGACGCGGCAGCCGAGGCGCTCCGGGCACGGCAACCACTGGGACGCCTGGTGACCGCCGAGGAGGTGGCCCACGCCGTCGTCTCGCTCGTCTCTCCGCACGCTGGATCCACCACCGGAACGATCCTCCGCGTCGACGGGGGGATGACCAGCCTGCGTCTGTGACAGGACGGACCTCGCGTCTCGGAACAAGCTCACCGGTGATACTCGGCCGGTGAGCTTGTTCTGTCGCGCCCGCCGAGGCGGGGCGCGTTCCTCTCCGCCGACCCGAGTCGGGAGGACAACAGCCTCCGCGAGGTCGTCCCCGTGCTGGTGGCCGTCGGTTCCCGGGCCCGCGGCGGACGGTGGTCCGGCCGTCGCCGGGCCAGGACAACGGGCTGATGGTCGGAATCAGGCTGCCCTCGCCACAGGGGCCGACAGTGGTGTCGGCTGGGAGATCTCGCGAGAACGGCTACGACACGAACTGCTTCATCCGGGCCGTCAACCACACGAGCCTCGGCTTCCCCTACTACGCACCGCACACAGTCCACATCGGCGACGACACCCACGGTTCGCGGATGAGCGTCGTTGGAGGCGTCGGCCAGGCGGGTCCGGCTGTGAGGCGCGCCCGTGTACTTGATGACGCCGGGGGACGTCGAGCCGGCTCGCACACCTTCGCCACGGTCCCCGGACGACGCGGGGACCACCGGAGGCACGGAGATCCGGATCCGGTGCACCATGTGCGAGCCCGCCGGTATTGAACAAGAGTCATTGAATTACATTCAGAATTCGCCTCAGAAATCCGGAGTGACATTTCGGGAGCCGACGGCGCTGAAGTAATCGAGGTGCACAAGACCCTTCTGTGTGAACCCGCAGTGCAGGTCATGTCGAGATCCCGTGCCCAGCCGAGGCAATTATGTGCTCTTTTGGCGTTGTACAGGTTTATTTGGACGCCCCCATTCAGCCCGTTTGCCGCATTTAAGCCACTTAAGTTTACCGAGAGTTACACCTGAAGAACTGCGCTACCTTCGCGCCAAATAGAGCGCGCAAGGGAGTCGCGAAATGCGCGAGTTTTCTGCTTCTTCATTAGAGTCGGTCCGGCCCGTTGGCGGCCTGGCAGACGCCGTATTCGATCGCGCAGCCGAAGAACCGGAAGCCATCGCGCTCGGCTGGAAAGACGAGAATGGCAAGTGGCTCGACGTCACGGCCGCCGAGTTCGGTATCGAGGTACTGGCGGTGGCGAAGGGCTTGCTGGCGAAAGGTGTCCGCTTCGGCGAACGGGTCGCCATCATGTGCCGCACCCGCTACGAGTGGACGGTGTTCGACTTCGCCTGCTGGACGATCGGCGTCCAGGTCGTCCCGATCTATCCGACCGCTTCGGCCGAGCAGATCACCTGGATCCTCCACGACAGCCAGGCCACGGCGATCGTGGTGGAGAACGAGATCAACGCCATGACAGTGGCCCGGACCATGAGCCGGCTCCCGCATCTTCGGCACCTGTGGCAGCTCGACGCGGGCGTGCTGCTGGAGCTGCTCGACGCCGGAACGAGCATCGACGACGCCACGGCCCACCGGCAACGGCAGGCGGTCGTCCCGAACACGGTGGCCACCATCATCTACACGTCAGGGACGACGGGAACTCCCAAGGGCTGCGTCATCACCCACGGCAGCCTCATGCACCAGACGGACACCGTCGTCAGCCGCTGGGACCCGGTGTTCCACTCCCGGAAGAACGACCAGGCCTCGACACTGCTGTTCCTTCCGCTGGCGCATGTCTTCGGACGGATGGTGCAGGTCGCGGCGATCCGGGGCGGTGTCCGCCTCGGCCATCAGCCGGAACTGACCGCGTCGGCGCTGCTCCCGGACCTGGCGACGTTCAAGCCCACCTTCATCGTCTCCGTCCCCTACATCTTCGAGCGCATCTTCAACTCCTCCCGCCGTGCGGCCGAGAAAGCGGGCAAGGGGGCGGCTTTCGACCGTGCGGTCTCCGTCGCGGTCGAATACGCGGAGGCCGTGGAGGCCCGCGCGTGGGGAACGGGACCCGGTCCGTCCGCCCGCCTGCGACTGCGGCATCAGTTCTGGGACCGGCTCGTCTACGCCAAGCTGCGGGCCGCCATGGGCGGGCAGCTGCGCCATGCCCTGTCGGGCGGCTCGGGCATGAAGCGCAGCCTCGGGCTGTTCTTCGCCGGCGCCGGCATCTCCGTCTACGAGGGGTACGGCCTCACGGAATCAGCCGCATCCGTCACCATCAACCCGCCGGAACGCACACGCTACGGCACGGTGGGCCAACCGATTCCGGGGACGACGGTGCGCATCGCCGACGACGGCGAGGTCCTGGTGAGCGGGCACACCCTGTTCAAGGGCTATCTCAACGACGAGGAGGCCTCCCGGCAGACCCTGCGCGGCGGGTGGCTGTACACGGGCGACCTGGGAAGCCTCGACGAGGACGGCTATCTCACCATCACCGGCCGCAAGAAGGAGATCATCGTGACCTCCGGCGGCAAGAGCGTGTCCCCGCTCCTGCTGGAGGAACGGGTGCAGGACCATCTACTGGTCGCTCAGTGCGCGGTCGTGGGCGACGACCGCCCCTACATCGCCGCGCTCGTCACCCTCGACCCCGAGTCGGTGAAGCACTGGCTGTCGATGCGCGGCAAACCGTCACTCACCGCGGCGGAACTCGTGGCCGACGCGGACCTCACGGCAGAGATTCGGCGCGCGGTCATGGCCGCCAACACCCTCGTCTCCCAGGCCGAGTCCATCCGGACGTTCCGCGTCCTGGCCCGTCCCTTCACCGTGGAAGAAGGTCATATCACGCCGTCGCTCAAGCTCCGGCGGAACGCCATCGCCGAGGCGTATGCCGAAGACATCGAGGCGCTGTACGACAAGCGACCCTGAGCGAGGCCGACCGGCCGAAGAAATCCAGAACGACAAACGGTGCCTTCAATGCCCGAAGGCGCCACTCGTACGGTGACGCAAAGGTGGACCGAAGGCAATCGAACCCGCTTACATCCATGGCGGACCAGAGCTTCTCCATGTGCATTTCGTACGACTTTCCCAGCCCCGGCGATTACCCGAAGGAATTCACCGACGGGCCCCGTCATATGCCGACGCCGATAAAGGGGGCGGTCGCTGAGGAAGGCCGGATCATGACATGAGCCCCGGACATCCACGGGGCGGCCGGCGATGTTGCGCCCCAGCGCGCGATGCAGTCACAGGTGGACCATGAGGCGGTGGCCGAGGTCCAGTGGCGTACCGGACACCGCAGCGGGGAAACACAAGGGCGGTTCGCCACCGGGCCTCCGTTGAACCAGCCGAAGCCGTCTGCTGCCGACGACGCGCTCGCTCTCACGATCAGCTCTCACTTTGGCCTCGGAATTTTCCGATGCCGTTGCCGCCTCCCTTGCTCTTCGCCGATCAACCACCTATATCGTTCGTTAGATAGTGTTCATGAGCCGATCCCCACAGGAGGACATATGAACAAACGCATCCTCGTGTCCGCCGTCGCGCTGCTGACAGTGCCGGGCCTCGGATTGGTCCGGGGTATTTCGCCGACGGCCACCGCTTCGCCCTTCGGCGGGGCACCGACGACCGCGACCGAGGCCAGGACCAAGTGCGCGTCGCTCGCGGGACAGCACGTGGCCGCTTCGGCGATCGGCCTGCCGACCCGGGGTGCCGATGTCGGGTCGGCGACACTCACCGCCGCCGACCCGAAGACCGGCCGGCCCGAGTTCTGCCTGGTACGAGGCAAGGTGAACAGCCACGACACCACGGCACCGGACATCAACTTCGAGCTGAACCTGCCGACTTCCTGGAACAGGAAGTCGGTGCAGTTCGGCGGCGCAGGCTTCAACGGTGACCTGGTCACCGGGCTCGACGTGCCTCCCCAGTACGGCAACCCTTCCGCGGCACGGGGCCGGCCTCCGATCGACCTGGGCTACGCGACGTTCGGAAGTGACGGCGGCGTCGCCGTGGGCACCAATCCTCCCGGGTCGTTCGCCCTGGACAAGGAGGCTCTCGCGAACTACGCGGGTGAGAGCGTCAAGCGCACCCGAGACGCCGCCATCGACATCACGAGCGGGTACTACGGCCGGCAGCCTGAGAAGCAGTACTACGTCGGAGGCTCCAAGGGAGGCCACGAAGCACTGGTCGCGTCCCAGAGGTACGGCGGCGACTACGACGGGATCATCGCCTACTACCCGGCCGACCAGAACCAGGCCCTGGTGCTCAGCTGGTACCACATGTGGCAACAGGCCTACTCCCGCCCCGGCGGCTATCTGAACGCGGCCAAGCAGCAGTTGGTCCACGACGCCGTCGTCCGCACCTGCGACGGCCTCGACGGCGCGGCAGACGGAATCGTCTCCGACGTCAGGGGATGCGACCATGCCTTCTCTGCCGAGTCCCTCCGTTGCCCCGGCGGTACCGACAGCGGTGACCACTGCCTGTCGCAACGGCAGATCGAGACGCTGAAGTCGGCCGCCTCCCCCTACAGGTTCGCCTTCCCGCTCGCCAACGGAGTCACCCGGATCGGCCCCTATCCCGTCCTGCGGGGCGCCGACCTCGGCGGCGCCTGGTTGGACAGCGCGGGCGACGGGACGGACACGGGGTATCACTACTTCACCGATCCGGTGATCCGCTACTTCATCGAGCAGGACGCGGCCGGCTCCTCGGACCACTTCGACTACCGACGCTACGCGGCGCGGGTCAAGGCTCTGTCCCGGCTCTACGACGCCACGGATCCTGACATCGACCGTTTCGCGGACCGCGGCGGGAAACTGATCATCGTGCAGGGAACCGAGGACATGCTCGTCCCGCAGGCCGCCACCGACGCCTACTACGACCGGCTTACCGAACGCTACGGTCCGTCGGTCCGTGATTTCGTGCGGTATTACGTGCAGCCCGGCTACGGCCACGCGAGCGGCCGCTTCGACCTGGCCTGGGACTCGCTCGCGGCCCTGGACAAGTGGGCGGGCGGAGGGGCCCCGCCGGTCCGTCCGGTGGCGACCGACGCCAACCCCGCCACCGCGGGCCGCACCCGCCCGTTGTGCGAGTATCCGCTGTGGCCGCGGTACGAGGGTCACGGCGACATGGATCAGGCGAAGAACTTCACCTGCGCCGGCAGGGGCCGCAACTGAGGACGGTCTCGGTACGGTGAACCGGGGTCCGTCGCGGCCTGTGACGAACCCTGGCCCGAAAGGAGATGCACCGTGGTACGGCAGCCGGCTCGGACCAAGCAGCCGAACAGGATGCGGCGCGTCGAGCCGACACCCGGATTCGAGTCAGATCCGGGACCGGAATGGCGGCACTACGACGCACTGGAACTCCCGCCCCTCCTCGGAGCCGCCTTGGAGGAGTTCCGCGCCCACGGGTACCACGGGGGTTCGATCCGGGCCATCGCCGGTCGGGTCGGAGTGACCCTGCCCACGCTCTACTACCACCACGGCAGTAAGCAGGGGCTGCTCGTGGCTCTCCTCATGGGATCGATGCACGACGTGCTGGTCCGCACCCGGCGCGCTCTGGAGGGGGCGGGCGACCGGCCCGAGGAGCAACTGGCCGACGTCGTCGAGGCGGTCACGCTGTACATGACCCACCGGCGCCACCTTGCTTTTCTGGACGGGGAGATCCGCAATCTGGAAGCCGACAACCGGGAACGCTACCGCGCGGAGCGCGAGGAACTCTCGGTGATGCTGCGCCGTATCGTGACGGACGGTGTCGCGGACGGCGTGTTCACCACCGCCTATCCCACTGAGGCGGCTCGGGCCGTCCTGTCCATGTGCCAGGCGGTCGCCACGTGGTACCGGACGGACGCTCCGCTGACCGAGGCGGAGGTCGCCCGGAGGTACGCCGTGATCGCCCTGGACACGGTCGGCTGCCGTGGACGCGGCACAGCGGTCCAGGGGCGATGACGCCGATGCGCCGGAGCCGAGCCGGGCGGTGGGCCTCGGCTCCTCCCACGACCGGGAGGACCTGCCCGGGGCCGGGGCTACAGCTCGACGGTGAGCAGTGTCTGCAGGTACCTGCGGACACTGCCCGCCATGTCGACCGCGTCCCGGTCGTAGAGCCATTGGATCTGCAGGCCGTCCACCAGGGCCAGCATCCACCTGGCCGCATCACGGGGGTCGACGCCGGCGCGCAGCTGACCGGCGTCGGCGATCTCCTGGAACGACTTCTGCACGGACGCCGTGACCCAGGCGTAGCGCTGTTCGAAGTAGTCGTGCACCGGGTGCTCACGCGACGTCGCCTCGGCGGACAGGACCGCATAGAGCTCGGTCAGCGCGGGGCTCTCGCGCTGGTTGGACTCGATGAGGGTGATCAGGGCGCGGAGGTATACGAGGCCGCCTGCGGCGCGCGCCTCCTCGATGACTTCCCGTGCTTGGGCGTCGCGCCAGGTGAGCACGGCCTCGATGATGTGGTTCTTGCTCGGGAAGTGATGCAGGAGGCCTGCCTGGCTCAGTCCCGCGCGTTCGGCCACGTCCCGCAGTGACCCCTTGTGGAAGCCTGCCGTCGAGAAGACCCCTACCGCCGCGTCGATGATCTCCCGCCGCCGAGCCGCGCTCTTGGCGTATTCCCCGCGGAGTGATGGTGGCGTCGTCATGCCAGTACCGTAACCTGCACCGACGGGAAAACCTAGCGGTTGCACGGTTTCGGCTGAACCGGCCCTCGCCAGTCATGTCGATGCAGATGCGTCACGCCGTCGTGGACTCGCCGTCCCAGCCCGTGTAACGGTAGTCGCCGAACCGCACCGTGCCCTCGCGGGCATGGACCCCGATGCCCCTGCCGGTGAAGGACGCGGATGTCTCCGCCGTCCAGTACCGGCCGTCCAGTTCGGCGAGCAACGTGCCGTCGGCCAGTAGCCGGATCCGGTCGCCACGCAGCCACGGTGACGGCTGCGGGCGGTTGCATCTCGACTCGAAATTGCGCCCGCACAGCGGAGAGCGCTTGATGTTGAGTCCCGGCCCCAGCACGACGTGCACACCCAGGGCACGGGCCTCGCGCCCGATCGCGGCCCCCACGCGCGCGGCCACCTCCGAATCCCGGCTGGAGGCCACCACGACCGCGGACGGAAAGCAGGTGGACGGCCGGCTGGCGTGGAACCCAAGTGGTCGGCGGCCGCCACCTCCTGACGGCGTGTCCCGTGCGGGCCGTAGGTGAGGACCAGCGAAGGGATCCCGGCGTCCGCCAGCGGCACGGTCGACCAGAAGTCACGGCCCGAAAGCAGCGAGACCTTTCGCTCCAGCGGCAACGCGGCAGGGTCGACGGCAGTCCTGTGGTCGGCATGCACACGTCTTCTCCAGGCGGCGGTGGCGTGCGGTGGCGCGGACCCCCAACTGAGAATTGACCACTATTCAAAATTTACTGACAGGACTCCGGCGCACCGATACCCGGGAGTGTGAAGCGAACGCCCCTGCCGCCTCCCCGGCGCGCGGTTCGGAGTCGGGCACCTCCGGGCCCGCGCACAGGCGCATGAACACCTCGGCCGGTCGGGCCAGATCCAGGGTCGGGTCGAAGTACCACTGCACCTGCAAGCCGTCGAGAACCCCCATGAGCAGCCTGGCCATGTCCTCGCTCCAGCCCCTCGGCCACCACCGACGTGAGACCGCTGTACCGCTCGGCGAACAACTCGTGCCCCCGGTGCTGGGGATCGGTGGCCGCACTCATCAGAGTCACGTAGAGCTTGATCAGACCGGGCTGCTCCAACGCCGCCGGGAGCAGTTCCTCACGCGAGGAGAAGTAGTACATCAGCGCCGGCTGCTTCACGCCCACGCGGTCCGCGGTCACCCAGTTCGGCGAACGCCTCCAACGCGGCATCCAGGATGCGCTCACGCCGCTCGATGCTCTTGCGGTAGGGCCCGCGCGGTTTCCTGGGAGTGGTCACGCGCCGACGATACTCGACGCGCACAGCCCCTAGGGCGCCGACGGGGGCCGCGACCCGCGCGAGGTGATCCAGAGGCGCACACGCCTTACGTCGGTGTTATACGAACGTATAGCATCGCGACATGACCGATGAAGGTGTGCTCGATCCCTGGGTTGCCGACTGGCTCCAGCAGAACTCCCGGCAGATCCCCATGAAGGACATCTACCTCATGGCCCGTCCGACGGAGTCTCCGTTCCCCGTGACCCGCGCACTGCCGCACGTCGACGACGAGGTCGTCTCCGGGATCCCGGTGCGCATCTACCGGGGGGAGAGCCGACCGACCGGGCTCGTCGTCTACTTCCACGGCGGCGGCTGGTGCACAGGCAGCATCGGACTCATGGACAACGTCGCGCGCGAGCTCGCCCACGCCACCGGCGCTGTCGTGGTGTCCGTCGAATACCGCCTTGCACCCGAGCACCCGTTCCCGGCAGGGCTCGACGACTGCGAGACGGTGACCCGTTGGGCGCTCGCCAACACCGCCCGTTTCGACGTGCCGCCGTCGAACGTCCTCATCGCCGGGGACAGCGCCGGGGGGAACCTCGCCGCGGCGCTCACCCTGCGACTTCGCGGCGCCGCCGGCGTCCGGCTCGCCGGCCAGGTCCTCATCTACCCCTCCGTCGCCACGCCGACCGCGAACTTCCCTTCCCAGAAGGAGTTCTCGGGTCTCAACATGCCCGCGGAGGACGCGGAGTGGGTCTGGAACGCGTACAGCGGGGGCCGGAACCTGGCCGACGATCCGCATTTCACCCCCTTGGCGGCCGAATCGCTCGCAGACCTGCCGCCGGCCTTCATCGTCCTCGGTGGCTGCGACTTCCTGCGCGACGAAGGGCGCGCCTACGCCGCGCGGCTGCGCGACGCGGGCGTCGACGCCGAAGACGTCTGCTTCCCGGGCCAGATCCACGGCTTCATGAATCACATGTTCCCGGCGGCGGCCGACGCCTTCGAGCAGATCGGCATCTGGGTTCGACGACGCTGCGACGCCACCGACCCCCGCCTTCCGTAGCCCGTACGACCGACACACGAGGAAGGGCGGGCCGGAGCAGAGCGGGCGACTCTCAGGTGAGCACGCCGGCAAGACGGCCCGCGATCAGCGCGTGCGCCTCGGTGACGATGCGGCCGATCAGGTCCGCGACCGTCGGGATGTCGTGGATGAGCCCCTGGACCATACCGGCGGTCCAGATGCCCAGATCGGGGTCGCCGACCTCGTACACCTGACGGCCGCGGGCCCCGGCCACGAGGTCGCGGACGTCCTCGAACCTCCCGCCCGCGTTCAGAATCGACACGACCTGCTCGCTGACCGCGTTGCGGGCCACCCGCGCGGTGTTCCGCAGCGGCCGGAAGATCAGGTCGGTGCCCCGCTCATCGGCCTCCACCAGGCGTCGCTTGACGTTGTCGTGCACGGGCGCCTCGACGGTGGCCAGGAACCGGGTGCCCATGTTGACGCCGTCGGCGCCCAGGGCGAGCGCCGCGACCAGCCCGCGGGCATCGGCGAATCCACCGGAGGCGATCATCGGGATGGTGATCTCCTTCGCCGCGGCCGGGATCAGTACCAGGCCGGGAATGTCGTCCTCCCCCGGGTGGCCCGCGCACTCGAAGCCGTCGATCGAGATGCCGTCCACGCCGAGTGCCTGTGCCTTCACGGCGTGGCGGACGCTGGTGCACTTGTGCAGCACCTTCACCTCGCCGGCATGGAACGCCGGAAGGTGCTCGGCCGGGTTGGCCCCGGCCGTCTCCACCACCGGCACCCCCGACTCGACGATCACGTCCCGGTACTCCGCGTAGGGCGGCGGGCTGATCGACGGCAGAATGGTCAGGTTCACCCCGAAGGGCCTGTCGGTCATGTCACGGCAGCGGGCGATCTCCTTCGCCAGGTCCTCCGGCGTCGGCTGGGTCAGCGCTGTGAGGAATCCCAGCCCGCCGGCGTTCGCAACCGCCGACACCAGCTCGGCACGGCCCACCCACTGCATCCCGCCCTGGACGATCGGATACTCCACTCCGAACACGTCGCAGAACCGTGTACGCACCATGTCGAGGTTCCTTTCCGCTCTGATTTCCCGGACACACTAGCGTCCCTATCGATCGATAGATAATGTGGTGACGGATCTCTCGCCGCACCGAGGATCCGCGCATCCAGATGTCCATATCGACCGATAGATATCCGGAGATGGTGACGGCAGCCGGTCGGGGGCAGCGTGCAGCCGACACCGCAACCCGCCGTGGACGAGACGCGAAGGCTGCGGCAGACCCGCCGCCACCGCCTCAGGGCTCAGCCGAGCGCGACCATCCGCCCCCGACCGACACAGAGAGAGCGACCGATGACTTTGCGCACCGCCAAGGAGTACCGCGAGGGCCTGCGGGACGGCAGGACCGTCTTCTACCGCGGCCGCCGCGTACCTGACGTTCTGCAGGAGCCCGAACTGTCCGTCGCGGTCGATCACTCCGCGCTCTGCTACAGCATCGCCGACCGGCACCCGGAACTCGCCGTCGCCCAGGGACCCACCGGCGCCTACTCGGCCTTCTACCAGGTGCCGCGGACGGCCGAAGACCTCAGAACCCGCGGTCACCTCATCGAGACCGTGTCCTCCCTGGGAGCCGGCACGATCGTCCTCAAGGAGGTGGGCAGCGACGCCCTGTTCGCCCTCCTGCGCGCGCTGGACGGGGAAGGGCTGGAAAAGGCGCGTGCCTACCATCAGCGGGTGTGCGACGGGGACCTGGCGCTGGCGGTGGCGCAGACCGACGTCAAGGGCGACCGTTCACTCCCTCCGCACCGGCAGGCCGATCCGGACCTCTACCTCCACGTCGTCGACGAGGACGCGGAGTCGATCACGGTGCGCGGGGCCAAGTGCCACACCTCCTTCTCCGCGAACGCCGACGAACTGATCGTCCTCCCCACCCGTGCCATGGGGCCCGAGGACCGGGACTACGCGGTCTCGTTCGCGATTCCCGTCGACACCCCCGGCCTCCACCTGTATGTCTCGCCGTACTCGGCCGGGGAGCGCAACGACTTCGACTTCCCGCTGTCGTCGAAGCACAAGCTCCTGGAGAGCCTGACGGTGTTCGACAACGTCCGCGTGCCGAAGGAGCGGGTCTTTCTCAACCGCCGCCCCGAGCTGGCCGGCCCACTGGCCATCTCGTTCGTCGACTACCACCGATTCACGGCCATCAACTACAAGCTGCCGCTGCTGGACGTCCTCGTCGGGTCGGCTTCGCTCATCGCCGAGTACAACGGCATCAGCCGGGCGGGACACGTCAGGGACAAGATCGCCCAGCTGATCGCCTATGCCGAGACCGTCCGCGGCCTCGCCGAGCTGGCCGCGGTCCGCTCGCGGCCCGGACAGCACGGCATCCAGCAGCCCGACCCGCTCGCGGTCAACACCGCCAAGTACACCTTCGCGCACGGCTTCCACGACGCCGTCGCCAAGCTCATGGACCTCTCCGGCGGCCTGCTGGTCACCGGTCCCGGCGGCGAGGACTGGGCCGACCCCGACATCCGCGCCGTACTCGAGAAGTACTACGCAGCCGCCGTCCCTGCCGAGCAGCGGCTGCGGATGCTCAACTTCATCGGCGATCTGACCGCTCGTGACTACGGCGGCTACCAGGCCGTTCTCGCCACCCATGCCGAAGGGTCGCTGGAGGCCGAGAAGATGCAGATCGCCCGCTCCTACGACCCCACCCGGGCGCGCGAGTACGTCACCCGGCTCGCCGACCTGGAACTCGGCTGAGGGGGGTGGCAGGATGACGGGACCTCTCGCAGGGCTGCGCGTCGTCGAGCTGGCCGGCATCGGTCCGGGGCCTCACGCGGCCATGATCCTCGCCGACCTCGGCGCCGACGTCGTTCGTGTCGAACGACCGCGTGGCGGGCTCGATGTCACCGACGGCAGACCGGACCACCTGCTGCGTGGGCGCAGGTCTGTGGCGGCCGACCTCAAGACGCGCCAGGGCGGCGAGCTGGTGCTCCGGCTCGTGGCCCGGGCCGACGTGCTCATAGAGGGGTTCCGGCCGGGGGTCGCCGAACGCCTCGGTGTAGGTCCCGAGGACTGCCACCGGGTCAACTCGCGCATCGTGTACGGGCGGATGACGGGCTGGGGCCAGGGCGGCCCGATGGCGCAGCGAGCCGGACACGACATCAACTACATCAGCCTGACCGGCGCCCTGCACGCTGTCGGACGGCCCGCGGAACGCCCGGTGCCTCCCCTGAATCTCGTCGGCGACTTCGGCGGCGGCTCGATGTTCCTGCTGATCGGGGTCCTCGCCGCACTGTGGGAACGGGAACGCTCGGGCGAGGGCCAGGTCGTGGACGCGGCGATGGTCGACGGCACCAGCGTGCTGCTGCAGATGATGTGGAGCATGCGGGGCCAGGGCACCTGGTCCGACGAGCGGGGAGCCAACCTGCTCGACGGCGGCGCACCGTTCTACGACACCTACACGTGCCGGGACGGCCGGCACGTAGCCGTCGGAGCAATCGAGCCGCAGTTCTACCAGGCTCTGCTCACCGGACTCGGACTCGACCCGGTCTCGCTGCCCGAGCAGCGAGACCGGTCCGGGTGGCCCGTACTGCGGGACCGGCTCACCAGGGCCTTCCTCACGCGTTCCCGCGACGAGTGGGCCGAGATCTTCGCCGATGTCGATGCCTGCGTCACTCCGGTCCTGGCCCCCGGTGAAGTGCCGCACCATCCCCACCTCGCGGACCGCTCCACCCTCACGGAGATCGACGGCGTACTGCAGGCTTCGCCGGCACCGCGCTTCTCACGGACCGCCCCGCAACAACCGGCCCCTCCCCCAGCACCCGGGCAGGACGCGGACGCCGTGCTCGCCGACTGGAAAGCCTGAAAGGTCCCCGATGGCAGCCCCCATCCTCGTCGAATACGACAGCCCCGTACTGCGGATCACCTTCAACCGGCCGGAGCGCCTGAACGCTCTCACCACAGGGATGCTGACTCTTGCCGCGGATGCGGTGGAGGCAGCCGGCAGTGACACCGGCGTCAGGCTCGTAGTACTCCGCGGGGCAGGACGCGCCTTCTGCGCCGGGGTCGATCTCGCCGGGGACGCGGACGGGACGCTGCCCGGCACCGATACGATCGACGCCGCGAACCGGCTCACGCTGGGCCTACGGGAAATTCCCCAGCCCGTCCTGGCTGCCGTGGGCGGACCCGCGGTCGGCGTCGGCTGCTCCGTGGCTCTCGCCGCCGATGTGACGGTGGCCCGGGCCTCGGCTTACTTCCTCCTCGCCTTCGCACAGGTCGGCCTCATGCCCGACGGCGGTGCCACCGCACTCGTTCCCGCCGCGATAGGCCGTGCCCGCGCGACCCGTATGGCGATGCTCGCCGAACGCGTTGCCGCGCCCGTTGCCGAAGAGTGGGGCCTGATCACTCACTGTGTGCCCGACGCCGCCTTCGACGACGAAGTCGAGCGGCTGACACAGCAGTTCGCCCAGGGCCCCACAGCGGCGTACGCCCGGGCCAAGCACGCCGTCAACGCGTCGTCGCTGGCGCAGTTGCGGAGTGCTCTGGACATCGAACGTGAAGGCCAGACACAGCTGTTCGCCACGGCGGACTTCGCGGAGGGTGTCGCCGCCTTCCGCGAGAAGCGCCGCCCCGAGTTCTCCGGAAAGTAGGCCCGGCCCGCCGGCCGGACAAGGAGCCCCCATGGAACGCAACCTGTACACCCCGGACCACGAGGCCTTCCGTGACAGCGTCCGCACGTTCGTCGAGCGCGAGGTCGCACCTCATTTCCAGCAGTGGGAGGAGCAACGCCTCGTCGACCGCCGGTTGTGGCAGGCGGCCGCCCGTCAGGGCATCCTCGGGCTCGCCGTGCCTGAAAAGCACGGTGGAGGCGGTGAGCACGACATCCGCTTCCGCGCGGTGGTGATGGAAGAGCTGGCCGCGATCGGTGCCGCCTCGGTGCAACTGGGCCTCAGTCTCACCGAGGACATCGCGATGCCCTACTTCCTCGAACTCACCGACGAGGACCAGAAGCGCCGCTGGCTGCCCGGTATCGCGGCCGGAGAGCTGATCTCCGCCATCGCCATGACCGAGCCGGACGCGGGCAGCGACCTGCAGGGCATGCGCACCACCGCAGTGCGCGAAGGTGATCAGTGGCTGCTCAACGGCGCCAAGACGTTCATCACCAACGGGATCCAGGCCGACCTCGTCGTCGTCGCCGCACGTACCGACCCCTCCGCCGGGTCGAAGGCGATCAGCCTCTTCGTGGTCGAACGGGACACCCCCGGGTTCAGCCGGGGCCGGAAGCTGGAGAAGATCGGCCTGCACGGCCAGGACACCGCTGAGCTGTTCTTCCATGACGCCCGGGTGCCCGCCGCGAACCTGCTCGGCGAACCGGGCACCGGGCTGCGCAGCCTGATCCGGTGCCTGCCGCGAGAGCGTCTCGCGATCGCGATGAACGCCCAGACCGCCGCGGAAGCCGCCTTCGGCTGGACCCTGGAGTACGTGCGTGAGCGCAAGGCCTTCGGCCGGCCGATCGCCTCCTTCCAGCACACCGCCTTCACCCTCGCCGAACTGCGCACCGCACTGGATGTCAGCCAAGCGTTCATCGACCGGGCGATGCTCGCCCTGAACGACGGCCGGCTCACCGTGGAGGACGCGGCCAAGGCGAAGTGGTGGGCGACCGAACTGCAGCAGCGGGTGACCGACCGTGGTCTTCAACTCCACGGCGGTTACGGCTACATGACGGAGTACCCGATCGCCCGTGCCTTCCTCGACGGCCGCGTCCAGTCCATCTACGGCGGCACCAACGAGATCATGAAGGAGATCATCGGCCGACAGCTGATCCGCCCGCACTGAGCCGACACGGCCTCAGCCCCAACGGCGGCCCCGCCCCGTCCACACTCATCGAGGCCCCTCTCGCCTGCCCATGACGGGCCTCGTTCCTCCTTCGGAAGGCACGATGACCACGACGCAACCCGCCGCCGACGCCCCCGCAGCCGTACTGGAGCGGCACGGTCATACCGCGCTGATCACGTTCAACCGTCCCAGAGCCCTGAACGCGGTCAACGCGGAGCTGTCCGCGGCTGCAGGGGCCGCGCTGGAGGAGTTCGCCGCCGACCCGGACCTTCGGGTGGCCGTACTGACCGGAGCGGGCCGCGCGTTCTGCGCCGGAATGGATCTCAAGGCCGCCGCCGCAGGCCTGCCCGTCATAGCGCCCGGTCACGAGGAATGGGGATTCGGCGGTGTGGTCAATCACTGGGTGGACAAGCCGCTGATCGCGGCGCTCAACGGTCCGGCCTTTGGCGGCGGCGCCGAAATCGTCCTCGCCTGCGATCTCGCCGTCGCCGACGAGAACGCGACGATCGGGCTTCCGGAGGTACGCCGGGGCCTCATCCCGGGTGCCGGCGGCGCCATACGGCTGCCGCGTGTCATCCCCCGCAGCACAGCGCTGGAGATGCTCCTCACCGGCGAGCCGATCACAGCGGCCACCGCGGAACGCCGGGGTCTGGTCAACAGGGTGGCACCCGTCGGCAGTCCGTGGAGACCGCCCTGGAACTGGCCGCAGCGGTCGCTGCCGGCGCGCCCCTGGCCCTTGGTGCTGTCAAGCGCCTCGTCCACGCCTCTCCCGGCCTCGGATCCGACTGGGAAGCCAACGCTTGGTCCGCCAACGACTCCGAGTGGCAGCGAATCAGCGCCAGTGTGGACGCCTCGGAGGGTCCCCGAGCCTTCGTGGAGAAGCGCGAGCCGCGCTGGACGGCGTGCTGAAGCCAGTGATCACCGGCTTCACCGACACACAGCAGCACGAAGGCGCCATTGGCCCCACTCTGCCGGCACCGGGGAGTGAGCCCCGATCACGGCGCGCACCGACGGTCTCATTGACGCCTGAGTCTCCGATCAGCACGAACATCCGGACACCGAAGCCCACGCCCAACGACAGCGGTCACGTGATTTCCCTTGTTCTACGGCGAGCAATGCTGTATATCGTTCGTTAGATAGAATGCATGGCGCGGGCACCGCAGCCACCCGCCTGAAAGTCCCGGGTCTTCCGGAGCCGCCGGAGGTCGAGTTCGTGAGCCGACTCGGCCCCCGCTGGAGGGCGTGTGAACCAATACACCTTCACGTCCGCCGCCCCCCTGCCGCCCGGACCGAGCCGCGGAGGCCGCAGGCCAGACCAGGACACGGACGACGACCCCCTCCGGCGAACCTGCCGGCAGATCTGCGCCACACGGTCTCCGACACATCTCCGGCTCACCTCGATGGGGCCCCATGTGAAGGAATTCCGCCACTGAACAACATAAAGAGCTGACCAAACCCGTAGAGGCACCGCTCAGGAAATCTGGGAATTTGAACCAGAGATAGACGGACCATCGACACACCTCGTCGCCACAGCCCTGCGGAGGTGACGAACACACCCAATACCGCACCGTGCACCACCAGGCCCACCAGGCGCCAATACCGTGCAGCGCACCCTGTCGGGAGCGGGTTGTCGGCAGCTGTCACGGCGCGCAGTGGACCTTTCCGTAAACCCAGCTGCCGGGTACCTCCGACCGCCAAGGCCGGAATTCCGCGCCGCCGTAGCACGATTTCGGCGCAGGCCCGTGCGGCTTTTCGGCGTTCTCGCACGCGACTTTCGCTTGATCGACGCGGCTCCCGAAGACCCTGGGCGAAAAAACCGAACACCGACCTAGCGGTTGGTCGGATTTCGGTCTACGTTATGCGTCACCTCGCCCCGATGCGCGGGGTGCCCGGACACGTTCCCGTCCCCCAGGACACGCCGAGAGGACGCACCATTGCTCAGCACGAAGAGGCTTTCCGGGGCCGCGGCCGCCGCCGCGATGACACTGGCACTGGCAGCATGCGGCGGCGCGCAGACCGGCAGCGACCAGAGCGGCACACTGACTCTGGGAGCGCTGCTCGCTCCCTCGACGTTCGCCGCCAACGCCGCCAACTGGGGCAACGAGTCACCCTACTTGCAGGCCGCCTACGACACCCTGCTGCGTGAGTCGCCGGACGCCAAGATCGAGCCCTGGCTGGCCACCAGCTGGTCGTACGACTCCAGCAAGACCGTACTGACCATGAAGCTCCGCAACGATGTGACGTTCACCGACGGCACGAAGTTCGACGCCACGGCCGCCGCCAAGAACGTGCTGCGCCTGAAGGACGCGTCGGCGAACAAGTCGAACCTGGCCGCCATCAAGACAGCGACCGCCGTGGACTCCACAACCCTGCGGATCACCCTGACGGTGCCCGAGCCTGCGCTGCTGCACTATCTCGCCCAGAACGCGGGCCTGATGGAGAGCCCGAAGCACTTCGGCGCCTCCGACGAGAAGACCAACCCGGTCGGCTCCGGCCCCTACATCCTGGACAGTGGCGCCACCGTCGCCGGCTCGAAGTACGTCTTCACCAAGAACCCCGACTACTGGGCGAAGGACGAGCAACGGTTCACCAAGGTCGTCATCGGCGTCTACACGACCCAGGCCGCGGTGAACGCCCTGCAGGGGAAGCAGATCGACGGCGCCCAGATCGATCCCGACCACCTCAAGCAGGTCAAGGCAGCCGGGTACGGCGTGCAGGTGAAGCAACACGACTGGACCGGCCTGCTCCTACTCGACCGGGACGGCAAGCTGAACCCCGCCCTGGGCAAGGTGCAGGTACGCCAGGCGATCAACTACGCCATCGACCGCGCCGCCATCCTGAAGACCGTTCACGGATACGGGACAGTCACCGGTCAGGTCTTCGCCAAGAACGACCCGGCCTACATCGCGGAACTCGACGACCAGTACGCCTACAACCCGGCCAAGGCCAAGCAGTTGCTCGCCGCGGCCGGCTATCCCAAGGGCTTCACCCTGCCGATGCCGCTCATCCAGGGTGTCAGCGGCTCCTCGCAGTTCGACCTGATCAAGGAGTACCTCGGCGCGGTCGGCATCAAGGTCGACTATGCGGCCGAGCCGGTGAACAACCTCATCGCCGATCTGCTGGCGCCGAAGTTCGCCGCGAGCAAGATGTCGCTGAACCAGGACCCCACCGCCTGGCAGACCGCCAACGTGGAGATCGCGCCGAGCGCGGCGTTCAACCCCTTCCACACCCAGGATCCGAAGGTCGACCAGCTGCTGGAGACCATGCGCAGCGGCAGCGAGACCGAGGCACTCGCGGCCGCCAGGCAACTGAACCACCACGTCGTCGACCAGGCCTGGTTCGCCCCGTTCTACCGGGTGGACACGATGTACGCCGTCAGCAAGAACATCGAGGTCACCCAGCAGAGCGACAACGTCGTCCCCTACCTCTACAGCTACAAGCCAAAGGCCTGATCCGTCGCGGGTGGGCCGCTCCCCGTCGTAGCGGCCCACACCTCCCGTCTCACAAGGACCTCGATGCTCCGGTTCGTGCTCCGGCGGCTGGCCTCAGGTGTCGTCCTGACAGTGGCCACCTCCGTCGTCACCTTCTTCCTTCTCTACGCCGCCGGCGGAAACATCGCCCGGCGCATCCTCGGGCCGCAGGCCACCACGGTCGGCATCCGGGCCAAGCAGCACGAGCTCGGCCTCGACCGACCGATTCCGGCCCAGTTCGGCCGCTGGGTCTCCCACGCCCTGCGCGGTGACTTCGGCGCGTCGTGGTTCGACAATCTTCCGGTCACCCAGGTGATCGGCGACCGGCTGCCGGTCACCCTCTCGCTGGTCGTCGGAGCCACGCTGGTCACCGCGGTCGTCTCGGTGCTCCTCGGGGTGCTCGCGGCCCGTCGCGACGGCTGGGTCGACCGGCTCGTGCAGTTCGTGTCCATGCTGGGCTTCGCGGTCCCGAGCTTCCTGGTGGCGGTCGCACTCGTGCTGGTTTTCGCCATCAAACTCGGCCTGGTCGCTCCCACGGGTTACACGCGCTTCACGGACTCCCCCAGTGGGTGGCTCTCGTCGATCGTCCTCCCGGTGATCGCACTGTCGATCGGCAGCGTGTCGGGCGTCGCCCAGCAGATCCGTGGTTCCCTCCTCGACGCCCAGCGCCAGGACTGGGTCCGCGTCCTGCGCAGCCACGGACTGCCTGAATCGCGCGTGCTGTACCTGCACGTGCTGCGCAACGCCGCTGGTCCGGCGCTGTCCGTCCTGGGGCTCCAGTTCGTCTCGCTGATCGGCGGTGCGGTGATCGTGGAGCAGATCTTCGCGGTCGCCGGCCTGGGCCAGGCCGCCGTCAGCGCCACCAGCCAAGGCGATGTGCCGGTTGTCATGGGGCTGGTGATCGTGGTCGGCGCCATCGTCGTCGTCCTCAACCTCCTGGTCGACCTGCTGCTGGGTTGGCTGAATCCGAAGGTGCGCCGCGCATGACCACACAGCATCCCCCGCAAGACCTCGCAACGGTCCCGCTGCCGGAAGGCCCCGCGCGCGTCTCGTCGTTCCACCGGCTGCTGCGCAACCCGACCGGGACCGTGTCGCTGGCCTTCCTGATCCTCCTGGCAATCTCGGCAGTCCTCGCACCGCTGCTGGCCACGCACGATCCGAACACCGCCTCGGCGAACGACATCCTCGCCAAGCCGAGCGGCGACCACTGGCTGGGCGCCGACAGTTCCGGGCACGACGTCTTCTCACGCCTGCTCTACGCGTCCCGGCCCACCCTGACCGGCGCGCTGGTAGCCGTCCTTGTCGCCGCGGCGGTCGGAATCACGATCGGCCTGATCTCCGGCTACTACGGCAAGTGGCTGGAGAGCGTCGCGTCCTGGGTGGCGAGCATGCTGATGGCACTGCCCGGAATCGTCGTCCTGTTGGCGGCGCGATCCGTGCTCGGCCCCTCGGTCCTCACCGCGATGACGATCTTCGGTGTGCTGCTGTTCCCGACCTTCTACCGGGTGGTCCACGCCAGCGTCTCCGCGGTGCGGCAGGAGCTGTACGTCGACGCCGCACGTGTCGCGGGGCTGTCCGACGGCAGGATCATCGCCAGGCACATCTTCACCGCGGTACGCGCGCCGGCGATCATCCTGGCCGCCGGCGTCGCCGGCGTCGCCATCGCTGTTCAGGCGGGCCTCGACTTCCTTGGCCTGGGGGACCCGAGTCAAGCCACCTGGGGCGGCATGCTGCAGGACGCGTTCGCCGGCATCTACACCGCCCCGATGCAGCTGCTGTGGCCCAGCATGGCGCTCGGCCTGACCTGCATCGCGCTGGCCCTGCTCGCCAACGCACTGCGCGACGCGCTCACCCACACCGGTGGCGAGCCGGTCAGGCGCCGTACGCGCCGTGCCTCACCGGCTGTCACGGTCACGACCGTACCGGCCATCGTGCACGACGAAGCGGGCACAGGCATGGGCCCGGCGCTCCTGGAGCTCGATGCCCTCTCCATCGGCTACGACAGGCGCGACGGCTCGGTGAAACCCGTAGTGCAAGGCGTTTCCCTGAGCATCCGGCGAGGCGAGGTGCACGGGCTGATCGGCGAGTCCGGCTCCGGCAAGACCCAGACCGCGTTCTCGATCATGCGGCTGCTCCCTCCGGGAGGACGGATCACCGGCGGGACCATCGCGTTCGAGGGCAGCGATCTGGCGCACCTGTCCGAGAAGGAGATGAACCGGCTGCGCGGCCTCAAGATCGCCTACATCCCGCAGGAGCCGATGAGCAGTCTCGACCCCTCCTTCACCGTCGGCCACCAACTGGCCGAGCCGCTGCGGGTCATCAAGGGCATGAACCGGGCCGCAGCGAAGGAGACTGGACTGGCGCTGCTCACGCGGGTGGGGATTCCCGACCCTCGGCGCACCTGGGAGGCATACCCCCACGAGATATCGGGTGGCATGGCCCAACGCATCCTCATCGCCGGTGCCGTCTCGTGCCGTCCCGATCTGCTCATCGCCGACGAGCCCACCACCGCTCTCGACGTGACCGTGCAGGCGGAGGTCCTCGACCTACTGCGCGATCTGCAGAAGGAGTTCGCCATGGCTCTGCTGCTGGTCACCCACAACTTCGGTGTCGTCGCCGACCTCTGCGACCGTGTGTCGGTCATGCGTGACGGGCGGATCGTCGAGACGGGCCCCATGCGGCAGGTCTTCGCCGATCCCCGCCACGAGTACACCCGCGCGTTGTTCGACGCGATCCTCGAGGACAGCCGGCCCCGTGGACCGCTGGCCGCTCCGTCCGCCACACAGGGAGCGCCGTCATGACCGATCGACTGCTCGACGTCGAGAACCTGGTGGTCGAATACCCGGGTCGGGGCTTCGGCAAGAAGCCCTTTCGCGCTCTGCACGGCGTCACGCTCGACATCCGACCCGGCGAATGCGTCGGACTGGTCGGCGAGTCCGGCTCCGGCAAGACCACCCTCGGCCGGGCCGTCCTGGGCCTCGCCCCGGTCACCGGCGGCGCCGTCCACTACCTCGGCCGTGACATCAGCCATCTGTCCCGCAAGGATCGGCGGGCGGTCTCCGACGACATCCAGGTCGTCTTCCAGGACCCCTACTCGTCGCTCAATCCGGCGATGACGATCGGGCAGATCCTTGTCGAGCCGCTGACCGTCAGACAGATACCGAAGGTCCAGGCGACCCGGCGCGTTCACGAACTGCTCGACATGGTTCATCTGCCGGCGGACAGCGCCGGCAGGCTGCCGCGCGAGTTCTCCGGGGGGCAGCGGCAGCGCATAGCGATCGCCCGGTCGCTCGCCCTCGGGCCTCGACTGATCGTGTGCGACGAGCCTGTCTCCGCCCTGGACCTGTCCACCCAGGCCCGGGTGCTGGCCCTGCTGCAAGAGATCCAGGAGACAACCGGGGTGGCCTACCTGTTCGTCTCGCACGACCTCTCCGTCGTACGACACCTCTCCCACCGTGTGGCGGTCATGTACCGCGGCGAGATCGTCGAGTGGGGCGACGGCGATGAGGTGACCGGTAAGCCCAAGCACCCCTACACCCAGCGACTTCTCCTCGCCGCGCCGGTGCCCGACCCGGTGCTGCAGGAGCGGCGTCGAACCGAGCGGCAGCGTCTGCTCAAGAGCGGGCGACAGCAGAGTGAGCCGACCGACGCCCTCGCATGACCACCGACGCTCTCGCATGACCACCGGGGCGCAGCCCGAGCCCCAGCACCTTCTCCGAGAACGGATCCTCCATGCCCTCCCACGTCACGCCCGCCGCCGAGAACGGACAGCTGACCCCGAGCACCGCGGCGGTCCCGGGCGACCGCCTCACCGACGCTCCGCTGCTCGAAAAGCTGGCCATGCTCACCCTTGAGGAGAAGGTGCAGCTGATCACCGGCCGCGATCTGTGGACCACCTGGCCGATGGAGAAGATCGGACTGCGCCGCATGCTCGTCTCGGACGGACCGTCCGGCGTCCGCGGTGAGGTGTGGGACGAACGCGACCAGTCGCTCAACCTGCCCTCGGCCACCGCCCTCGCCTCCTCGTGGGACCCGGACCTGGCGCGGCGCTACGGGGCGGCGGCGGCGGTCGAGGCCCGGCGCAAGGGCGTCGACGCTGTCCTCGGCCCGACGATCAACCTGCACCGCTCCCCGCTGGGCGGCCGGCACTTCGAGTGCTACAGCGAGGACCCCATACTGACGACCGAGCTCGCCAGCGCCTACGTGACGGGTGTGCAGGACAACGGCGTCGGCGCCACCCCGAAGCACTATGTGGCCAACGACTTCGAGACCGAACGCTTCACCGTCGACGTCCGGGCCGACGAGCGCACGCTGCGCGAGCTGTACCTGCTGGCCTTCGAGAAGGCGGTGACCGAGACACGGCCCTGGCTGCTGATGAGCGCCTACAACGCGGTCAACGGGATCCCCGCGACCGAGAACCCGCTGCTGCGGACCCCGCTCAAGGACGAATGGGGCTTCGACGGTGTCGTCGTCAGCGACTGGACGGCCGTGCGCAGCCTGGAATCGGCGAAGGCCGAGCAGGACCTGGCCATGCCCGGTCCCGCCGGACCGTGGGGCGCCGCACTGGTCGAAGCGGTCCGCCGGGGCGAGATCGCGGAGGAGGTCGTCGACCGCAAGGTGCTGCGCATCCTCCGGCTCGCCCGGCGGGTCGGTGCGCTCGACGGCTCCGCTCCGGCCGAACCGGTCTGGGTCGAGGACGGTATCGCCCTGGCCCGGCACGCCGCGGCCGAGGGAACCGTGCTCCTGGAGAACCGCGGTGAGCTGCCCTGGGACGGTGGGACGCTGCGCAAGGTAGCGGTGATCGGCGAGAACGCCCTGGCCGCGCGCACGCAGGGCGGTGGTTCCGCGACCGTGATGCCCGAGTACACCGTCTCCCCGCTGGAAGGACTGCGGGCCGCGCTGCCCGACGCCGAGGTCACCTACTCGGCCGGGGTAACCACCCCCATCGGCGTGGTGGAGCTGCCGCCGGCCCAGATGACCAACCCGGTCACCGGCGGCCCGGGCCTGCGGGCCCGGTTCCTCGCAGGGGACGGCAGGGAACTGTTCACCGAGGACCGTCTCTGCGGCCACCTCGTCTACCTGGGCGGCAAGGCGCCGGTCGGTGAGAGCCGGACCTTCGAACTGACGACCAGGTACACCCCGGCCGAGTCCGGCACCGTGCGGCTCGGCTTCGCGCTGGCCGGTTCCGGCCGGCTCTACGTCGACGGTCACCTGCTCGTCGAGGCCGTGCTCGACGCCGACGAGGACCCGGGCTCCGGGCTGCTCTCCGCGCCGTCCACATCGGCCGAGTTCAAGCTGACCGCCGGGGTCCCGCTGGACCTGCGGCTGGTCTACGACCTCGTGGACCGCACCGGCCTGGGCACACAGGCGATGTCGGTACGTCTGGGCAGTGAGCCCGCTGTGGTCGACGGGGACGCGCTGATCGCCGAGGCCGTCAGTGCCGCGGCCGAGGCCGATGTCGCGGTCGTCGTCGTCGGCACCAACGCGCTCGTCGAGTCGGAAGGCCACGACCGTACATCGCTGTGTCTGCCTGGTCGACAGGACGACCTGGTCCGCGCGGTGGTCGCCGTCAACCCGCGCACCGTGGTGATCGTCAACGCGGGTGCCCCGGTTCTCATGCCCTGGCGCGACCGGGTCGCCGCACTGCTCGTCGGCTGGTTCGGCGGACAGGAGTTCGGCAACACCCTTGCCGACGTGCTCCTCGGCACTGTCGAGCCCGGCGGACGGCTCACCACCACCTGGCCCGCCGAGCAGGCCGACGTCCCCGTGCTCTCCTGCACGCCGGAAAACGGGGTGGTCGAATACGGCGAAGGCATCCATATCGGCTACCGGGCCTGGCTCAGGGCCGGGACGCAACCGGCGTACTGGTTCGGCAGCGGCCTCGGCTACACGGTCGTCGACCCGGTCGAGGTGTCCGCACCGCCGGCTGCGGCGCCCGGTGAGGTGGCGACCCTCCGCGTCCGGGTGGCCAACCGGGGCGGACGCGCGGGCAAGCAGGTCGTGCAGGTGTACGCCGAACGGCCGGACAGCGCCGTCGACCGGCCGGTGCGCTGGCTGGTCGGCTCCTCCCCCGTGGTCGTACCGGCCCGAGGGACCGCCGAGGTGGAGGTCGCCGTACCCACCCGCTACCTCGCCCACTGGGCGGACGGCTGGGCCTACGAGGCCGGCGGATTCATCCTCCGGGTGGGCACCTCGGCCGTCGAACTCCCGCTCCGGACGACGCTGGTGGTGTCCGGATGAGCGGCACGTCCGAGCCGGTTCACCGCCACCCCCACCGAGCCCGGCGGCCTGTCCGCAAAGCCCTCGACCATTCGATGGCATCCGTCATCCGCACCACGTGAGAAGCCGCCGCACATGCCTTACGTACACGCAACTGTCGAGCAGGGAACCTTGCGCGGCATCGGCAACGCCGGTGTCGTCAGCTTCCTCGGCGTCCCCTACGGTGCCTCCACGGCCGGGGACAACCGCTTCCGCCCGCCCAGGCCGGCGGAGCCCTGGGACGGGGTACGGGACGCCCTCACCTTCGGACCCTCGGCGCCGCAGACCGATCTGCGGCTGAACGCCACAGGCAGTCTCGCGCCACTGCTGACCCTTCTCATGCCGCGTGCCGGCGTCCCCACGGAAGGGGGTGCCGTCGACGAGGACTGCCTCCGGCTGAACGTCTGGGCGCCGTCCGGCCGACCCACGGGCTCGCTGCCGGTTCTGGTCTGGCTCCACGGGGGTGGCTACTCCTACGGGTCGGGTAACGAGATGTCCTTCAACGGCGATGTCCTGGCGGCCGCAGGTGACCTCGTCGTGGTGACTGTCACCCACCGGCTTGGGCTCCTCGGCTTCCTCGACCTGCGGGAGCTGGGTGAACCGGGTTCCGCGAACGCCGGGCTGCTCGACATCGTCGCCGCACTGGAGTGGGTTCAGCGCAATGTCGCGGTCTTCGGAGGCGACCCGGCGCGGGTCACCGTGTGCGGTCAGTCAGGCGGCAGCGGGAAGGTCGCGGCGCTGAACGCCATGCCCCGGGCCCGCGATCTCTTCGCCCGTTCGATCATGATGAGCGGACCGTTCGGGCGATCGCACAGCGCGGCGGACGCCGGCGCCCTCCGCGCCCGGACGATGAGTCTCGCCGGCCTCTCCACGGTCGACGAGCTGCGCGCAGCGCCGGTCGCCCGCCTCCTGGATGCGCAGACGGCGGTACTCCGCGACGTGGCACAGATGTCCAGGGGTGACGATGATCGTGGGCTGGAGCTGGACCGGGCACCGGGATTCGGCCCCTCCCACGACCCGGAGGATCTGCCCGGCGACTCCTTCGGCGACGAGGCGACCGACGGCGTGCGGGGCAAGCAGTTGCTGATCGGCTGGACCACGCACGAGTCGAGCTTCCTGATGGCCGCCGACCCGTCGTACCGGACCGGTATGCGGCCGGACGCGGCCTCGGCCCGCGTCGACGCGCTGGCGGACGTCGACGGCGTCACCTACGCCGACCTCGCCGCGCAGTTCCCCTGCGAGGCGCCGCACCTGCTGCTCGCGCGGCGTATGAGCCGGCTCATGTTCCACGAGCCGGCCCGCAGGATCGCCGGGCTGGCGGCGGCGAAGGCCGACGGAGTGTGGGCCTACGAGTTCCGGCAGCCCACCGAGGTGCTGGGCGGCCTGCTGGGCGCGACCCACTCCCTCGACCTGGCCTACGTGTTCGGTACGGTGGACCGCATTCCGCTGACCGGCCGCAGCCTGGACCGGCACCGGCTCTCACGCGACATGATGCGCGCGTGGGCCTCCTTCGCGCACACCGGTGACCCCGGCTGGAAGCCCTGGGCCTCGGCCGAAGCCGTGCACTCCTTCGGAACGTCGTACGGGCCGGATCTGCGGCTCCCCGAGGACGTGGACATGAGCAGCCCACTGGCAGGCTCAGGACCGCAACCGCCGGGGTGAGCGCCGGTCCGGGATCTGTCCTGCCCGCCGACCGGATGCGCCCCCGTTCCCATTCGGCTCGCCGATGCCCACGTCCAGGCCCTCCTTCTCGTTTGCCTGCCTGACCACCGACAGAGAGGAACCTCCGTGAGCACCGACGCTCCCCGTGCGTCCGGTCACGCCGCCACGGCGGCCGACGCCGTCCAGGGCTTCGTGGCCCCGGGCTTCGAAGCCGTGAGCAGGCAACTCGCCCAGCTCGTCGCCGAGAACGCCGACTACTCGGCGCAGTTCTGCGCCTACGCGGACGGCAGGACTGTCGTCGACATCTGGAGTGGGCCCGATGCCGAGGAGAACTCCATCCAGGGGATCTTCTCGGCCACCAAGGGCGTGGTCGGTGTGTGCGCAGCCCTCCTGATCGAACGCGGCCTGCTTGATCCGGACAAGGAGATGAGTCACTACTGGCCCGAGTTCGCCCAGGGTGGCAAGGGATCGGTCACCGTACGCACGGCTCTGTCGCACCGAGCCGGAATCCCCGGCGTCGAACCGCAGGTGACACACGACCAACTCATGGACCACGGCTACATGGCGGCGCGCCTCGCCGCCCAGACGCCGCACTGGCACCCGGGCGCCGCACACGGGTACCACGGCCTCACCATCGGGACGCTCGTGGACGAACTTGTCCGCCGCATCGACGGCCGGATTCTCGACCGGTTCTACCGTGAGGAGATCGGCGTCCCTCGGGACATCGATGTCTTCATCGCGACACCGGAGGACCAGGAACCCCGTGTGCGCGACGTGCTCCCGCAACAGCCCACCGCCGAGCAGGCGGCGGCCATGCAGGGCTCGCCTCTCCGGCAGTCGGGCGACACTCTGCCCGGTATGGCCTTCAACCTGGCAGTCAACGACCCACTGGCCGAGCTGATGCCGAATGTCCGCCGGTACCGCGCCGCAGGACAGCCGTCGGCCGGCGGCGTCGGATCCGCCCGAGGCCTCGCCCGGCTCTATGCCTCCCTGATCAGCGAGGTCGACGGCATGCCGCGGCTGCTGTCACCGGAGACGGTGGCCACAGTCTCGCAACTCCACTCGGTCGGCCTCGACATGGTCCTCTGTCTCCCCACCCGGTTCGGCATCGTCTTCCAGAAGCCGGACCCCACCCGAATGCTCTGCGGCAGCCACCAGTCGTTCGGCCACGACGGTGCCGGAGGTGCCATAGGTATCGCCGACCCGTGGCACTCTCTCGGCTGGGGCTACGTGCCACGCCGGATGTCGACCCCCGGCGGCGCGGACGAACGCGGCCTGACACTGGCCGGCACAGTGCGCCAGTGCCTCGCCGAACAGCGTGCTTGATCCCCTTCTCCTCGAACCAGGCAATGTTCTGCGCCGGGGACCTGAGCGCCGAAGGACACCCGGCAGACGGCAGGATCGCCGAGGACGGCGGCGACGGCTCTGGCGGTGAGCGGCGGAGCGGTGTGCCACCGGGTGGGTGAGCCGCTGACCACGGCGGTCAACGACCCGCCGGTTCCGTCACCTCAGTCGGATATCTCGACCTGTACCTCCACCTCGACAGGGGCGTTCAACGGGAGGACCGCGACGCCAACCGCGCTGCGGGCGTGAACCCGCCGTCGGCCCACAGGTGGGTGACGGAGGCGGTGTCCCCCACGGCGGAGAAGCCGAAGGTGAGCACGCCGACGCCGATCACGAGCATCGCGGTGATGGCGACCACCTTGATGGCCGAGAACCAGAACTCCATCTCTCCGAAGAGCTTGACGGAGATGAGCTTGGCGACGAACAGGACGAAGAGGGCTGTCGCGGCGGTGGCCCAGACGGGTACGGCCGGCCACCAGTAGGCGATGTAGTGGCCGGCGGCGGTCACTTCCGCCATGCAGGCGGAGACCCACAACGCCCAGTACGCCCCCCGACCCCCGCCCCGGCGTAGCAGGCGATCAGGCTGGGGCCGATCCTGGCGATGCCGGCACCGGATCCGTAGAAGAGGCCGACGCCGATGGCGCCGCCGATCGCCATCATCTGAACCTGGCGGGCGCTGAGCACACGCTGGTAGCCCTCGTCGGGCGCTCTGTCTGCGGCGGGGGACCCGCCGTGGTGCTGGTCGACCTGAGTGGTCATGGTGATGCACCTTTCGATCCGTGCCGGACCGGGCTCCCGGTCCGGCCGACGGCTCAGGAGCAGAAGTCGGTGATGGTGGCCGTGAGGATGTCGGTGAGGCGGTCCAACGAGGCCAGGTCGACGTACTCGGTGGCCGCGTGGGCGCCTTCGCCGTCGACGCCGAAGAGCAGACAGGGGATGCCCGCGCGGTCCAGGAGGGCGCAGTCGGTCCAGAACGGTTCGGCCCGCACTACGGGCGGGTGGCCAAGGACCTGCTCGGCGTGGTGGGTGAGCGTACGGACGACATCCGCCTGCGGAGAAGCCTCGAAGGGTTCACGGTGCAGGCCCCGGCTGAGCCGGTAGCGGAAGTCGGGGACCGTCTCGGCGAGACCGTCGAGGAGCTCGGTCAGTTCCCGCTCGACGGTGTCGGCGTGCTCGCCGGGGACGGTGCGGCGCTCCAGGGTGATGCGGCAGTGCGCCGGGTAGGTGGAGGCCTCCTCGCCGCCGTGGATGACGGAGGCGTGCACGGTGCCGGTACCCAGCAGCGGGTGGGCCGGACCTTGAGCGAGACGCCGGCCGAGGGTCTCCAGCGCGACCAGGAAGTGGCCGGCTCTGGCGATGGCGTCGACGCCGAGTTCGGGCCGGGAACCGTGGGCAGCACGGCCCTGGATCTCGACGTCGAACCAGGCGAAACCCTTGTGCGCGAGGGTGACCTCCAGGTGGCTCGGCTCGGTGACGATCGCCGCGTCGGCCGTGAAGGACTCCAGCACCTCCTCGGTGCCCGAGCTGCCGTACTCCTCGTCGGCGACGCAGGCGAGGATGACGTCACCGCGCAGGCCTCTGTGGGAGGTGGCTCGGGCGGCGGCGACCATCATGGCCGCGATGCCGCCCTTCATGTCGAAGGCGCCGCGGCCGTGCATCCTGCCGTCGCGGACCTGCGGGTCGAGCGGGTCGCCGTCGTAGTCGGCGAGGCTGACGGTGTCCAGGTGGCCGTTGAGCATGAGGGACCGACCGCCGCCGGTGCCGCGCGCGATCGCCACGAGCGAGGGCCGGCCGGGCCGCTTCTCCAGGCTGTGGATCTCGAAGCCGCGCGCAGCCAGCCACGCGCCGCAGAACTCGGCGACGGCCCTCTCGCCGGCCCCTCCTGGTACGAGGTCCGGGTTGACGGAGTCGATGCGGATCAGCTCGGCCAGCAGGCGGCCTGCTTCCGGGCCCGGGCGATCGGCGGCGACCGTGGGCGAAGGGTTCTCGGGGAGCATGGGGACCTTCCGGGGCTCGGTGGGCCTCCGGTTGCCGAGCCTCCGGCGGAGGGAGGACCAGCGTGGAGGCAGCGGTGCTTGCCGAGCACCGTGCCGCAACGAGCTCACATCGGTCCAGCGAAGGTTTCCGACCAATAGCCATCGGAAATCCCGAACATTTTGCCTGCGTGTGCCGAGTACGGGGGCATGCCGGATCCGGGGAGCGCCTGCGGGCGCTCCCCGGATCCGGCTGTGGGGTTCTGGTCGGCCGTCCTGGCCTGCGCGGTGGGGTTGGCTACGGACGTGGGCGGCGGTCAGTCCTGGTTGGCCAGGCGCAGGAGGGCGGTGGCCAGGACATCGACGCCGTGGGCGCATGCCTCGGGGGTGGAGTACTCACGGGGGTTGTGGCTGATGCCGTCGTACTCACCGCGTACGAAGATCATGGCGGTGGGACAGAGCGCCGCGATCTCCTGGGCGTCGTGGCCGGCACCGGACAGCAGCGAGATGTGCTCCAGCCCGTGGTCGTCGGCAGCCTGCGCGATGACCTTCTGCACACCCTCGTCGAAGGGGACGTAGGCCGTCCTGGCCATCCGCCGGACGGTCAGCGACAGGCCCGGGCCGCTGTTCTCCAGCCTCTCCAGGAAGGTGGCGAGCGCCTCCTCGGCGCGGGCCATCTGCGCATCGTCGGGGTTGCGCAGGTCGACGGTCATCTCGGCGCGGGCCGGGACGATGTTGGTCAGGTCCGGGTGGACGATCAGATGGCCGACGGTGGCCCGCAGGTCCCCGTACTCGCCGGAGTCGACCAGCTCCCGCAGGTGGACGATGATCTGCGCCGCGGCCAGGCCGGCGTCGGCGCGCAGACGGGTGGGTGTGGTGCCGGCGTGCGCGGCGCGGCCGTGGATGGTGATCTCCTGCCAGGAGATGCCCTGCACTCCGGTGACGACACCGATCTCGACGTCGTTCTCCGCGAGCACCGGGCCCTGTTCGATGTGGCACTCGACGTAGGCGTACGGCGGGGTCAGGCGCACGGCGGCGTGACCGTCGAAGCCGGTGCGGGCCAACTCGTCGCCCAGGGTGCGACCGTCACGGTCGGTCAGGCCGTGGGCGTACGCCAGGCTCAGCCGGCCCGCGGCCACGGCGCTGCCGAGCATGTCGGTACCGAAGCGGACGCCCTCCTCCTCGGTGAACACGCCGACCTCGATCGGGCGGCGGGTGCGGATGCCGCGCTCGTCCAGGGTGCGGACGACCTCGATGCCGCCCAGGACACCGAGGCAGCCGTCGAAGGCACCCGCGGTGGCGACGCTGTCGATGTGCGAGCCGGTCAGCACCGGAGCAGCGGTGGGGTCGATGCCCTCCCGGCGGCCGTAGACGTTGCCCATGCGGTCGACGCGCACGCTCAGTCCGGCGTCCTCCATCCACGCGATGACCTGGCGGCGCCCGGTCGCGTCGGCGTCGGTGAGGGCGAGGCGGTTGACGCCGCGCAGGCCGGTGCGCTCGTCGTCGTACGCGCCGATCTCGGCGAGGTCCGTCAAGGACCGCCACAGGCGGTCGCCGTTGACCGTGATCTTGTCGGGGTCGGAGTTCGTCATGAGTTGTCTCCCGGAGGGTGCCGGAAACGGTGGGTGCAGGGGGACGTCGATCAGCCGGACGCGGTCGCGACCACAAGGCCGAAGCCGATCAGCACGACACCCGTGGTCCGCCCGAGAGCCCGGCGGACGCGCGGCTTGTGCAGGACGGGGCCGGCCTTGGACAGCAGGCACACGTAGCTGCCCAGCCAGGCGAGAGTGAGGACGGCGTGGAGAAGGACGAGGAGCGTCATGGCCCACGCGGTGGGCAGGTGGGGTGGAGCGAGGGTGGGAAGCAGTCCGGTGTAGAAGACGGCGATCTTCGGGTTGAGGACATTGCTCACCAGACCCGTCCGCCATGGGCTTCCGGTGACGTCGGGGGCGTCCGTCGCGGCGGCCGTCGCGGAGCGGCGGTGCTGCCACAGCGCCTGCGCGCCCAGGAACAGAAGGTAGCCGGCGCCCAGGAGCTTGACGGCGAGGTACGCCGCGGGTGACGCGGCCAGCACGGCCGCGAGCCCGGCGACCGTCAGCGCACCCCGGACCAGCAGCCCGGTCGCGATCCCGCCCACGGTGCGCAGCGCGTCTCCGCGCCCGGCGGCGAGGGCCCGGCGGGTCACCACGGCCATGTCCGGGCCGGGTACGACGGTCAGCAGGCCGAGGACGCCGAGCGCCGTCGCGAGGTGGGTCAGCATGCTGCCGTCCTCCTGCTGACGGACCTGGTCGAACGGCTCGGCCGGCTGGGGAGCAAAGGGCGATGTCTCAAAGCAGGGGTCTTTCAGGTGTCGCGTGTTCAGTGATCGGTGGCGGAGTGCGGATTGGCCGCCGTGCCCTCGGTGCTCAGGAGCACGACGACGGAGGAGGGGCCCAACTCCATTGCCGTACGGCGTTCCTCGCCGCCCACGCCGGTGAGCGCGGCACGGAGTCCGGCGAGCGCCGCGGCCCCGCAGGGACCCGAGGAGACCCCGAGGGCGACGAGGTCGGCGGCCGCACCGGCGCTGTCGGCATCCGTTATGGCGACCGCGGCGTCCAGCCCGCCGTACAGGTAGGGCCAGGCGGTGCTGGACGGGGTGCCGCAGTTCAGCCCGGCCATGGTGGTCTCACCGGTGGTGACACTGACCGGTTCGCCGAGAGAGAGGCTCTCCAGGACGCAGGCCGCGCCCTCGGGCTCCACGGACAGCAGCGCCGGGGCGCGACCGGCCGTGCGGCTGCGGTAGTGGGTGACGACGGCCTGCGCCAGCGAGCCCACGCCGACGGGCACCGCGACGACGTCGGCCCCCTCGACCGCTCCCGCCGCCACCAGTTGCTCGTCGATCTCGGCACACAGGGTGGAGTACCCCTCGACGATCCAGCCGGGGATTCGCTCGTATCCCGGCCAACCGGTGTCCTGGACCAACACCGTGTCCGGCCCTTCGGCCGCCTCGGCCGCCAGCCGGACGGCCTCGTCGTACGACCCTACGACCTCCGTCACCTTCGCCTGCTCGGCCACGATGGCGGCCACGGCCCCGGGGTGGACACCCTGAGGGACAAAGACATGTGCGTACTGCCCGAGCCGACGGGCCATCCGGGCGACCGCCCGGCCGTGGTTGCCATCGGTGGCGGTCACCAGGGTCACCGGCGCCGGTTCACGGCCGTTCGCGGCCCGCTCGGCCAGCGTGCGGTGGACCGCCCAGGACGCGCCCAGCGCCTTGAAGGCGGGCAGTCCGAGACGGCTGGACTCGTCCTTCACGAACACGCGGCCGACACCGAGTTCCGCCGCGAGCGAAGGAAGTTCCGTCAGCGGGGTGGGCGAGTAGTCGGGCAAGGAGCGGTGGAAGTCCCGTACCTCTGCGGGCGCGGGTGCACACCGCCAGGTGCGGGCGCTGGACCGGGCGAACCACGGCAGCGAACGGGGAGAGGAGGAGTTGTCAGACACATGCCCAGGGTCCGACGCTCTCCCAGAATCGGTCCAGCGAATGTTTCCGACCTATACCCATCGAAAAAACCGAGGATTGGTTCTGAGCGGACACCGTCTCCGAACTCGTGGCGTTGCCGGCCTCGAACCGCGTCGGTCTCTCCGCCGGCGCCGTCAGGGCACAAGGGGTGACCGCGGGACGTCCTGATGATGGGTGCCGAGCCCGTGAGACTGATCGAGGGCTCGGCATCGATCAGTCTCGACCGCCTGGGCCGCCATGCTTATTCCTGGTGCCCCAGCCGCACGATCATGTCGGGGTGACGCTCACTCAGGTCCTTGAGCTGGTTGAAGCTCTTGATGCTCGGCTCGCGCTCCTGCATGTAGGTCCCGGGCTCGACACCGTTGTCCCAGCCCCAGCGGGTGTGGCAGACGTCGCCGGTCATCAGGACCGGACCGGTCGGCGTGCACGCTATGTAGGAAACGTGTCCGGTGGTGTGGCCGGGGGTGAGGATCGCGAAGAACGAGCCGTCGCCGAACACGTCGTTGACGCCTTCGAGCTTCCCGCCGAGGTCCTTCTCGAACTGGAGCTCCTCCAGCGGCGGCCGTCCGGCCAGCAGGTGGTTGTACGTGCCCTGGGCGAACAGGTTCAGGAAGAGCGACGCCTCGGCCTCGTCGGCGCCGGTGTAGATCGGGACGCCCTTGGGAATGTCCGGCAGCCCGGAGACGTGGTCGAGGTGCAGGTGCGTCATGAAGACCCCGTTCAGCGGGACTCCCTCGGCCGCGATGATGTCCGCGGTGGTCTGCTGAGTGTCCATCTTCTCGATGCCCCCGAACTTCCGGAGCATCATGCCGACGCCCACGCCCACCGGGTCCTCCACCAGCTTGCGTGAGACCCCTGTGTCCACCAGGAAGAAGCCGTAGGCGGGGTGCCGCAGGACGTGGGCGTAGATCTTGATCGGCTCCTTGCGGTCGGTGATCCCGGCCGCGACGGCCTTCGGGTGCTTGATGTTCAGCAGACCCGTGATCGGGGCCTCCCAGTTCGCGCCGACCGTCTTGAGCTCGATCGGGCCCGGCTCGTCGATCCGGGCCTCCATGGCGGCCGCGCTGATCGGCGCGCCGAAACGGGCCGACTTCGCGCTGTGGGTCGTGGCCTTGAACGTGAGCAGCTTCATGATGTGCTTCCTCTTGCCTGATCGCTGGTAGCTGATTGCTGATTCGTGCTGTGGCTAGCGGGCGCGCTGTTCGCGGGCGTGGGCGTCGAAGGCGCCGAGTTCCTTGGTGTAGATGCTGTGCAGCCTGCGCGGCGCGGCGATCCGCTCGACGAAGCCGGCGACGCCGGACTCGCCGTCGAAGCTGGCGGCGACCTTGACCAGCGTCTGCCCGCCTTGCGGGGCGAGGGTGTACGTCGTGACGAGACCGGAGCCGTTGGTGTCGGTCAGGACGAGGGTCCGGCCCGGGGTCGGCTCGGTGACCTTCATCCGGATCACCTTGGCACCCCCGGCGAAGTCGATCTTGACCTGAATGACGCTGCCCGTGCCCACCCCGCCCTGCACGACCTGGCAGTCGTAGAACGGGGCCGGCAGGAACCGGGCGTGCAGGTGCATGTCCGCGAGGTAGCGGTAGACCTCGTCCGACGGGGCGTCGATGGTGTGCTCGGCGGACGCGGCGACGGTGTGAGCCATGGGAGTGGCCTCCAATTCTCTGTGGTGAGGTGCTGGTATCCGGTTCAGACGGTCTTGATGGTGCCGCCGTCGATGACGTAGTCGGCGCCGGTGATGTTGCCGGCCACGTCGGACAGCAGGAACGCGACCAGGGCCGCGACCTCGCCGGCCTCGCTCATGCGGCCGGTCGTGATGTTCTGGGCCTTCGCGATCTGCTGGACGAAGTCGGCGAGGCCGACACCCGCTGCCGAAGCCAGCTGGGCGACCGGGCCGTCGGGGTCCTCGTAGACGGTGGTGCGGACCAGGCCGGGCGAGACGGTGTTCACGCGCACGCCCTGAGGGCCGAACTCCTCGGCCAGGGACTTGCCGAGCGCGGTGACCGCCGCCTTGACGGCGCTGTAGCTGGCCGGGACGCCCAGGGGCATCCGGGCGACGGCGGAGGAGATGTTCACGACCGCCCCGCGCCGCTCGATCAGGCTGGGCAGGGCCGCGCGCGTGGCACGGACGGTGGCGAGCACGTTGATGTCGAACATGCGGGTCCACTGGGTGTCGCCCGCGTCGAGGAAGCCCATGACGGCCTCGTCCCCGCCGCCCACGTTGTTCACCAGCAGGTCGATGCCGCCCAGCTCGGCCAGCGCGCCGTCGATGAGGGCGGTGACGCCTTCCGCGGTGCTCAGGTCGGCCGCGATCGCGATCGCGCCGGTCTCCTTCAGCTCGGGTGTGATCGTGCGGGCGGCGCCCACGACGCGGACGCCCTCGCCGATCAGGGTGCGGACGGTGGCCAGACCGATGCCCCGGCTGGCGCCGGTGACGACCGCGGTCTTGTCTGCGAGATTGAGGTTCATGACACTCCTATGGGGGATTCATGGCACAACCCATGAACTGATGGATGGGGGGGGATTTCTGCGAGGTCAGCGCCCTGTGCGACCGGGCGCAGGGCGCCGGCTGGGCGTTGTCAGGCGTCTATGGGGCGCCAGGCGGCCATGTCGGTGATCTCGACGCGGCCGAAGGGCTCGGGGAAGTGGACGCCGAAGCCGATGGTGTCGGGTTCGGCGAGTTCGAAGAGGAGGTCCTCGCGCAGGCGGGTCGACTTGGCGTGGTCGTGGTCGAAGGTGTTCTCCCAGCGCGGGTGGACGACCTGGAGCGGGGAGTGGAAGGCGTCACCGAAGGCGACGACCTTCTTGCCGCCGGCCTTGATGACGTAGGCGGCGTGGCCCGCGCTGTGACCCGGCATGTACCGGACGGTGACGCCCGGGAAGATCTCCTCGCCCTCGGCCACGGTGCGCACCCACGGTGCCATCGCGTTGATCATGTCGCCCATGCCCTGAGCCTCCGGGAAGTGGCGCTGGGACCACTCGGACTCGGCGACCAGGTAGGGAATGCCGGCGAACACGGGCCGGTCGCTGCCGGGGGCGGGGTGCCAGGCCCAGCCGAAGTGGTCGGCGTGCAGGTGCGTGAACGCGATCGCCTCGATGCCGGCGGGGGTGTGGCCGAGAGTGGCGAGGTTCTCCAGCAGGGCGCCTCCGGTGATCACGCCGTAGGTGTTCAGCGGCGGGCCCATCGTGATCGGTCCGGCCCCGGCGTCGATGAGCAGGGCCCGGCCGTCGTGCTCGACCAGCAGGCTCCCGACGCTGGCCATCAGGTGGCCGCCCTCGTCGAGGTAGTCGGCGTGCTCCGCCCAGAACTCCTCGCTGGGCTCGGGCAGCAGCATCCGGGCGTTGAGCGTGGCCTGGCCGTCCGGGACGAAGGTCAGCTTCGTCTCACCGAGGGTGAGGCTCCGGATGCCCGCGGCGGTGCGGTGCCGCTCGCCGGGATTCGTGGTGGTGTCCGTCATGGGACCGCCCCCTATTCATATGACCCGAAAGGTTCAAGTCATATCTATCATAGCCTGAAGCAGTCCGCTACTCTGGAGACATGAAGATGACGAACGCGCAGGCGGAAGCACAGTGGGAGCTCGGCAAGCTCTTGCACGACCTCGACATGCAGTGCGCCGCACGGATGCGCGACTGGGTGACTCCGCTGGGCCTGACCGTCGCGCAGGCCTCGGCCCTCCATGAGATGAGCGGCCCGATGACCATGAAGGAGCTCGCGCAGAAGATGAGCTGTGAGCCGTCGAACGCGACCATCATCATCGACAAGCTCGAATCCCAGCAGCTCATCGAGCGCCACCCCCACCCCACCGACCGGCGCGCCAAGCAACTCGTCCTGACCTCCGAGGGCACCGCGCTGCGCGCGAAGGTCCTGGAAGCCGTCAGCCGCGAACCGGTCTTCCCCGGCCTGGCCGAACCGGAGCTCAAGGCACTCGAAGGCCTGCTCCAGCAGTCGCTCTCCGCCGGCAGCTCATAGATCGGTCACCCCAGGCCTGCGATCGAGTCCCGAGCATGTAGGGCCACCCAGTCAGACGGCACGGCGTCTCGGCGCCGTCCCACACCTGTCGGCGATGATCTCGGCACCCAAGCAGACCGGCGAACCGGTCGACGGTGTCAAGGGCGTCGTCATGGAGCAGACGACGGGCCGACGGCCAAGGCTCGCCTGATTCGATGAACTCCGATCGCAGCAGGCCTGGGTCTGGCCGCGAGCGTGCAGCCGAACGAGTGGATGCGCGGCGACGCGGGTTCCGCGTTTGACGAAAACGGCCTGTCCGGAGAGGGTGCGGCGCTGCGGGAATCCGCGGCATCGTCGGCGAAGGCGATGCCGCGTCGTCAGCGCGCCCGCAAGTTCGCGTGTGCTTCGTAGTCAGCGAGGCCATGAACTCGTCGGCGAACAGCATGAACCGGCGCACAACCGCCTGACGATCCGGGACCGTCTTCGGTTGAAGCCGCCGACCTTCGCGCTGCTGCTTCTGCCGGCCGGCAGCACCACACCGACCGAACCTGACAGCTTGTCCGCGCGCCAACGCTCACGCCCCTCGCGGTAGGCGCACGTAACCTGCGCCGAATGACCGCGGGTCGCCAAACGTGCAGGTCAGGACGGCGAGTATGCGATATCGGTTTCTGGTACCGTCGCCCCCGATATCGGTGCGATCGCGCTACTCGATCATGCATCCGATGCAATGTCTCGGGCTTGAAGGACGTGCTGCCGATGTTCGACCTGCACCGACTGCGCCTGCTCCGCGAACTCAAGCACCGCGGCACCCTGGCAGCCGTCGCCGCGGCGCTGTCCTACGCCCCCTCCTCCGTCTCCCAGCAACTTTCCCAGCTGGAGGCAGAGGTGGGCGTGCCACTGCTGGAACCCGTCGGACGACGGGTTCGCCTGACCGCCCAGGCCGAGATCCTCGTCGCCCACACCGAAGCGGTCCTCGAACGCCTGGAGCGCGCTGAGGCGGACATCGCCGCCTCCCTGGACGACCTGACCGGCACTCTGCGCATCGCCTCGTTCCAGACCGCCGCCCTGGCCCTGATCCCGACCGCGCTCGGCCTGCTGCGCGAACAGCATCCCCGTCTCCGCGTCCACGTCACGCAGATGGAACCGGAGCGATCGCTGCCCGCTCTCCAGGCCCGCGACTTCGACCTGGTCCTCGCCGAGGAGTACCCGGGCAACCCCAATCCGCGGTCCGCCGAACTCGAACAGGAGGACCTGCTCGACGACCCGCTCCATCTCGCTCTGCCCGGTCCCACCGACGAACCGGACACGAACGGTCCGACGGCCACGCTGCGTTCCCTCGCCAACCACCCGTGGGTCATGGAACCCGAGGGAACACCCGCACGGCACTGGGCGATGACCATGTGTCGCAACGCCGGTTTCGAACCCGACGTACGCTTCGACACCACCGACCTGCTGCTCCACCTCCGCCTCGTCGAGCAGGGGCACGCCGCCGGGTTCCTGCCGGACCTGGTCTGGATCGGCCGACCGCCGGCCGTCCCCCTGCGACCGTTGCCCCGCGGCCAGCGCACCCGCCGCGTCTTCACCGTCGTACGCCATGGCCGCAGCCGGCATCCCGCGATTGTGGCCTGCCGGGACGCTCTCCACCGGGCTGCCCACCCGCAGACTGGACACCGAGTGCCGTGACCGGCCGCTTCGCATCGCGGACGACTCCGGCGTCGGCACCCCTGGCCCCTGTAGGCTGAGCTGCGAGGAAGACTGGTCGGCCTGCACACCGGCGGGCTACGAAGGAGAGGTACGTGGCGCAGCAGACGTCCCGGCCGAAGCAGCCGAACCGGATGCGACGCGAAGGCCCCGAACTCGGCTTCGAGGCGGATCCGGGAGCCGACTGGCGTCACTTCGAGGAGCTGCAGCTCTCTCCTTTCCTCGAAGCGGCACTTGAGGAGTTCGGAGCCCACGGCTACCACGGCGGCTCCGTGCGTGCCATCGCCAACCGCGTCGGCGTGACTCTGCCCACCCTGTACTACCACCACGGCAGCAAACAGGATCTGCTCGTCACCCTTCTCATGGGATCGATGCACGACATCCTCGTCCGCTGCCGCCACGCCCTTGCCGAGGCCGGAGACCGGCCGGAGGACCGGGTGGCGCACATCGTGGAGAGCTTCACCCTGTACATGACCCATCGGCGTCGGCTGGCGTTCCTCGACGGAGAGGTCCGTAACCTCGAACCCGAGAACCGGGAGCGTTATGTCGCGCAGCGAACCGAACTCTCCTTGATGTTGCGAGCCGTTGTCGACGACGGCATCACGGACGGCGTGTTCCACACGCCCTACCCGGTCGAGGCCGTCCGCGCCGTCGTCTCGATGTGCCAGGCCGTCGCCGTCTGGTACCGGCCTGAGGGCCCGCTGGGCGAGGCCGAGGTCGCCCAGCGCTACGTGGAACTCGCCCTCGACACCCTGGTGGCCGGTCGGTGCGCATAGCAGCCCTCACGGTCCTAGGCCAGGAGAGCAGTGGCGCGTGAGCCGTCAGGTCACCAGTGACGTCAGCAGGTCCATCGTGCGCTTGCGGGACTGCCGGCGATCCTCCCCCACCGGTACGACGAACACCTGGATGTCAGTCGCCCCCGCGTCGAGAAGACCTTGCAGCTGACGGGTCACGCTCTTCTCGTCACCGAGGACGGCCACGTCCGCCGGGCTCTGGGCGCCGCCGATGTCCATGATGCGACGGTAGTTCGGCATCCTCTCGTAGCTCGCCGCCGTCGCGGCGACGGCGGCGCGGGCCTCGGTGATGTCGTCGTGCACCGCCACCGGCAGGCCCGCGACGATCCGCGGCTCGGGTCGCCCCGCCGCCGACGCCACGGCCCGAAGTCTCGGCGCGACATGAGTCTCGACCGCCCGCGCCGACGCCATGAACAGGACCACGCCGTCCGCCAGTTCGCCGGCCACCCGGAGCAGACGCGGTCCCAGCGCCGCCAGCAGTACCGGTACCGGTTGCCGTGTCTCCACCCTGGCGCCTCGGGCCGTCCACTCCGATCCCTCGAAGGTGACCGGCTCACGGCGCAGTAATCCCGTCAGAATCCGCAGGTATTCCTCCGTGTTGTGGCCGGGGCGGTCGTACGAGAGGCCGTACATCCCACTCACCACCGGTTCGTGCGAGGGCCCGATGCCCAAGGTGAAGCCGGGCCGCCCCATCGCCTCCGCCACCGAGGCGGCGCGGTTCGCCTGGAGGAGGGGGTGGCAGGGGTACGTCTGCAGTACGGCGGTCCCGAGTTCGATCGTCGAGGTCTCCCGGCCCGCGACGGCCATCGCGGCCAGCGGGTCGCCGAGGACCGTGCTGTCGTACCAGACGGAGCTGAACCCTCCCTTCTCGGCGTCCTTGGCCTGTTCGACGAGCTTCTCGGTGGTCGTCGGTCGTCCTGTGAGCCCTATCCTCATGCGGCATGGCCTTTCAGCGCGGTACGTGGTCCTGTCCGAACTTGTTCTCGGGAACCCCCCTGACGCCGAGGCCGCTCAGGGCGAGGATCCGGCCGTCGGCCTGGGCGTTCTCGTTGCCTCGGGAGGTGACGACGAGGACATCGAGATCCGGGCCGACGAACGCCACGCTGGTCGGGCTCACGACCGGTACCGCGACGCGTCGGTCGAGGGTGCCGTCCGGTGCGTACCGTCGGATCTCGCCACCCTGGTAGGCGGCCACCCATAGGTATCCCTGCTCGTCGACGGTGGTTCCGTCGGGAACGGCCCCGTCGTCCGTGAACTCCGTGACGACCCGCCGATTGGTGGCCTGACCGGTCGAGGCGTCGTAGTCCCAGGCGTGGACCCGGCGAAGTCCGCTGTCGTTGCAGTAGAAGGTCGTACCGTCCGCGTCGAAGCACGGCCCGTTGGTGACGCCGATGGGGTCACCGATGACGTGCACGCTCAGGTCGGCGTCGACGCGGTAGAGCTTGCCGGACGGGCTCGGCAGGTCCTTCTGTCCGTCGAGCAGGGCCTGGATGAGCGCACCGTCGGCCATGCCGGTGACGAACCGCCCCTGGCGGTCGACGGTGCCGTCGTTGAAGCCGAAGCCGGGGCCGAGGCCGGCTTCGAAGACGGTTTCCGCGGCGCCCGACTCCAGGTCGAACAGATAGACACCGTCACCGGAGGTGACGACGGCTCCGCCGCCCTTCCGCAGCGCGAGTGAGGAGATCGTTTCCCCGGGGAACCTGGAGCTCCGCAGATCACCGCCGTCGAGGGCGCACTGGTGCACCGCCGCGTCGAACACGTCGATCCAGTACAGCCGTTCCTGGTCGGCATCCCAGACGGGAGCCTCACCCATGCGCATCCTCGACTCGGTCACGACACGTGTTTCCAGCATGAACACCCCTCGTTCCTCGCGGTTCCGGGTTCGGCACCACGCCGGTTCACGCGCTGACGAGTTCCTGCCCCACCAGCGTGGTGCGGTGCATCAGCCGACGTGAGGTGGGCTCGAAAGGCAGTGCGCGGTGCAGCATCCCCGTGTTGTCCCAGATCACGAGGTCGCCGCGGTGCCACTGGTGACGGAGGGAGAACCGCGGTCGGGTCGACCAGTCCAGGAGCCGCCCCAGCAACTCCCTGCCCCGGTCGGCCGGCCGGCCCACGACGGTGTCGGCGGTCGCTCCGATCAGGAGGGACTTCCGCCCGCTGCGGCGGGTCCAGACCAGCGGGTGCACCCTCGTCGGGACCTTCTCCCAGTCGGCCCGCTGTTTCGCGGTGGCGTCCGGGTAGGCGACGGCCTGGGCGGCGGCGAAGCTGTGGACCACCCGGAGGTCGGCGATCTCGGCCTTCTCCGTGTCGGAGAGTGCCTCATATGCGGCGTAGGTGTTGGCGAACTCGGTGTCACCGCCGGCCGGATCGACCTCGCGGGCGGTGAGCAGCGTGCCCTTCTGCGGCAACTCGTCGGTGGCCCCGTCGATGTGCCACAGGAAGTTCCCACGGCGGTAGCCGGCCAGCACGCTCTTCTGCGGGTCGAGGGTGATCCTGGCTATCTCGGGGTGCTCTCCGGGATCGTTGACCTTCGGCACGACGACTTCGCCGAGCAGCCGACTGAAGGCGACCAGATCGCCGTCGTCGATGTGGATCTCCCGGTAGACGACGACGCCGTACTGGTCGAGTGCCGCCTGGCAGTCGTCGGCGACCTTCCTGGCGGGCAGTTCCCGGCCGGTGAGCCCGGTGATCTCGACGCCGATGTTCGGCGCCAGCTTGGTGGTCGTCACGGACATAACTTCATCCCACCTCTTCTCTTCGGGGCGCGATCGCTGATGTTATACGTTCGTCAAACACGAGCGTAAGACGCGTGCGGGACCGGGATTTGTCGCGCGATCGCGTGCCCTCGTGATCGACGGCCGGAGCGGATCACATCCACGAAGGGACGGACGACATGGGTAATCGGCTCGATGGCAAGGTCGCGATAGTGACGGGTGCCGGATCGGGCATAGGGCGCGCCGGCGCGCTGCTCTTCGCCGCCGAGGGGGCGAAGGTGGTCTGCGCCGACATCAGCGGCGACGAGGAGAAGACCGCGGCCGAGATCGGCGCGGCGGCGGTCGCGGTGCACGTCGACGTCTCGGTCGCCGCCGACGTCGAGGGGATGGTCACCACGGCGGAGGAGCGCTTCGGCAGACTCGACATCCTCTTCAACAACGCCGGCATCGGCGGGCCCAAGCTTCTCGTCACGGAGCAGACCGAGGAAGCCTTCGACCACGTCATCGGCGTGAACCTCAAGGGCGTGTTCCTGGGGATGAAATACGGCATCCAGGCGATCCTCCGCAGCGGCGGGGGCTCCGTGATCAACACCGCGTCGGCGGCCGGCCTGGTCGGGTGGCGCAAGAACGCCGTCTACGGCGCCTCCAAGGGCGGCGTCATCCAGATGACCAAGGCGGTGGCCCTCGACTACGCCGACAAGGGCGTCCGGGTCAACGCCATCTGCCCGGGAATGACCTGGACCGGCCTGGTGCCGGACGCGAAGGAGCACCCCGCCCCGCCCGCCGACGTGCCGATGCCCTACCAGCCGATGAAGCGGTGGGGACTGTCTAGCGAGCTGGCGACGGCCGCGCTCTTCCTCGCGAGCGACGACTCGTCGTTCGTCACCGGAGTGGCCCTTCCGGTCGACGGAGGCTACGTCTGTGGGTAGTGAGCGTCCGTTCCGGTTCGCCGTCCAGACGACCACGGCGACGTCCGCGGACGAGTGGCGTACCCTCGCCCGCCGGGTGGAGGATCTCGGCTACTCGACCCTGTTCCTCGCCGACCACTACATCGGCCCGGGGCCCGTCAGTTCGCGTACCCTGCTGCGTCCGCAACACCTGGCGCCCATCGCCGCCATGGCCGCGGCGGCGGCATGGACCTCGACACTGCGCATCGGATGCCGCGTGTTCTGCATCGACTACCACGTGCCGGCCGCGCTGGCCAAGGAGGCCGCGACCATCGACCTCCTCTCCGACGGGCGCCTCGAATTCGGCATCGGGGCCGGCACCAACCAGGGCGAGTACGAAGCCATGGGCGTCCCGTTCCTCGACGCACCGCAGCGGGTCTCCAAACTCGAGGAAGTGATCACTCTCGTCAAGGCGCACTGGTCGGGCGAGCCGATCGACGTCGAGGGCGCTCACGTCAACGTCACCGGCTACACAGGACTGCCACTTCCCGTCCAGCGCCCGCGCCCGCGCATCCTCATCGGCGGCTCCAAGAAGCGAGTCCTTTCGCTGGCCGCACGCGAGGCCGACATCGTCAGTCTGGCCAACGTCGGGTGGCACCCCCTCAACGACGCCGGGCTGACGCCCATGCAGGAGGCGCAGCGCCGGTTCGCCACGGTCCGTGAGGCGGCCGGCGCACGGCTGCCGGAGCTGGAGCTGGAGAGCTCGCCCTATCTGGTCGCCGTCACCGACGACGTCGACGGCACTCTGATCCGCTGGTCCACCGCACTGCGCGACGCCCTCCCCGAGACCCGTCCGGAGGCGCTGCGGAACCACCCGAACGTACTGGCCGGGTCGCCCGCGGAGATGAGCGATCGTCTGCACGAACGCCGTGAGACCACGGGAGTCAACTACATCACCGTCCCGCGCAGGCAGATCGACGCGTTCGCTCCCGTCGTCGCGGAGCTGAGCGGCCGATGACCGAGAGGAAGGACGACCGTCATGTCCGTCGAGCACGAGCTTGAAGAGCTTCGCCACGAGCTCCGCCACGTCAAGGACAGGATCGCGATCCTGGACTGCGTCATGAACCAGTCACGTGGCCACGACCGTCACGACGTCGAGTTGATGGCGAGCGTGTACCACCACGACGGGGTCGACGAGCACGGGCCGGCGGTGGCGCGCGGCCCCGAGTACGGGGAACAGTCGAACGACGCCCACGCTTCGGTGTTCGTCGACCACCTGCACAACATCACGACGCACACCTGCGAGATCGACGGCGACGAGGCGCACTGCGAGAGCTACGTCATCGGTGCCATGCGCGCCCGTGACGGCAAGTCCGTCTACCTCTTCGGAGGGCGGTATCTCGATCGCATCGAGCGGCGGGACGGCGTGTGGAAGATCGCGCTGCGACGGTGCACGCTCGAGTGGACGATGCAGGGCGACACTTCCCTGCTTGCTTCCGGGGCCTTCGCCGGGTTCATCAAGGGCACCTGGGACAAGAGCGATCCGTCGTACGCGCGACCGCTGAGGCTGGACGAGACCCCGGTCGAGAGGTGGTGAAGCCACGTGAAGCCACCTCTCTTCCGGGAACCGGCAGGCGGTGCTCCCTTTAACATGTCCTGATGCCAACGACCCGCCGTGTCGGTACGGACAAGTCCAAGACCCGCGCTCTGATCCTGGACCGGGCCGAGGCACTCCTGCTCGCCAAGGGGTACGCGGCGATTTCGTACCGGACCTTGGGCGCCGAGGCGGGAGTGACCGGCGCGCTCGTCCAGTACTACTTCCCCACTTTCGACGACCTGTTCGTCGCCCTGGTCCGCGACCGGTCGGAACGGAGCCTCAGGCGGCTGGAGGAGGGTCTCGGGAGCGATCGCCCGCTGCGCGCCATCTGGAACTACGCCAACAACAAGGACGCCGCGGCCCTGACAGCGGAGCTGGTGGCCATCGCCAACCACCGCAAGAAACTCCGGGCCGAGATCGCGGAGGCGGGAGAGAAGGCACGCGCTCTCGCGCTGGCGGCCGTGTCCCGCACGGCGAAGAACTACGAGTTCCTGGGGGAACCGGTCTCCTCCGACGTACTCGTCTTCCTCATCACGAGCACACCTCGGATGGTCGTCATGGAACAGTCCACGGGGATGACGACCTCCCTCCCCGAGACGATCGAGTTCTTCGAGCGCTTCCTTGACCGCGTCGAGCCCCTCGACGACGAGGACTGAACCCGCAGCCGGTCATGCGCGGACCGTGCGCTCAGGCGTCCGGCGCGACGCCGGCCACCGGCCCGGATACCGCGGTCCGGGACCGGGTGAGCACGTTGGCGGCCAGGCGGGCGTGAGCCGCGTCCACGAGGCGGCCGTCGTGGCCGATGGCGCCCGTGCCGTCGGCCTCGGCCCGACGGTAGCGCTCGACGATGTCCTGTGCTGCCGCGGCCTCCGCCGACGTGGGGGTGAACGCGTCGTTCGCGAGCGGGACCTGACTCGGGTGGATGGCCCATTTGCCGTCGAAGCCGAGCAGGGCCGCCTGCGCGGCGGCGGACCGGTAGCCGTCCGGGTTCCCGTACGCGGGAAAGGGCGCGTCGACGGCGGCGACGCCGGCCGCTCGGGCCGCGGTCAGGACCTGTGTCCGGGCGAAGTGCCAGAAGTCGCCGGGATAGCGGCCGAGCGGGTCGAAGTTGCCGTCGACCCGCGCCTGCAACGAGACGGACAGGTCGCCCGCGCCGAAGACCAGTGCCTCGACCCGCGTGCTGGAGCGGGCGATGTCCAGGGCGTTCGCCAGTCCTTCCGCGTCCTCGATGAGTACTTCCAGGGCGATCCGCCGGGCCAGGCCGAGCTTCTGCTCCAGCTGGGTGAGCAGCACGTCGACCCACCACACGTCGCGGGCGGTCCGGACCTTGGGCACGATGATCACGTCCAGGGCGTCGCGTGCGCCGGTGACGACCTCGATGATGTCGTCGTGGCACCAGACGGTGTCGAGGCCGTTGATCCGCACCGCCCGCAGGGTGGAACCCCAGTCCTGTCCGGTCAACGCCTCGACGGCGATGGAGCGCGCGGACTCCTTGACGAGCGGAGCACAGGCGTCCTCCAGGTCGAGGAAGACGAGGTCGGCACCCCGGCGCGGTGCCTTCGCACACATGCGCTCGCTGCTCGCCGGGGTCGCGAGCTCCGAGCGGCGGGACCGCGATGTGCCCATCAGATCGTTCCCTTCGTGCGCAGTTCGTCCAGCTTCTTTGCGTCGAGGCCGAGCAGCCTTCCGTACACGGCGTCGTTGTCGTGGCCGAGGCCGCGGCCGAGGTGAGCGACCCGGCCGGGCGTCTCGCTGAGCCGGACCACGGGGGCCTGGACCGTGACGTGACCGAGGTCGGGGTCCGGTATCCGGGTGAACGTCCCGCGGGCACGCAGGTGTTCGTCCGCGAGCAGGCTCGGGGCGTCGTACACGGGGGCGGCGGCGACCTCGGCCGCGTCGAAGACGCGCATGGCCTCGCTCAGGGTGTGCCGGCCGATCCACTCGGCCACGACCGTGTCGACCTCCGCGGCCCGCTCCTGTCGGCGGACAGGGTCGACGTACTCGGGGTTCTGCGCCATGTCCGCGCGGCCGACGGCGCGGAAGACGCGGGCGGCGATGCTGGGGGACGCGCCCGAGACGGCCAGCCAGCACCCGTCGGCCGTGCGGTAGGTGTTGCGCGGGGCGCTGGCCGCGAGCATGTTGCCGGCCCGCCGCTTCACCAGGCCGAGCTGGTCGTAGGCCAGGGTCGCCGATTCCAGCAGCCGGGTGAGCGGCTCGACGAGGTTCACGTCGACCAACTGCCCCTGGCCTCCACGCACGTCACGGTGGTACAGGGCCATCACGACCGCGTAGGTCGCCGCGAGGCCCGCGACGCCGTCGGCGAGCATGAACGGGGGCAGTGTGGGCGGTCCGTCCGGCTGCCCGGTCTGGTGGGCGAAACCGCTCATGGCCTCGGCGAGCGTGCCGTAGCCCGGGTGGTCGCTCTTCGGGCCGCCACGGCCGTACCCCGTGACATGGACCATCACCACATGCGGGTGCGAGGCGTGCACGGACTCGTAGTCAAGGCCCCAACGCTCCAGCGCGCTGGGCCGGTTGCCGGCCACGAAGACGTCGCTGATGTCCAGGAGCCGGTGCAGGAGGGCCTGGCCGTCGGGCACGCGGAGGTCAAGGCTGACGAACCTCTTGTTGCGGCTGATGCTCTTCCACACCAGGCCGATGCCGTCGCGCCGGTCGCCCCAGGTGCGCATCGGGTCACCCGAGCCAGGCTGTTCGACCTTGATGACCTCCGCGCCGAACTCGCCCAGTGTCGTCGCGACGGTAGGTCCGGCGGCGAGGGTGGCGGTCTCCACGACACGCAGGCCCCGCAAGGGTCCCTGACGGGGTGCGGTGTCCTCGGCCATGTCAACCAGCCCCGACCGAGACGGACTTCGCCTCAAGGTAGCCGTCGAGCCCCTCGTGGCCGAGCTCCCGTCCGATGCCGCTCGCCTTCATCCCGCCGAACGGCGCGGCCGGGTCCATGCTGTACGGCTGATTGACGCCGAAGGATCCACTGCGCACCCGTCGGGCCACGTCCAGTCCGCGCCCCGGGTCGCTCGTCCAGACCGAACCGGACAGACCGTATGCGCAGTCGTTGGCGATCCTGACGGCGTCGTCCTGGTCGTCGTAGGAGATGACGGACAGGACGGGACCGAAGATCTCCTCCTGGGCGATGCGCATGCCGTTGTCCACGTCGGCGAAGAGCGTGGGGCGTACGTACCAGCCCCGGTCGACGCCTTCGGGCATGCCGGCGCCGCCCACCAGGAGGCGGGCACCGGCGCGTCGGCCTTCGTCGATGTAGCCGCGGACCCGTTCCTGCTGGCGACGCGTGACCAGCGGGCCGATCTCCGTCTCGGGGTCGGACGGGTCGCCGACGACGAGGGACGTGACCATGGCGGCCAGCGCGTCGACGTACTCCTTGCGCCGTGCCGCGGGGACGAGCACGCGCGTCTGCGCCACGCAGGTCTGGCCGCTGTTCATGAGGCCGGCCAGCTTGATGCCTTCGGCGACGGCAGCCGGGTCCGCGTCGTCGAGAACGACGGCGGCCGACTTGCCGCCGAGTTCCAGGCTCACCCGGGTGAGCGACCTGCCGCACACTGCCGCGATCTCACGCCCCACGGCGGTCGATCCGGTGAAGGAGACCTTGTCCACGCCGGGGTGCGAGACGAGGTGGCGGCCGGTCTCCGCACCCGCGGGCAGGATGGAGACGACGCCTTCGGGGAGATCCAGTTCGGCCACGAGCTCAGCCAGCAGCAACGCGTCGAGAGGGGTCTCCGGCGACGGCTTGACCACGACGGGACAACCCGCGATCAGGGCGGGCGCGAGCTTTCCGACGAGCAGGAACTGCGGCATGTTCCACGGGACGATCGCGCCGACGACGCCGACGGGCTCCTTGCGGACCAGGATGTCCCCGCCGAAGCGGCCTGGACGGGACTGTTCCCAGGCGAATGCGGATCCGATGTCGGCAAAGGCGTCCAGGAGCAGCATCGGGAGGGTCGCCTGGGAGAACTTGGAGAAGCTGATGGGCGACCCCATCTCCGCCGTGATCAACCGAGCCATCTCGCGCCGGCGTTCCTTGTAGAGCCGGGCGAGCCGGCTGACCGCCGCGACACGTTCTTCCGGAGCCGTCCTCGGCCATGGCCCCTCGTCGAACGCCGCGCGTGCTCCCGCCACGGCCCGATCGACGTCGGCCCGTGCGGCGGCGGGGACGGTGGCGACCGGCCGCTCGGTGTGCGGGGAAATCACCTCGATGGTCTGGTCAGTGCTCGGGTCCGTCCAGCGCCCGCCGATGAACAGTTGCTCGGGCTCGGTCATCTGTCCTCTTCTCAGTGGCCTGTCAGGTGTGCGACGACGGGTGCGAAGTCCGCCGCCTGCCTCTGCTGAACGGTGATGTAGTTCGCGCCGAACCGCTCGCGCCGCTCGTGGAGACGGTCGATCACGGCGTTCGTGTCACCGATGAGCACGTTGGGGTGGTCGAGAACGCCGTCCGGGGACATGCCCACGGTCCGCGCCACGCGTTCGGCGGCGGATGCCGTGTCCGCGGTGATCCGGGCGAAGAACGGTGAGCTCTCGATCTCCAGCTCGCCGAGTCGCCCGCCCGCCGCCCTCCGGACGACGTCGTAGCGGTGGGCGGCCTCCTGCGCGGGTGTGCGGCCGGCGTCGTCGCGTTCTTCGAAGGGCACGTTCGCGATGCTCACGATGTCCGCCTCGCGCGCCGCCAGGGAGAGCACGCGTCTGCCGGATCCGCCGATCATGATCGGTGGCCGGGGACGCTGCACCGGCAGGGGCAGACCGGCGTGGTCGATCGCGGTGACGTGCTCGCCACGCAGTTCCAGCGGCGCGCCGCTCCACTGGGACTTGACGAGTGCGATCACCTCTCGCAGCTTGTCGACCCGTCTGCCGGGCAGCGCGAAGTTCAGTCCCATGGCGCGGTATTCGGGCTCGCTCCAGCCCGCGCCGATCCCGAACTCCAGCCTCCCGTCGGACAACAGGTCCAGCGTCGCGGCCTCCTTCGCCAGGACCGATGGCACGTGGTAGTCGACGCAGAAGACCCGGCATCCCACGCGCAGTGTCTCCGTCCTGGCCGCCGCCATCGTCATGGCGGTCAGCGGCGCCAGGTCCTGCGGCGGCCAGCGCGCCGCACGCTGGGCACGGCCGGGGCCGAGGTAGTGGTCGGCCAGGAGGAGCGTGCTGTATCCGAGGTCCTGGGCCGACCGTGCCGTGTCGTTCCACTCCTTCGCCGAGGTTGCGCTGGTCGCCTGGACGGCGAACCTAAATGGCTGCACACTTGTCACGCATCGAACGATAACTGTTGCGCTTCTACGCCGCCATGCCCCTGCACAGACGAACTGCGGGCGACGGCGGAGCCGTTGCCCCGGGGGCGCACACGCCGACCGGGCCGCCGCGAGAGCGAAGGGAAGGCACGTGGTCAAGCGCACACGTTTCGCCGAGTACCGGGACCGGTACCGCAATTACCGCTTCGAACTGAGCGAGGAGGGGATCCTGCTCATGCAGTGCCACACCGACGGCGGCAGCCTGGTGTGGGACTGGAAGGCACACGACGACATGGCGGACGCCTTCGCCGACGTGGCCGGCGACCGCGAGATCAAGGTGCTCATCCACACCGGCACCGGCGCGAACTACAACGCCGACTGGGGCCGCCTGCCCAACGGCGGACTGCCGGAGAAACCCCTGTACGACGCGATGCCCGGCGTCCGGGGCCTGCACAAGCTCGACGAGAAGGCCTGGTACAACCGCAACCTCATGTGGAACGTCCTCGACGTCGACGTCCCGATGATCAGCGTGGTCAACGGCCCGTGCAACATCCACTCGGAAGTCCCGCTGATGGGCGACGTGGTCCTGGCATCGCAGGACGCGTACTTCCAGGACGTGTCGCACTTTCCGCGCGGCCAGGTGCCCGGCGACGGACAGCATGTGATCTGGCCCTTCCTGGTGGGCCACAACAGAGCCCGGTACCTGCTGCTGACCGGCAAGAAGCTCTCCGCCCAGGAGGCGCTGGAGTGGGGCGCGGTCGCGGAGGTGCACCCCAAGGAAGCGGTACTGGACCGGGCCTGGGAGCTGGGCCGGGAACTCGCCAGGCGGCCGCACCTGGTCCTGCGCTACACCCGGCAGCTGTTCACCCAGAACCTCAAGCGCGCCTTCCTCGACGAGCTGGGCCACGGGCTCGGCCGTGAGACCTACGCCCAGCAGGAGTTCTTCCCGTTCGGCGGCGGCATGGAGCCGCTCGACCGGGCCTGGAACGAGAAGCCCTGGACCTGAAACCCCAGCATATAGAGAACAGGAATCTGGCGTATGTGCGCCCTATGTGTCTGCTATTGCAGCATAGTGTGGAGAGGACACAGATCATGACGGAACTTCAGGAACGTCTAGCCACCGGCAAAGGCAAGTTCACTCCGCAGTACCCCGCCCTCGGAACCGGCCCGGTCTCGTACGAGGACTGCATCTCGCCCGAGTTCTTCGAGGCGGAGCGGGAGGCGGTCTTCCGGCGTTCATGGCTGTACGTCGGCCGCTCGGAGCAGCTCCGGCGGAAGGGCTCGTACTTCACCCGCGAGCTGCCGGGCAGGCTGGCGTCGATCGTGGTCAGCCGCGGTGTCGACGGCCAGGTGCACGCGTTCCACAACGTCTGCGTGCACCGAGGCAACAAAGTCGTCTGGCAGGAGCATCCCCAGGAGGAGAGTTCCGGGTTCTGCCGGCAGTTCCACTGCAAGTACCACGGCTGGCGCTATGGCCTCGACGGCCAGGTCTCGCACATCACGAACGAGCAGGAGTTCTTCGACCTCGACAGGAAATCCCTGCGTATGCCGCCGGTGCACTGCGAGGAGTTCGCCGGCTTCGTGTTCGTGAACCTCGCCGAGGACCCCGTCCCGCTCCGCAGCTACCTGGGCGAGCGCCTCCTCGAACTGGAGCAGTACCCGTTCGAGATGATGACGCAGCGCTACGGGTTCCGTTCCCTCATCCGCGGCAACTGGAAGCTCGCCGTGGACTCGGTGTGCGAGTGGTACCACCCGCCGTACGTCCACGCCAGGTTCATCGACAAGGACGTGGCCAAGGCCGAGAAGTTGGTGCCGCCCGTGGACGCGTACCACTACGACCTCTTCACCCCGCACATGCTCACCTCGGTGCCCGGCCCGCCGCCGCTGCCGCCCCGGGAGCCCGGTACGGCGGGCCTCGCGTCGAGGGACCAGAAGTGGGTCTACCGCCTCTTCCGGGCGGGGCTCTTCGGGCCCGACGACGTGCCCGACCTCGGACCGCTGCCCGAGTTCCTCAACAAGGGCCAGATCCGTTCCTGGGGCAACGACCAGTTCTGGCTGTTCCCGAATCTCTCGGTGCAGATCTGGGCCCGCGGCTTCTACATCACGTACACCTACTGGCCCGAGAGCACCGGCTCCCACATCTACGACATCGACCTGTACTTCGTGCCGCCCCGCAACGCTCAGGAGCGACTGGCTCAGGAACTCGTCGTGGACAGCACCATCGAGTTCGCCATGCAGGACGTGAACACGATCGAGGCCACGCATTCGGGGCTGACGAGCCGCGCCAGCCGGCAGTTCCACCTCAGCGACCAGGAACTGCTCATCCGGCACTTCCACAAGACCGTTCGCGACACCGTCGCCGCTCACCAGGACGGCGCCGAGAAGGGCGAAGGCCGATGACCACGACACCGTCGCTCCCCGAGGGCTTCGCCGAACTGGAGCCGTACGTCGAGGACTGGGCACGGGCGACCCGGCAGGAACGCTACGAGATGCGCCTGTCCAAGACGATGAAGGAGCTGGACGCGTTCTACGACGCGATCGCTCCGCGCGCGGAGGAAGCGATCACCCACCTCAACGGCCTGGCCCTCGACAACCTGCCGGACACGGAACTGCGCCTGCTGCGGCTGCTCTACTCGTTGGTCCTCGTCTCCTACGCGGTGAACGTCTTCGAGCAGCCGCGCATCCCGGACTCGGGCGCCGCGTTCTTCGACACACTCGTCGAACCGGCAGTCTGAGGAGGCGGAGATGCACCTCACCACAGACGGCCGACGGGTGGCCGTCGTCACCGGCGGTGGGTCGGGGATGGGCCGGGCGATAGTCCACCGGCTCGCCGCGGACGGGTTCGCGGTCGCCGTCATGGACCTCGACGCGGCGGCCGCCGCGAAGGTCGCCGTGGAGGCACGGGAGAAGGGCGGGGAGGCGCTGGACGTGGGCGGCGTCGACGTGTCGGACCGGGCCCAGGTGCGCGAGGGGGTCCGGCGGGTCCGGGAGTCCCTCGGCCCTGTGCTCGTCCTCGTGAACAACGCCGGTATCACCGGTTTCCGGGAGTTCTCCGCCATCACGGACGAGAAGTGGGACCGCATGATGGCGGTCAACCTGGCCGGCCCCTTCTACGTCACGCAGACCGTACTGCCCGACATGATCGAGGCCGGGTGGGGGCGGATCGTGAACATCTCCTCCTCCAGCGCGCAGGGCGGCCAGCCGTTCATGGTGCACTACGTCACCTCGAAGGCCGGACTCATCGGCTTCACCAAGGCGCTGGCCCTCGAGGTCGCCCCCAAGGGCGTCACGGTCAACACGATCCCGCCGGGGTTCATCGACACACCCATGCTGAGGGAGTCCGAAAGGCGCGGCATGCTCGGGGGGACGGTCGACCACCATGCCGGCCTGACACCGGTGCGCCGGCCCGGCCGACCGGAGGACGTGGCCGCGGCCTGTGCCTTCCTCGTCTCCGACGAGGCCGGCTACATCACCGGCCAGATCATCGGCGTCAACGGAGGACGCAACACCTGATGGCGGACCGCATACCAGTACGCTCGCGCTGATGAATCCCCAGACAACACTGGTCGACGTCGATCTGCCGCGGGCTCAGATCGGCGCCAACCCCCAGCACCTGATCCTCGGGCTGTTCACCGACTACTGGTTCCGCGCCGTGGAGCCCCTGCCCTCGGCCGCTCTGGTCACGTTGCTGGGGGACTTCGGCATCACGCCCGTGAGCGCACGGGCGGCGATCGGCCGGCTGGCCCGTCGTGGTGTGCTGGACGTGGACAAGCGAGGACGCCGGACGTATTACCGGATGACGCCGGGTACGGCGCGCACTCTGGAGCAGACGCAACGCCGCATCACGGAGTTCGGCAGCGCCGACCGGCCCTGGGACGGCCTGTGGACCACGGTGGCGTTCTCCGTTCCCGATGAGCAACGGGATCTGCGGCATGTCATCCGCCGCCGCCTGCGCTTCCTCGGGTACGCCGCCGTGTACGACGGCGTGTGGATGTCACCGCATGCCGACGCCGGGCAGACGGTCGAGCTTCTGGAGAGCGTCGGCGTACGCAGTGCCACGGTGCTGCGCTCCACCCTCGTCCACGCACAAGGCGACGGAGACCCGTTGGCCGCCTGGGACCTTGACGCCGTTCGAGCCGGGTACGCCGAGTTCATCACGGAGTACACACCACTGCTGGACCGGGTGACCGGGGGGCGGGTGGGTTCGGCGGAGGCGCTGGTCGCGCGCACCACGGTCAAGGACGTCTGGCGCGAGATGATCGGCACCGGCCCCGAGCTTCCCGCGAACCTGCTGCCCGAGGGATGGCCCGGCCACCGGGCTCGCGCCATGTTCGTCCAGATCTACGACATCCTCGGGCCGCTCGCCGAGGTTCGTGTCCGCCAACTGGTCAGCGAGCACGATCCCGCGCTCGCCGCCGTGGTCGGCCACCGCACCACGACCCACACTCCGTCATAAGGCGCCTGCGGCTTTTTAACGTTTCAACCCACTGTCTCTTACCACACTGTTGGCCATATCTACCGATCCATCTGCTATGGCTCCAACCATGGACACGACTCACGTCCGTCGATACTTTCTTCGCTCATTCGGGGCTTTGAATCGATACAACCTCATGTAGCCGAAGGGACAGCGTCATGAGTGACGGAGTCGACGGTGCAACAGGCGCAAGCGTGCGGCGCAGGACGGTACTGGCCACTGCACTGGGCACCGTGCCGGTGGTCGCGGCAGGCGTGATCGGCCCGGCCGGCCCTGCGGTGGGCACCACCCGAAGCAGCACGGCGACGGAAACGGAAGCAGCGGCGCTGACGGTCGAGCACCGCACCGATCCCCTCGGTGTGGACGCGGCCCGTCCGAGGTTCAGCTGGCGAATGTCCTCCGCTACCCGTGGACGTCGTCAGAGCGCCTACCGAGTTCTGGTCGCGAGCTCCGCCGGTCGGCTGCGCGCCGGCCGGGCAGACGTGTGGGACAGCGGCCGCGTCGCCTCCGCGGACTCGGTGACCGTACGTTACGCGGGCCGCGCCCTGAAGCCCTCCACCCGCTACCACTGGACCGTCCGCGTCTGGGACGAGGACGGCCGTGCCGTTCCCGACGCCCCGGCCGCCTTCTTCGAGACCGGCCTGCTGAGCACCGACGGCACGACCAACTGGGACGGCGCCCGATGGATCGCCATGTCGGGCAAGAAGGCGAATTCGGCCGGGGCCCCGCTGCTGCGCCGCGAGACCCGGCTGCGGGGCGCGGTCCGCGAGGCCCGGCTGTACGTGTCGGCGCTCGGTGTGTACGAGGCCCACGTCAACGGCCACCGGGTCACCGTGCCGCACGGCACCGGCACCACCCGTGAACTCCTCACCCCCGGCTGGACGAACTACGACACCACTGTCAGCTACTTCACCTATGACGTCACGGATCTGGTCTCCGGACGGAAGCGGCTGGCGCTCGCGGCGGTGCTGGGCAACGGCTGGTACAACGGCCGCGTCTCGGAGGACAGCGTCTACTACTCCGCCGACGGCAACTTGCTGGCTCTGAAGGCCAAACTGCTGCTGCGCTATGCCGACGGGTCGACGCAGAGCGTGGTGACCGGGCCCGGTGCCGGCTGGAAGGCGACCGACACCGGCCCCTACCGCGCCGACGACATCTACGACGGCCAGACCTACGACGCCCGCAAGGAGCTGCCCGGCTGGACGGCGGCCGGCTATGACGACTCCACCTGGGCCGACGTCGCGGAGCACGGCTACTCGGCCGGCTTCCCGGACGCCCGGCTCGTCGCCTACCCGGGGGACAGCGCCCGGCTGACCCCTCAGTGGGACCGCACCCCGCGCTCGCTCACCGTCTGCACCGGCGTCGCGGGCGAGGGCTCCAGCGCCAACGGCAAGGGCCACGTCGTCGTCGATGAAGGTCGCACGGTGACCGATCCTGCCCAAGCCGCCACCGCGTCCGTGACCCTCGCCGAAGGGGACACGGCGGTCTTCGACCTCGGCCAGAACATGGTCGGCGTGCCCCGCTACACCGTGCGCGGCCCCGCCGGCGCCCAGGTCACCCTCCGCTTCGGCGAGATGCTCAACGACGCGAGCCAGAGCGCCGACGGCCCCGAGGGTTCCGTCTACCGCGCGAACCTGCGCACCGCCGAGGCGACCAGCACGTACATCCTCAGGGGCGATCCGCACGGCGAGACCCACGAGGACTCGCTCACGTTCTACGGCTTCCGGTACGCCTCCGTGACCGTCACCGGCGGGCCGGTCACCGTCACCTCGCTCACCGGCTGCGTCGCCACCTCCGCGCTGCGCGAGGTCGGCACCGTCACCACCGACGACGACCAGGTCAACCAGTTGATCAGCAACGTCCACTGGGGTCAGCGCGGCAACTACCTGTGGATACCGACCGACTGCCCGCAGCGCGACGAGCGCCTCGGCTGGACCGGCGACACCCAGGTGTTCTGCGCCACCGGCCTGTACAACGTGGACGCCGTCACCTTCCTCAGCCACTTCGAGGAACTCCTCGTCGAGTCGCAGCGGACGTACGGCATCGACGGCGCCCAGTTCCCCGCGGTCGCCCCCGGGAACCGGGCCTTCACCGTCGCCCCGGTGAGCGGCTGGGCCGACTGCGGGATCATCGTGCCCTGGACCGTGTGGCAGATGAGCGGAGACCGGACCGTCATAGACCGCAACTGGGAGGCGATGAACCGCTACCTCGACTGGATCGTGAAAAAGAGCGGGACGACCTACGCGGGCCAGGGCTCCCTGTTCGCCGACTGGCTGGCCCCCCAGGGCACCGGCACCCAGTTCATGAGCGACGTCTACTACGCCTACAGCACCCGGCTCATGGCCCACATGGCGCGGGCGACCGGCCGGGCCGCGGAGGCGGACACGTACGACAAGCTCCACGGCGACATCAAGCGCGCGTTCAAGGCCAGGTACCTCAGCGTCCAGGGGGACAGCATCACCGTGCGCTCCAGCCTGGGCGGCACGCCGCCCACCGGCACGGAACCCGAGGACGACAGCCAGACCGCGCTGCTGTGGGTGCTCAAGCTCGGCCTGTACGACACCGAGGCCCAGCGCCGCCGACTGGTCTCCCTGCTCGCCGACAACATCGGCAACGACGCCGCGTACAAGGCGGCCCATCCCACCAGCGCCCGTGTCCAGTACGCCGCGGACACCCTCTCCGTCGGCTTCCTCGGTGTGAACGTCCTCGCCCCCGTCCTCACCGACGAGGGCCGCGCCGACCTCGCGTACACACTGCTCCACCAGAACGCCCTGCCGTCCTGGCTGTTCTCCGTCGACAACGGAGCCACCACCCTGTGGGAGTGGTGGAACTCGTACTCGAAGCAGGACGGTTTCGGCCCGGTGGTGATGAACTCCTTCAACCACTACGCCTACGGGTCGATCATGGAGTGGATGTACGAGGGGATGGCGGGCATCGCCAGGGACCCGGACAACCCCGGCTTCCGTCACTTCTTCCTGCGCCCGCACGTCGATCCGACGGGAAGGATCACCCACGTGTCCGGCTCGCACGTGTCGCCGTACGGCGAGATCGTCAGCGAGTGGACGGCGAAGGGCCGCGCCCTGACGTACCGGGCCCACGTCCCCGCCAACAGCACGGCGACGCTGCGCATCCCCGCCACCGACCCGGCCGCCGTCCGTGCCGGCAGGACACCCCTGTCCCACGTCGACGGCGTCGAGTACCTGGGCTTCTCGGACGGCACGGCGTCCTACCGGCTGCCGTCCGGCCGTTATGAGGCCACCTCCGCCCTGGCCTGAGGGGGCTGTGGGGCGACGGCCTACCGAGGGGCCATACGGATGGCGCCGTCGAGGCGGATGGTCTCGCCGTTGAGCATGGGATTGGCGACGACATGGGCGGCCAGCGCCGCGTACTCGCTCGGGTCGCCCAGGCGTGCGGGGTGCGGGACCTGTGCTCCCAGCGAGGCGACCGCCTCCTTGGGGAGGGTGTCGAACAGCGGGGTGTGGAACAGGCCTGGCGCGATGGTCACCACGCGGATGGCGAGGCTCGCGAGGTCACGGGCGACCGGGAGGGTCATGCCGACGATCCCTCCCTTGGAGGCGGAGTAGGAGGCCTGGCCGATCTGGCCGTCGAAGGCGGCGACGGACGCGGTGTTGATGATGACACCGCGTTCCTCGCCGAGGGGTTCGGCCCGTGCCATCCGCTCGGCGGCGAGGCGGATGACGTTGAACGTACCGATCAGATTGACCTGGACGACCTTGGTGAACGTATCGAGCGGGTGCGCGCCCGCCTTGCCCACCGTCTTGGCCGCAGGGCCTATCCCCGCGCAGTTCACGGCGACCCGCAGGGTCCCGAGCGACTGGGCGAGGTCGAGGGCGGCCGACACGTCCGCCTCGCTGGTGACGTCGGCCGGGGCGAAGGCCACCTGGTCGCCGAGTTCCTCCGCGACGGTCTTGCCCTTGGAGGCCGGCAGGTCGACGATGACGACCGCGGCCCCCGACTCGACGAACTTCCGCACGGTCGCCAGCCCGAGGCCGGAGGCCCCTCCGGTGACGAGGGCGACGCTGCCTGCGATGTCCACGTGTTCTCCTGGATCTCGTTGGTGGGGGACGTCAGATGCGTTCGATGATCGTGGCGTTGGCCATGCCGCCGCCCTCGCACATCGTCTGCAGGCCGTAGCGCCCGCCGGTTGCCTGCAGGTGGTGGACCAGCGTGGTGAGCAGACGGGTGCCGGACGCGCCGAGTGCATGGCCGAGTGCGATGGCGCCACCGCGGGGGTTGAGCCGCTCGGGGTCCGCGCCCAGTTCCCGTTCCCAGAGCAGCGGGACGGGCGCGAAGGCTTCGTTGACCTCGTACGCGTCGATGTCCTCGATCGTCAGGCCCGCGCGGGTCAGCACTCGCCGGCTGGCCGGGACGACACCGGTGAGCATCAGCAGTGGGTCACTGCCCGTGACGGCGAAGGCATGGAAGCGGGCCAGCGGTCGCAGGCCGAGTGCCGCGGCCCTGTCCTCACTCATGATCAGGACGGCCGACGCCCCGTCGGTGAGCGGCGAGGAGTTCCCCGGCGTGATACGCCAGTCCTCGATCTCCGGGAAGCGCCGGGCGATCTCCTCATCCGCGAAGGAGGGCCTCAGTCCGGCCAGCCCCGCCGCATCCGTCCCCGGCCGGACTGTCTCGTCCCTGGTGAGGACACCCCCGTCGGGGCCGACGACCGGGGCGAGCTCCTGGCAAAAGGCCCCGCGGTCCATGGCCGCCGCCGCTCGCGCATGCGATTGAGCGGCATGCGCGTCCAGGGTGTCGCGGCCGAACTTCCAGCGGGCGGCGATGAGTTCGGCCGCGACACCCTGGTTGACCAACCCGTCGGGGTAGCGCGCGCCGACCCCCGGGCCGAAGGGATCGCGGCCCTGGGTGGGCGAGCCCATCGGCACCCGGCTCATGGACTCCACCCCGCACGCGATCACCACGTCGTACGCGCCGGCGATCACACCCTGCGCGGCGAAACTCGCGGCCTGCTGGCTCGAACCGCACTGGCGGTCGACGGTCGTCGCCGGGACCGACTCGGGAAAACCCGCACCGAGAACGGCGCTGCGCGCGATGTTCATCGCCTGCTCGCCCGCCTGTCCGACACAGCCGGCGATCACGTCGTCGACCTGGTCGGGGTCGAGGTCATTGCGCGCGACCAGCGTCCGGAGCACACCCGACAGCAGTTCGGCCGGATGGATCCCGGACAGCTGCCCGCCCGGCTTGCCCCTGCCGGACGGGGTGCGCACCGCGTCCACGATGACGGCGTTGATCATGAGCCTGCCCCTCTGCCCTGCTCCGTGGCCACAACTCTATCGATCGATAGATATTGCACTATAGGAGCGACGAGCGCCCCCATCAAGAGTCCTTGACGCGATGTCCGCCAGGGCCCTAGGGTCCGATCTATCGATCGATAGATTTCATGGAGCCGCCATGAACGAAACGAACTGCCGCCCGGAGTAGCGTTCTCACCGCGGAGTGCAGAACCTGGCAGCCCTTGAGCGCCACGCGCCACAGACGCGCGGACGGTATCGCCGCTCACGAGCCACCGCGCCGTTCCCACCTCGCCCGGAAGGGGCAAAGTCGGCCAACCATGCCGTCGGCTCTCGCCGCGGACTCCCCCTGGAGATGACAGTGTCGTCACATGCCGGTCCAGCGGTCTCTGAGGCCGCTCCACCCCGTCGTTCGGCCCGCGCGTCCTTCGCCGCGGCGATCGCGACCTCGCTCGAGTGGTACGACTTCTTCATCTACTCCACCGCCGCCGCGCTGGTCTTCAACACCACCTTCTTCGCTACCGACGACGCCGTCGTCTCGGCCCTCAGTTCGTTCGCCACCGTGGCGGTGGGCTTCGTCGCCCGGCCCGTCGGCGGCGCCGTCGCGGGCGCGCTCGGGGACCGGCACGGACGCAAGCCCGTGCTGGTCGGCGCCATCAGCCTCATGGCGGTGGCCACCTCGCTGGTCGGCTGCGTACCGAACACCAAGGCAGTGTGGCTGGCACCGGCGCTGCTGGTGATACTGCGCCTGTGCCAGGGGCTGGCCGTCGGCGCGCAGTGGAGCAGCGCGGTCCTGGTCGCGACGGAGAACGCGCCCGCGCACCTGCGCGGGTTCTTCGGAAGCTTCGCCCAACTCGGCGTCCCGATCGGGGCGGTACTCGGCAACGTGGTGTTCCTGATCGCCACCGCGGCGTCCTCGGCGGAGGCCTTCTCCTCCTGGGTGTGGAGGATCCCCTTCTGGATCAGTCTGGTCATGCTGCCGATCGCCTTCGCCATCCACCGCTTCCTTGAGGAGACCCCGGAGTTCGAGGCGGCCGCGGCGAGGACCGCCGCACGACCCGAGGCCGAGGTCCGGCGCTCCGTGTTCGTCGAGGCCGTCCGGCGCAACCCGGGCGCGATCCTGACCGCGGCGGGCGCGAACACCGCGGGTGTGGTGCTCTTCCAGGTGACGGTCGCCGGCTCGGTGCAGTTCGTGACGACGTATCTCGGGATAGGCCGTACCTCGGCCCTCACCTGGGTGCTGGTGGCGTGCGCTCTCATGATGCCGTTGGTGCCGCTCTTCGGCTGGCTGTCGGACCGCTTCGGCCGCAGGCTGATCTTCGGGCTGGGAGCCGCCGCGATGATGGTCTGGGGAGTACCGATGTGGTTGCTGATTCCCGCGTCCGGGCCCGACCGGATCTGGCCGTTCGCCCTGGCCGTCATAGGCGCCGCCGTCGCCATGTCCCTGCAGACCGGCACTCAGGGCACGCTCATCGCCGAGCTCTTCCCGCCGGAGGTGCGTTCCTCGGGCGCCTCGCTCGGTTATCAGACAGCAGGGATCATCGGGGGCTTCGGACCGATCGTCACCGTCGCGTTGATCGACGGTGACTCGGCAAACGCCTGGCGGGTCGGCGCACTCGTGGCCGTCCTGGCCATGGCCTCCCTGGTCTGTCTGCAGCTGATCATCCGTCGCCGCTACCACTCGACCTCCGAACATGTCGCCTCCGACGAGACCGACGTCGTCACGGCCAGCTGACCTGGAGCATCTCGTGCACACCACGCCCTCCCCCGGCGCCCCCTTTCCCGACTCGGTGGCGCGAACCGATCCCGCGCGTCCGGCATTCGTCATGGCCGAGACCGGACAGGTGGTGACCTACGGCGAACTGGTCGACTCGTCCCGGGCCATCGCTGCCCTGCTGTGGTCCCGCGGGCTCCGGCACGGCGACTGTGTCGCCATCCTGATGGAGAACACCGCCGACTACCTACCGGTGGCATGGGCGGCGCAACGGTGCGGGCTGCGCTACGTCGGCCTGCCCGTCCGGCTGGAGCCCGCGGAGGCTGCCTACATCCTGCGCGACTCCCAGGCCCGTGCCCTCGTCACCAGCCCGGCCCATGTCGACCGGGCCGCCGCCGCGCTGCCGGAGGCGCCCGGGGTCGAACTGCGATTCAGCACCGGGCCCGCGGCCCAGGGCTTCGAGGAGCTGGCCGAGGCCGCGTCCGCTGCCCCTCCTGTCGTGCCCGAGGAGCGGGAAGGCGTCGACCTGCTCTATTCCTCGGGTACGACCGGCCGGCCGAAGGGCGTCGCGGCGAACCTGCCGCTGGCTCCGCTGGGCACCCCGCCCGGCGTCGCCACCCTGCTGCACGAGCGCTGGGGCCTCGACGAGACGGCGACGTACCTTTCACCTGCGCCGCTGTACCACGCCGCGCCGTTGCGCTTCTGCATGACGGTGCACCGTTACGGCGGCACTGTCGTGATCATGGAGCGCTTCGGCGCCGAGGCCGCGCTGGAGCTCATCGAACGCCATCGCGTGACCCACACCCAGATGGTTCCGACGATGCTCACCCGAATGCTCAAGCTGCCCGCGGAAGCACGCGCGCGACGTGACATGTCGTCCCTGCGCGTGCTCGTGCACGCGGCGGCCCCGTGCCCGCCCGAGGCCAAGCGGGCCCTGATCGCCTGGCTCGGACCGATCGTGCACGAGTACTACTCGTCCACCGAGAACTACCTGTTCACCGCGATCGACTCCCAGGAGTGGCTCGCGCATCCGGGCTCGGTCGGACGGCCACTGCTCGGGCGGCCTCACATCCTCGACGAGGTCGGCGGGGAACTGCCCGTGGGCGAGATCGGAACGGTCTGGTCCGAGGGCGGCCTGCCCTTCGAGTACCTGAACGACCCGGCCAAGACCGCGGAGTCACGCAACGACCGTGGCTGGACCACGGTCGGCGACCTCGGCCACCTCGACGCCGACGGCTACCTCTACCTCGCCGACCGCCGCGTCGACCTCGTTCTCTCCGGGGGCGTGAACATCTACCCGCAGGAAGCCGAGAACGTCCTGGTCGCGCACGCCGACGTGGCCGACGCCGCGGTCTTCGGCATTCCGCACGACGAGCTGGGCGAGGTCGTGCACGCCGTGGTCCAGCTCCGCCCGGACCTGGCCCCGAGTCCGGAGATGGCCGAGCAGCTCATCGACTGGTGCCGTCGGCATCTCTCGACCTACAAGTGCCCACGCGGCCTCGACTTCGCCGACGAGCTGCCACGTTCACCCACCGGCAAGCTGTTCAAGCGCGAACTCAGGGAGCAGTACCGGTGAGCGCTGAGCCGAGCCGCCCCGAGGCCGGCACCAGGGTGGTCTTGGAACGGCACGGCCACGTCCTTGTCATCCGGATGCAGCGCACGGCCAAGCGCAACGCCATCGACGCGGGCATGACGGCCTCGCTGGATGCCGCGCTGAACGAACTCGACGACGATCCGGATCTTCGGTGCGGGATCCTCACCGGCGGTGGCCAGGTGTTCTCCGCCGGAACCGATCTCGCGGTGGGCGCCGGAGACCCGACGCCCCGCGGCGGTCCCTACGGAGTCGTCCGCAGGCAGCGCGCCACCCCCCTGATCGCGGCAGTCGAGGGCGTCGCCCTCGGTGGCGGCTTCGAGCTGGTCCTGGCCTGCGACATGGTCGTTGCGGGCCGGTCGGCCCAGTTCGGCCTGCCCGAGGTGTCCCGGGGCGTGGTGCCCACCTGTGGGGCGCTGTTCCGGGCCTGGCGGCCGCTGCCCTTGACCGTGGCCAAGCAGATGCTGCTGACCGGCAGGCCCCTGCCCGCCCCTCGGGCCTACGAGCTCGGGCTGGTCAACGACCTGGTGGACGACGGCGAGGCGGAGGCTGCCGCCATGGCACTGGCCGACCAGGTCTGTGCGAACTCCCCGCTGTCCGTGAGCGCGACCCTCGCCGCGGTCGACCGGGTCGCCGCCGGGACGGATGAGCTGGGATGGGAGGTGACCCGGCATGCGATCGAATCCGTCCTCGGCTCCGAGGATCAGCGCGAGGGCGTCGCCGCCTTCCTGGAGAAGCGGACACCCCGCTGGCGCGGCCGCTGACACCCAGCGGCTTTCCCGGCGGCTCTCCCCCGCGTCCGGCACCCGGACCGGAACCCCCAACCCAGGACCGAGCCCTGAACCGGACCATCGACATCGGAGGTACTTGTGCGACGCATTGTCTGCTTGGAGTTCGGTGATCCGTCGGCTCTGCGGATTCTGGAGGAACCGACACCGCGGCCGCGGCCCGGCGAGGTCCTCATCGAGCTGACGGCCGTCGGTGTCAGCTTCGTCGACGGGCTCCTCGTACGCGGCGCCTACCAGGTCCGTCCGCCGCTGCCGTTCACTCCGGGCAGCTGCGTGGCGGGCCGCGTGGTCGCGGTCGGCGAGAGCGTCGCGAACCCGCCCCTCGGTACCGCGGTGGCGACGGTGCTCGCCGACTTCGGCGGCTACGCCTCACATGTCACCGTTCCCGCCGACGCGGTCGTCCCGTTGCCCGCCGACGTCACCCCCGACATCGCCGCGGCGGCCATGGAGAGTTATCTGACCCTGGTGTTCGCCACCACCCATCGCCTCACGATCGGGCCCGGCGAGCACGTCGTCGTCCTCGGCGCCGGCGGAGGCATCGGCCAAGCCGCGATCGACGTGGCGCGCAGCCTCGGTGCCCGCGTCGTCGCGGTGGCCTCCACGGAGGACAAGCGCGCCGCGGCCAAAGCGGCTGGAGCCGAAGTGACGCTCGGCTACGACAACCTCAAGGACGGCATCCGTGCCGCCACCGGCGGCGGCGCGGACGTTGTCATCGACCCGGTCGGGGGGCTCGCGGCCGAAAGCGCCCTGCGGGCACTGACGACGGGAGGGCGCTTCTGCGTCCTCGGATTCGCCTCGGGCGACATCCCCCGGTTGCCGGCGAACATCGTGTTGCTGCGCAACCGCTCGGTCGTCGGCGTCGACTGGGGCGACTGGTCGCGCGAAGTCGGCGGACCCCGCGGCAACGCGGCCCTCCTCGCCGACGTCCTCGCCCGGATCGGTCGTGGCGAGTTGCACCCCGCGCGGCCCTCGACCGCATCGCTCGCCGACACCGGCCGGGTGCTGCAGTTGCTCGGCGAACGCCGGGCCGTAGGCAAGTACGTCCTGCATCCATGACCCCGGAAAGGCGCCGCATGAGCACCGCAGAGATCCTCGGCAGTTCCGCAGCGAGCGGATCCGCCGGGGTCAACGACTTCGAGGGACTGCTGCAACGGCGCTGGAGCTGTCGCGCCTACCTGCCGGACCAGGTCCCGGACCACGTCATCGCCAGGATGTTCGGCATGGCACAGCGCACCGCGTCCTGGTGCAACACCCAGCCCTGGCACGTCCATCTGACCAACGGCGAAGCGACCCGGCGCCTGGCACGGAGCCTGACCGAGCACGCGCGCACCCGGCAGCAGGTGTCCGATCTCGAGGCACCCGCCCGGTACCGGGGGGTCTACCGGGACCGCCGCCGGGAGGCGGGACACGCGCTGTACGCCAGCCTCGGGATCGAGAAGACCGATCTGGCGGCGCGAGAGGCACAGCTGCTGAAGAACTTCGAGTTCTTCGGCGCCCCGCACGTCGCGATCATCACCGGCGACCGGGACCAAGGCGTGTACGGAGCCATCGACTGCGGTGGCTATGTCGCGAACCTGCTCAACGCCGGCACCTCACTCGGCATCGCGACCGTCCCGCAGGCCGCGATCGCCATGCACTCCGACCACGTCCGTACCCACCTCCGGATCCCGGAGGACCAACTGATCGTCTGCGCGGTCGCGTTCGGCTATCCCGACACCGCCCATCCGGCCAACCGCTTCCGCACCACCCGCGCCGACCTCACCGAGACGGTCGTCGTGATCGACGAGTGACCATCGGGCCGCCGCACCCACACCACCCTCCGGCCTCATCACAGGAACGAGCAGAACTGATGAAGCGCACAGTCTTCAACGAGGACCACGAGGCCTTCCGCGTCGTGATCCGGGACTTCATCGCCAACGAGGTCGTGCCCCACTACGCGGCCTGGGAGGAGGCCGGTCTCCCCTCGCGTGACCTGTTCCGCAAACTGGGCGCCCTCGGCGTGACGGGGTTCGGCATCCCGGAGGAGTACGGCGGCCCCGGCGACCCCGGGTACAAGTACCAGGTCGTCCTCAACGAGGAGTGCGCCTACGCGGGCGTGATGCTCGGACACCACACGCTCAGCACCGGCATCGTCCTGCCCTACCTGCTCGACCTGGCCGACGACGAGCAGAAGAAGCGCTGGCTGCCCGGCGTCGCCACCGGCGACATCATGCTGTGCATCGCGATGACCGAACCAGGCACCGGATCCGACCTCGCCGGCGTCCGCACCACGGCCACCCTCTCCGAGGACGGCACCCACTACATCGTGAACGGGTCCAAGACCTTCATCACCGGCGCCCGCAACTCCGAGCTGTGTGTGGTCGTAGCCCGCACCTCCCCGGCCGCCTCGGACAACCGCCGGGCCGGCCTGAGCCTGCTGGTCGTCCCCACCGACAGCGACGGCTTCACCTTCGGCCGCACGTTGGAGAAGATCGGCCTGCGCTCGTCCGACACGAACGAGCTGTCCTTCGTCGACGTCAAGGTGCCGGTGGAGAACCTGCTGGGCGTGGAGGGCCGCGGCTTCGAGTACCTGGGCCGGAACCTGGTGCGCGAACGCCTGGCCATCGGTGCCGAGGCGATCTCCCGCGCCCGCGCCGCGATCGTGTTCGCCCAGAACTACGTGCGCGAACGTCAGGTCTTCGGCAAGCCGGTCGCCCACTTCCAGAACACCAAGTTCGTGCTGGCCGAGTGCGAGACCGAGGTGGCCGCCGCCGAGGCACTGTGCGACCGGGCGCTCGACCTGGAGGAGGCCGGCGAGCTCACCGCCGCCGACGCCGCCCGGATCAAGCTGTTCGGTACCGAGGTCGCCGGCCGGGTCATCGACAAATGCCTCCAGCTGCACGGCGGTTACGGTTACGTCCTGGAGTACCCGATCGCCCGCATGTACGCCGACACGCGTGTCAACCGGATCTACGGCGGCACCAGCGAAGTGATGAAGTCGATCATCGCCAAGGACATGGGGTTGTAGCGGCGGAAACCCGTCCCGCTTCGCGCCCACACGGAACGCGGCGCGAAGCGGGACGGCTTGCCTTCCTCGCCGGAGCCGGTCCATGTCGCGTGCGCGCAGCGCGGCCTGGAAGCGGGTCGTGGGACCGCCGGTCGGTGAACTCTGCGGACAGCAGGGCGAGCAGACGGCTCCTGCTCTCACCTGGAGCGCATGGTCGCCCATCTCCTCGCCGACGACGTCCGTCATGCCGTCTGCCAGGTCACCGTCCAGGTCCGTCGACTGGACGAGGTCCAGGCGCGTGACGCGGGCGGATCCGGACTCGGTCCGGCCGTCGCCCGCGACATCGCCGTCGTTCGCGGAGGGGCCTGACAAAGTCGGCTACTCACAGCCTCTGGCCTCCTCGCAGTCCGGCGCCGGGACGCTCGACGACGTCGGCTCGTGGCTTCTCACTGCGGGCGTCACCAGTACCCGCAGTGACACGAGCGCCACGCACGACAGCCCGCCCAACACGACGCCGAGTGCCAGGACCCGGTCAGGACCGGTGCCGGACAGCGGGGAAACGAGCGAGGCGAAGCCGAAGTTCACGAAGCCGAGCACGGACGCCGCGGTGCCGGCCTGCCGGCCATGCCGCTGCAGGGCGACGACCTGGACCGTCGGCATACAGGCGCCGGCCGCGAGCAGGAAGAGGAACAGGGCGACGGTGAAACCGACGACGCCGAGCGCCAACAGGCTTGTCAGCCCCGTCGCCGCAGCGGCCGTCAGCGCTGCGCTCAGAGCCCAGCGCAGTACCCGCTGCGGCGAGAACCGCGTCAGCGCCCTGGCCGCCACCTGGGACCCCACGGCGAACGCCGACGCGTTGACGGCGAACAGCAGGGCATAAGCGTCGGCACCCAGTCCGTAGGTGGTCTGGAAGGCGAACGAGGAGGTCGACAAGTAGGCGAACACACCACCCACCATCGTCGCACCGATGACCGACGCCCCCGTCAGTCCCCTGTCCGTCAACACCGCCCTGTAGCGGTGCTTCACCGAGCTCCGGTCCCTCGGGCCGGAGCCGCCGCCGGTCAAAGTCTCGGGCAGGACGGCAAAACACAGCACCACCGCGACGAGGCCGTACCCGGCCAGGGCGGCGAACACCCCGCGCCAGCCCGCGGCCCACAGCAGCAGCGACCCCAGCAGCGGAGCCACGACCGGGGCCAGGCCACTCAGCAGCGCGAGCCGGGCCAGAACCCTGACCAGACGTCGGCCCTCGAAGGCGTCACGGGCGACGGCGGTGGCCACGACGGAGACACCTGCGGCGCCGAGTCCCTGCAGAAACCGCCACACCAGCAGCCACTCGGCGCTGCCGACCAGAGCGATGGCCGCGCTGGCGGCAACGTGGATGCCCGTGGCGGACATCAACGGCCAACGGCGCCCGACAGCGTCGCTGAGCGGCCCGAAGAGCAGTTGCCCGGCCGCGACTCCCAGGAGCGTGGCCGACAGCGACCACTGGATCTGAGCGGCGCTGGCTCCTAGGTCCGCGGCCATGCGTGGAAATGCCGGCAGGTAGAGGTCCGTGGTCAACGGGCCCAGCACCGCCAGCAGTGACAGCGTCACAACCACTCCGGCCGGTGCCCGAGAACTCGCTGTCCGGTCAGTGCTCATACATGTCCCAGCCCCGGACACCGGGACGAGCACCGCTCATGTGCCGGCCGCCCCGTGGTAGCCGAAGTCGGCAAAGCGGACCGTGCCCTCCTCGGCGAACATTCCGATCACGCGGCCGGTGAAGGGGACCGCGGTCTCGACCGACCAGACCCGCCCGTCGAATTCGGTGACGCGTTTCTCGACGCCGGTTCCGTCGACGACGCTCAGCCGGATCAGGTCACCGGACGGCAGCCACTGAGGATCGCAGGACACCGGAGCGAGCGTGGTGATGCGCAGGACGACCTCGTCGTCGGGCACCTCGGTGCTCCAGGAGTTGAGAAGGGTCGGCATCGACGCCCTGGCCGTGACACGGGTGCCGCGTCCCGTCGGTGACCGCTCGGCGACCACGCTGATGGTGAAGTTCTCGTCGAGACGGATCCCCAGACCGCCCCTGCCGTCGGTCGGATCGACCCGGGCGCTCACCGTACTGGTCACGTGCCTCTGCCGACGGCCCACGAAGTCGGGGCGGAAGGAGTCGATGCCACCGGAGTCGGCGTGCAGGCTGAGGTAGCCGGGACGCTCGTCGAGGGACGCGACCGACTCGGGGGTACGGCCCACCGCGAGCCAGCCCGGGTCGGCCAGGGCGGTCGTGTCCGTGAACTCGAAGTACTCCTCGACGGATTCCGACCGGGGGTTGTACGGCACCGGAGCCGCATACGGCCAGCCGTCGGCCCAGTCGACAGCGGTCACGTACGTTTCACGGCCGAGGGGTGAGGTCCGGCCGGCCGTGCGCGTGCCGAGGAGGACGAACAGGTCCCTGCCGTCCGGTCCGCGGACCAGATCGGCGTGGCCGGTGCACTGCACACGTCGGTCCGTCCCGGATGCGCTCAGGATCGGGTTGTGCGGCGCCCCTTCGAACGGCCCCTCGGCACTGGGGCCTCGGGCGATGCTCACCGAGTGGCCGTACCCGGTACCCCCCTCCGCGATCATGAGGTACCAGAAGCCGTCGCGTCGGTAGAGGTGCGGGGCCTCCGGGGCGGTCAGCCCGGTACCGGACCAGAGTTCGCGCGGTGTCTCCAGCACCTCGCCGGTGGTCAGGTCGACCCGCGCCTGGAGGATGCCGTGATGCGCGATGACACGCGTCCCGTCCATCTCCAGACCGCTGTACGTGACGTACGCGGTGCCGTTCTCGTCCCACGCCAGGTCGGGGTCGATGCCCTGGATGCCGTCGAGACCGAGTCCCTCGCTCCAGGGGCCCGCCGGGTCGGTCGCGGTGAAGACCACACAGCCGCGCGCCCCGGCGGCCACCGTGACGATCACGTGGTACAGGCCGTCGTGATAGCGCAGGGTCGGCGCCCACACCCCTGCGGTGGAAGGCGTCCGGGCGATGCCGACCTGCTCCTCGCGAGTGGCGACGTTGCCGATGTGTTCCCAGGTGGCGAAGTCGGTGCTCCGGTACACCGGGAGGGCGGGCAGGTACTCGAACGTCGAGGTGACCGCGTAGTACGTGCCGTCGACGAGGATGCAACTCGGGTCGGGGTTGAAGCCCGGGATCAGAGGGTTGGGCAGTTCTGTGGGCTCGATCGCGGCCGGATCCGGCTGTGACGTCACGGTGGTTCCTTGGGTTGGTCGCTGATGCGGATCAGACCTGGTCGATCTGCGTCTCGGAGAGGAAGGACCGCTCCGGGCCGGCGAGGAGCCGGGGCTTGCCGGCCACGGTGAAGGCGCCCTCCAGCCGACGGTCGTCGGAGTCGAAGCCGAGGAAGTAGGGGACGGTCCCCGGTTCGACGGCGAACTCACGGGCCACGTTCGTGTGTCCGAGCTGGGCGGCGGCCAGCCGGAACGTGACCCTGCGCGACGCGCCCGCCTCCAGCTCGACCCGGGCGAAGCCGGCCAGCTGCTGCGCGGGCTGGGCGACACCGGTGGCGGGGATCCGCACATAGAGCTGGAGTGTCGCGGTCCCCTCGACGGAACCGGTGTTGGTGACCGTCGCGCCGATGGCGGCGGTGCCCTCCGTGGTGATCTCCGCGTCGCCGGACAGGTCGGTGAGCGTGAAATCGGTGTAGCTCAGCCCGTGCCCGAAGGGGTACAGCGGGGTCGCCTCAAGGTCCAGGTAGAGGCGGTTCACGCCCGGAGGCAGCGGGTTGCGGTAGCCCGTCCCGGCGGGCTGGTGGTGGTAGACCGGGATCTGGCCGGTGTGCCGGGGGATGCTGTAGGGCAGCTTGCCGCTCGGGTTGACGGCTCCGAAAAGGACCTCGGCGACCGCGCCGGGCCCGAACGGACCGCCGTACGGAGCGATGACGATCGCAGCGGCGTCGCGCACCACCTCGGGCAGCGAGTACGCACGCCCCTGGAAGAGCACCACGACGAACGGCTTGCCCGTGGCGGCGACCGCCTCGGCAAGAGCCACCTGCTCCGCGGGCAGCGAGATGTCCGCCGAGTCGCTGCCCTCACCCTCCGTGCGGTCACCGGTGAACCACAGGCTGGCTCCGCCGAGCGCGAGAACGACGACGTCGGAGCGGCCCGCGATGTCGACCGCGCGCTCGACCGCCTCCGCGTCCAGTGGCCGTGTCACACCGGTGCCCGGCTCCACCAGGACGGTGCCGGCGAAGTCCTGGACGGCCTCGGCGAGTGAACGGGCACCGTGCCGCTCGCGGACGAAGGTCTCCGGGTCGACCGGCGGGAACAGCTCGTCGTTCCACGAGGCCAGGCCCGGATCCGCGCCCACCTGGTTGCCGAGCGCGCCCTGCGACATGCGCACGATCATCTCCCGCCAGGCGGGATAGGTGTAGGTGGGGAACTGCAGGGAGGGCGCGTCGGCGTGCGGGCCGATGACGGCGACCGTGCGCCCGCCGCCCGCCAGCGGCAGCAGCCCGTCGTTCTTCGCCAGGACGACGCCGCGCCGGGCGAGTTCGCGCGAGACCTCCTCGCCCTCCCGTGCCGTGGCGTCCAGATCGATGCGGTCCGCCGGGTACGGGTTCTCGAACAGGCCGAGCTCGAACTTGGCCTGCAGCACCCGCAGGACGCAGGTGTCCACGTCGCGCTCGTCGACTTCGCCCCGCCGGACCGCCTCGGCGAACTCCTTGCCGTAGCCGTACGGCGTGGGCAGCTCCACGTCGAGGCCCGCGTGGATCGCCATCGCCCCGGCCGCCTCGGGGGTGGCCGCGGCTCCCTGCCGCTTCACCACGTGTTCCAGCGTCGTGTAGTCCGAGGCGACGAAGCCGTCGAAGCCCAGGGTCCCGCGCAGGAGGTCCGTCAGGATCTCGCGGGAGACGCCGACGGGAACACCGTCCACCGTCGCGTACGAGTTCATCACCGACTTGAGGCCCGCCAGCTGGATGGCGGCCTCGAACGGGTAGGCGAACAGGTCGCGGGTACGGCGGGCGCCGCCCTCGTAGGCGGAGAGGTTGATGCCGCCGGAGGCGAGACCGTAGCCGAGGAAGTGCTTGGCCGTCGCGATGACGCCCTCGGACAGGTCCTCGCCCTGCAGGCCGCGGGTGTAGGCGACGCTGAGCGCGGCGGAGAGGTACGGGTCCTCGCCGTAGGTCTCGTGCACGCGGCCCCATCTCGGGTCGAGCGCGACGTCCATGACCGGCGCCAGTGCCTGCCGGAAGCCGATCCGGCGCATCTGTGCACGGATGACGTCCGTCATCGCCTCCACCAGGTCGGGGCTCCATGCCGACGCCAGCCCGGTGCCGGTCGGGAACACCATGTGGCCGCCCGCACAGAAGCCGTTGAGGGCCTCCTGGTGGATGAGGGCCGGGATGCCGAGCCGGGTACGGGTCACGTACTGGCGCTGGATCTCGCCCGTCATGCGCGCGAGCCGGGCCGGATCGTCGGCCGTCAGACCGGCGACGTGTCCCGGGGCCGTCTTGATCACTTCCTCGGCGCCCTCGGCCTCCGAGCCGTCCGGGCGGACCAGGAACCACGGCCAGCCGGCGGTGAGCTGGGCGCACTTCTCCTCCAGTGTCATCTCCCGCAGGAGCAGCTCGGCGCGGAGGCCGGAGGGCAGACTGGCGTCGCGGTGGTCCTGAGGGGACATGGGCGAGGTTCTCCTCTTGTGTTGCATGAGCGATGACACCGGAGCCGTCAGTGGGAACCGGGGTTGATGATGGCGTTCACGGCCTGCTGGAAGGCGTCGGCACCAGGATGGAGGTCCTGCGGGATGAGCGCCCCGGCGAGTGCTCCGGCGGGGGCGTCGAGGTAGCCGGAGAGACCTGCCGCTGCCTGGGCCTCGCCACGGGGGGCCAGGCCGGTCTCGACGGCCGCGCTGACCACGGCGGACCAGGCGGCCGGGTCGTCCAGGACGTCCCGGACCGTGGTGGCAGCGGCCGAGCCGTTCGAGGGCTCGACCGGGTCGGGCACCACCCAGTGGTGCTCGCCGTGACCGACCAGAACGGGTTCGGCGGAGCCGGGAAGATGTACCTGCGCGGTCGCCCCCACCGGCACGCGTACGTCCAGCCGGAACCGTCCGTCGGCGCGCTCCCACCCGACGAAGGCTTCTCCGTACGACGTGAGGTGCCGGGCGGAGGCCGAGGTGAGGGCCGTGGTGGGATGTGGCCGAACGGAGATCCTCCGGTAACCCGGGGCGGCCGGAGCGAGACCGGCGACTCGACGGTGCAGCCAGTCGGCGACCGCGCCGAGCGCGTAGTGGTTGAACGACGTCATCTCGCCGGGGTTGATGGTGCCGTCGGGAAGCATGCTGTCCCAGCGTTCCCAGACGGTCGTCGCTCCCATCGTCACCGGATACAGCCATGAGGGGCAGCCGGTCTGCAGCAGCAACCGGTGAGCGACGTCCGTGTGACCGGTGGAGTCGAGCGCGTCGGTGACGAGCGGGGTCCCCACGAAACCGGTGCTGATGCGGAAGCCACCCGCGCGTACGAGGTCCGCCAGCCGTCGCCCGGCCTGCGCGCGCTGCTCGGCAGTGTGCAGAAGTCCCCATTCGATGGCGAGGGCGTACACGGTCGGCGAGTCCGAGAGGATGCGGCCCGCGGCGGTGACGTAGGCACGGTTGAACGCCTCACGGACCTCGGCGGCCAACACCGCGTACCGGTCGGCGTCTTCATGACGGCCCAGAACCCGCGCCGCTTCGGCCACGACCGCGGCGGAGCGGGCCAGGTGGGCGGTGGCGACCACGTCGGGGTCGGCCTTGGCCCGGAAGGGATCCTCCGGCGGAGCCGTCGGGTCGAGCCAGTCGCCGAACTGGAACCCACCGGTCCACAACCGGTCCGGGCCGGCGAGGTCGGCCACCTTGTCCACCCAGGCGCGCATGCTCGGCCACTGCCGGTCCAGGACGCCTTGATCGCCCGTGCGCTGGTACAGCACCCAGGGCACGATCGCGGCGGCGTCGCCCCATGCCGCGGCCGCCGGCGCGGCGTCGCGCAGTACGTCCGGCACGACGAAAGGCACGAATCCGTCGGGAAGCTGCTCGGCCGCCAGGTCCTTGAGCCAGGAACCGAGGAAGCCCGAGCTGTCGAACAGGAAGGTCGCCGTCGGGGCGAACACCTGGATGTCGCCGGTCCAGCCGAGGCGCTCGTCGCGCTGGGGGCAGTCCGTGGGCACGTCGACGAAGTTGCCGCGCATCCCCCACACCACGTTCTCGTGGAACCGGTTGAGCAGCTTGTGGGAGGAGGTGAACCAGCCGGTGCGGCGCAGGTCCGACCCGATCACCACGGCTTCGACGTCCTCGGAACGCAGTTCGGGCACGCCCGTCACCTCCGCGTAGCGGAAACCGTGGAAGGTGAGAGAGGGCTCGAGGAACTCCTCGCCCGTTCCGGCGAGGTAATAGCTGTCGGTGGCTTCGGCGGTGCGCAGCGGACGGGTGCCGAGTTCGCCCTCCTCCAGGACTTCCGCGTGGCGTACGACGACCTCGGTACCCGGAGCCAGACCGCGTACCCTCAGCCGTACCCATCCCACGGCGTTCTGCCCGAAGTCGACCAGCGTCCGGCCGGACGGGGATGTCCACACCTTCTCGGCCGGCAGGACGTGGCTCGCCCGGACCGGCGGCCCGTCCGGAGCGACCAGGCGCGTGAGGTCACCCTGCACCACCTCGACCACGCCGGTGGCCGGGCGCCACCCGCCACCGCGTCGACGCAGATCGGCCCGCTGACCGTCGTAGAGATCGTCGGCCAGGATCTCGCTCTCCCGTGCGGTCCAGGTGCCGTCGGTGGCCAGCACGTGGACCCGCCCGTCGGTCGTGGTGACCTCGAGCTGTGCCAGCAACGCCAGCCGGTCGCCGTACAGCGCCCGCTCCTGGTTGAAGCCGAGACGGCCGCGGTACCAGCCGTTGCCGAGGAGTACCTCCAGTACGTTCTCCCCGCTCCGCACCAGCTCCGTCACGTCGTACGTCTGATACCGGAGCCGATGCTCGTAGGAGGTCCAGCCCGGTGCGAGTACGAGGTCGCCGACGCGGCGGCCGTTGAGCGTGGGGACGTACACGCCGTGCGCGGTGGCGTAGAGCCGCGCCTTACGGATGTCGCCCGGCACCTCGATCGCTCCCCTCAGCACCGGTGCCGGCATACGCAGGCCCCCGATACCGACCGGGCTGATGAAGCCGGCGTTCCAGTCGGAGGCGTCGAGCAGGCCGGCCTCGACGACCGCGGATTCGCTCCACTCGCTCCACTGGTCCTGACAGGCGACGCGTACCCGCACCGCCGCATACTCCCTCGATGCGAGCGGCGACGCCGGCCAGGGGACCAGCACCTGCTCGGTGCTGTCGACCCGGTAGCTCATGGTGGTCCCGCCGCGCAGGATCTCGATCTCATATGCCGTCTGGTGGTAGTCCGCGTCCGCCCGCGGGACCGTCCATGACAAGCGTGGGGAGCCCGTCCCGATACCCCGTACCGGCGAAACATCGGTGAGGTGCTCGAACCGGGGGGCGCAGGGAGCGGCAGCCACGACCATGCAGAACTCCAGAGTCTCTAGCATTCGGTGACCGGTCCCGAGGCGGGCGCGATGCGGCTCCGCGGAGAAACGCCTGCCTCGCAGGCTGAGGGCCTCTTGACGGGCCGGTATTGTGTAACGTTCTACGCAAGGAGCGTAAAGAGCGGCTTGAACTCATGTCAAGGCACCGGAGGCGTCGAACGATGGGGCAACGAGGGAAAACAGCACTTGTACGATGGCGTGAATGGACAGCAGCTCTGCCGACGCCGACCCGCGGGGCGACATGACCAGCTCACCCAACGGCGGGGGGCGGCCCTCCCGCAGCCGCCCCGACGACACCGCCCAGCCCACCGGTGTCCGCCGGGTGACCATCCAGGACGTCGCGAAAGAAGCACGGGTCTCGGTGTCGGCCGTGTCCAAGGTGCTCCGCGACGCCTACGGCGTCAGCCCGGAGATGCGGGCCAAGGTCGGCAGCGCGATCGAGAAGCTGGGCTACCGGCCGCAGGCCGGGGCTCGCGCCATGCGGGGCCGTTCCTACACGGTCGGCATCATGCTCACGGCGCTGTCGCACCCCTTCCAGCCCGAGATCGCCGAGGGCGTCACGGACGAACTGGAACCGACTCCCTACCAGGAGATACTCATCACCGGAGGGTCTGCGCCAGAGCGTCAGCAGCGCAGCATCGAGGCTCTGGTCGACCGCCAGGTCGACGGCCTCATCGTCGTCGCGCCGGAGATGAGTACGTCTTGGCTCGAACGCCTGGGGACCAGCCTGCCTACTGTCGTGATCGCCAGGCACGGTGGCGCCAGCGGCTATGACACCGTTGTCGACGACGACCGGGGTGGTGCACGCCTCATGGTCGATCACCTCGTGGGTCTCGGGCACCGGCGTATCGCACACACCAGTCACCCCACGGGCAGCCTCGAAAGGCCGTTCGTCCTGTCCCACACCGCCCGTCGCGACGGGTATGTCGAGGCCATGAAGAGACACCGGCTCGAACCGGACGTGATCGTGACGACCTACACGGAGGAGGGCGGGTACCAGGCCGCCGTGGAGGCGCTCTCCCGGCCTGTACCACCGACCGCCATCTTCGCGGGGGCCGACATCGCCGCGCTGGGCGCCCTACGGGCAGCGGAGGAGCGTGGGCTCCGGGTGCCCGAGGACCTCACGGTGACGGGCTACGACAACGTGAACGCGTCATCCATCGGCAGGGTCTCCCTCACCACGGTCGACCAGGCCGGCCACCTGACCGGCCAGATGAGCGCGCGGCTCCTCCTCGAGCGCCTGAACGGGCGCACCCAGCCGATCCATTACGTCGTGGCACCCCGTCTCGTACCCCGGGGGACGAGCGCCGCGCCCGCTCACGGACCCGCCGCGTCAGTGGCACGCTCCTCCTGAGTCATGACCGTCAAAGTCGTACAACGGTGCACTCCTTCCGGGGTCGCACCGTTGTTTTTATACCCCCGCCGCCAACCGGCCCGCATCCGCCAGTTGAACGGAGGGCACGCGCCCAAGACACCAAATGCCTGGTCGCGACACTTCGACGCCACAGATTGAAGATCACGCTACAGGCACGTTGCCGAAATGTTACCCCTCGGGGTTGGCTCGATCTCTTGACTGGCCCATCTCCCCTCCGTAACTTGCGGCGTAGAACGTTGTACACATCATCTTCGATCCAGTTTGCGGCGTGCGTTTCGCCGGCCGCTCTGGACGAATCTGCGTCAGCCGGCATGCAACCAGGCTGCAACTTCACTCGCGTCCGAAGGAGTCAACCATGCGGCGCATCACCCGACCCGCTACCGCAGCGGTCACCATGACCACTGCCCTCGCCGCACTGGCAGCGCTGAGCGGCTGCACCGACGCGAGCTCCACCTCGGGGAACGCCGGGGGTAACCACGACACCCTGACGCTCGGAATGACCCAGGACATCCAGGGCTGGGACCCCACCGAGCAGCCCAGCTACCAGGGCTGGGGAGCCTCGGCGGTCTACGAGTCGCTCTTCCGCTGTGACGCGCTGGGCAAGCCCCACCCCGCCGCCGCGAAGTCCTGGACCTTCGCGGCGGGCAACACCGGCGTGACCGTTCACCTGCACCCGGGCATGAAGTTCTCGGACGGGACCCCGGTGAACGCCGCGGCCGTGAAGACGATGATCGAATACGCCGGGAAGCACGGCGGCAGCGCCGCACGGTTCGCCGGCATGAAGGTCACCACACCGGACGACCTCACCGCGGTGATCACCACCCCGTCACCGAACCCGCTGCTCACCGCCCGGCTGTGCGAGGCCAAGCTGGCCAGCCCGAAGTACCTGGCCGGCGGCAACACCAACAAAGCGCCGGTCGGATCGGGCCCGTACACGCTCGACACGAAGGCCACGACCAGCGGTTCCGTGTACACCTTCGTCAAGAACGACAACTACTGGGACAGCAAGACCTTCCCGTACAAGAAGCTCGTTCTGAAGGTGATCGCCAACGAGACGGCGTCGATCAACGCCCTCAAGACCGGGCAGATCGACGGCTCGCTCATCACGCAGGCGACGTACAGCCAGGCCAAGGCGTCCGGGCTGAAGATCCAGACGCAGCACAGTCAGGTGTCCCGGCTGCTCCTGACGGACCACCTCGGCAAGAAGATCCCCGCTCTCGGCGACGTGAACGTGCGCCGCGCGATCAACATGGTGTTCGACAAGGACGCCATCGCGAAGAACCTCTACCGTGGGCTGGCCGGCACCACGCCCCAGATCTTCCGCCCCGGCAGCGCCGCGTACATCGAGGGCATGAAGGACCCGTACCCCTATGACGTCAAGGCGGCGAAGGCCCTGATGGCGAAGGCGGGCTACGCCAAGGGGTTCAGCATCGAGGTCCCGTACATGCAGGGCCAGAACATGGACACGGTACTGCCCATGGTCAAGCAGCAGCTGGGTCTGCTGAACATCAAGGTCAAGCAGGTCACCCTGTCCGGGCCGAACGCCATCAGCGAGCTGCTCAGCGGCAAGTACCCCATGCCGTTCTGGATGCTCGGGAACTACGGCGACTCGCGGCTGGACATCGGCGACTACGTCCTGCCCGACGGCAACTGGAACGTCATGCACCAGACGGACCCCACCGTGGCCAAGCTCTGGAAGAAGATCCTCACCGACGACACCGCGCAGTCGGCGAAGGACCAGCAGGCCATCAACCGCTACGTCGTGGACCAGGCCTGGTTCGTGCCGCTGGCCTCCCCGGGCATGTTCTACGCCTACAACTCCAAGATCAAGGTCCAGCAGTCCACCGACCCCAACGCCCTGCACCCGCTGCTGTGGGACTTCAAGTAGTTCCCCGGGTGTGAGTGATTGGAGTCGCAGATGTTGGTCTCTGTGCTGAAGAAACTGGTCCGCTCGCTGGCCGTGCTGCTCGTGGTCAGCTTCTCCACCTTCGTCCTGATGTACGGCAACGGGCCGGGAATCGCACGTGCGGTTCTGGGCACGAACGCCACCCCCGCGGACGTGAAGGCGGAGACGGCCAGGCTCGGTCTGGACGATTCGCTCCTGGTGCAGTACGGCAGATGGATCAAGGGCGTCGTCACGGGCAACCTCGGCGACTCCTTCTTCACCGGTCAGTCCGTGTCATCGGCACTCTCCTCCCGGGTGCCGGTGACACTCACCCTGATCGTGCTCTCCATCCTGCTGACGGTGGTGGTGAGCGTCCTCGTGGGCGTCACCGCCGCCGTCCGCGGCGGATGGGTCGACCGGGTGGTGCAGTTCCTGGCCGTCCTGGGGGCGGCGGTACCACCCTTCATCATCGCGATCGGACTCGTCTTCGCGCTGGCCGTGTCGGTCCGGGTGTTCCCGGCGACGGGATACGTCTCGCCGGACCAGAGTCTGAAGGGATGGGTGGAATCGGTCACCCTGCCGGTCGTCGCCCTCCTCGTGGGTTCGATCGCCAACGCGGCCTCGCAGTTCCGCGGAGCCGTGCTGGACACCCTGTCCCAGGATTTCGTCCGCACCCTGCGGGCGCGCGGGATCCCCGAGTCGCGGGTGATCTTCCGGCATGTGCTGCGCAGTGCCGCCGGCCCCGGTCTCACGGCGCTGAGCCTGCAGACCGTCGGCCTCATCGGCGGCGCGGTGATCATCGAGCAGGTGTTCGCCCTGCCGGGCCTGGGAGACCTGAGCAACACCTCGGCCCAGAAGGGCGACGTCCCGGTGGTGATGGGCTGCGTGCTGGTGACCATCGTGATCGTGCTGGTCGTCAATGTGCTGGGGGATCTCGCCGCGGCGGCGCTCAACCCGAAAGCGAGGAAGCGGTGACCACGACTCCCCCTCTGGAAACAGCCGACCTGGTGCAGCCGGCCACGAAGGGACGTTCCCTGTTCCGGCGGCTGCTGGCCAACCCCCAGGGTCTGGTCTGCCTGGTCTTCCTGGTCTTCGTGCTGTTCCTGGGGCTGTCCAGCCCCTGGCTGGCCCCCCACGACCCGAACCTGACGGACCTCAACGCGGTCAACGCGGGCCCGTTCAGTCCCGGGCACCTCCTCGGGGCCGACGCGACGGGCCGGGACATCCTGTCCCGGCTGATGTGGGGCACCCGGCAGACACTGCTGGCCTGCCTGGTGGTGCTCGTCGTCTCCGTGGTACTCGGTGTGACCACCGGCCTGGTCGCCGGTTTCTACCGGGGCCGGACCGACGCGGTGTCGAACTGGGTGTCCGACGTCGTCATGTCGACCCCTGGTGTCATCCTGCTCATCGCGCTGTACGCGCGGACCGGTTCGAACATCGTCGCTGCCATGGCCACGTACGGACTCATCGTCGCGCCCTCGTACTTCCGCCTGGTCAGGTCCGTCGTCCTCGGGGTCCGCAGTGAGCTCTACGTCGACGCCGCCAAGGTGGTGGGCCTGTCCGATCTGCGGATCGTCGGCCGTCACGTCCTGTGGGCCGTGCGCGCGCCGGTCGTGATCCAGAGCTCGTTCGTGCTCGCCTCGGGCATCAGCATCGAGGCCGGCATGGGCTTCCTCGGCCTGGGAGATCCCGCCAAGGCGTCATGGGGAGGGGTTCTGCAGGAGGCGTTCGGCAACATCTACAACAACAAGTCCGGCGTCCTGTGGCCCGCCCTCCTCATCAGCCTGACCGTCATGGCCCTGGTTCTGCTCGGCAACGCCCTGCGCGACACCCTGCAGTCGACGGCGAACCGCAGGAAGCTGTCACCGAGTCGCCTCCGCGAGGTGGTCCGGCAGGCACGCGCCGAGGCACGGCAGGCCTCCGACGACCGCCCCGCACAGGCCGACGCCGTGCTGTCCATCCGTGGTCTGCGCGTCGGCTACCAGAACGGCGAGGACGGTGTGCGGGAGGTCGTCCACGGCATCGACCTCGACGTGCGACGCGGCCAGATCCACGGTCTGGTGGGCGAGTCCGGGTCCGGCAAGTCACAGATCGCCTTCTCCACCCTGGGCATCCTGCCCCGCGAAGCGGTGGTCCTCGGCGGCAGCATCCTCCTGGACGGAAAGGACCTGCTGGCCGACGAACAGCAGATGCGCGCGGCGCGCGGCCGGCGTATCGCGTACGTGCCGCAGGAGCCCATGTCGAACCTCGACCCCAGCTTCACGGTCGGCGCGCAGCTCACCCAGGGCCTCCGCGCGGTCAAGGAGATCAGCAAGCGGGAGGCGGAGCAGGAACTGCTGGCCCTCCTGGCACGGGTCGGCATCAAGGATCCCGAGCGCGTCTTCAAGCTGTACCCGCACGAGATCTCGGGTGGCATGGCCCAGCGCGTGCTGATCTGCGGCGCGGTGGCCTCCGGTCCCGACCTCATCGTCGCGGACGAGCCGACGACCGCCCTGGACGTGACGGTGCAGGCCGAAGTGCTGGAGTTGCTGCGCGAACTGCGCGACGAACGCGGACTCGCGGTGATCCTCGTGACCCACAACCTCGGGGTCGTCGCGGACATCTGCGACACGGTCAGCGTGATGAGGGACGGACGCATCGTGGAACGCAACGAGGTGGACGCACTCTTCGACGCCCCCGCAGAGGCGTATACCCGGGAACTGCTCTCGTCGGCACGCCGTGTCGAGATCGCGGAGGTGTGAGGTGGCTGAGCCCGTACTGAAGGTCGAGAACCTCGTCGTCCGCTACGGCGGCCGGCGCGGCACGGGGACCACGGTGATCAACGGCGTCAGCTTCGACCTGCACGCCGGGGAGACCCTGAGCCTGGTCGGCGAGTCCGGATCGGGAAAGACGACCATCGGTCGTGCGATCCTCGGGCTCGCGCCGGTGACCGAGGGTTCGATCACTTTCCGCGGTGAGCCGGTCAGCAACATCAGGCGGGCCCGTCGGCGCAAGGTCGCCCACGACATACAGGTCATCTTCCAGGACCCTTACTCCTCACTGAATCCGTCGATGACGGTGGAGAGCATCCTGGTCGAACCGTTGCTCGCCGCCGGTGTGGAACAAGGCCGGACGCGTGTGCGGGAGCTCCTGGACGCCGTCGGTCTGCCCGCCGACTCCGGCCGGAGATACCCGAAGGAGTTCTCCGGCGGACAGCGGCAGCGCATCGCCATCGCGCGAGCTCTCGCACTCGACCCCTCCGTCATCATCTGCGACGAACCCACCAGCGCACTGGACGTGACGACCCAGGCCCGGGTGCTCACGCTTCTGGAGGACATCCAGCGCGACACGGGCGTCGCCTACCTGTTCATCAGTCACGACCTGGGGGTGGTGAACGAGGTCAGCGACCGGATCGCCGTCCTCAACCAGGGCCGCATCGTCGAGATCGGCACGGCACGGAACGTCGCAGTGAATCCGCAGCATCCGTACACCCGCAAGCTGCAGATGGCGGCCCCGGTCGCCGATCCGAAGAAACAGCGCGTCCGACGGGCTCGGCGGTTGGCGGCGAACAGCGCGGAGCTCTCCGAGCTCGAGAAGAGCTCATAGGCCGACTTCGTTCAGCGCTTGGCCGCGCACCCCTCGCTCGTCCCACGGCTGTGGGACGAGCGGGCGGTGCGACAGAAGAGTCTGGCCAATCACGGTCGGCAGCACGGCAACTTCGACATGGGGACCGATTCCCCAGCAGCTCGTGTCACCTGCAATGACAGGAGAGAGCGCTTGTCCGAGAACATAGTGAGAAGGCTGGGACTTGTCGGCGCCGTGGCATTGGCGACCATCGCCGGCACTCTGCTGCCACCCTCGATCGCATCCGCGAACCCGTCACCGAGCGACAGTTCGTTGTTCATGCCCGTGCCCGCGGCGGCGACCGAGGTCCCGATCGGACAGATCCCCCGCAGCCCGTGCGAGCCCACCATGTCGCAGGCCTGCGACGGCGCTCAGGTGACCTACGACAACCTGATCCAGAACCTCCTCGCCGGGGGCTACCCGCTGGACGTGCCCGGTCTGGGGATCCCCGTCGGCGGGGTGGGCTCCGGTTCGTTCATGATCAATCAGTCGGGGACGTTCGGGCCGTGGAACTTCGGCGGGTCACAGGACGCGGGCTGGGAGAACCGGATCCTCCCGCAGGCGGCGTTCCACTTCCGAGAGCAGGTCGGCTCCTCCTCCCCCTCGGTCACCACTCTCGCGGCCAAGGGACCGAACGTCGTCGGCAGTCAGGGACCGGTGGCGGTCCAGTCGTGGGGATCCCCTCTTCCCTCCTGGAACGTGCTGAAGCCGGGACAGGGGACCTATTCGGCGCTCTACCCGTTCGGGTGGGAGTCGTACACCGGGTTCACGACGGACGTGTCGACGATGTTCTACTCGCCGATCGTCGCCGGTGAGGACAAGCCCACCTCGCTACCCGTCGTGTACTTCGACGTCAAGCTCACCAACACCGGCCGCGAGAGCGACAAGGTGTCGATGATGTTCACGATGCCCAACGCCCCGGACCACACCATGGGGACCCCGGCGAGCGTCCGCACGGAATACACGAGCACATACCGGCGCGACCGGCACACTGGTGTAGAGGCGGTCACACTGGGAGCGAACAGCCCCGGCAACACCCCCGACGCGGCGAACTCCTCGTGGACGATCGCCGCTCGTCCGGGCCCGCGCCAGCACGTCTCGTACACGACGTCCTGGAACGCCGCGGGCGACGGCTCCGACGTCTACGCGCCGTTCACGAAGTCGGGCAGTCTCCCCGACCAGCCGATCGAGAACTCGAAGTCGGCCGGCGCCATCGCCGTGTCGGCCGAACTCGCGCCCGGCGAGACGCAGGTCGTCCCGTTCGCTCTCGCCTGGGACTTCCCGCAGGTCTCGTTCCACGACTACCAGACGACGTGGATGCGGAGGTACACCAACTTCTACGGGGCTCGCGAGACCGCGCAGAACGACTACATCGCCGGCAGCTACCCGGGGGACCAGGGTTTCAACATCGCGAACGACGCCCTGGCCGCGCAGTCGACGAATCTGGCCAAGGTCAGGCAGTGGTACGACCCGATCGCCGACAACCCGAAATACCCGCTGGCCGTCCGCACCGGCGCGCTCAACCAGTTGTCGCAACTCGTCTTCAACGACTCCTTCTGGGAAGGCGGACTCGTCTCGAACTCCGTGACACCCACGGGTGGTCGACGGCTGGGAACCCAGACACCCGGCACGCACATGTTCGACACGGCTGACGCGGCGATCCCATGGAGCCAGGACAGCGACTACGTGCTCGTGAACAACGCGAACGAGCTCGATGTCGACGCCTACGGATGGCTCGCCTACAGCAAACTCTTCCCCAACCTGGAACGCGATCGCCTGCTGGCGCAGGCCGAATCGGCGATGCTCGACCCCTACGGCGGCCAGACGCAGATCTACGGCGTGAGCCCGGACAAGGATCCGTTCGTCTCATGGCCGGTGAGCACCGCGCCCACACCGGGCGGCCCGACGTTCATCGACATCCCGGCCAAGAACATATTCCGCTACTACGGATACGCCAAGATCAACCACGATCAGGCGTTCCTCAAGACGGTCTACCCGGCCATGCAGAAGCAACTGCGGTACCTGCAGGCTCTGATTCCGTCGGGCAGTTCTCTGCCGGTGGGCCCGGCCCAGTACGCGAACACCTACGAATACGGCGTGAACGGCCCGGATGTCTACGACTCCTCGCTGTACATCCTCTCGCTGGAAACCGTGATCGCCACCGGCCGCAGCCTCGGCGCGGCGTCTCACACGCTCGCGGCGCTCGACCGGCAACTGCGCCAGGCGAAAGCGGAGTTCGAGAGCACGTTCTGGGACGCGGAGCACCACGCGTACCGGATGACGCCCGGCGCCACCCCGGACGCCTACCAGGTGCTGCTCGACACCTTCTTCGCGGAGAACGTGGCTGAGCAGATCGGTCTGCCCGACGTGCTCGACGTGAGCCACATGCGCGACCAACTGACCGCGTACTACGACGTGTTCATGAGGGCTCGTGACTCGAAGGGTGCTCTCATCGGCGCCCCGAACACCGCGCCGCCGCTCGGCTCCGGCGCGGCGACGGGCGAGGTCTGGACGGGCTCCAACTACGAGGTCGCGTCGACGTACATCAACGCCGGCAAGCGGTTCCACGATCCCTCGCTGATCGACGACGGCATCACGATGAGCTCCGCCATATCGCACCAGATCTGGCAGACGCCGAGTAACGGGTACGCCTTCGACGCGCCGGAGGCCTGGCACAGCGACGACCCGCAGAAGTACCGGTATCCCGACTACTCCCGGGCGCTCGCCGTCTGGGACGACATCGACGCGCTGCATCCGATCCGGCAGGCGCGTTGAGCAAGCCGGTGGCCGCCGGGAACCCTGCGGTCACCGGCTTCACCGTCACCAACAGGTCCGGGCCATGAACGGCTCCTTCAGGACCTTCAGGGTGCGGCGACACGACCGACCGGCCCGGTCATCCCCAGCTCGCAGGTACGGCTCACCGGAAACCCTCCGGCTACAGGCCGTCGATGACGCGAGTCAGGTGGCGTACCCCTCACCCGGCGGGGACACACCACCCGGCTCCTCGCGGAACCAGCCACTCGGCCCGTGGTCCGCAAGTTCAAGCTGAGGAGCGGCTCAGGGGCCGCTCCTCAGGTATCACCCCTCCCGGCGTGCACGCCCCGGCGCCCAGAGGCGCGGCACTGCGGGGCCTGCCCGTGATCATTTCGCGCACGCCGGCCCCGCTTCGCCGCACCCACGGCGCACGCCTCTCACCAGAACAGGAAGTCGATCATGAAGCGACCGATCCCGAGCCGAAGAGCCGTCATGCGTGCGGCCCTGGGAGCTGTTCCCGCGGCGTTTCTCCCCCTGGCTACCGCTCCCCTGGCCGCTGCCGGGTCCGGCGTGTCCGGCAGCACCGGCACGGCCCGACGCGGCAGTGGCTTCGCGATCCCCGAGCCTGCCTTGAGCCGCCCGTTCGGTCGCGTGGCGCACGGCGTGTGTGACCCCGCCGTCTCCCAGACGTGCGACGGCGCCGCGTCGCAGGGACCGATCGAGGCCCTCAAGGGTGCCTATCCCATGAGCGTTCCGGGGTTGGGTATTCCCCTGGGCGGCGTCGGGGCCGGATCCTTCATGATCAACCAGTCCGGCACCTTCGGCCCCTGGAACTTCGGCGGCGGGCAGAACGGCGACCGCTGGCAGAACCGGATCCTGCCGCAAGCGGCGTTCCACTTCCGTGAGCGCGTCGGGAACAAGCCCGCCATGGTTCGCACTCTGGCGGCCCCGGGCCCGCGCAACTCCGGATCGCTGGGACCCGTCGCCGACCGCTCGTGGGGCGACCCGCTGCCGGCGTGGACCTTGCTCAAGCCTGGCGAGGGAACCTACAACGCGCTCTACCCGTTCGGTTGGATCGACTACACCGCGTTCGAAACGGACGTCTCCCTGAGGTTCTACTCGCCGATCGTGGCGGGCGAGGACCGCCGCACCTCCCTGCCCGTGGCCTACTTCGACGTCCGTCTCACCAACCGTTCCACCGCGGTGGCGGACGTGTCGGTCATGTTCACCATGCCCAACGCGCCGGGCAACGTGGGAAGCACACCGGCCACCGTCCGCAAGGGCCTCGCCAGCCGTGTGCGGACCAACCGGACCACCGGCGTCACAGGCGTCACCCTCGGCTCCGACGACCCGTCGAACACCGCGGACGCCTACAAGTCCGAGTGGACCATCGCGGCGCGACCGGCCAAGGGGCAGAAGGTCACCTACACCACCTCCTGGAACGGCGACGGCGACGGCTCCGACGTCTACAAGCCCTTCCGGGACAGCGGCGCCCTCGGCAACGCGCGTCTCGACGACAGTGCCTCCGCAGGCGCCATCGCCGTCCAGGCCCGGCTGGAGCCCGGCGGGAGCACGGTCATCCCCTTCGTGCTCACCTGGGACTTCCCCCAGATCGCGTACGCCGACAACAAGACCGTCTGGATGCGCCGGTACACCAACTTCTACGGCGCCCGGACCACCGACCGCAGCAACGCCGAGGCGGGCGGCTACAACGCCTACATCCCCGGCAGCTACCCGTTCCACCAGAGCTTCGCCATCGCCGACGACGCACTCGACGACCGTGAGAAGAACCTGCGCGCCGTGCACTCCTGGTGGAACGCGATAGCCGGCAACTCCGCCTATCCCATGGAGTTGCGCACCGCGGCGCTCAACCAGCTCAACCAGGTCGCGTTCAAGATGCCGCTGTGGGAGGGGGGGTTGGTCTCCAGCGCGGTCGCACCCACGCACGGCACGCGCCCGGGCAGCCACACACCCGGCACGCACCTGTACTGGTCGCCCGACTCGGCCGCCGGCGGCAACAACGGCATGGGCAGCGATGTCGGCTCCTACGGTTACATCGCCTACAGCTACCTCTTCCCCAGCATCGAGCGCGACCGGCTGCGCGCCGTTGCCGAGTCCGTCATGCTCGACCCGTACGGCAACCCCGGTGACCCCGACGTGAACAACCCGTGGATCACCCTGGCCGAAGGCACCGCGCCGACACCGGACAGCCAGGAGTTCATCGACCGCCCTGCCAAGCGCCTGTACCGCATGTACGCGCACGCGCGGTTCCACGAGGACTGGGACTTCCTGGACTCGGTCTACCCGGCCATGAAGCGCATGATGGCCTTCCTCCAGGCGCTGGTGCGACCCGCCGAAAACCTTCCGCGCACCCGGCCCACGCCGGAGGGAGCCATGCTTCCCGCGATGCCCAACACCTACAACAGCATCCCCGCGCTCGGCCGCGACGTCTACGACTCGGGGCTGTACCTCCTGGCCCTGGCCGTCATGGTCAAGGCCGGCCGACGCCTCGGTGAGGACAAGGCCACCGTCACCGCGTGGCAGGAGGCCTTCGACCGGGCCCGTACCGAGTTCGAAGACGTGTTCTGGGACGATGCCAACCAGTGGTACCGGTACACGGAGTACTCGAAGGGCAGTGCCGTCCACCTGGACACCTTCTACGCCCAACATGTCGCCGAACGCGTCGGGCTGCCCGACCTCGTCGACCTGCGCAGGTATCGCACCCAGCTCACCCGGCACTACGCCCGCTTCACGGCCGGCCGGGACGCCGAAGGGAACCTCCTGGGTGCGCAGACCATGGCGCTGCCCGACGGGGTGACGCAGTGGCCGGCCCTCTCCAGCATTCTCGGGGTGGCCGAGCCTCGCCAGGAGATCGCTGTGTTCACCGGCACCAACTACTTCGCGGGTGCCACCTATGTCTCCGCCGGCAACCGCTTCCACGATGCCGGCCTGCAAAGGCACGGCATCGAAATGGCGTCCGCCGTCTCCACCCAGGTCTGGTTCGTGGACGAGAACGGCTTCGCCTTCGACACCCCGGAGGCCTATGGCACCACCAAGGCGGCGGTCTACACCTACCCGGCCTACGAGCGTGCTCTCGCCGTGTGGGACACGCTCGATGCCATCGACTCTCTGGCGACGGTGCTGCCGTCCGCGCACCGGTAGCAGTCCCGCTGCCGCTACCGAGCCCCACTGCCTACTGGTGGCTCGGTGGGGCACCAACCTGTGCCCCACCGGGATCGGCGAGCGGGGGTGCCACAGTGGCCCGCGCCGACTCGGCCGGGCGGGCCCGGGACAGCCGACTGGTCGAAACCGCACCGCTCGCTCCGCACAAGCTCCGCCGGTCCACGCTTTTCCTGACAGAAAGCGTGGACCGGCGATTCCCAGGTTGTCGGTGACCCCGCGCGAGACGGCCGGCCGGTCCCTCTTCAGACCGTCTTGACCGTGCCGCCGTCGATGACGTGGTCGACGCCGGTGATGTTCCCGGCGACGTCGGACAGGAGCAAGGTGACCAGGCCGGCCACTTAGTCGGCCTCGGTCATCCGGCCGGTCGTGATGTTCTGGCCCGTCACCATCTGCTGGGTGAATTCCTCGGGGGTCATGCCGGATGCGGCAGCCCACTGGGCGACCGTGCCGTTGGGCTCCTGGTAGACGGAGGTACGGATCAGTCCGGGAGAATTGGTGTTGACCCGTACGCCCTGGGCGATCGACGCGTCCGACGCGCACCCGGGCGGCCCTGCAGGACGCTACCTCGATGATCGACGACCTGATCGAAGTCGCCACAGCCCTCGACCTCTCCCACCCGAAGCCCCCGGGCTCGTCAAAACCACTGGCCTCCTCGTCGGTGAAGGCCGAGGTCTTGTGCAGCACGATGCGCGCGGGTGTGGTGCGGTGTTCGCGCCGGTAGGCGTCCAGGGCATGCAGCAGGAGGGCGTGCGCGCCGGCACGGGCAAGGTGGGGCTGGCGGTCGGTGCGGCTGATCCTGGCCGGCCCTCCGCGCACGATCACCCCGTCCCCGCGCTCGTTGAAGACCTGCGCGACGTACTCACGGCCTTGGTCAGGGCTGCCGGCTGGCAGGCGGTCTCGACGGCGCGAAGGTCGCGACTGCTGATCGCCCGCGTATTGCGGTCGCTGAAGACCAGGCTGGTGTGCAGGCCGCGGTCGATGCCGCAGCCGGGGAATTCCGGGAAGAGATGCGGGTACTTCTCGCCCTTGGCCGCGATAGGTTCCCGGCAGCGCTCCAACCATCGACGCAGCCCGTCGAGTTGGTCCGCAGGACCGACCAAGCCGACGCGGATCTTCCGGGGCGCGTCGGCCGCTCCGAGATCGGCGGGGCCGTAGTTCGTGATCCCGAACCGTGGATCGATGTGCCGGGCCGCTCCGCCGAACTCCAGTTCTGGTTCGTCAAGGATCACCGAGCTGATCACCGGCCTCGCCCGGCACCGCTCGCCCGTCCCTGACGGGGCGTCCGCAGCCCTGCAGACCTGGCCTTGTTTCCAGGGTTCCTTCGCCGAGGAGCGCCCTCGTCGCTCTCGCCGTCCTGGAGGAGACTGAGGAGATCCTGGGTGTCCGCATCCGCTACAGCCAGCGCGGCGTCCAGGCTTTCCTGTCCTCCGGCGGAGGGGTTTGGGTCGTCCTCAGGTGCGGCCCCGGACGGAGCCGGCCCCCACCACCGGTCGTCGATACCCCACTCGACCGTCATGGTGGCCAGCTCGCCGAACTGGTGCCTCAAGTTGCAGGCGGAGGTGGGATCGCCCATCCTGCGATTGCTCAGGCCGGCTCGCGTACCAGGTGGACGAGGGTCGAGGCGTGGTCGTCCGCGTCGAGGTCCAGCGGCAGCCCGTGGGTGAGCAACACGGCACCGTGGTGGACGGATCCGGTGGCCGTGTCCCGGTAGCGGACCGCGGGGTCGAGGGCGCGCAGTGGCAGGGCCGGGTCCCGGTGACCGAAGTGCCGGGCGTGCCGCAGCGCGATCACCACGGTCTCCTGTCCGTCGGAAGCCAGGTACTGAACGGCCGTGGTCTCGCCCGGCCCGGTCAGTCGGTACTGCTCGCCCAGCTGCACGAGATGCCGTACGGCCTTGTACGCTGCCACCAGTTCCGCAGCACGAGCCAGTTCGCCGTCCGCCCAGTGGTTCAGGTCGCCGCCGATGCCCAGGACACCGGTCATCGCGACATGGAAGCGGAAGTCCAGCGGCACGCTCCGCCCGGTGTAGGGGTTGGGGCTGTCGGTCACCCAGGCGCCCATCACCCCGGCCGGGTACAGCTGAGAGAAGCCGTGCTGGATCTTGACGCGGTCCACGGCGTCGGTGTTGTCGGAGGCCCACACCTGGTCGGTGCGGGCGAGGATGCCCAGGTCGAGTCGGCCGCCGCCGCTGCTGCACGACTCGATGCGCAGGTCGGGGTGGTCGGCGCGGAGCCGGTCGAGCAGCGTGTACAGGGCGTGGACGTGGTCGGTCCACAGGCGGTCCGGGTCTCCCTCGGCGTCGGGCCAACCCGCCTCCGTGAAGGGGCGGTTCATGTCCCACTTGAGGAAGTCGACGGCGTTCTTGGTGACCAGTTCATCGAGCCGGCCGTGCAGCCAGGCGGCGACGTCGGGGCGGGCGAGGTTGAGGACGAGTTGGTTGCGGTGTTCGGTGCGGCGGCGATGCGGGTGGTGAAGGACCCAGTCGGGGTGGGCGCGGTAGAGGTCGCTGTCCGGGTTGACCATCTCGGGCTCGACCCAGAGGCCGAAGCCCATCCCGAGGTCGTGGACGCGGTCGACGAGCGGGGTGAGTCCGTCGGGGAAGCGTTCGGGGTTTGGGGCCCAGTCGCCGAGTCCGGCCGCGTCATGGGTGCGGGCGCCGAACCAGCCGTCGTCCATGACGAACAGCTCCACGCCGAGCGCCGCCGCCTTCTCCGCCAGCTCGATCTGCCCGGTGACGTCGATGTCGTATCCGGTGGCTTCCCAGGAGTTGTACAGGACGGGGCGGAGTTCGTCCGGGTGCGTCAGGACGTGGTCGCGGACGTACCGGTGCCAGAGGCGGCTCGCCGCGCCGAAGCCGCCCTCGGTGTAAGCGCCGGAGCACACCGGGGTGACCAACTCCTCCCCCGGTACGAGTTCCCGCGTGATCGGATCGTGGCCGAAGCCCGCCGAGACGGTCACCCGCTCGGTGGGCAGCCGCTGTGCCGTCAGCTTCCAACCGCCGCTCCAGCCAAGGGCGCAGGACCAGACCGGGCCGTGCTCCTCGGTGCTGTGTCCGTCGTCGATCATCACCCAGGGGTTGTACTGGTGGCCGGTGGTGCCCTGGCGGCTGGTGGTCACGGTCTCGCCGTACGGCAGCGCCGTGCGCGCCAGCCGGGTCTCGGCCGACCATTGGCCGCGGACCTGGCTCAGCCGGTAGTCCCGCAGTCTGGGTAGCACCCAGGTGGCCGAGTCGGCACGGACGACGGTGATCGGACCGTCGGCCGCGCCGCCGGTGTGGCGCAGGACAAGGTGGCGTTCGAGCACGTCCGTGCCGGTGCGCAGCCGGTAGTGCGTTTCGATGGTGAGCGGGTAGTGCCGGTCAGCGAACAGCAGGACCAGTTCGCCGTCTTCACGCGCGTGGTCGATGAGCCGGGGTTCGAGGTCGCGTACGCCGTCCGGGAAGCGGACCTGGACGCCGGCGTGGGCGTAGCGCATGGCCCCGGCGGTGTCGAGGTCGAGGGTGCCGTCGGCGGGGTCCTCGAAGGAACGTCGGCCGGGTGCGGGGTAGTTCAGCAGCGAGACGGCTTGGTCGAGGGTGAGGCGGGGGCCCCAGTGCAGGCCGCGTAGTCGGTGGGCATCGTCGAGGTGGAGGACGTAGCTGGAGCCGGGTCCGGACAGGACCCAGAGGCGGTGCTCGGGGTCGTGGGCGATGCTCGGCATGGCGGCCTTTCGGGCTGATGGGGTGAGGCGGCGGGAACAGGGGGAGCTGTCCCCGCCGCGGCGGCTGTGTCAGCCGTTGACCGGGGCCACTTCGACGTAGTCGATGTCGGGTGCCCAGGAGGAGGCGTTGGAGAACTTCAGGGAGTTGGTGCCGGCGGCGAGGGTGACGGTGGTCGGCAGGGTCCAGTAGTCGTTCCAGCTGTAGGTGTTGCGGAAGGTCAGCGTGGTGGCGGTGCTCCCGTTGACGGACAGCTGGGCGGTGCGGGACTCGACGTTGGTGTTGTAGTTGCCGGATCCCGCCCGGTCGTTCTGGGCGTAGTGGATGACGACGGTGTAGCGGCCGGCGGCGGACGCGCTCACGTTGGCGAAGGTGAGCGTGTTGCTGCTGCTGTTGCCGACGTAGCCGACGTTCTTGCCGCCCGAGGCCCAGGTGTCGGACTGGGCCTTGGCCGCGCCCGTCAGGGTGGCGTTCTCGGCCTCGTACCTGGTGACGCCGGTGGTGTCACCGGAGCCGTCGACCTTCAGGTTCCGCAGGGTGAGGGTGGTGCCGCTGTTGGGGCTGACCGCGATCCGGTTGATGCCGGCGGTGAGGTACAGCCTGCTGCTGGAGGTGGTGGCCGAGCCGCCCGAGGAGGCGTAGGTGGCGGCCGTGGTGCCGTTCAGGGCGAGCGCAGTGCTGCCGCCGGAGGAGGTGTAGTCCGTCCTGACGGTGTAGTAGCCGTCGGTCGGGGCGTAGACGTCGAAGGTCGCCTTGTCACCGGAGGACATGGCCAGACTGCCGGTGCCGGTCTCGCCGACGTCGTCGTACGAGTACGACGGGCTGCCGCTGATGTCGGCGAGGGGCGCCTCGTACACCGTCTCGGGGGTGCTCGCCACGGAGGTCAGGTCGATCTTGTCGAGGGTGACCTGTCCTGCGGAGGTGCCCAGGTCGGAGTCGGCGACGGCGAGCGAGACGGTGTGGCTGCCCGCGCTCAGGGTGACCGGGACGGTGACGTTGGAGCGGTACTGCCAGTTCAGCGTGGAGGGGTAGTTGACGAACTGTGGGTCGGCGCCGTCGATGCGCAGTACCTGCTGGGAGGGCGAGCCGTTCTGGTTGCCGTAGAAGATGCGCAGGTTGTAGGTGCCTGCGGACGGGACGCTGGTGGTGAAGACGACCTTGCTGTCGCTCGCGGTCAGGTAGCCGACGTCCTTGGTGCCGGAGGTGGCGTACAGCTGGGCGGTGGAGTAGCTGGTGCCGGTGGCCTGCTGGACGACGGTGCCGTCGGTGATGGCCGCGTTCTCCGCCTCGTAGGAGGAGTACGAGGGGACGCTGGGCGTGGTGGCCGTGCCGCCGCCGTTCGGGGTGACCGTGATGCGGTACGCCGACATGGAGTTGAGGCCGGTCAGCGGCACCGTGATGGAGCCGCTCGACGGGGTGTAGGCGGTCCTGGAGATGGTCTTCGGCGGGGCCGAGGCGCCCTCGTAGCCGCTCCAGTCCAGGGACTGGACCGTGACCTCGACCTTGCTGCCGAAGGTGGCGCTCGGGATGTTGTTGATCACCACGTTGGTGTCGGTCGAGGAACCGCCCACGATCACCTGGGCCTGCTTGCGGCCGGTGTCGAGGGAGCCGATGCCCTGGAGCGTGTCCTGGACGTTCGCCTGCGGCGGGGTCGTCTTCACGGTCTGCCCGGTCATCCCGGCGTACCAGTGCCAGAACCACCACGACCCGTCGGGGACGTTGGTGTGGACGGTGTTGCCGGACATGTTGCCGGCGATGTCCCAGTACGGCTGTTGGGCGTAGACCTTGGTGTCCTCGAACATCGCGGCCCACTGGATCATCTGGCCGGGTACCGACAGGTCGCGCCGGTTGGCGTACTCGTCGATGTTGACGGTGATCGGGCTGATGGACCGGGCGGTCTCCAGGGCACGGTACGCGGCGTAATGGCCGCGGTAGTTGGCGAGCGAGGACGGACCCAGCTCGTGCCAGGTGAAGACGTCCGGCAACTGCCCCTGCGCCTTGGCGTAGGTGAGGAAGTCACCGAAGAACTTGCTGTTCCAGTTGGCGGTGTTGGGCCCGGCTATCCTGGCGCTCGGATAGTCGCTCCTGATCCGGCCGTAGACGGTGCTCCAGTCGGACTCGAAGGAGCTGAGCGCCGACGCGTAGGTGCTTGAGTTCGAACTGCCCAACCCGGTGTACCAGTTGCCGTCCGGCTCGTTGAACGGGACGAACACCACCTTGCTCGCGTACGAGGTTGCCTTGACCGCGTTGACGGCGGTGTCGACCTTGGTGAGGTAGTCGGTGATGCCGTTGTTCTGGTACGGCCAGTCCGAGTACTCGTCCTGGATGTTGGTGTACATCGTCCCGCCGCCGTTGCGGAAGAACGACGGCGCGACGGCGAGGATGTCGCCGTTGGGGTGCTGCGCGCCGCCCGGCGGCTTCTGCGAACCGGTGGTCAGCTTCAACGGGGCAAGGAGGTTGTCTCCCGGTACCCCGTCGTCGCTCTGCCCGTAGAGCGCGCCGTTCGAGCCGTGCAGAACGGCTCCGGTGGTCGTGCCGAGATCGACGGTGTAGGTCTGGGAGGCCGCGGCGGCGGTCCCCGGTACGGCGAGCAACGCGCCGATGGCCGCGACGGCCACCATTGCTCCGGTCAACGGTCTTCTTCTCATGGAGACCTGGCTTTCCCCTCCCGCGACGCTGCGGGAGGACGGAGGGGTTGGTTCCGGGATGCTCAGCGCATTGTTATCGCTCACATCCCCCGCGAGGGAGCGATACGGCGCACTTTTTCGAGCGCGGAGGTACTCGGCTTGCCGAGTGGGGAAACGGTCAGCGGGAACGGCCGGGGGCCTGCCCGGTGCTCTCACGGACGATCAGCTCGGGCTCCGCCCACAACGGCGGCAGCGGTGCGTTCTCGGGGTCGAGCAGCCGGTGCAGCATGCCGAACGCGCCCCGCCCGAGGCCTTCGAAGTCCAGTCGTACGGTGGTGAGCGCGGGGTGGGTGTAGCCCGCGTACGGAGCGTCGTCGAAGCCCACGACGCTCAGGTCGCCCGGCACGTCCCGGCCCGCCTCGCGCGCCGCGCGCAGCACGCCGAGGGCCAGTTCGTCGTTGCCGCACAGCACCGCGGTGACCTCCGGGTCGGCGACCACACCACGGCCGGTCAGATACCCGGATCGCGGGCTCCAGCCGCCTTCGAGCGGTTCGGGGACCGGCCGCCCGGCGTCGGAGAGGGCGTCCCGCCAGCCCTCGGCACGCTGGCCGACCCGGGTGGTGGACGACGGGATCGCCATGTAGTGCACGGTGTGATGGCCGAGGCTCAGCAGATAGCGCGTGGCCTGCGCCGCCGCCGCACGGTCGTCAAGCCATGCCTCGGGCCTGCCCCCGGCTCCCCCTACGTCCCGCGGCCGCTCCACCACCGCGACCGCCGGGAACTCCGCGGGCAGCGCGTGCCAGGCGCGTTCGCCGGGCGCGTTGAAGGCGATGACCAGCACCGGCTCACCCGGCCGGGCGAGCCGGCTCGCGACGTCGTCCGCCGTCATCGGCGCCTGCTCGTCCAGGACGCTGATCGCCACCGAGAACTCCGCCGTCCGCGCCGCCTCCTCGATGCCGCGCAGTGCCAGGGACGCCCCGTAGAGGGTGGTGTCCGAGGTGAGCACGGTCACCGAGCGCACGGCTCCCCCGGCCAGGGCCCGCGCGAGCCGGTTGGGCTTGTAGCCCAGCTCGTCGATGACCTCCAGCACCCGGTCCCGGGTGGCCTTGCGTACCTTCGGGCTGCCGTTGACCACGCGGGAGACGGTCTGGTGGGAGACCCCCGCCGCCTTGGCGACGTCGAAGATGCTGACCGAGCGCGTCCGGTCGGCGCTCTGGGCGGAGGGTTCCTCGTGCGGGACCGGGGCGGGCTGCTGCATGGTCGTGGACTCCTGGCGGCGGTGGGGGGCGGGGTGGGCGGCGGTCTGGGGCGGGGGCCGTATTACTTGATCGCCGCGTTGGACTCCTCGTTGACGGAGTCGGCCGCCTTCTGCGGCGTCTGCCGGCCGAGCCAGACCTGGTTGAAGGCGTCCAACACCTTCACGTTGTACGTCGCCGAGGACGTGGTCAGCGGGTAACCGATGGTAGTGCCCGCGGCCTCCTTCGCGAACGCGCTGACGTCCACGCCCCGCTTCTGCCACGCGGCGACGAAGTCCTGGTTGAGCGTGAGAATGCCGGGCCACACCGAGCCAGTGGCCACGATGATCTTCTGCGACTCCTCGGATCCCAGCCACTTCACCAGTTCCCATGCCTCCTTGGGGTGCGCGCCGGCACGCGAAAGTGAGTGTGAGCGCTAACATTCACTGGGTCAAGACATCGAGCGCAGATCCGTTTCGGCCACCGGTCGGCGTTAAGAGCTCGTAACAGGATCTTGTTGAGGTCCCCTGGTTGGGCGTGACCGATGTGATGATTCGGCCGTTCGCGTCGTGTGACGACTCGGCCGTGGATCGTGGAGGACGGCTTATGGGCACGGATCGAACCGCTGCTGCCACCGTGGCCCGAGCGGTCGCCCGGGCCGAAGCCGGTGGACGATCGGTTGTGCTTGCAGGGCATCTTGTACGTCCTGCACCAGGACATTGCCTGGCAACTCCTGCCCCTGGAGTTGGGATTCGGCTCGGGACAGACCTGTTGGCGCCGTCTGGACCGCTGGCAGAAGGCTGGCGTCTTCAAACAGCTGCACCGCATCCTGCTCGCCGAGCTGAACGCGGTCGGTGAACTCGACTGGTCCCGTGCGTGCGTGGACGGCTCTCACGTCCGCGCGAAAAAGGGGGAGCCGCGGCTCACGATGGAGTTGGCGTACGACGCGAGATCGTCGGCCCAAACCTGCAGGCGCTGGGGCGGCAGACGCCGATGAGTGCGAAGAAGCGGTGATAACGAGGGACGACATCCCAACGAGGGTAGACCGCGTCTCACCATGATCGTGTTACGAGCTCTAAGGCGAGTATTTCTCCCTCACCCATGGCACTGACGATGTTCTCTGGAATCATCATGTGCACGAATTGCTCTACGGACGGGCCCTCGGCGGTTTTCTGGGTTATCTCGGCGGTGTCGATTCCGGCTGGCCTCGGTCCGCTGACCCCCGTGAAGTTTCCGAGGAGAACGCCGAAAACGATGATGATCGTGGTGATTACTTCGAAGTAGAGGATCGACTTTCCGGCCAGTCTGCCGACGCTGCGCAGCGAGGCAAGGCACACGATGAGGGGAACGATGAGCGGGACGATCGCCATTCGGAGCAAGTTGAGGAATCCGTCGCCGAGGATATCGAAATGAATGGCGATGTCTGGAACGGTCAGGCCGAAGGTGATTTCGAGTGCTGCGGCTATGGCCATCTGTCAGCCCAGGGATTTCCACCACTTCTTCTTCACACTGTTCCTCCCCGGCTGTGGATTCGAGATCCCAAGAGGATCAGGTGAAATCCCGGGAGAGGTAAGTGCCGATTTCTGAGGTGGCGCTGAAGCCGCGCCAACCAACGCTCCATTCGCTTTTCTTCGCCTCCCCGGTCAGGGACCTCTTTTGTGGTGCGGTCGGCTGACGCCCCGCCCGTAGGGCGAGCTGATTTCACCATGAAGAAATTGCTGCTTGCGCTACGGCGGTATTGAGGTGGAGTGTGTTCGCGGCGTTGTTCCCGACGAGGGGACGGGCGTAGCCGAACCGGTGGAACGGGCGGACGCGGAGAGTGAGGCATCGTGCAGGGTGTGCAGGGCGGTACCGACAGGCCGGCTCGGCTTGAGAGCGAGAGCACGTCGCGCGTGGGGGTGACTCGGCGCAGCATGGTTGCCGGGTCGGCAGCTGCCACCGTGGCCGGGGGGCTGGTGGGGTGGGCGGGAGCCGGTATCGGCGAGGCCGCGCCGGCGGCCGCGCCCGGCCCTACGTTCGCCCTCACGGTGGCTGCGGCGACGGGGCTCGCGGCCACGCCCGGCAGGGCGTTCGTGATCATCGCCCGACAGTCGGACCTCAGTGGCGACGCGCCCGAGCCTCGCGACAACCTGCAGGACGTGCAGCCGATCAGTGTCCCGCTGTTCGGCATGGATGTCGCGCTGATGCGGCCGGGCAAGCCCATGGTGCTCCGGTCTGCGTCCGCTGGTGGTGAGGTCGTGGGCTACCCGGTGGAGAGCTTTGCCGACATCCCTCCCGGAAAGTACGTGGTGCAAGGGTTCTTCAACACCTATGAGACCGACCACCGGTCGGACGGGTCTGTGGTGCAGGTCCACTGGCCCAGCGGCGACGGCGGGGACATCTGGCATTCACCCGGCAACGCATACTCCAGACCGCGCACGATCCGTATCGATGGCTCGGTCTCGGTCATTTCGCTCACACTCGACAAGGTGATCGGCCCGATCGGGACGATCCCGCCGGGCGGAACCGGACAGCAGGGAAACCCGGCCGACTCCCAGCACGTCAAGCACATCAAGATCCGTTCTGAACTGCTCAGCAGGTTCTGGGGCCGAGATGTCTATCTGGGCGCCAATGTCTTGCTGCCCGAAGGCTACGACGACCCGGCCAACGGTCACGTCAGGTATCCGATGGACCTGAATGTCGGCCACTTCCCCAACGGCAACCCGCATGGCTTCACCGAGTCGCTGAGCAATGAGTTCTCCAAGTGGTGGGTATCGCCCGGTGCGGCCCGCTTCATCTCTGTGCAAGTGCGCAGCGAGAACCCCTTCTACGACGATTCGTACCACGTGAACTCCGCCAACCTCGGCCCCTATGGTGATGCGATCGACACCGAGCTCATCCCGGCCGTCGACAGGTCGTTCCGCACCATCGGGCAGGGCTGGGGACGCGCGGTGGAGGGCGGATCGACCGGGGGGTGGATCGCGGCGGCGAGCCTGGTGTTCTACCCGCACAGCTACGCGGGTGCTTGGGCCGCTTACCCCGATACTCTGGATTTCCGGGCACATCAGGTCATCAACATCTACGACGATCCGAACGCCTACTTCACCGAGCACTCCTGGGAGAAGATACCGCGCCCGGCAGCAAGGGCAACGAGCGGCGACACCACGTGGACCACCGGCCAGGAGAACTCGTACGAGCGGGCTGTCGCATCGAAGGGCCGTAGCCAGGGGCAGTGGGACACATGGTCGGCCGTGTTCGGCCCGCAGGGCGCCGACGGGTACCCGAAGCCGATCTGGAACAAGCGGACCGGCGCCATCGACCACGCCGTGGCCGCGTACTGGCGGCAGCATTTCGAACTGTCCTCCGTCGTGGCAGCACGATGGCAGACACTCGGCCCCAAGATCGCCGGCCGACTGCACATCTACGTGGGGACCGAGGACACGTACTTCCTCAATGACGGCGTCGAGTTCTTCGAGCAGAAGACCAATGCGCTCACCTCCCCGGCTCCGGACTTCCAGTTCATCTACGGAGTCGGGCAGCCGCACCACTGGTGGCCGGTCACCCCCCAGGAACTGCTGACGACCATGGCCGACTTCCTGGCCCGGCACGCGCCGAGCGGAACCGATGTCACCGGCTGGCGAGGCAACGAACAGCCTCCGCGAGTAACGTCCACCCGCGGCCGGCAGATCGTCGATGACGGCGTCGACTCCACCCTGTCGGACTTCGCCTCCTGACCTCAATGAACCTGCGCCCTCTTGAAGTTGGAGGTCTGTGGGCAGGAGCAAGCGGGCGTGAACCGGTATCGGACGACGGGGTGCGTATTCCGGGTCAGCCTCGCCAGCGGGCCACTTCGAGGGCGGCGGCGACAGCGGTGACGTTGTCGGCAAGGGGACGGGGCAACAGGTCGTCGGCGCGGGCCAGGCGGCGCAGGACGGTGTTGCGGTGGGTGAAGAGCCGTTCGGCGGTACGGGTGCTGCTGCACTGTTCGCCCAGATAGGTGGCCACGGTCTCCCGGATCTCGGCGTCCGCGTTCAGGAGGCCGCCGAGTGTGTCGGAGACGAACTCCTCGGCCTGGGCGGGATCGACGGTCAGGAGTGCGGCGAGGTGTACGTCTTCGTAGCGGGCAGCCCTGTGCTGTGAGGCGAGCCGGGTCAGCATGCGCTGGGTGGTGACGGCGTCGAGGTGGCTGCGTCGGAAGCCGTCGATGCCGCTTCCGGGCCGGCCCACCGCGATGCGCACTTCGGGGTACGCGGCGAGTCCCGCGCCCAGCCGGTCGGTGTCCGGTGAGGTGTCGACGGGCAGCCACAGCCACTGGGCCGTCGCGCCCGCGACGACGGTCAGCCGGTGCGCCGCACCACTGGCGCGCACAAGGAGTTCGGCGGCGGCTTCGAGCTGGTCGGGCACGGAGGTGGAGGCGGACCAGACGATGGCGGCGGTGTGGGGGCCGGTCAGGCGGTAGCCGAGCTGGGCTTCGGCCCGGGAGCGGCGGATCGGTGCACCTTCGAGCAGGAGGGTGACCACGGCCCGGCGCTCGGCGTGGGCGCCGCGGGTGAGCTCCGCCCGTTCGCCCTGCATCCGTTCGGAGACGGCGGAGACGGTGTCTTCGACGAAGGTCGAGATCGACAGCGCGGAGATGTCGAGCAGGTCACGCAGTAGACCGGCGTCGCTGGTGAGCTCGAAGCAGATCTCCATCCAGCGGCGCCAGGCCACGCTGTGACCGGTGCGGTAGGCGTCGAGTGCGCTCTCGTCCAGGCCCCGGCGTACGAGGTCGCGGGCCACGGCGAGCACGTCGAGATCCAGGTTCGCGGGCACGCGGCGCCCTGGACGCCGGACGTTCGACGCCGCCCAGTGCCGGATGTTGGCGAGGTTGGCCTGTTTGACCGCGGCGGCGAGGACCGGGTCCTCGGCGATGGGCCGCATCCGTTCTCCACTGAGCGAGGCCGCGTGGAGGGTCTCGACCCACTCGGGGCGGGGGTCGAGCACGATCTCGGCGCCTCGCCGGAACAGGTCCGCGATGTCGGGTGGGCACTCGGGCCAGGTTCCAAGAAATGCAGCGTCTTGCACCATGTGGTCATGATGGTGGTGCGTTCTGCTGTGGTGCAAGGCGGCGGCGGTCACGGACCCTTGTCCACAGCACGGTCAAGGTATCCGCGGGCAAGGAGCGACATGACGTCAAACCCGACACCGGCTGGACGCCTCGGCGTCACGCCTGCCGACGCCGAGCATGTGGACGCCGAGCATGTGGACGCCGAGCATGTGGACGTCCTCATCGTGGGCGCCGGGATCTCCGGCATCGGCGCGGCACACTACGTCAGGACGCGGTTGCCGTCGAAGAGCTTCGCGATCCTGGAGGCCCGTGCCGGTCTGGGCGGCACGTGGGACCTGTTCCGCTATCCCGGCGTCCGGTCGGACTCGGATCTGCACACCTTCGGCTACGCGTTCAAACCCTGGCGCGACGAGCAGGCCATCGCCGACGGCTCACGGATCCGGGCCTACCTGCGCGAGACGGCCGCCGAGAACGGCCTGGACCACGTCATCCGCTACCACCACAAGGTGCGCGCCGCGTCCTGGTCGAGCGAGCAGGCGCGCTGGACGGTCGAGGCGGAGCGCACCGACACCGGCGAGTCGACCACGCTGACCTGCGGCTGGCTTTTCACCGCGAGCGGCTACTACCGTTACGACGAGGGTTTCACCCCCGAGTTCGAGGGCCGCGAGCGGTTCGGCGGCACGATCGTGCACCCGCAGCACTGGCCGGCGGACCTCGACCACGCGGGCAAGCGGGTGCTGGTGATCGGCAGCGGCGCCACCGCGGTCACCCTCGTGCCTGCGATGGCCGACACCGCCGCACACGTGACCATGCTCCAGCGCACACCGACATACATCCTTCCGCTGCCCAGGACCGACGCGATCGCGAACACCTTGCGCAAGTACCTGGGCGATGAGCGCGGCCATGCCTGGACCCGGCGCAAGAACGTCTTCCAGCAGAATGCCGTGTTCCGCTTCTGTCAGCGGTTTCCGAAGGCAGCACGACGGCTGATCCGCTGGCTCAACGCCCGGGAGCTGCCCGCCGGTTATCCGGTCGACGAGCACTTCGACCCGCCGTACGACCCGTGGGACCAGCGGCTGTGCGTGGTGCCCGACGGGGACCTGTTCCGGGCCATCAGGGACGGGAAGGCGTCGGTGGTCACCGAGCGGATCGCGACCTTCACCGAGACCGGGGTCTCGCTTCGGTCCGGCCGTCACATCGAGGCGGACGTCATCGTGACCGCCACCGGCCTGAACGTGCAGGCTCTCGGTGGCATTGCCCTCACCGTCGACGGTACGGCCGTACATCTGCCGGACACCGTCGCCTACAAGGGCCTGATGCTGTCCGGTGTGCCGAATCTCGCCTACGCCATCGGCTACACCAACGCGTCCTGGACCCTGAAGATCGGGCTGCTCTGCGAGCACTTCTGCCGCCTGGCGGCACACATGGACGCCCATGGCTACGACACCTGCCGCCCCGAGGTGGCGGACACGTCCATGCCCACCCGGCCGTTCCTCGACTTCGGCGCGGGCTACATCCAGCGCGTCGTCGACCGGCTTCCCCGCCAGGGCGACCGGATGCCATGGCTGACCTCGATGAACTACCACACCGACGTCAAGCTGCTACGCGCCGACAACGTCCTCGACCCGGAGCTCCACTTCGGCCGCGCCACCGCCACGGGCGGCGCGGGCAAGGCGACCACGACGGCGGTACGCACATGAGCAACGTCCAGAACAGGGTCACCGTCGTCCACCCCGGCGGCGTACGGACCAACATCGCCAATGCCGGGCTGGAGAAGATGCGGGCGGCCGGCAGGGAACCCACGGCGCAGGAACTGGCACGCGTGGCCACCTACAACTCCAGACTGCTGACCCTGCCCGCTGAACGGGCCGCGCAGATCATCGTCGACGGCGTGGAGCGCGGCTCGCCCCGCATCCTCGTGGGCAGGGACGCCAAGTCGGTGGACCTGCTCGTCCGCCTCCTTCCGAAGCTGCACCCCAAGCTTCTCCTCCGGGTCGAGCGACGGCTCTTCGGTGACGCCTGAAACCCGTCGCCTCCCCCGCACCGTGGCACCCGCCCCACCCGAAGGAACCCCGACCGATGACCGGACGTACTGTGCTGCTCGGCGCCACCGGCTACACCGGAGGCCTCGTGCTCGACGCCGTGCTGCGCCGCGGCCTGAAGCCGACACCTGCCGGCCGCAACGGCACCTCCCTGGCGTCCCTGGCCGAGCGCCACGGCGGGCTGGATCACGTGGTGGCCGACGTGAGCGACCTCGCCGACCTGCGGAAGCTGGTAGGACCCGGCGATGTCCTCATCACCACGGCCGGCCCGTTCGAACGTCTCGGCCTCCCGGTCGCGCAGGCCGCCGCCGACGTGGGCGCGCACTACATCGACTCCACCGGTGAGGTCGGTTTCGTCCGCGCGCTCCAGGACCGCTGCCACGATCGCGCGCGCGAGACCGGGCCGGTGATGCTCCCCGCGTTCGGTTACGACTACGTGCCGGGGGTCCTCGCCGCCCGCCTTGCCGTCCGACAAGGCGGGGACGCGGTGCGTGCGGTGGACGTCGGCCACTTCGCCACCGGCTCGCTCCGCCGCGGCCTGAGCCAGGGCACCCGCAACACCGGCCGCAACGGCCTGACCCTGCCCGTGCCCCACTGGCACGGGCACCGTCTGATCGACCGGCGTCCCGCCTCGAATCTCCGCGACTTCACCGTTCGCGGCCGTCGCAGGACCGCCTTTCTCCTGTCCGGTACCGAAGTCCTCTTCCTCCCCCAGGCCTTCCCCCAGCTCGACACCGTCAGCGTCTGCAACGGCTGGTTCCCCGCCCTCAGCCGACCCGTACAGGCCGTCTCGGCGGCAGCCGCGACCGCCGCACGACACGTCTTCGGCCGTAAGCTGCTCGGACTCCTGACCCGCCCGATGAGCGGACAGTCGGGCGGACCCGACGCCGCAGAACGCGCCCGGACCCGCAGCCATACCGTCGCCGTGGCCTGCGACGCCCCCGACGGCGTCCCGCTCGCGGAAGTCCGTCTCGAAGGCCCCAGCATCTACACCCTCACCGCCGAACTCATCGCCTGGGGCGCCCACCGACTCGCCACCCGGCACGACCTCACGCCGGGCGTCGTCGGCCCTGTCGAAGCCTTCGGCCTCGACGCACTCCGGCTCGGCTGCGCCGAAGTCGGACTGCGGGGGCGCACGCGTGGGCGCACGCGTGGGCGTCAGTAGCCCCATCCCCAGCGGACCTGGGTGACACCCGAGGAGTTGGTGCTCGACAGTCCGCTGCCGTTGTGGGCCTGCAGCGAGTAGGAGTCCCCGGTGCGCAGTGCGGGCCAGTAGACGCTGCCCATCCCGTCCGAGCGGGCCGTGTCGGTCACCGCGGCGAGGTAGGACTGGAACTGGCCGTTGTCGTGGTTGGTCAGGTAGTCGGTGCCGGTGGTCATCGGGGCGCCGAACTCGTCGATGATCGTCCGGCCGGTGTAGCTGCCGATGCGGCTGTTGAGGTCCGACACCCAGGAGGATTCCTTGGTGTAGCTGTTCCAGTAGCCGTAGTAGTGCAGGGACAGCAGTGTGCCGTTGAGTGCGGAGGAGGCTCCGACGCCGGTCACGTTGTCGTTGTAGCCCGTGCCGCTGATGACGACCCGGCTCCTGGGGACGCCGGAGAACTGGGAGAGCCAGGATGAGCAGACCGAGACCCACTGGCTCAGCGAGTAGCCGTAGGGTTCGTTCAGCGGCTCGAAGTACACGTTGCCGTTGCTGCCGTAGGCACCGACCACGGTGGACCACATGGCCTTCCAGGCGGTCATGTCGGTGACCGTGCCGACGCTGGTCTTCTCGGTCCAGGCGCTGATCACCACCTTCATGCCGTCGGCGAGCGCCGCGTCGATCGCGCCCCGGTAGGCACCCCACCAGGACTGGCTGACGCTGGGCGGATTGATGGGCAGGCGCACGGTGTTGGCACCGAGGTTGGACCGGAACGCCTTGATGTAGTTGTCGGCGACCGAGTAGACCTGCGAGTAGCTGTCCGATGCGGCCAGGCCGTCCGGGATCACCCATCCGGTGTTGTAGTTGTCGCGGGTGTCGGCCCAGTTGACGCCCTTGAACTGGTTGGTGGCGGCGTCGGCCGGCTGCCCTGGGGCGATGACCAACTGGGACGCACAGACCACGGCGGCCACCGAAAGGAAGTGGGCGCATGCCTTCCGGATGAACGTGCGAGTAGACATGGCTGCTCCGCGAATACGAGAACTCATCCCGAGGGAAACTGTGGCGGAATGTTGTTGAGTGATGTGCGACTCTGTCGGAAGGTTGAAGCCTGCCTCCTGCCCCGTCAAGCCTTCGGACAGAAATCGGCGGGCAGGGGACGAGCGACAACTCCCGCGAACCTGCTGGCAGTTGATCTCAAGGCAGGCTGCCGGACTTCAGGCGATGTGCCGTGAGGGTCGTGTCGGGCGCGGGCCCCGGTCTCCGCCGAGGGGGCCAGGAAGGCGGCGCACACGACACAGGCCAGGACGACGAACATGGCGGGACGCAGGCCGACACGGCCGCCGAGGAAGCCGAGATGCGGCCAGCCCCCACAGCGGTACGGCGGCTCCGGCCAGGACAGCGCTGTCGGAAACGATGACGATGAGCAGACCGAGCGCGCCCGAGAGGGCACTGGCGCGTACGACGACGGTACGGCCGAAGCGGTCGAGGAAGAAGGTTCCGGCGAAGCGGCCCAGGACTACCACCGACCGACGGACACGAGCCGGAACCTGACGTTCGGGTTCGGCACGCACGCGTGCGCCGGGCAACTGCTGGCGCGGGCCGAGACCAGCATGATCCTCGGCCGCGTCGCCGGGCGGTGACGCCGTCGGCGCGCGGACTCGCGGTGTCCGCCGAACCGTCAGCCTGCGTCGAGTTCGAGCAGTCCGAGCCGGACGGCCGCACTGACCGTGCCGGCTCGGTTCTCGGTGCCGAGCTTGCGATAGATCCGGACCAGGTGGGTCTTGACCGTGGCCTCGGTCAGGAACAGGGCGGAGGCGATGGCCCGGTTGCTGTGGCCCCGGGCGAGCAGTCGTACGACCTCGGTCTCCCGCTCGCTGAGCACCGGCCCCGGGTCGGCGGGCCGGCCGACGAGACGGGCCGCGGCTTCGGGGGCCAGGCCCATGCCCCCGGCTGCCGCCGCGCGCACGGCGCGGAACAGTTCCTCGGGCGGACCTGCCTTGAGGATGTAGCCCCGGGCGCCCGCTTCCACCGCACGGACGACATCGCCGCGACCGCTGTAGCTGGTCAGTACGACGACGCTGGCACCGGGTACGGCGGCGGTGATACGGCGAGTGGCCTCGATACCGTCGAAGGCGGCACCCCGCTGGGCGGCGTCCGACAGGCGCAGGTCCATCAACACCACATCGGGGCGCAGACGTTCGGCGAGGCGAACCGCGTCCCTGCCGTCGCCGGTCTCGGCGATCACCTCAAGGCCGGGCTCCCCCTGCAGCAGGGCGCGCAGGCCGGCTCGTACGACGGTGTGGTCGTCGACGATCAGGATCCGCAGGGCGTCCGCGATCACAGTGTCCTGGCCAGTACGCGCTCGGCGACGGGCAGTTCGGCCCGCACCCGGGTGCCGTGCCCGGGCCTGCTCTCCACCGTGAGCCTGCCGCCGAGTGCGCTCAGGCGATCGCGGGCGGCGGCCAGCCCGAACCCCCGGTCGAGACCACTGGGTTGCCTGGTCCGCGGGTCGAAGCCCCTTCCGTCGTCGCGGACTTCGACGGTCGCCCTGTCGTCCTCGTAGGTGAGGGAGACACGGACATGGGTGGCCCGCGCGTGTTCGCGGGCGTTGGCGAGGAGGCCCTGGGCCACGCGCAGCAGGGTCACCGCCCGTTCGGCGGGCAGAGGGTGCGGCTCTCCCCCGGTGTGGAAGGTGACGCGCGGCGCACCGGCCAAGGAGTGCGGGCGGGTACACAGACCGCGCAGGGCGGATTCCAGGTCGTCCCGCTCCAGGGCGGGCGGGGTCAGGTCGCCGATGATGGTGCGGGTCTCCTCCAAGTGGGCGCCGAGGGCCTGGGACACGGCACGGAGCTGGCGCAACGCGGCGTCCGGGTCGCGTTCCCAGTCCCGTTCGGCGGCCTGCAGGAGCATACGGCTGCCCGCGAGCTCCTGGGCGAGCGTGTCGTGCAGGTCCCGGGCGATCCGGGTACGTTCGGCAAGCCGCCCGGCCTCACGCTGACTCTCCGCCAACTCGGCACGGCTTGCGGCCAGTTGGCTGTTCAGTCGCTGCTGGGTGCGGTAGAGGACGACGGTGGCGCAGAGAGCGGCAAGCGGGGGCGCCAGTACGTCGAGGTCGACGCCGCCGCCGATCCGTATGAGCGAGGCCAGCAGCCCGGCCGTGATCGCGCCGATCGCCGACACCGTCACCCGGCGCCCGTGCATCCGCAGCGCCAGCACCGCCAGCGGAACGGCGAGCCAGGTGTAGGCGAAGGCGAGCGGTACCGGGATCTTCCAGGACACCCAGCCCCACAGGAGCACCAGTGTCCCCAGCCAGACCGGCCGGCCCGCGGCACCGAAGCGCTCCCAGCGGGCCGGCCCGGCGATGTAGAGCAGACCGAGGGCGGCGATGGGCGGTGCGACCGTCCAGCACAGCTCGCTGTTCAGCTCGACGAGCCGCACCAGGGTGCCCGCGACCGGGGCCAGGAAGACCAGATGGGGCAGCTGCCGCGCCGAGAGGGACAGCCGGCGGCGTAAGACGGGGATGGTGGGGGACACTCGGGCTCCCTGCGACGGGCCGACGCAGTCGACAACGGTGTCCAAAGTGTAAAGCGCGCCCTGTGCATTCCCGGTAAGCGGCGTTCTGCCGCGGTCACCGCCCCGGGTGCAGGCCCGGCCACCCCGGCGACGGGTCGCCCTTGACCTCGCCGAAGTACAGGGCGAAGGTCTGCTTCAGCCGCTCGATCCCGGCGCGGTCCGCCATGAACTCGGGGAAGCCGTCGACGTGGGCGTTCGGGAAGTCCCAGACGGGCTTGAGGCTCGCGTTCGGGGTGATGTCCTCGCGGACGGACCAGCCGTTGAAGGCGGCCTTCTGACGGGCCTCGGACAGCTGCCAGTTCATGTAGAGCTTGGCCGCTGCCGGATGGGCGGCCTGCTTCAGGATCGCGGCGCGCTGCCCCCAGGCCATGAAGGGGGCCCGGTCCGGGAGGACCCACTTGAGCGGGCCCGACGTGGCGACCGCGCTGCCCGCGCCGCCGACGCCGACGGTCTTCTGCTTGCCGGTGACCGCGGCGCTCGGAGTGTGGGTGCCACGGGCGAACTGCGGCTGCTGCGCGGCGAACTGGGCCACCCAGTCCCAGCCGTAGGTGCGCTGGTAGAGGGAGTAGAGGTAGAGGACCGCGTCGTCGTCGTGCGGGTAGGCGGACGCCATGGCGTTCTTCCAGCGGGCGTCGACCAGGTCGGCCGGGGTCCTGGGCGCGTTCCCGCCGGCGGCCTGGATGTCGTACATGAAGCTGAAGGCGATGACCATCAGCGCCGTCCACGCGCCGTCGGGGTCCTTGAAGCCCTGGTGGACCTCGGAGAACCCGGCGGGCTTGTAGGGCAGCAGCTCGCCCTGGCGCTTCCAGCGGGTGAAGTCCTGGAGGGTCTGCAGCTGGACCACGTCGGGGACCAGGGTGCCGGTCGCGAGCTGGTTGTCGACGCGGACGTCGTGGTACTTGCTGTAGTCCACGACGACCGTCAGGTCGACCTCGGGGAAGGCGGCGGCCCAGGCGGTCCGGACGCCCGCGGCCTGGCTGTCGACGTCACCGCCCTGGTAGAGGACGAGCTTGCCGCCCTCGGCGACGGCGGCCTCGTACAGTTCCTCCAGCGAGCGCGTCTCCTCGCGGATGCCCGGCAGGGAGGCCCCGGAGCTCCGGGCGCCCGGTGCGGCCGAGGCCTGCCCGGCTGCGGCCCCGGCGATCGCGACGCCCGCGCCTGCGACGAGCAGCCGGCGCCTGCTGAAGTCCGTGGACATGGTGGGAATCCTCTCCTCGTGCCAGATCTGCGACGCCGTCGGCGACTCGGGCACGACGGCCCGGCAAGTCTTGCCGGACGGCGCCCTGGTCCGCGTCGCCCGTAAGCCGAGATCGGATTCAACCGTTCGATGGACTCAGAGGCTCGTTGACTCGATGGGCTCCGGTCCTCCCTCGCCCCTGCTCGGTGAGGCCTCCGGCCGGTCCCGCCGCTCGGTCCACACCGCTGCGGTGTGTCGCACAGCGCGGCGCAGCCGACGTCGACGCCTCCGTTCCGCAGTGCGTGTCGGAGCCGACGGAAGGTCGACGTCAAACCGAAGGTCGACGTCAACTGGTCCCAGGCCGGGCGACGTTCTTCACCGCAGCAGGTCAGCGATGGTTTCAGGCGCGCGTGACGCTACCGAGCGCGGTGCGCAGGTCGTCCTCTCCGGGACTCAACGGAGGAAGGGCGGTCGCGTTGGCCGGGTTGAGCGCGTCGAAGAGCAGCGCGATGAAGCGGGCGCGCAGTGAAGGCGCGGTGCCGGGGAGGGCAAGACCGGCCACCGCCATGACAAGAAAGCGAGGGATGTCCTCGGCGATGAGGTCGGCACGGATCTCACCGGCCTGCTGCCCGCGCAGCAGAAGCGGGTGGAGCGAGGCACTGAAACGCTGGAGGACGTCCACGGCCACGTCGGCGAAATTGCCGGCGAAGGTGACCAGGCCGCGTTCCTCGGCGATCAGGTCGAGCAGGCGCGTGGCGATCTCCTGCAGTGCCTGACGCGTGTCGTCGGCTTCGGCGGCACGTTCGATGAGCGGTTGCAGGTCGGTCTCGAGGATGTCCTCGAGGACGGCTCGGACGACGGCCTCCCGGTTGGGGAAGTGGCGGTAGAGCGTCGCGATGCCGACACCGGCCTCCGCCGCGATCCGCTCCAGAGAGGCCTCGCCCTCCCCGAGCACGATCCGCCCCGCGGCGATGATGCGCTCCACGCTCGAACGGGCGTCGACCCGGCGCCTTGCAGCACGGCCTCTTGCGCTTGTCATCCCTGGCTCTTCCTGTCCCGCCATGACGGCGTCATCACCCTCGGCCGATAGCAGCCTACCGCATTGATAGTTGCCTATCGTTTTGATAGAACACTCTCACTTTGCTGCGCGGTCTCGACTAGACCAATGGGAGATGGGGAGAGGTCTGTGTCCGTTCTGCTCTACCGGCTGGGCAGGTTCGCCTACGGCAAACCCTGGTACGTCATCGGCGGCTGGCTCGCCGTCCTGGCCTCCGTCCTGACACTGCTGGCGGTCAACCCCGTCAGGCTCAGCAACGAGGTGCGCATCGACGGCACCCCGTCCCAGAAGGTCATCGACGATCTGGCCGTGTCCCTGCCGGAGGCGTCCGGCGGCCAGGGCATGCTGCTCTTCAAGGCCCCGGACGGCGCCCGGATCGACGACGCGAAGGTCCGCCCCGCCCTGCTGGCCGCTGTGGACGCCGTCTACCGCCACGACCATGTCATCGACGCGCGCAAGGTCCTGGCCAGGGAGGCTGCCAAGGGTGAGCGGAGTCCGCTGCTGCGCGCCCAGGCAGCGGTGGCACGTGCCGCCGGCCTGCCGATCGCCGGCCGCTCCCCCGTACCGCTGCAGGCGGACGGCCGGCCGGTGCCGGGGGTGATCGTCTCCGCCGACGGTTCCACCGCGCTGCTGCAGTTCCAGTTCGACGAGCAGACCTTCGAGCTTCCCTCCGGGACGATCGACAGCACCGTCAAGGCCGCCCAGCAGCGAGCCGCACACGGTGGCCTGGAGGTCCTGCCGTCGGCGGCCATGATGGAGGTCCCCGAGATCGTCGGCGTCGGCGAGATCGTCGGCGTGGCCGTCGCGGCCGTGGTGCTGCTGATCACTCTGGGGTCGGTCGTGGCGGCCGGTCTGCCCCTGGTCATCGCCCTGACCGGCGTCACGGTGGGAGTCGGTGGTGCCTTCACCCTCTCCACCGTCTTCGAGATCCACTCACTCGCCGCGGTCCTGGCGCTGATGCTGGGACTGGCCGTCGGCATCGACTACGCCCTGTTCATCGTCAACCGGGAACGCCGACTGATCCTGGACGAGGGCCTGGAGGCGGCAGAGGCGACCGGTCGCGCCGTCGGCACCGCCGGCAGTGCGGTGTTCTTCGCCGGCAGCACCGTCATCATCGCCCTGGCGGGACTCCTGGTCATCAGGATCACCCTGCTCTCCACCATGGCGCTCGTCGCGGCCGCCACGATCGCCATCGCCGTCCTGCTCGCGCTGACCCTGCTGCCTGCCCTGCTGGGCCTGGTCGGGGAACGTATCTGCCCCGCCCGGATCCGGCGTGCGGCGCAACTCGGGGAATCCGTCAACGGCCGGCAACGAGCCGTCCGTTGGGGAACCCGCCTGGTCCGCCACAGGTACGCCGCCGTCGCGGCCTCGGTCCTGATTCCCGTGGTCCTGGCGATTCCCGCCGCGGACATGAGACTCGGCCTGCCCTCCGGCGCCAGCTACAACCCCGAAACCGGGCAACGCCGCAGCTACGACCTGGTCAGCGATGCCTACGGCCCCGGCTGGAACGGTCCGCTCCTGGTCGTCGTCAGCTCCACCGCGAGGAAAGCGCCCCTCACCCCCGCCTCCCTCGCCGGGGTGACCGCCGACCTGCGCAACGTCAAGGGCGTCACATCGATCTCGCTCGCCGGGATGAACGACACCGGCACCACGGCCATCCTCAGCCTCGTACCCGGCAGCGGTCCGAACGACGACGCGACCAAGGCCCTCGTCACGGCCGTACGCGGCAAGAGCACGGAGATCAGCAAAACCCACGGCGCGGTCATCGGCATCACCGGTTTCACGGCACTCGCGATCGACGTCTCCGACCGGCTCGCCGACGCCCTGCCCGTCTACCTGGCGACCGTCCTCGGACTCTCCCTGATCGTCCTCCTCCTGGTCTTCCGCTCCCTCATGGTCCCCGTGATGGCCACCCTCGGCTTCCTCCTGAGCATCGCCGCCACCTTCGGCCTCACCACGGCCGTATTCCAATGGGGTTGGCTGCAGAGCCTGATCGGCCTCGACGCCACCGCGCCGGTCGTGAGCCTGCTGCCCATCATCATCACCGGCGTCCTCTACGGGCTCGCCATGGACTACCAGATGTTCCTCGTGACCTCCATACGTGAGGCGCATGTGCACGGCGCGACCGCGCGGAGCGCCACCGTCAACGGCTTCGCACGCGCGAGCTCCGTCGTCCTTGCGGCCGCCACCATCATGGTCTCCGTCTTCGCGGGGTTCGTCTTCAACGCCCAGCCCATGATCAAGCAGGCCGGCTTCGCGCTGGCGGCCGGAATCCTCATCGACGCCTTCGTCATCCGCATGACACTCATCCCGGCCACCATGGCACTCGCGCAGGAAAAGGCCTGGTGGATCCCCGCCTGGCTGGACCGCCTCCTGCCCGACCTGGACGTCGAGGGCGACAAGCTCGCCCAGAGGATCCCCCCGCCCCGCCACACGACCACACCACCACACCGCGAAGAACAACAGGCCGGAACCACCGGCTGACCGGCATCGCACCGGCCACCGCCACTTCTTCCTTCCGGTGAGGCGGCCGGGGCCGACAGGGGACGAAATCGCCCGACGCTGCGGGAACGGCGGCAGCGCCGGGCCGGCGGTGAGGCGCCAGAAGCCGACCAAGGTCCACGCGCACCGAACCGCTCCTGCAGGCCCTGCGGCCGGCGACTACGCACCACCCACGCCATAGCGCCCAGCGACCGTGGAAGAACGACTGGCGGGGGGGGGGCGCCCCCCCCCCCCCCCCGGAGAAACCCGACAATAGACGCCCCGCTCGAAAGGTCAGAA